>JBGAPK010000055.1:0-13455 GCA_044221315.1 Phycisphaerales bacterium | reverse complement strand
CTGCTGGTCCGACCTCCGCTACGCTGCGGTCGGACCAGCAGCAGGGTGCAAGCGTCGGAAATGTCTCATAGACTCTGGTATGCGAACCGGGGGAAGGTCAGAGGATTGCGTGGTCGCCCACCCGCGTTCTCCCGCAGCAAAACCGATTCAGGAGTTAAGATTTATCCAGCTCGGGGTACAGAGCCTTTGGTCAGGCTTCGACTGACGGAAATGGCATCGAAACTTCTATCGCGTTGTTATTCAGGAATGGATCCGCATTCCCTACGACGTTCAACTTCGCTGTGAGGGTAACATCCGACGACCATTTGGCCGTCGATCTAACTGGCGGCTCGCGCCTGAATTGGTCTTGGATGCCGAGCCGCCAAGCGTCAACGGAGCATTCACGCCGCGTCGACATTAGATAATATCAACCAGTTGTGCAACCTATTCTTCGGTGACGACGCTCAATGGAAGGCCAATGAGTAGTAAAGGACACGGATTGCCGACGCCTCGGCGCATACGGTCTTGTAGTTTCCGCCAATGGGTCGTAGATTCGCCAAATTTATCGGCGCAGAATGCCGTGGACCAACCCTTGGCAAAGGATCCCAGTCGCTCCACTCCACGCGCTATAAGCTCCTTCTGACGTCGTGTGGGATCGTAGTACTCATTCAACTGTTTAATCCGGACCAATTTCCTTCGCGTTGCAAAGCGTTCTACCAGTCCCTGCAATCCTTCGTGTAATGTCTTTCCGCGCGTTATAATACAGCCGATCGAAATAGCGCCATCAGCGTGCAGTCGCTTGAAGTTGTCGAGATCGCGATCAAAGAATGGGTCTTTGTTATTCCATTCTATTTCCAGTGCAAATGTGCCACCCAAGAAAGTCTTTACGTGATCAATTTTGTGAGTCACGCACTCCTTCTCAATGCCGTCGATACTTCGCTTAATCTCAAATTCGTGCGGGCGCCAGTCGCATTCTAAGAACTGGTGTCGAAGTCGTTGTGTGCCTAGTGTCTCTCCGCCCCCGCCTCGTACGAGTTCTTCGGCTGGAATTCTTAAGTTTGTCAGCACGCTTTCGATTTCAAGGGTCGCTCGCCCCATGTCATGACGCAGGATCGCTTCTGCGTGCGAGATCAACTCGATCTCGAAGCCTGCGGTCCGAAGTGATTGGAACAAAGGCGTTTGCTCACCCCGTGCAATCGGGGCGTCGCGAGAATCGCTGCGGGGCTGATTGATTGATCGATTTGGGCGAGGTCTTGCCAAGGTTCCGTGTGCTCCTCTAACGGTCTTTCACGATCGTCCATTCCCGGCCGCCGAGCGCATCCGAGAAAAGTTCATTGTACTTGCTAAACACTCCGGGCCTGAAGTGTCGGATTTCACAACTCGGCTGGTGGCATTAATGTCGTGCTACTGACCTTTGCTCGGCAAGGTCACTGGGTTTTCGTTGGGGACGATGGCAAAGAGCGACACTAACCTCTCAATGCCGAGGTCAATGGCACGGCGCGTTGGATGTAGATCGAATCACCGGCGGGAGCAACATCAATGCCAGCCGCCTCTTTGAGTTCAACGGAAAACCAAAGGTGGCTCAAAGAATTCCCACAAATTGGCCTCGATCAGATTCTGAGCGCGCATCGAGATTTCAACTACGCAGCCGGCGCACCAGGATCGCGGCGATGTCTTGAAGCTGGCGATCTACGTCCCCGGTTGGGTCTAATTCAATCCCCCCAATTCGAGAAGACTCATCGAACATTCCTGGTGGGGCATCTTTGAACCAGATTGGAATTACCGCCCCTTCCGCAAATCGTTTTCGAAACTGCTCTGACTCAAATTTGGTCCAGACTCGTGTTGGGTAATCTTTGCCAAGCAGAGCAACAATGTATTTGGCTTCAGATCGATAAATTGGCTTTAGGTACTCTTCTACGTCTTGACCAATAATTCGATGTTGTTCGTTTTTGTCGTAAAATACGGAAAGCTCGTAGTCGCCACTCAGGATTTCGAAGAGGCGATCGGCTACCGCTCGATCGGTGCCCGAAAAAGACAATGCAAAATCGTACTTGGTGTCAGCAACTGCTGTTGGAAATCCTAAGTCAGACGCGAAAGTGTGCCATGAAAGGTTGCGTAAGTAAAAAATGAATTTGGGATCTTCAACAGTTAACTGGCGAGATTGCTCGTTGTAATGGAGCACATCGTTCAAGATTGGGTTTCTCGTGAACAGTGTGGTTACAAAACCCTTGTCTACCACCTGACCAACGCTCCCGCGATGTTCCGAATGCTTGCGGATTTCATCGCTGAGATTAATTGACCAATCCGAGCTCTCGGAAAGCCACTTTAGGATAAACAGGTATGGCGCACGCCCCTCAGTTCGCTGTCGGACGCCTAAGCAAAACGCCCTAACGCTTTGCTTGAACGCGCGATCGAGTTGGTCCATCACCCTTGTCTTTACGGCTTCGAGGCTTGTCTCAACCGGAGTGATTGTTGCCTTGGCTTCAGAAATGCCGGCCAGCAGGCAAGTTTCATGTGCCAAAAGTTGTGCCATAAAGAAACTTCCGGCGGATGCTCTGACAATTTCCTGTTTAGTATTGAAGCCTATGTTTAATGCGCGCTCTCCGAGTGTTATAAGACGTTCAACTTGATCATCTGCATTGGCCTCAAATTTTAGTACATCGATGCGGGTATTCAAGTCCGTCGCTAAATCAACGAGCGAAACACCAACGCGATTGATTCCGACAATTACCAATTTGGAGTTGATAGACTCTTCATCTGCGAGCACCTTTAGCATGTCGGCAATCCGCTTTTGCTCCGGCATGTCGAGCTTGTGAAAGTCGTCGATTATTACTGTGCCAAATGGAGCGGCGGTTGATAGCTGGCGTATCACTTCAAGGTCTTCGCGCTTTCTGGGAGTCAGTCGCCTGCTCTTGTCGCCGACGCCCAAGTCTTGAAGCACGCGAACGACTGCTGTTGTCTTCCCGATTCCAGAGGGTCCCTCTATAACAACCCCACGCCCTGGAGTTCGGAGAGAAACCTTTAGCTTCTCATACTCTGTCGGCTCCACGAATGTGTAGGTCGGAATACCGGACAACTTAAAAACTTCTTCTAAGCGTGGTTCTGGCATCGCGATTGTTCCTGCAGAAGTGCTTCGAGCCCATCGGAGTCCGAAAGACTGTAGGACTTCTTGCTGATGCTGATTACGGTTCGCCAATCCGCGTTCCGCACGCCGCAAACGAAGGAGCCGGGTCTCCTATTTGGCCGCCTCACACAACCATCCAACTCCATCGTTTACAACCACCTTCCCTCCCGCATCCATCCCCACCGCACTCACGCGGCAGTTCCCCACCCCACCCCCAGGCAACTCAACCCCCTTCCACTCAAACACCCGATCCGGACTCGCCTTCAGCACGCCCATCGACTTGTCGTTCACGAACAACTCGACCGCGGCCTGATTTGAGTAGACCTTGATGCTGGTGACTCCCGCCGGCCGCGGCGAGAAGCGGCGGCTGGCGATGTAGACCACCGGCTCGTCGGACCAGTTGGCCTTGTAGAAATAGAACGCGTCCTTTTTGAGTGTGCGGTCGTAGGTGACGACGCCCTTGTCGTTGCGGGATTGGAAGCCGCCTTCCTGCCGCACGGGGGTTGCGAAGTCGAACATGTTCCAGAAGAAGGTGCACCAGAGCCAGTCGCGGCTCTTCAGGACGTTCCAGGCTTTTTCGTGGAGGAGGGATTGGTATTCCTCGGGATGGCGCGGGCCGTTGTGCTGCGGCATTCGCACACCGACGCCGCCTTCCCCACCCGCCGCCCCCCCCATTCGGCCCATTTGCCGCATCCGTCCCATTTGTCCCATCGGCGCGGACCACCGCCCACTCGTGATGGGCCGGGTTGGCCCCGGCTCCGTACTCGGAGATGCCGACGGGGCGATTGGGGAAGGCTTTGTGCAGGTTGTCGATTCCCTTTGGCCCGCCCCAGTCGTCGGCGGTGTCCACGTACCAGCCGTAGTAGCGGTTGAAGGCGATGGCGTCGGTGATGGAGTTGAAGTCGTCGGTGGGGGCGCCGTTGTCGGCGAGGACGATCGGGCGCGAGGGGTCGAGGGATTTGGCGAGGGCGTAGAGCTCGGCGGGGAGGGTTGAGCCCTTGTTCTGATCGCGGCCCATCCAGAGTTCGTTGGAGATGCCCCAGCAGATGATGGAGGGGTGATTGAAATTCTGCTTGATGAGTTCGCGGAGCTGCTGTTTGGCGTTTGCGGCAAAGGCCTCCGCGTTCGGGCCGGAGGCGATGCGATCGACGAGCGGAATCTCGGCCCACACCAGCAGCCCGCTCTCATCGCAAAGCGAATACGAATATTCGGGGTGCTGGTAGTGAGCGAGGCGGACGCCGGTGGCGCCCATCTCGAGGATGAGGCGGAAATCTTCGTCCTGATCTTCGTGGGAGGTGGCCCAGCCCTTGTTTTCGCGGTCCTGATGCTTGTTGGGGCCGTGCAGCGGGTAGTGCTTGTCGTTGAGGAAGAAGCCCTTGTCGGGGTCGAGGCGGATGGAGCGGAGGCCGAGGGGTTGTGTGAGGCGATCGGTGACGATGCCGCGGTCGAGCGTTTCGATGGTGACGGTGTAGAGGTATGGGGCGGGAGCGCTGGAGGATGGGTGGCCGGACCAGAGGTGGGGGTTGGGGATCGTGAGTTGCTGGACGGCTTCGTCCGGCGTATTTGGGCTTTTGAACAAAGGCTTCGCCGGGAGCAGCGGGACGGTCACGGTTGTTTCGTTCTTGGCGACTTCGAGTCCTTCCGCGTCGCGGATGGTGCAGCGGACGACGGCGTTCCACTCTCCGTTGTATCCCTCGACGAGCATGTTGCGGAGCTTGGTGGTGACCTGGATGCGGGCGCGCTCGGGCGTGACTTCCTGTTGAAGGAGATAGACGCCGGGCGAGGCATCGTCGAGCGGGTCGATGGAGCGTGCTTCAAGGGAGAGAAGGTGGACGTCGCGATACAGGCCGCCGAAGATGGCGAAATCGCCGGAGATGGGGGCGACGTCGGGGACTTTGTCGTTATCGACGATGACGACGATTTCGTTGGTGCCGGCGTGGAGGGCGGGGGTTGCATCGAAGCAGAACGCGCTGAACGCGCCCCGGTGTTCGCCGAGCTGCGTGCCGTTGACCGAGACCCTCGCGACGATGGAGGCGCCGTCGAACTTGAGGTAGTAGCGTTTGAGCGGGTCGAACGCGGGGAGATCGAGCGTGCGCTCGTAGCGGCAGCGGCCGCGCTGGTAGTTCGGAGAGGATTGTGCGTCGAGCGCGTTCCAGGTGTGCGGCATCTCGATGCCGCGGGGGGATTCCATGATGAAGCCGCGGGCGAAGGTCCATCCGTCGCGGAGGATTTCGTCGGTGCGGACGGGGTCTGGTTCGGCTGCGCGGGAAGGGGCGATGGCGGCGAGGCATGTTGCGAGGACGACTGGGACCGAATTCATCACGCTTCTCCTTGCCGCGATCCCGGTGGCCGGAACCCCCTCCGGCTTCGCTCGAAGACTCGCTCAGCCACCTCCCCCGTTGGCAACGAGGGAGGAGAAAGAAAATCGAGCCTCGAAGTTGGAAGCTCGATGCTCGAAGTTCGACGCTCGGCGTCCCAAGCCCGAAGTCCGAAGTCCGAAGTCCGAAGTCCGACATCCGAAATCCGAAATCCGAAATCCGAAATCCGAAGTCCGAAGTCCGAAGTCCGACATCCAAAATCCTCTTCTGAACTCTGTGTTCTCTGTGTTCTCTGTGGTAAATCTCTTCTGCTTTCCCTACCGCACCATCCTCCGATACAACCCCATCGCCAGCACCACCGCGAAGGGCGCGACGGCCACGACGATCAGCAGCCGCCAGAAGGCGTAATTCACCAGGTCTCGGCCCGAGCCCTGGACTTCCTGCACGACGCTCTGCAGGCCCGCCGATTTTCCATTCAGCGCGGGCGATGCCAGCAACTGATCGAGGCTCTTCGCCAATTGGGTCAGGCGGTCGGCGGCTTCGGCGGTGCGTTCTGCCGCGGCTTTGTACTCGACGAGCGGGTCGGGGCCCGGCGTTGTCGGCTTGGCCGGCGCCCCGGGCGCAGGGTCAAACCGGGCCATGAAGCCGTCCGCGGCCTTGATCGTCCCCGTCAATTTCTCCGCCAGCGTGTTCGCCGTTCCCGCCGTCTCGCGGAAGTCCTTCAGCGTGTCCTGGAATTGCCCCTGCGCGCCCTTCAGGTCATCGAGTGCCGCCTTTCTCTGTAGAGAGAGCGATTCGTTGATCTGCGTAATCGTCGCCGACCGTTCCTTCGTCAACTCCGCGAAGAACTGCTCCATCAGCGCCGTCCGTTCTTTGGTGATCTGGTCCGGCAGTTTGGCGACGATCGCCGAAAGGTCTCCCGCGGCATCGCTCGCCTTGTGTGCGGACCTCAGCACATCCGCAAATTCGGGCGCCGTTACCAGGGTTTGGTACAGGCTCTCCACCTGCCATTTCACCACATTCTGCATCCGGCTCGCGTAGAAAAACACCCGCTCCGCCAGCATGCGAGACTTGGTCACTTCCCGCTGCGCCGGGTCCAGCCCGGCCAAAGGGTCGAGCGAGAGGGCCGCGAGCAGGCTCTGGTTCTGCTGGGCTTCGGGAACGATGGTTTCCTGCCGGGCGGCCGCGAAGTCTTCCATGCGAACGCTCGAGACGTACGTGGCGTCCGGATGGTCATTGCGCCACTGTGTGATCATCGCGCGCAGTTCGTCCCGCTGCTGATCGGTCATCACCTGTTTGGCAATCTCCCAGACGTTGACCTCCTGTTCCTTGTACACCTCGATCAGTTGCCCCTGGATCTCCGCCCCGAACGTCTTGCCCGTCCCCGGCGACTCCAGCACCATCCGCTGCAGCGTCACCAGCGTCACCATGTCCGCCAGCGAGACCACCGGATTGGGGCTCGACGCGATCAGGATCGCCGCGTTGACGTTGGCGATCTTGATCTCCAGCGATGCCCGCCGGATCCGGTTCACCTTCGCATTCTCCGCATCCACCAACCCCCCCGCCCCCGACGCCGCCTTGGCGTTGTTGGAGATGGCGTTCCAGATTTGGGAAATGGCGGAGACGAAGGTGTCGGTGTAGGACATGACTTCGGACTGGACGCCGCTGGCGGTGAGGCGGGCGGGGCCGAAGCGTTGCTCGGTGTCCTTGGCCTGATTGCGGGAGGCGGCGCAGCCTCCCGGGAGCGTGAGGCACGCGAGGGAAAGGCAGACGACGGCCGAGATCCGAACCCACGGGAAGAGTGCGTTGTGCATGGGCGAATCCAAGGCAGGCCGGACGCACAAGGCTTTTTGGGCGATCTCTGCAATCCGGTCGCGACCATCCTGTACAGTGTCACAAACCGGAGACGCCCGATGAAACGCACCATCCGCCTGTTTTCCCCCGTTGCTTTGGCTCTTGCTCCATTCTCGATGGCGGGCCCGCCGGCCACGGTGACCTCGCCCACGACTGATATGTATCACGGCACCAAGGTTTCGGATGATTATCGCTGGCTTGAGGACTGGAACAGCGAGAAGGTCAAGGCGTGGTCGGCGGCGCAGGATGCGTATGCGCGGGGGATGCTCGCGAGGCTGCCGAGCCTGGAGCAGATCCGGGCGCGGGTGAGTGAGATCATGTCGGCGACGACGCCCTCGTATGGGTCGCTCCAGATGACCGGGGATGGCAAGACGCTCTTGGGGATGAAGCGGCAGCCGCCGAAGCAGCAGTCGATGCTGGTGGCGTGGGATGACCCGATGCCGATGCTGGAGATGGGGAGCACGGGTGCGGAGCGGATGCTTCTTGATCCGAACACGCTGGACGCCAAGTCGCTCACGAGCATCGACTGGTTTGTTCCTTCGCCGGATGGGAAGTTGGTGGCGGTTTCGCTGTCCAAGGCGGGGAGTGAATCGGGGGATGTTTCTGTTTTCGAGATCGCGTCGGGCAAGAAGGTGTTCGAGACTATTCCGCGAGTGAACGGCGGCACAGCGGGCGGCAGCCTTGCATGGGCGACCGATTCCAACGGCTTCTTCTACACCCGCTACCCCCGGGGCGCCGAACGCCCGCCCGAAGACATGGACGTCTACATGCAGGTCTACTTCCACAGGTTCAACACGGCCACCGAAGCCGACAGTTACGAAATGGGGAGAGACCTGCCGCGCATTGCGGAGATACAGCTTGAGACTCTGAACTCCAAGTCGGCCATGAACGGGGCTGTGCTTGCGTGCGTGCAGAAGGGTGACGGGGGGGAGTTTGAGCACTTTCTCCGGATGCCGTCGGGGGATTGGAAGAAGATCACGACGTACGCCGACCGGATCGTCCAGGCGGTATTCGGGCCCGATGACGCCATCTACATGGTCAGCCGCAAAGACGCCCAGCGCGGCAAGCTCCTGCGTCTCTCCCTCGACAATCCGAGCATCGACAAGGCCAAGACCATCGTGCCCGAGGGCAAGGACTCGCTGGTCAGCAAGTTTGAGAATTCGGACAACCTGGTCGTGACCGACTCGCTGATCTACGCCTCGTATCAACTCGGCGGTCCCGCGGAGATCCGGGTTTTCACGCACACGGGTGCCGCGAAGCCCGCGCCGAGGCAGCTTCCTGTGAGTGCGGTGGGGGGCCTTGCATCGGCCGGCGGGGACCGGCTGCTCTTTTCCGACACGTCGTACACGGAGCCGCAAGCCTACTACCTGTTCGACCCCGCCGCGGCCAAGACCACCAAGACTCCGCTCGCCAGCAAGAGCCCGGTTGACTTCTCCGGGTATGAAACCGTCCGGGAGATGGCGACGAGCAAGGACGGCACCAAGGTTCCGATCAACATCATCCGCAAGAAGGGCATCAAGCTCGACGGGTCGCACCCGTGCATGGTGACGGGCTACGGCGGCTTTGGGCTGAGCCGCTCGCCGGGTTTCAACGCCTCGAGCATGGTGCTGCTGGAGCAGGGCGTCGTTCTCGCCAACACAAACATCCGCGGCGGCGCCGAGTTTGGCGAAGACTGGCACAGGAACGGCATGCTCACGAAGAAGCAGAACGTTTTCGATGACTTCGCGGCGGCGTGCCAGTTCATGATCGACTCGAAATACACAAGCAAGGAGAGGCTCGCCATCCAGGGCGGCTCCAACGGCGGCCTGCTCATGGGAGCCGCGCTCACGCAGCACCCCGATCTCTTCCGCGTGGTCGTCTCGCACGTCGGCATCTACGACATGCTTCGGGTGGAACTGTCCTCGAACGGCGCGTTCAACGTGACCGAGTACGGGACTGTGAAGGACCCGGAGCAGTTCAAGGCGCTTCGTGCCTACTCGCCGTATCACAATGTCAAGGACAAGACGGCGTACCCCGCCATTCTCTTCCTGACCGGCGCCAACGATCCTCGGGTCGACCCGATGCAGAGCCGCAAGATGACCGCCCGCCTCCAGGCCGCGACTTCCGCCGATCCCGACAAATCACCCATTCTCCTCCGCACCAGCATGGAAGCCGGGCACGGCGGGGGGACGCCTCTTAAGGAGCGGATCGCGGAGACCACGGATGTCGATGCTTTTCTGTTCTGGGCGCTCGGAGTTCAGTACAGGCCGGTGAACTAAAGCCGTGACTCCGGATTGGCCGGCTCGAGATGCTCATTCCTCTATCGATCACCGGGCCGCACCTCTCGTTGCACATGTGCTCCCCCGCGCAATTGCAGGCCGAAATGCGGTCGCGTCATGATCTCGAGGCGGTCCTCGGCGCGCCGCTCGCGCCGGATTGGCCGCCCCAACACTGGGAACCCGGTGCGCTCAACTGGATTCTCAACAAGGTTGCGGCAAGCCCCGACGAGCCCTTCTGGCGCCCCTGGTTCGTGCGCTTGAACGCCGCGCCGGGTCTGCTCGTCGGCACCGTCGGCTGCAAGGGCCCGCCCGACGCGAATGGGACGATCGAGATCGGCTACAGCGTCGTCAACTCTCACTGGCGCCGCGGCATCGCCACCGAGGCCGCCGGAATGCTCATCCGCTGGGCAAAGGCAACCGGGGGCGTTCGTCGTGTGTGCGCGCACACGCTCGCCGGCGATCCCGCCTCCGGCGGTGTTCTCCTCAAGAACGGATTCGCTTCCGCCGGAACGCTCATCGATCCGACCGACGGGAAAATCGAGCGATTCGAGCGCGTCGCCTGACACGGACGGCTCTTTCAGAATCCGAACAAAGCCGGGCGGGTGACGCGATCCTCTCGCTTCCGCGCTGTTCCGCCGCCGTTTTTATTGGGGCCCGCCGCATCGGCCCGCCAAAATTCCTTTTCCCGAGCGCTGCCCTCTGGTACATTGGAAATGACAACTCCACCCGGGAGGATTCGATGCATATCCGTTCCAGCGTTGTCTGCTTGACCTCCACGCTCGCCACCCTCGCCGCGCTCGTCATCGCGCACGCATCGCACGCACGACAAGGCTTCGTCTCGATGCCCGTCCTGCAAGGCGATCCGGTCCCCGGCGTGCTCGGCAAGAACTTTGGCAGCGCGACCAGCACGCCCGCCATCAATTCCTCCAACAACGTTGCTTTCTGGAATCGCTACGACATTACCGAAGGGGCGCTCTTCACAAATTCCGGCGGCATGCACGTGGTTGTCAAGGGCAATGACCCCGCGCCCGGCGGCGGCACCTTTGCGCCCGTGGCCGGTCCCAACTTCACGTTCGCCGACACCGGCAACGCCGCGTTTGTCCAGTCGCTCAACGGCGGCGGTACCTCGCTCGGAATCTGGTCCGAGACGCAGAACGGCCTGAACCTCATCGCGTACAACGATCTCGTTGCGCCGAGCTCTCCGCCGGGTACGTTCATCCTCGAGGGCACGCAGTTGCTCTACTGCTCGAATCAGGGGCACCTCGCGTTCACGTGCACCTTTGACGCGACGGGCACCGGACACTCGTACATCGCGCTCTTCACGGGCAAGCCCGGCTCGCTCTCACAGCACGCACGCCAGGATGCCCCGCCCTCCAGTTCCGGCTTCACCAGCCTGAGCACCGTTCTCCAGATCACCACCGGAGGCGCCGCCTGCCTCACCGGCAGTTTCATCAGCGATGCGCCGCACAGCGGCGTTCTCACCGGCGCATCCGGCGGGCTCCAAGTCACCGCGGCCACCGAGCAGGACGCTCCCGGCACCGCCGGCCAGCCCCTCCCCGGCGTCACGTTCAAGTCGATCGGCGCCTACGCGGTCAACGGAGCCAAACACGTGGCATTCCTTGCCGCACTCCAGGGGGGCGGATACACCGGTCAGATCGCGCTCTACGTCAAGGATGCGGGCGGCCTCCGCCAGCTCTTTGTCGCGAATCAGCAGGTTCCCGGCGAACCCGGCGGCACATTCTGGGGCACCTTTAACCCGCCTCTCTACTGCGACAACGGCGACATCATCATCCAGGCAAACGTCTTCGGCCCCGCGACGAACAGCACCAATCAGAGCGGTATCTGGCGATATCGGGGCAACGCCCTTTCGCGCATCTGCCGCGGGGGAGATCAACTGCTCGATGTCCCCGGCGCAACGCTGGGTCTCTCGTCGTCCACCTCTGTCGCGGCCAACGCCTTCGGGCAAATCGCCTTCAGCGGCACGTTCGATCTCGGGGGCAACGTCCAGGCCCTCTTCGGCACCGATCGTTCCGGCAATCTCGTCACTATCTACAAGGCCCCCGACAAGGTCACGGTCCGTTCCGGCATGATCCGGTCCTTCTCCAGTTTCTCCAGCCTCAATATCAGCGCCGGCAACGACGGGCGCCTGCGCTCGCTCAACGACTCTGGTTACATCGCCTGCAGCGCGAGCGTCAACATCCCGCCGGGCCAGCCCTTCGGCCAGAACGGCAAGGGAATCCTCCTCTTCCGCATCGCCCCGCGCTGCCCCGGTGATCTCAACTCCGATTCTCTCGTAGACGACCTGGACTTCTCGATCTTCGTCAACGCGTACAACCTTCTTGACTGCGCCGACCCCGCAATGCCCCTGGGCTGCCCGGCCGATCTCAACGGCGACTCCGTGGTCGATGACAGCGACTTCGTTCTGTTCGTGCCGGGCTACAACGACCTGCTGTGTCCCTAGCGCGGGAAGCGCGTGGCTGCAGCGAGCGTGCGCGTCAGCGGGCCGAAAGACAAAGTCATGTGGACGAATGCCGAATCTACGGGGTCGGGCGAATGAGCCATTGACGCATCATCCTCTCCCGCGAGGGGCTCCATCAGAGCGCCCGCCGCCCCTCGCTCGAAAAGAACATCGTGTACAACTTGCGGTCTCCGAGTTCCTTGCTGATCGCCCAGAGCGCAAACAGCGGCACAAAGAACACAAAGAGCACCACCCCCCGCGCCAGGAGCAGCCGGGGGTTCGCGTTCGCCGCCTCGTGCATGAGCGCCGAGAACGCCTCGCCGCGGAAGAGCCCTGTCACCAGTTCCTCCAACGCGGAGAAGATCATCGAGAAGATCGCGAACGCCATCGCCTTGACCGGGGTGGTTACCGCCAGCAGTCGATGCTTGTACAAATCGCCGATGTGCATCGCGTTCCCGATAAGGATCACCTTGGCCAGCACAAGGGCCTGGACGAGGCAATGAATGACCGGGTAGATGCCCACGCCGTCCCGTCCCTCGAGGATCGCGCGGTACGCCGCGAGCGCCAGAAGCACCATGAACAGATAGAACGCGATCCAGAGCATTTTCTTGGTCTCTTCGATCGCGACATGCTTGACTCGGGACTTGGTTTCCGCGCTGACCATGGGCTCGTCCTTCCTGGAATGGACCGGGTTTGCGTGCAAGATAGCGAATCAGCCTCCCCGACTTTCGCTTCTGTCGCCCGCGACGTGTGCCGGGAGCGCAAAATGTCTTTGAAATCCGACAAAGTCTGGTATCATGCTTTCCGTGCCCGCCGGTTGGCGGGTCAAGGGGTCCTTGCATGAATCGCAACAATCGCGCCTTGGTGACCGTGATCGGTGCAGGATCGCTTGCCGCCGCTGCCTGGGTTTTCGCGGGGCCGATCGACCCGCCCTCCGGCGCCGTCACCTCGACTGGAAAGACGACGCAGGAGATCTACGACGCCGTGCAGGGCGTCAATTCAACCGTCACTGGCTCCGGGCGCATCGCGGGCGTCCCGGGGGCCAACACCAGCGCCGGCACCATCGAACTCCCGATCGTTGGTTCATTTCCCAAGGTGACCACGCCGATCGTCGGACTGACCTTTGACCTGCTGTACGACCCGCCGACAACCGGAGGCGGCAGCGCCGTCACGCTCAATCAGTTTACCGTCGTGCGCGATCTCGATCAATCGTCGGTCTCGCCGTTCAAAGCGCTGACGACAGGGCTTGAACTCAAGACGGTGACCGTTAAGTTGACCAACCCTTCCGGGCCGATCACGTACAAATTGACAGACAGCATTGTCGTGCGCCAATCGGTGTCTCTGGTGCAGCGGGCCGACGGAACATTCGCTCAACTCGAATCCACATCGTTCCAGTTCAACCGGATCGATGTCACAACGGCCTCGGGGTCGGCCAGTTACGACTTCGTGAAGCCCGCGACCGTG
>JBGAPK010000054.1:0-13763 GCA_044221315.1 Phycisphaerales bacterium | reverse complement strand
GCATGACGACGGTGCCGCTTCCCATCTGACCAGCGTGCGCCTGCCGCCGCTATCGCTCATCAGCACCCGCGGCCGATCACAGAATCTCGCTGAAATCTCCGGCAAATCCGTCCTCTTCTTCTACCCGCGCAGCGGCGTCCCCGGCCGCCCGCCCCCCGACGGCTGGGACCTCGTCCCCGGCGCCCGCGGCTGCACGCCCCACTCCTGCGCGTACCGCGATCTCGCCTCCGAGTTCGCCTCGCTCGATGTCGGCATCTACGGCATCAGCACCCAGACCCCCGAATACCAGCGCGAATTCGCCGAACGCACGCACCTCACCTTCCCCCTCCTCAGCGACTCCAACCTCGCCCTCACCCGCGCGATGAATCTCCCCACGATGCAGATGCCCTCCATCACCGACGGCCTGCCGCCGGGCGGTCCGCGCACGCTCATCAAGCGCATGAGCTGGTATTGCGAAGGCGGCGTAATCCGGAAAGTCTGGTACCCGGTCTTCCCGCCGGACCAGAACGCCGCAACAGTGCTTGCTTGGCTGAAAGCCATGTAGCGGCGTGCCCGAATCATGGGATTCCACCAGGCGCCTCTTCATTTGCCGCTTTGCTGCTTTGCAGTTCTATCTGCTGCTCTGCGAATCTGCCGCTCTGCTGCTCTACTCACCCCTCGACAATCCGATCAATCTTCCCCCGCACCGCCGCATCCCCGTGCGTGCTCAGCTGGTCCTTGATCTTCCGCAGGCTCGTCTGCACGCTCGCGTCGATCAACTGATCCCCGATCCGGAACTTCACGCCCCCGATCATCGCCGGCTCGGTGTACGTGTGCACCACGACTTCCTTGCCCAGCGCCTTGCCCAGCCGGTCCTTCACGCCCCCCAATTGGCTCTGCTCCAGCGGGGCCGCGGTGATGACATCGACCTCGACGCGCCCGAACTGCTTCTGCACCACCTGGTCGTACGCGCCGGCGATTGGCACCAAATGTCCCAGCCGGTCCTTGCGGTTGACCACCAGCAGGAACCGAAGCAGCAATTCATCGATCCGCCCGCCCAGGATCTTCTTCAGCGTCTCTTCCCGCTCCGACGTCGGAATCACCCGTGACGCCAGGAACTCATTGAACGTCTTGTCCGTCCGGGTCATCTCCAGCAAATCTTCGAGCTGCCCCTGCACGGTCTCCACGCGCTCCCGTCCCCCCGCGGCATGCGCCTCGGCATACAGGCTCTTCGCGTAAATACTCGCAAGTGCGTCCGGCTTGGCTTGGGTCAGTGGCATGAAAAATCCAGTCTTCAGCGTTCAGCAATCAGGTTCGAGCCGCAACATCCGACATCCCACATCCGACATTCAGTTCCGCATTCCCTGCAACTGCCCCAGCGACTCCTCGACCAGCCGCTGCTGATCCTGCGTGTTGATCTCGCGCTTCAGGATCTTCCCCGCGACCAGCGTCGCCAGATTCGTCGCGTCGGTGTACAGCTCCGAGACCGCCGCCTGCTTGGCCTGCTGGATCTCCTTCACCGCACGCTCGCGGAGCGCGGTCAACTCGATCTCCGCCTTGGCCCGCAGTTCCGCGGCCAGCTGGCTCTGCTGCGCCTTCGTTGACTCGATCATCTTCGCGGCCTCGGTGCGGGCCTGAGCCAAGTTCCGCTCATACTCGGCCAACGCGTCCTTCGCCTGCTTGCGGGCGTTTTCCGCGGCCTCGATCTCGGAGCGGATCTTGTCCGCCCGCTCGTCCAGCCCGGCGGTGATCGCCGGCCAGACCTTCGCGGCCAGCACCGCGAACACGATCGCGAAGACCACGAGGGCCGTAATCGCCGACGCCACGCCCTGCTTGGTCGTCGCGATCGGGCCCTGAATGTCGCCCGCGTGCTCACCCTCCACGGCCATCGCCGCCAGCGGTGCGAGCGTTGTCATGGCCAGGAACATGCCGGTCCGAAGTCGATTCAGCATCGAAACTCTCCAATCAAAAGATCGTCCGTCCGAAAAGCCATCCGGCGCCGGTGAAGGCGCCGGAGGGTGTAAATTACTTGGCTCCGAAGCCCGCGAAGACGGCGAACAGAGTCGCACCTTCGATCAGAGCCGCGGCCAGAATCATGTTGATCTGAATCTTGCCCGAGGCCTCCGGCTGACGCGCGATCGCCTCGACCGCGCCCTTGCCGACCAGGCCGATGCCGATGCCGCCGCCGACCAGCGCCATGCCGCCGCCGAGAACGGCGAGGCCCTTGCCGATGCTCGAGCCTTCCTCGGCCGCGAGGGCGAGGGTCGGGAGCGCCGCCATCGCAGTGACGGCCAGCATCGTCGTCTTGTTGAACAGTTTGGTCATCATCTCGAAACCCTTTGCAAAGTGCCCGAGTACCTGATTGCCGCGCTCCATTTGGAGGCGGAAAAGACCCGTCTTCACGCGTGGGCGTGCTCGTGGCCGTGGGCGTGATCATGCTCGTGCTCATGACCATGCTCGTCGTGGTGATCCATGATGGAAATGAAGATCGTCGTCAGGAACATGAACACAAACGCCTGAAGGAAGGCGACGAACAGCTCGAGGAACATCAGCATCGTTGCGGAAACGACGCTGACGACCGTCACCATCCCGTTGCTCCCCCAGCCGCCGCCGGAGATCCCGCTGCTGATGGCCCCGCCCGCAAAGCTGAGCAGTGTGGCGATGAGCACGTGACCGGCGGTCATATTCGCGAAAAGCGCAGAGCGAGCCGCGAACGGCTTGATGATGAATTGACCCGCGGCCTCGATCGCCAGGAGCAGAAGTGCGATCGGGAACATATACCAGGGCAGACCGCCCATCATGTGCTTGACAAAGCCGACCGGGCCGAGCCGCATGACCGCCGCGACGTTGAAGACCAAAGCCGCGATCACGGCGAGCGTGCCCGTGACCCAGATGTTCTGCGTCGCCGTGCCGCCGATCCAATCCTCGTGAATCCCGATGATGTGGAAGATGTCGCGGATCGGCGTCAGGCCGAGCAGGTTGTTGACGAGGATGAAGAAGAAGATCGTCCAGAGGAAGGGCATCAGCTTCTCGGTGCGATCGCCGAGCAGCGGCCGGGCCACTTCCTCCCGCAGGTACTGGCAGATGACCTCGATCAAGTGCGCGAAGCGGCTCCGCGTCACGTACGCCTCGGCCCCCTGGCTCGCGTCGCCCGTCCGGATCTTGCTCGCCGCCCACAGGCCGACGATGATCAGGATGAGCCCGGACATCACCAGCAGCCCCTGGTTCCCCGACCAGAGCCAATAGCCGTCCGCGCTCCGCACCGCCGCCGCGTTCACGACGTGCTCGATCGGATCACCCGAGGCCAACATGTTCATTCCAAAAGCAATCATGCGATCTTCCGTTGCATGTCCTGACCGCCCCCCGTTGAAGCAGTTACTGAAGCCATCCGCTCCCGCTCCAACGCGCTCAGGATCCTCACCGACGTCACAACCTCAACCACGAGCAGCAGGAGAGCCGCCAAGCCGACGCTCAGGAAGAGCGGGCGTGCCAGGATCTCCGCATAGTTCTCACGCACGAAGTAGCAGTACCCGAGCGACACCATCATCCGCGCCGCCCCCGCGAACATGACCGCCACGCCCCAGTAGTCGCGTCCGAACTTCATCAGAACCGGGACCAGCGTCGCGACGCTTCCGATCGCCACCGCGATCAGGGCCGTCCGCAGAGTGAACCCGTCCGCCCCCAACAGCCCGGCAACCACCCAGGTGAGGCCGAGCGCAACCACCGTCGCAACCGCCATGACCAGCCCGAACACCTTCCTCGGCGAGGAAGCAGATTCCGCGACAGTTCTCGGCAGGTTTGGGCTCAAGTAGGGTTCCGGAAAATGGGGAACAAGGATAGCACCGCCGGGCCCGATGGACGACCAAACCCCTCCCAAAAAGCCCCGTTCCGAGCCCCCGAATTCACCAGCATTTTCGGTCCAATTTTCGGCTTTGCCGATTTGCGGCTTTGCCGTTCCCCGCTGCGGCTCTACCGCTTCCCCGCCCTCCGCCTCGCCTGCTCCTTCTTCTCATCCGCCAGCGTCCGCCGGATGATGCGATAGAGCGCGAATGTGAACCCCACCACCATCCCGATCAGCGTGTACCGCGGATTGGTGTTCTGCCACTTGTCCGCGAAATAGCCGAGCAGAAGCGCCCCGATCACGCATCCGACGAAGTCCATCGCAACACCCCACGCCGTGGAGACGTTGGCGATGTCCGATTCCTCAGGGTTCTTGACGGTCGAACCGCCCGGCATCCTCGCCGGCTCGCGCAGCAACTCCGGAATCTCCGGCGGCCGCACCCGCGTCTCCCGATCATCCTGCGATTGCGTCATGCGTCCTGCCTCTTCACCTTTGGCCGCGTCGAATCGAACCGCACACCCGCACCAACTCCGCGCACGTTTGCCCCGCCCTTGATTTTCAAAGGCCGCTTCAGCGGCCTTGCTCGCTCTTAGGCCACGGCTTCAGCCGTGGTCAGTCGGGCCAAAATCCCGCAGGCGAGACTGCATTTCTCTTCAGCCCGTTTCAACGGGCTTCCCGTCCCGAGCTTCAGCCTTTGAACGCACTCAATGCACCACCCGATGCGCCGCCGCCCGCGCCGCCAGAATCGCTTCCTTGATCTTGCTCGCGTCCGTCCCGCCCCCCTGCGCGCTGTCCGGCTTGCCACCGCCCTTGCCGCCGACGACCGCCGCTGCTTCGCGCAGCCAGTCGCCCGCCTTGAGCCCCTTCTCGATAAGCGCCTGCGGCACCGACGCGTTGATCGACACCCGCGCCGTCGCATGATCCACGCTGAAGATCATGATCGCGGCACGCGGATTGGCCTCCCGCACCACCGCGACCGCCGCGTTCAGCGCGTTGCGATCGTCCCCCGCCTCGATCGAGCCGACGATGATCGTCTGGTTCGCCAATTGCGCCGACTCCGCGAGCACCTTCGCCTCGCGCACCGCCTCGGTCTGCCTTCCCGCGCTCGCCGCCTTTGCCGCGTTCTTCGCCCGCTCCTGCAGAGCCGTGATCGAAGCCCGCAGCGCCGTCTTCCGCGATGTCGGCATCACGGCGTCGTCGAGTTGCTTCAGAAGCCCCGGAACCTCCGCCGCCAGAAGGCTGTCGCTGAGCAAGCCGATGCTCTTGATCCTTCCCTCGGCCGTGTCCGCTGCGTGAATCGCCGCTTCCGCTGGCTTGCCGCTGAGCGCCACGACGCGTCGCACGCCCTTCGCCACCGCCTCTTCGCTCACCAGCGCAAACGCCCCGATCTGCGCCGTCGTCTGCACGTGGGTGCCGCCGCAGAACTCGACCGACAACTCCCGCCACCCCGAATTGTGCGGCTGCTCCATCAGGTCCGCCACCGGCTGTCCGATCGAAACGACCCGCACCGGGTCCGGATACGTCTCGCCGAACACCGCCCGCAGGCCGTTGATGTTCTTCGCCGACGAGAGCGGCGCCGGCTGCGCATACACCGTCAGATCGCGCTTGATCTGCTCGCGCACGATCGATTCGACCTTCCCGAGTTCTTCCGGCGAGACCGGCTGCCCGTGCGAAAAGTCAAACCGCATCCGGTCCGCGGCCACCAGCGACCCCTTCTGATCGATCCCTTCCCCCAGCACTTTCCGCAGCGCGAAATTCGTCAGGTGCGTTGCCGTGTGGTTCGACGCCGTCGCGTGCCGCCGGTTCTTGTCAACGTGCAGCGCCACCGTGTCGCCCACGCGGATCTCTCCGTGGCTCACCGTGCCGATGTGCAGCACATATCCGCCGAAACTCGCGACCGATTCGACCTTGAACCGCCCGCCCTCGTGATGATCTCGCACGCTTGATTTCGTCTCACCGATCACCTCGATCTCGCCCGCGTCGCACTCCTGGCCGCCCATCGTCGCGTAGAAGCAGGTCTTGTCGAGCACGATCCCCACCTGCGTCCGGTGGTTGAACACCGGCTTGGCCGTTTCGTCCAGATTGCTCCCGTTCCAGATCGCCTTCACATGCGCCTTCTGCGCCTTCATCTCAAACTTGCAATGGTCGTCGGTCGTCTCGATCCCCAGCCGCATCAGGCGCGCCACCGCATCGCCGTCGAGCGCGATCGACTTCTCGCCTTCCTTCTTTTCGCTCGCGCGCGACAAGTCCTCGGCCTTCTTCTTCTCGGCCTCGTACCCCGCCATGTCGACCGCGATGCCGCGCTCCTGCGCCATCAATTCGGTCAGGTCGATCGGGAATCCGTACGTGTCATAAAGCTTGAACGCGTCGGCGCCCGCGATCTTCCCTCCTTTCGGGATCGAAGTCGCCAGCGACTCAAACAGCTTGATCCCGCGATCCAGCGTCCGCCCGAAGCTCTCTTCCTCCTCCCGGATGATCGCCTCGACCTTCGCCGGATCACGCCTGAGTTCCGGGAACGCATCCCCCATGTGCTCGACAACCACCGGCACAAGACCCGCAAAGAACCCGCCCTTGGCGCCCAGCATCTGCCGCCCGTACCGCACCGCACGCCGCAGAATGCGACGCAGCACATACCCGCGTCCCACATTACTCGGCACCGCCCCGTCCGTGATGGCAAACGTCAAGCACCGGATGTGATCCGCGATCACCCGGTACGCCGTATCGATATTCCCAACGTCCTTCGCGCCAAGCGTTCCCCGATACTCCCGCGCCCCGGTCGCCCGCTCGATCGCCAGGAAAATCGGCGCAAACAGATCCGTGTCGTAGTTGCTCCGCACGTTCTGCAGCACGCTCACCAGCCGCTCGAGCCCCATGCCCGTATCCACATGCTTCGCCGGCAGGCTCCGCAGCCCGCCTCCTTCGAGGCGCTCAAACTGGATGAAGACGTTGTTCCAGATCTCCAGCACGTCCGGGTCGCCGGCGTTCACCAGCTTCGCGGCATCCCGCTCCCCAATCCGGTCGTAATGAATCTCCGTGCACGGCCCGCACGGACCCGTCTCGCCCATCTCCCAGAAATTATCCTTGAACACACCCGGCAAAACCCGTCCCGGCGGCAGGTACTGCAGCCACAACTGGCGCGTTTCCTCGTCCGGCTCGAGCCCCAGCTTCTTGTCGCCTTCGAAGTAGGTGACGTACAGCCGGTCCTCCGCGATCCCGTACACCTTCGTCAACAGTTCCCACGCCCACGCGATCGCTTCCTTCTTGAAGTAATCGCCGAACGACCAGTTCCCCAGCATCTCGAAGAACGTGTGGTGGTACGTGTCCTTGCCCACGTCCTCAAGGTCGTTGTGCTTCCCGCCCGCCCGGATGCACTTCTGCGTATCAACCGCCCGGCGCAATTTCGCCAGCGGACTCTCCGGCGGCACCTGCCCCAGAAAAATCGGCTTGAACTGGTTCATCCCCGCATTGGTGAAGAGCAGCGTCGGATCATCCAGGGGCACAACCGGCGAACTCGGCACGATCACGTGCCCGTCCGGCGCACCGCCACCCGTCCCCTTCCCCTTGAAGAAGTCCAGAAAAGTCTTCCGAATGGCCCGGCTGGTCTGCGTCAAGCGATGAACTCCGTGGGTCAAAGCGTAGTCGAATCGCTTTCCGAAAGCCCCCTCCCCGTTGGGAGCGAGGGTTGGGGGGTGGGTTGTGGTCGCGCAAATCCAATTCGAACGACCATTCCTCGCAAGATCGCAACGACGGAATCATCTCGGAGCCGCGGACTTCAGTCCGCGCGCCCCGCCGCCCTCCCCTCCATAAACAGCGAATCCGGCTTCCGCACCACTCCCGCAGAATCCGTGTCCAACTCATAACCCGCCCATCCCTCGATCCCCGATTCCGTCGCACCACACACACGCACGTCCCTCAACCCCACGTTCGTCATGAGCGAACCCAGCGACACCCGGTCGTACATCCACCGGTGAATCTCCCCCGTCGCGCGAAACAGCACCTCTCCCTCCAGACTCGCCGGCGCCGGCCCGCGATCGGCCCACGCCGGCCGCTTGCCCGCCGCCCGAACCTCCGCGTCAAACCGATCGCGGAAGTCCCCAAACTCCCGTCCCATCCGTTCCCGAACGAGCGACTCCGCCCGCACGCCCGACGCCGCCCACCAGCGCAACATTTCCCCGCCCGAACTCGTCCGCGCCATCTGATCGAGCAGCTCCATCAGCATCCACCCGTGCTCGTCCGCCGCGCCCGGACGTCCCGCATCCATCCCGTCGATCGCCGCCAGATACCGGCGGCAGATCCCTTCCAGATCCGGCACCGCCACCCGCAGCACTCCGCCCGGCTTCAGCACCCTGCGGCACTCCCCCATGAATCTCTCCCCCACCGAGCGATCCAGATGCTCCAGCACATGCGAGTGATACACCGCCGCCGCGCTTCCATCAGCAAACGGCAGCCTCCGCGTGACATCCAGCACCCGCACCCCCGGCGCCATCGGCTGCAGATCAAAGTTCTGCCACGCCGGATGCACCCGCGTTCCGCACCCCAAATTCAACATCAATCCGCCCTGTGTATTCATGCGTCCTTCCAATCCTCGTTCCAAATCGAAGTTCCCATTTTCTCCCACTCGTTTCCCATTCCCCTGCTTCGTTCCTCTCCCTGCCTCGGTGACTCTGTGGCAAATGTCTTCTCCTAACCGCCTTCCCAGTCTACTTCGCTACCCTCACCGGCCCATGAAGGTCGTTTCCATCGGAACCTACGACAACCTCGGCGGCGCCGCCCGCGCCGCATTCCGCCAGCACGAGGCCCTCGGGCGCGCCGGTATCGACCATTGGATGCTCGTCGGCAAGAAAGACTCGACCGATCCCAAGGTCATCGAAGCCCCTCCGATGCCCCGCTCGTTCGTCCGGTCCACCAAGGCCACGCTCATCCGCGGCTTCACGATCGACAAGAACCGAACGCCGCTCAGCGATACCTGGTTTTCTTTCCCGCTCCGCGACATCGGTCTAGCCGCCCTCGATCTCGTCCAATCCGCCGACATCATCAATATCCACTGGTGCTCCGGCCTGCTCTCGCTCAACGGGCTCGACGAATTCCTCGCCCTGCGCAAGCCCATCGTCATCACCTGCCACGACCAATGGGCCTACACCGGAGGCTGCCACTACACCTCGGGCTGCGACGGCTTCCTGCGCGATTGCTCCGCCTGCCCGCAACTCGCCCGCGATCCCGTTGGCGTCCCCGCGACCGTCCATCGACTCCGCTCCGAAATCGCCCGCACCCGCCGCGCCACCGTCGTCAGCCCCAGCCGCTGGATGCACGAACTTGCGTCCAAGGCCCCAGCCTTCGCTGGATGGCGCTGCGAACACCTCCCGATGCCCCTCGATACCGACGTCTTCACGCCCCAACCACGCGACGCCGCTCTCGCCACGCTCGGCCTCACCCCCGGCCCCTGGCGCATCCTCTTCGTCGCAGAACGGGTCGCCGAAAAACGCAAGGGCTTCGACGATCTGGTCCACGCCGCCTCGATGATCGAGCCCGTCGCCGGCCGCCCAGTCCACTTCGTCGCCATGGGGACGCCCATCGAACTCAAGGGCGACCTCGCGCAGCGCGTCGAATTCCTCGGCCTCCTCAAGGACCCCGCCAAAATCGCCGCCGCCTACTCCGCCGCTGATGCCATGATCCTCCCCTCTCACGAGGACAACCTCCCCAACACAATGCTCGAAGCCCTCGCCTGCGGCACGCCCGTCGTCGCCTACAACGTCGGCGGCATGCCCGATCTCATCCGCCCCGGTGAATCCGGCACGCTGGTCCCGCGCGGCGATATCCCCGCACTCGCCGGCGCGGTCCGCCACATGCTCTCCTCCGGCCAAACCCAATCGCTCCGCGAGTCCTGCCGGCGCATCGCCGAGCAGATCTTCTCCTATCCCGTTCACGCCCGCCGGTGCATCGACCTCTACGAACAACTCCTCGCCTCCCCGCTCCCTCCGCCCTCAACCCCGACAACCAACTACGACGCGGTTCTCTGGGATGCTGCCGTGAAACTCCTCGTCGACTGCCTTCAGATACGCCCCGAAACAACCGCCGCCGAGCGTGAAAAAATCCTCGCCGGACGAATGGACCTCCAACGCCTCGTTGACATCGAGGCCGGCCGTGCTCTTTCTCCAGGCTGGAAATGGACGCGATAGGTTCCCGACCCGCTCCACGCCGCTGGTACACTCGGGCACCCGATGACGACCGATCCGCCGATCGCCAGCGCACAGCCCCGCCATGCCGCGCCAGCCGCCGACGCCGGCGCGCTCTCCGCCCCTGCCCTGCAAGCGATCATCGCCGAATTCGCCGCGACGCCCGGCCCTTCCCCGACGGTCCTTTTGCCCGTCTTCAACGACTGGCCGTCTCTTGCCGTCGTCCTCGATCGCCTCGATGCCGCACTCGCCGGTAGGTCGCTCTCGGCTCAGATCCTCGTCATCGACGACGCCTCCTCGATTCCGCCCCCGGCCGACTTCGCATCGCGTCCGTACATCGCCCTCAAGCGTGTCCTGGTGCTTTCCCTCCGCCGCAACCTCGGGCACCAGCGCGCCATCGCCGTCGGCCTCTCCTTCGCCTCCGAAGCCTTCCCGCTCTCCGAAATCGCCGTGATGGACGCCGACGGGGAAGACAAGCCCGAGGACCTTCCCGGTCTCATCGCCGTTTCCCGCCTCGATCCTGCCACCATCATCTTCGCCCAGCGCACCCGGCGCACCGAGAGCCTTCTCTTCCGCGTCTTCTACATCCTCTACTGCCTCATCCACCGCATCCTCACCGGCATGAGCGTCCGCTTCGGCAATTTCAGCGTGATCCCCCCGGGACCCGCCGCACGCATTGTCGTCGCCTCCGAACTCTGGAATCACTACCCCGCCAGCGTCGTCAAGTGCAAGCTCCCCTTCGACCTCGTACCGCTCTCCCGCGGCACGCGCGTCGAGGGCCGCTCCCGCATGAACTTCACCAGCCTCGTCATCCACGGACTGAGCGCCATCGCCGTCTACAACGAGATCGTCTGCGTCCGCCTCCTCATCGCCGCCGCCACGCTCGCCGTCTTCGCCGGCGGCGCTCTGCTCGCCACCATCGGAGTTCGCGTCTTTACGAATCTCGCCGTCCCGGGCTGGGCCACTTACACCACCGGCATCCTGATCGTCCTCATGCTCCAGGCCGCAACGATCGCGATGTTCTTCATCTTCGCCGCACTCAGCGCCCGCCAGTCGTCCACCATCATCCCGCTGCGCGACTACCGCCTCTTCGTCCTTGGCCTGCGCGAGGCATCCCGTCACCCATGAGCGACCTTCCCTACATCGGCGACGAACTCGACCTCTTCGCCCTCGCGAGTCACTGGAAGGCCTACCTGCGCGCCCAGATCACGCCCCTTCTCGGCCCGCGCGTCCTCGAAGTCGGCGCCGGCCTGGGCGCGACCACCAGGTCTCTCTGCGACGGCTCCTCCGATTCATGGCTCTGCCTCGAGCCCGATGCTCGCCTGGCCGCCCGCCTGCAATCCGCTATCGACTCTGGCTCGCTCCCACGCTGCTGCTCGCTCCGCCAGGGCACCACCGCCGATCTCGCCCGCGCCGAACGCTTCGACAGCATCCTCTATATCGACGTCCTCGAACATCTCGCCGACGACGCCGAAGAAGCCGACCGTGCCGCACGCCACCTCCGGCCCGGCGGCAGGCTCATCGTCCTCTCCCCCGCGCATCAATTCCTCTACACACCCTTCGACGCCCGCATCGGCCACGTCCGCCGATACTCCCGCGCCACCGCCGCACGCCTCCGCCCCCCGGGGCTCACCACCGAGCGTCTGCGCTACCTCGACTCCGTCGGCATGCTCGCTTCCGCCGGCAACAAACTCCTGCTCCGCCAATCACTCCCCACGCGCGGCCAGATCCGGCTCTGGGATTCCGTCATGGTCCCGCTCTCGCGCTTCCTCGATCCGCTCCTGGCCTACCGCGTTGGCAAGTCGATCCTCGCCGTCTTCACGCGCTCGCTCGCACCCGAACCGTCCCCTCTCGACATCCGCGCCGCCGCTTCCGCGAGCCCCGCCGCATGACATCGCAATTCCTCCTGCCCGTCATGCCCTTCGCCCGGCTTTTCGGGCTGCGCCGATCGACGCTCGATCCCCTCCGCGCCGCTTTCTTCATCGCCGCTCTTGTGGTCTGCACGCTCGCCGTCGCCCGCAGCGCCATCGACGCACGTCAATACGCCGGCATCGACCTCCGCGCACGCGTCATCGGCGCCCGCGCCCTGCACGATGGCCTCAACCCCTACTTCTACCCCGAGACGCCCGGCACCCCCGATCGCCTCCGCGATCCGATGCGCTTTTTCGCCGAGGTCACCCGCTGCACCTACACCCCCGCTCTGCTCACACTCTACCTCCCGTTCTGCGAATTGCCCTATTCCACCCAGCGCTCGGGTTGGCTTGCCGCCGAATGGTCGTTCCTCCTCCTCTCAATCGCCCTCTACTCCCGCCTCATCACCGGCCAATCCACCCGCCACGCCTTCGTCTGTTTCGCGCTGCTCTGCTTCGCCGGCTCCCACTTCTGGCGAGTCCACGCCGAGCGCGGGCAGTACTACGTCTTCATCCTCTTCCTCGTCGCCGTCAGCGGCCACCTGCTCTCCCGCGCCCGCCGCTCCGATTCATGGCTCGCCGGAATCCCCCTCGGCATCGCCGCCGCTTTCCGCCCCAGTTTCGGCGCCATCGCCCTCCCGCTCTTCATACTCCGCCGTCCGCGTGCATCCCTCTCCACCATCCTCGCCTGCGTCGCCTGCGTCGGCGCAACCTCGATCGCCTTCGGCCCCTCGCTCTGGAAGGACTTCGCCGAATCCGGCCGAATCTACGAAAACTCCCCCGTCGTCCTCCCGCTCTCCGGCATCCAGTACCTCCCCGGCACCGGGCAGAGCAAGGAAGTCATCGACGGCCGGGTCCTCACCACCCACCTCGACGCCAACTCCGGAAACATCTCCGTCCTCGGCACGATGTCCCACTTCCAGTCCCGCATCCTTCACTTCCTTCCGATGTCGTCCTGGCCCCTGCTCGCCCGCGCGGCGGCCGCCGCCACCATCGCGTTCCTCTGCGCCCTGCTCGCCCTGCTCTGGCGCATCCGCCTACGCCCCGATATCGCACTCGGACTTTCCATGATCGTCGTCGCCGCGCTCGATCAGTTCATTCCCATGCGCGCCTCGTATGCCGACATCCTCTACCTCGCCCCGCTCGCGCTGCTCGCGCGACCACTCATCCGCACCGGCGCAATTCTTCCGATATCGCTCATCCTCGCCGGCATTCTCGCAGGGCTGCTCGTCCCCTCGCTCTCCACGTCCTACTTCCAGACCTACGCGGTCCTCGCCGGACTGCTCTTCTGGCTCGTACGTATCACCGCTCTTCGCCCGCGAGTCCTGCGCTCGTGGACCCGAGCCCCGGCGTGATCGATGCCCGCCACGCAACCGCCCCGTCAATCCGCCTCTCCTCTTATTGATACACTCGCGCCCTTAGGAGGCACCCCGCCCACATGCGCACCTTCGACCTTTGCGTCATCGGCTCCGGCCCCGCCGGCCAGAAAGCCGCCATCCAGGCCGCCAAACTCGGACGTTCCGTCTGCGTGGTCGAGCAGCGCGAAGTCCTCGGCGGCGTCGCCATCAACACCGGCACCATCCCCAGCAAAGCGCTCCGCGAGGCCATCCTCGATTTCGGCGGCAGGACCACCGTCGCCCCCTCACTCGCCGATTTTTCCGCTTCCAAGGCGACCCTCTCCCGCAGCGGCGCCTTCGCCGGCCTCATGCAGGCCTGCCAGAAAGTCATCAAGTGCGAGATCGATCTCGTCCGCGATCACTTCGCCAGCAACGGCATTTACACCGCCATCGGACGGGGCCAGTTCCGCGACCCCAAGACCATCGACATCGTCGGCGCTCACGCCACCGAGGCCGTCGCCGC
>JBGAPK010000019.1:0-75106 GCA_044221315.1 Phycisphaerales bacterium | reverse complement strand
CCGTGATGTTCCCCCGAGTGCCGATGCGGGGGAGGGCGCATGGTGCTTCGACTCGGCGATTTGCTTGTGCAACAGGGCGTGCTGACTCAGCAGCAGGTGGAAGACATCCTGGTGGAGCAGCGCGCGGTGGGGCGGCCGTTTGGCGAACTGGCGGAGCGTTTGTTCGGTGTTTCGGCCCACGATGTGGAGCGTGCGTGGGCGGAGCAGTACGCGCAGATCACCGGCGAGTATGACGTGCGAACGGCGCGGTTCGAGGCCGAGGCGCTAGCCAGCGTCACGCCACGCCAGGCTTGGCAGTTCCGCGTGCTGCCGGTCAAGTTCAGCGGGGATGAACTGACGGTGTGCACGGTGAAGAGCCATCTGGCAAGGGCGCTGCGGTTTGTGGGGTGGAAGATTGAGAGCCCGTGCCACTTCGTGGTGACGCGGCCTAAGGATCTGGCGCAGATGCTCATGAAGCATTACCCGCTGGCGGGCGCGTCGGTGGGGATGGTGACGGGGAAGACGATCGGGGCGGTGTAAGTACGGAATGTGGGATTTTGGATGTGGGATGTCGGAGGTGACGGCGGTGGGGCGCGTCGCGTCGAACTCCCCTCCAATAATCCGACGTGCCCAAAGTCGCCGGAAAAACGCGGAAATCGGACGCGGTCCGATCGGTGTCTCTCGTCAGCCTCGGCTGCCCGAAGAACCTTGTGGACAGCGAGAAGATGCTGGGTCTGCTTGCCGAGAGCGGGCTGGCGCCGGTGAGCTATGACCCGAGTGATGAAGATTCGGTGTTTCAGGGCGCGGACGCGGTGGTGATCAATACGTGCGGGTTTCTGGAGGCCTCGAAGGACGAGTCGCTCCAGGTGATCCAGGATGCGATCCGCGAGAAGGAAAAGGGGAACATCAAGCGCGTGGTGGTCGCGGGGTGTCTGGTGCAGAGGCATCGGGCGAAGATGCTGGAGTGGGCGCCGGGGATCGACGCGATGGTGGGGGTGTTCGATCGCGACAAGATCGTCGAGGCGGTGACCGGAACACAGGCGAAGGTCGCGCGTGCGGGGTCAATCAAGGATGCTTCGGACGGGCCGAAGTACTGGATCGCGGCGAACGCGCTGGCGGCGGCGAAGGCGCGCGACATGAGCGTGACGGGGCTCACCGTCAACGGCAAGGACGGAAAGGGGATCGGCTACTTCGAGGATGACTCGGCGCGGCTGAGGCTGACGCCCCGGCATTACGCGTACCTCCGGATCAGCGAAGGGTGCAATCAGAACTGCGCGTTCTGCACGATCCCGAGTATTCGCGGAAAGATGCGGAGCAAGCCGCTCGGTCGGATTGTGAACGAGGCCCGCGAACTGATCAACGACGGCGCGTTTGAGTTGCTCCTGATCGGGCAGGACACGACGAGTTATGGGGATGACATCGGGGCGGGCTTGAAGGTCGCGAAGCCGATGAAGGCGTCGGACTTTGAGGCGTACGGCGGATTGCCCGCGTTGCTGCAGGCGTTGTCGGACACGATGGACGACGCGAACCGCGGGCAGGGGTGGCTGCGGCTGATGTACGCCTACCCGAGCAATTTCAGCGATCCGATCATCGAGGCTTTCGCGGGGTTGGCGAGCCGGGGGCGGCTCTTGCCCTATCTCGATATCCCGCTCCAGCACGCGAGCGATCGAGTGCTCGAACTGATGAAGCGGAACGTGACCAAGAAGCAGCAGGGCGGCGTCATCCGCAAGCTGCGGGAGAAGGTGCCGGGGATGTCGGTGCGGACGACCTTCATCAGCGGCTTCCCGGGCGAGACCGAGGCCGACCACAAGCAGTTGCTCGAGTTCATCGAGGAGATGGATTTCGAGGCCGTGGGCGTCTTTGAGTACAGCCACGAGGCGGGGACGGTCGCGGGGACGATGGAAGATGACCCGAAACTCGCGGTCGCGCCCGAGGTGAAGGCCCGTCGCCGCAACGAGGTGATGGAGTTGCAGCAGAAGCTGGCTTTCGCGAAGGCCGAGAAGATGGCTAAGGGCTTCGACGAGCGGAATCCGGAGGGTTCGATCCGCAAGGGCGCGACTGTGCTTGATGTGGTGATCGATGCGGGGCTCAGGACCAGCGGCAAGAAAACCAACGGCGTGGGCGAGGGCGGGCGGCTCTATCAGGGGCGGACCCGATTCCAGGCGCCGCAGATCGATGCCGTGACGTATGTGCAGTCGCGGGAAAAGCTTGCCGCGGGAGAAGTGGTTCGGAGCGTGATCGTGGGGAGCGATGGGTACGACCTCGTGGCAAGGCCGGTGGCGGAGATTGAGAAGCGGGTGGGGTTGAAGGTGCTGCGGTAGCGGCGGGTCCGTGCCGTCAACCCCGGCGATTACAGGAAGATGCAAGGGCAGGTCGATACTCTGCGGATCGAGTCCGGCGAGGCGCGAGGATGACGCGCGCACGAGGTTGTCCGGACGTGAGGTAGCCGATGATCCGCTCCGGCCATGTTGTTGCTCTCTGTGCCCTCGCGCTGCTCACCATCGGCGTGGTGATGGTCAATTCGGCGAGCCTGACCGTGACGGGCGTAGCGGGGCCCTTGGCGCCCGAGGGGGCGCCGGTTCAGGCAGCGGCGATGACGCTGAAGGGGCTCTTGTTCACGAGCGCCACGGTGCACATGCTGGTGGCGCTAGTGATGATGGGAGTGATGGCGTACTTCCCGGTCCGCCGGCTGGTCGGGGCGGCGGGGCTGAGCGCCGCGGATCAATACGACCACACGAAGGCTTGGGGCGGTCTGACCCTGGGCGTTGTAGCCATGCTGATGCTTCTGGCTCTCGTCTATGTGCCCGGCATCGGGCAGGCGAAGAACGGCAGCCACCGGTGGATCGCGATTCCGGGCATCGGCGATGGGCTCTCGGCCCAGCCGAGCGAGATCGCGAAGTGGGGGATGTTGCTGCTCATCGCGTGGTACTGCGCTCAACGCGGGGCGCAGATGAGAAGTTTCTTCAAGGGGCTCGGGCCGGCGCTGGTGGCGATCGGGATTGTCGCGGGCTTCATTGTCATTGAGGATTTGGGCACGGGCTTGCTGATCACGACGGCGTGCTGCCTGCTGCTTCTGGCCGGGGGAGCACGCATCTGGCACTTCCTGATGTTCGTGCCGCTGGGGCTCGCGGGTGTCGCTGTGGCGGTGATCAAGAGCCCTTACCGGCTGACGCGAATCACGACGTTTCTGAATCCGTTCAAGGACGCGGAGGGAACCGGGTATCACCAGGTTCAGTCGCTGATCGCGATAGCGAACGGGCAGGGGGTGGGGCGCGGGCTTGGGTTCGGGCTTCAGAGCAAGGGGTATCTGCCCGAAGACCGGACGGACTTCCTGTTCTCGATCATCTGCGAGGAACTGGGCATCCCCGGTGCGGCGGCGGTGGTCTTCCTCTTCGTGGTGCTGATCTGGGCCGGGCTGTCGATCGTGAAGAACGAGAAGTCGCCGGCCCTCAAACTGTTTGCGCTCGGGGCGACAGTCACCGTCGGCGTGCAGGCGGTCATCAATCTGGCGGTGGTGACGGTGGTCGCCCCGACGAAGGGGATTGCGTTACCTCTGATCAGCGCGGGCGGCACGGGCTGGATTCTGACGGCGATGTCGCTTGGGCTTCTGATCGCGATCGACCGGTCGGGCGATGCGGAAGAGGCTGCTGAGACGGGTGATTTGCCGCTCTTGCGCGTCGGGGCGGAAATGCCCTCGGCGGGATCGATCGCGGCGTGAGTGCGCCCGGGCAGAGCATGGAAAAGCTCCAAGTCGTTTTCGCGGGCGGCGGCACGGGCGGGCATCTCTACCCGGCGCTGGCGATCGCGGAGCAATTGCACGAAAAGACCGAGGCGGTCGAGACGTCGTTCATCTGCTCGAACCGGCCGCTGGATGCGCGAATTCTGAGTGAGGAAGGTGCGGATCACTCGGCGATCCCGGCGCACCCGTTCTCGCTGCGCCCGCTCTCGCTCGCGCGGTTCGTGAGGACGTGGCCGGGCGTGGTGCGGCGCTGCCGCCGGAAGTTGCGGGAGATTCGCGATCGGGGGGAGACGGTCGTGGTGGCGATGGGGGGCTTTGTGAGCGCGCCCGTGGTTGCGGCGGCACGCAAGGAGCGGATTGCGGTTGTGCTGGTGAATCTCGACGCGACTCCGGGTCGGGCGAATCGCTGGACGGCCAAGCGCAGCGGACGTGTTTTCACGGCGGCCGAGGTGGACGGATTCCCGGCGTGGGTGCGCGTTCGTCCGATTGTCCGATGGGCGGCGATCGCGGACGGCGATGGAGCGTTTTGCAAGAGAGAACTCGGCCTGAATCCGGACTTGCCGACGCTGCTTGTCACCGGGGCGAGCCAGGGCGCACGCTCGATCAATCATCTGATGGTCCTTCTGCTCGAGAAGCACCGCGAGGCCTTCAACGGCTGGCAGGTGATCCACCAGTGCGGACCGGTGGCGACGACAAGGGACACGTTGGACGAACGGTCGATCGCGGAGGCGTACGAACGGGCGGGTGTACCGGCATTGGTGAAGCCGCTGTTTCGGGAGATGGGTCGGGTGTGGGGCGCGGCCGATGTGGCGATCAGCCGCTGCGGGGCGGGGAGCGTGGGAGAGGCGTGGGCAAATCGAGTTCCGAGCGTGTTCCTGCCTTATCCGTACCACAAGGACCAGCATCAGCGGAAGAACGCGGTGCCGCTGGAGCGGGCGGGCGGGGCTGTGATCGTGGACGATCGGGTGGACCCCGTTGCGAACGAACCGGGCGCCGGGGCCGTTCTGCTGAGGCTGATGGCTGATTCGAGGGCACGTGCGGAAATGCGCGGGAAACTCCGAGAACTTGGCCCTGCGGACGGTGCGGGCGCTCTGGCGGACGCAATTCTCAGCGGCCGGTGATTCGCGGCGGGCGGGACGGGCCGGGCGCGTTACACTCAATGTGCGACGCGCGAAGGACTTGCGGGCGCGTTTCTCGGACCCGACGATGAAGAACGGAACAGTAAAGCCCGGGGCGGGAGGCGCAAAGGCGATAGTCTGCCGGGCCCGGGGCGTGGCGTGTCCGCAGGTACTGCGCGATGCTCTCGCCCGGCGAGGATTTGAGGTTGAGGAGGTGGAAACGACCCATGCCGCAGTGGCGAAGGCGATGATGTCGTCACGAGGTCCGACGGGCGAGAAGGTGGCGATCGTGCTGGTCGAGCCACAGACGCTCACCCGGCCTCAGGAGTTGGTGAGGGCGGTTGGGGCGGGTGCGCCCAGCGTCGCCTGTTGGGTCTTTGAGGCGGCTCGTGCGGAGGGCCAGTTGCGGGGGGTGGCATCGGAGGACCTGGAATCATGGTCGCGGTCCGGAAACGCGCGGGCGGTGGTCGCGATAAGTTCTGCCGCAACAGGAACTTCCGGGAAGACCGAGGCTCCGGGCCCCTCGATTGCGAACGAACCGGCGAAGGCTTCGTATGGGAGTTCGGGAGGGGAGAGTGGATCTCCTTCATTGCGCCTGGCCGGAGGCTGGGACGAAACGACAACCGGCGCACCGGCCAACGGACCAGATCAGGGCGCGCCGAACGCCTCGCACCTTTTGAGCGACGAGGAGCTGGCGATGTTGCTCGGAGATGAGACAGCGCCAGAAGCGGGCAAGTGAATTGGATCGAGAGACGATGGCGGCACAAGACGGACAAGCCCGACGCGTGATCCTGGTCGGACGGACCGGGCTTGATGCGAAGCTGCGCCTCGACGCGGAGCTTGAGTTGCTGCGCGTGCGGAATCCCATGGAGGCGATCGCGGAGCTCGCGGACCCGATCGACGATCAGTCGCCGGCGAAAGCTGTCGTTGTGTTTGGGGAAGGTGGCACGCCCGGCGCGGGAGAACGAACGGACGAATCTGTGGAGGATGCGGTGCGCGGGCTGAGGCTTGTGGATCCGGACGTGAGCATCATGGCGACGACGCCCGCGGGCGCGGCGGTCGCGTCGGCCGTGGACGGCGTGATCGATGCATCGCTTCCGGCGGATGAATTGCAGGAGCAGATCCGAGCGGATGTACCGCGGAGCCAATCGCGGACCGCGGCCGCTCGAGTCGAGGCGTCGCGAGCAGTTGGAACTCCGGCTCCGGCGGCACCGTTCCAGCCTTCTACCGATCCGGCGGCGGCGCTCGCGCACGGACAAGATCCGGTCGCGCTGCTGCTCGACGGTCTGAAAATTGCGCTCGGTGACGACAGCCTTCGGTTGGAGCGCGGGCACATGCCCAACGGCGCCGCGGTGGTCTGGGGCGGCACGGTGGTGGGGACTTTGGTCAGCGAGAAGATGCGCCCTGAAATGCTGGCGCCGCACACGGCGGGGTTGGCCCCGTGGCTCGCAATCCGCGAGCAGATGAGAAGGCTGAGGCTGGCCGCGTATTCCGATCCGCTGACGGGCGCGTGGAACCGGCGGTACTTTGATCAGTTCCTGAGCGCGGCGATGCAGATTGCCGCGGATCAGCGGCACAACGTGACCGTGCTGGTCTTTGACATCGACGATTTCAAGAACTTCAACGACCGCTGGGGGCACGAGGCGGGCGACGACATACTCAAGGAAACGGTGCGGCTGCTTCGGAGTGTTATCCGGCCGACGGACCGGGTCTGCCGCGTGGGCGGTGATGAGTTCGCAGTGATCTTCAACGAGCCCGAGGGGCCGCGCGACCCGGCGAGCCGGCACCCGACGACGATCTTCCAGATCGCGGCGCGTTTCCAGGAGCAGGTGCGTGCGGCGAAGTTCCCGAAACTGACGGCCGAGGCGCCGGCGACGCTGCGCATCTCGGGTGGGCTTGCGACGTACCCGTGGGACGGCCTGACGCCGGCGGAATTGATACGCAAAGCCGATGAGCGGGCGCTCGAAGGCAAGCGGGCGGGGAAGAACGTGATCGTGCTCGGGCCCGGCGCCGATCCGACGTGACCGGACTTTCACTTGTGAGTGAAGGGCAGTAACTGCAGCACGATCGAGACGACGAACAAAAGGATGATGATCCACTCGAGCACTTCCATGCGTCGTGTGGCCTGCTGATCGTTCAGCTTCTGATAAATGCTGTCGAGAACTCCGAGCTTGCGGAGGACCGAGGCGTCCCATTCGGGATGATGCAGGCGGTCGGCCAGGCGCCGGTAGAATCGGGCGAGGTAATGGTCGCCGACGAGTTTGATGGCGTTGTTGACGCCTTCGAAGAGAATGGCGGCATCGACTTGGAGGGTTGCGACTCGGCGGAGGCGCCGCGCGCTGGCCCGTCCCCGGAAGCGTTTGGAAAGGATCGGGTAGACCTCCTCCATCGCGTCGTCGAGTGTCTCGTCGAGGTGGCGCATCTCGAGCAGTTCGACGTTGGCGAACTCGATCAGATCGAGCAGGTCGGAGGGCTCGGATTCGATGATGAAGCCGGCCGCGAAGTCGAGAATGGCCGCGTCGGATGTGGAGTAACTGATCCGGGAGCCCAGGGCCTCGTCGATTTCCTGGGGTGAGAGGGGCGAGGAGTCGCCGCGGAGAATCTGGGCCATGAGGGCGCGGTTGGCGGCCAAGAGGGGGTCGAGGGCTTCGCCGGGCTCGCCGAACTGATCGATCTGGTAGGTGATGTAATCCTCGACCAAATCTCCGAGGTGTGGGCGGGTGACGACCGGCGCCAAAGCTGGGAGGAGGTTGGCCAGGCGGTCTCGGCTGTCCCTGAGCAGCGAGGCGTTGTCAGCGAGGGCGTTGGCGAGGCGGAGCAGGTCGGCGAGGTGTCCCTCGATCGGGATCGTGTAGACGACGCTGGCGCCGCCGAAGTCGTACACGGTGGTCTCGGCCCGGGGTGAGACTTGGAATCCATCCAGGCTGGGCGCGGGCCAGGATTGCAGGAAGCGGACGGGAAGGGGATCGAAATTGAAGTACTTTGGGGCGCGCCGGCGGAGTTGGAGCTGTTCGCGCTGAGGACTGGGAAGGGCGTCGCTCTTGGTCAGGATTTCCGCGGCCCGGTTGAGGTCGATCGCGAAGCCGATGTCGTAGCAGAAGACCACGGAGCAGGTGCCGCGGATCTTCGGACCGGGCTGCTGATCGACGTTTGTTTGGGTTAGATCGGACGCCATGGCAATGTCAGAGTAGCCGAGCGGGGTGCGTGGGCGGCCTGGCGGGATGAGACCCGGACACATGTTGGAATGTCTTGCGCGCGGCGTGCGAAAAATGATCCGCAAACAGGCCCCGATGCGCCGATCTTGAGGGTCGGGACGAGAGCGGCCATCAGCAAGGGATTGCATGCGTCTGGAGGAACTGATCGCCGGTGCGAACGCCGTGATGGGAGCGGGTTCGGGCGCGCGCATTGTCAGCGGCGATGCGTCGATGCGGGTCTGCGACCTCACGGAGGACAGCAGAACGGTTCTGCCCGGGTCGCTGTTCGTGGCGCGGGCGGGAACGAAGGCGGACGGGCGGGAGTTCGTTCAGCAGGCTCTGCGTGCGGGGGCGTCGGCGGTGCTGTGCCAGCGCGGGTCGGGCGTGACGGGAGCGGGGGGGCCGGACGGGCCGGCGGCGATTGTCGAGGCGCTGGATGTTGCGCTGGCCTCGGCGGTGATCGCGGAACGGTTCTACGGCGATCCGAGCCGCAGGCTGCGCTGCGTCGGCGTGACGGGGACCAACGGCAAGACCACAACGACGTGGTTGACGTGGCGCTTGCTGAACGGGGTGGGAATCCGGACCGGCCTGATCGGAACGGTGATGATCGATGACGGCGTCGAACTGGCACGGGCGGAGATGACGACTCCCCCGGCGATCGAATTGAGCCGAACGCTGGGAGTGATGGTGGAGAACGGCTGTCGGGTCGCGGCGATGGAGGTCTCGAGCCATTCGCTCGCGCAGAAGCGGGTGGCCGGACTGCGGTTCGAGATCGGGGTCTTCACCAACCTGACGCAGGACCACCTCGACTACCACAAGACGATGGGGGCGTACGCGGACGCCAAGGCGAAGCTCTTCGAGTCGCTGGCCCCCGAGGGTCTGGCGATCGTCAACCGGGGGGACGGGGCGTCGGGCCGCATGCTCCGCGATTGCCGGTCGCGCGTGCTTGAGTGCGCCGAGGTGAAGGCCGGAAGGAAGATGCCGCGGGGGGGCGCCGCGGTTCAGATCATGGCAATGGACCGAGAGGGAATGAAACTCCACCTGCGCGGGCCCTGGGGAGACTTGAAGGTCCGGGTCGGTCTGATCGGCTCGTTCAACGCGATGAACGTGCTTCAGGCGGTGGCGTGCGCGCACGAGTGCGGCATGAGCGTTCGGCAAATCGCGGCGGGCTGCGAGGAACTCGATGCGCCCCCGGGCCGGCTGGAACGGGTGAAGACGCGGGTGGGAGAGCCGCTGGTGCTCGTTGATTTTGCGCACACGGAGGATGGGCTTCGCAACGCGCTTGGGACCGTGCGCCGGGTGCTCGGAACGGGAAAGAGGAAGAAAGGCCGGCTGATCGCTCTGTTTGGATGCGGCGGCGATAAGGACAAGTCCAAGCGCCCGAAGATGGGAGCGGTCGCGAGCGAACTGGCGGACGTGGCGGTGCTGACGAGCGACAATCCACGGAGCGAGGATCCGATGGCGATCATCGCGCAGGTGCGGGAGGGGATCGATCCGGCAAACCTATCCAAGGTGATGGTTCAGGCGGACCGTTCGCTGGCGATCCACCAGGCGATTTCGAGGGCGAAGCCCAACGACATCGTTGTGCTCGCGGGCAAGGGGCACGAGACGGAGCAGATTCTCCCGGATGGCTCGGGCGGGACCGTGACCAACCACTTCGATGATCGGGAAGTGGCAAAGCAGGCATTGGCCGAACGCCGGGCGGATGAACGGAAGATGAAGGCGAAAGCCCGAGTTCGATCGGGAGCGAAGGTGCGGAAGAAGACCGGGAGCCGGATGAAAGTGGGTCGATGAGCACTGGGGAAACGGGTTTCTGCCTTCCCCGACCCCTTTCCTGAGGGAAGGGGCTTCGGAAGACACCGGGGCCCGGCGGAGAGCAAATGAGCTTCTGGGATCTTGAGAATCTGAAGTCCGTGATGGGCGCGAGTTGGCTTGTGCGGCCGGACGCGAGGCACGCGCTGGGAGAGGCGTTGGGTGCTTCCATCGACACGCGCACGCTCAAGCGCGGAAACGTGTTCTTCGCCCTCAAGGGAGAGCACGCCGACGGGCATCGCTTTCTCGGCGCCGCGGCGAAAGCAGGCGCGTCGGTCGCCGTGGTGGAAGACGTTGACGCGTGCGATTCTCTTCCGGATGGCCTGCCGGTGCTCAGGGTCGAGAGCGTCGGCGCCGCGCTGCTGCGGGCCGCCGGTGAGTACCGAAAGACGCTTGAGGGCACGCGGGTCATCTCGGTGGGAGGCTCGAACGGCAAGACGACGACAACGCGGCTGATCGAGAGCGTGCTCGCGTCACGCATGCGGGGCGTCGCATCGCAGAAGAGCTTTAACAACTCGATCGGCGTACCCCTCACGATCTTCTCGGCGAAGAAGGGCGATCAGTTTCTGATCTGCGAAGTCGGGACCAATGCGCCCGGCGAGATCGCGGAACTGGCCCGGATCGTGGCGCCCGACATCGCGGTGATCACCAGCATCGGGCGGGAGCATCTCGAGGGATTGTCGTCGTTGCACGGCGTGATCACGGAGGAGGCGAGCATTGCTGCGGCGATTCAGCCCGGCGGCGCGGCGCTCATCGCGGGAGAGCCGAAGGAACTGCTCGACACGGTTCGGGGCCTTGCGTCGGCCGGAAGACACGCCGTCAACATCGTGCGCTTCGGCCTGGGAGACGACGCCGAGCTGCGCATCGGCGGTGTCTCGGCCGATGAACTGGGAACGTCGTTCACCATCAACAAGCGAGGGAAATTCCGCGTGCCGCTCCTGGGGGCGCACAACGCGATCAACGGGGCGGCGGCCGTGGCCGTGGCGCGCCGGTTCGGGATGGACGACGACGCGATCCGGCAGGGGCTGAGCGGCGCGCACGGGCCGGAGATGAGAATGCGCCTGGAGATCAAGGGGCAGACCGCGGTCCTGAATGATGCGTACAACGCGAATCCGGACTCGATGCTCGCCGCGATCCGGGCCTTCGCGGAACTGTCGAAGCAGAGAAATCCTGCGCGCAGAGTGGTTGTGCTGGGCGACATGCTCGAGATGGGCGAGGCGGGGCCCGATGCGCACCGGGAGATCGGGGATGTGCTGGCCGCGGACACGGGAATCGACATGGCGGTGCTCGTAGGGCCGCTTATGATGTTCGCCGCGGAACGGCTTCGGAAGAAGTGGACGGGCGAGCGGGTGGTGAATCTGCCGGGTCTTGAGGGAGACGGCGCGGCGCGGGTGGCGGGGATGCTGCGCGCGGGCGATTTTGTGCTGCTCAAGGGCTCGCGCGGCATGGGGCTCGAACGCGTCACAAAGGCGATGGACTCGGGGGGCGTGGCCGCTCGGCCCCGGCAGGAGCAGGAGGCGTAAGGGTGGAGTCGCGGCACTGGAATTGTGCTGTCCGACGCCGTATCGGAACGAAGAACGGCAAGAACTGCCCGATTGGCCCGGCCGCACGACCTGAATGCTCTACGTCTTTCTGGATCTTTCACGTAAATGGCTCTCCGAGCACGGGCAATGGCTCGGCGAGCGGGGGTACTACAGCCTTTTCGCGATCCTGGACCAGATCCAGTTTCGAGCCTTGGCGGCCACGCTTCTGAGCTTTGCGATCATGATCGTGTTCGGGCGGCGGGTGATCGCGATGCTGGTCCGGCTGAAGATCGGTGATTCGGGGCTGTCGGACGCGGAGACGCTCCAGCGTCACGCGGCGAGTCGGGCAAATGTGCCGACGATGGGCGGGATCCTGATTGCGGCATCGATCCTGACCTCGACGCTGCTGCTGGCGGATCTTCGCCAGTTCTATGTGCAGGCCGGGCTGATGATCTTCGTGACGTTCGCGGCGCTGGGCGCGATCGATGACTGGCTCAAACTTACGGCGGTGCGCCGTGGGAGCAAGAGCCGGCAGGGTTTGTTCGCTTGGGAGAAGCTGGTCTTTCAACTGGTAATTTCAGCGCTGGTGGCGTATTTCCTCTTTCGCCATTCGGACACGCCCCAGCCGGACCTGCTGCACGTGCTGAACCTCCCGGGTCAGAAGACGTGGGAGGGTCCGGGGGCCGTCTCGACGGGCGTGCTGTTTCTGGGCGCGCCCCTGTTCGTGTTGTTCGCGACGCTGGTCATCACGGGGCTGAGCAACGCGCTGAATATCTCCGACGGCATGGACGGGCTGGCGGCGGGGACGGGCGGGATCATCTCGATCGGGCTGTTGCCGCTGGCGCTGGTCGCGGGGAGCCGCACATGGTCGCAGTATTTTCTCGTGCCGCACATCCCGGTGTCGGATGAACTGGCGGTGATGGCGGGGGCGATGGGCGGGGCGTGCTTCGGATTTTTGTGGTGGAACTGCTCGCCGGCCAGCGTGTTCATGGGCGATACCGGCGCGCTCTCGCTGGGCGCGCTGACGGGTCATATCGCGGTGATCACGCGGCAGGAGTTCGTCGTGCTGGCGATGTGCGGGATCTTCCTCATCGAGGCGGCGTCGGTGATGCTGCAGGTGGGGTATTTCAAATGGACGGGGGGGAAACGCATCTTCAAGGTTGCTCCGTACCACCATCATCTTCACCTGTCGGGCTGGACCGAGCAGCAGGTCGTGGCGCGTTTCTGGATTGTGACCGTGCTGCTCGTCGTGTTCGCGCTGGCGTCGATCAAGGTCCGCTAGAGCACCTTCACCCCATCCATAGCGTGTAGCCACAGTGGCGGAAGCAGTTCGTGGCGTCGCTGGCTGTGACCCTATCGAGCACCGGCTGCATCGCGCCCCACAGGGCCTCCTTGGTGCGGGTCTCGAGCGACCGCAGCAGCTGCTTGATCTTCGCGAACACCATCTCGATCGGGTTCAGGTCCGGGCTGTACGGAGGCAGGAACTTCAATTCGGCACCCCGCGACTCGATCAGGCTGCGCACCCGGTCGGACTTGTGGCTCGACAGGTTGTCCATGACCACGATGTCGCCCGGCCGCAGCGACGGGAGCAGAACTTGTTCGACGAACGATTCAAAGACATCCCTGTTCACCGGGCCGTCCACCACCATCGAGCACCGCACGCCGTCCACCCCCAGGGCCCCGATCAGCGTGGTCGTCATCCAGTGTCCGTGCGGCACCTTGTCGATCAGACGCTCGCCCCGCGGCGCGCGGCCACGCAGCCGCGTCATGTTCGACTTCGCCCACGTCTCGTCGATGAAGATCAGCCGGCCGGGATCAAGGCCGGGCTGGTTCGCACGCCACTTGACCCGCCGCTCCGCGACGTCCGGCCGGTCCTGCTCCGCGGCATGGATCGTCTTTTTTTGAAAGACAGCCCGATCCGCTGCAGCGCCATGCACACCGCCGAGATGGTGCGCACCGAGCCCAGGCGTTGACGCAGCTCTTCCAGTGTCGCGTCGGGCTGCTGCCGGACGAGCTCGGCCAGCCGCGCGAGGTCGATCTTGACGACCGTCACGCCGCCCATCGGGAGGGGCGTGGTGCGTCCGGTCTCGCGTCTGCACTGCTTGACCCGCCGGGCCCAGGCCTTGCTGACCTTGAAGACTTCTGCGATCTCCTGCGTCGGCATGCCGCGGTCGTACGCGGCGAGCACGCGATCCCTCAAATCCTGCGAATACGGCGACGCCATCCGTGGCTCCTTCCGGCGTGCGCTCCGCACGCCGCGAGCAACGTACATCATCTCCGCAGAAAGCGCAACCGAACATGCGCCGTACCGCGCTAGATTTGAGCTGAAGCCGCTCTAGAGCGGAAATCCGTTGAATTGCGTGGATACGGCCGCGGAACCGCTGCGACATGTTCCACAATTTCTCGCTGTCGAGAGAGGCTCCATCAGAGCCGGCGTTGAATCGAATTCGAACTAGGGCTTGCCGGCCGGTGCCGTGGATTGTGCGGGCGGTGCGAGAAGGATGACCGGCTGGACGAGCGTCACGCGTGCCTGAACGTCCGCGTAGGACTTGCCGCGGACTTCGATGCGGAGCGTTTCCTCACCCGTGATGTCCGCGGTAAGGTCGCTCGACGGCTTGTCCGTCGCGAGAGCGCGGGTGCCGAGGTCCCGGAACTTTCCGGCGCGGCCGGCCGAAAGGGTCACGCTCGCGTTGCCCCAGGGACGGGCGTCGGGAGGCAATTCGATTGTGACGCCAAAGGTCTTCGCGTTCGGGGGGAGCTTCCAGTCGATTCGCACGGGGCCGGAGATTGTGATGGGAGCGAGCCCGATCGGAGACGAGTCGGGATTGGCGACTGCGGGCGTGGGCGTCCAGCGTCGTCCGTCGAGTCCTTCGGCGGATGCCATCGCGAGCGACGCGAGCGGGACGACCAGGCCCGGCTCGAAGAGGATTGCATCGATCGACGAGAGATCGACCACGCCGGTCCCGGAATCCGCCGCGAGCGACCACTGCACCGTCGCGGTCTTGAGCTGTGCGGAGGGTGCGCCCTTTGGAGTCGGGGTCGAAACGATGTCCGCCGCGCTAAGCACCGACCCGTCGGAAAGAAAGACGAGGGGCAGCGAGGACGCGACGGGGGGATTGGCGAATCGCGCGGCCGCGATTCGCTCGATCGGGATATTCGTCTTGCCCGCGTCGGCCTCGATGCAGACCTCCTTGCCGATCGACTCGACGAAGCCGTCGACGCGGTCGTCGTTAGTGAGGAGCAGAGTGTCCCGCTTGGAGGCGGCGGACGGGCGCGGGGAATCTGAAAAGACCAGGGAGGAAACCCGGTCCAGCTTGAGCGTGAACGTGCCGATCCGTCGGCTTCGCCACGCGATCGACTCGCCCGCGGCTGTCGAAACGTCGAGGTAGCCGGGCACGATCTGGCCGTCGGTGAGCCGGAGAACGCCCGGGATGCCCCCCTGCGCGTCCACCGTCAGGGAGGAAGGCGGGGCCGGCGCGTGGGATTTGCGTGCGAAGATCGCGAGCACCTTTGGTCGATCGATGGAGCGAGAGCGGGATGAGCCGTCGGTGTATTGGATCGTGCGGGGTGAAATCTGATCGATATCGCCCGGAATTCGGGTGAGGTTGCGATCCAGGATGATCATCCTTGCGGAGCCGGCGGAGTCCTGGGCGAGCGCGGTCGATCCGAAGCCGAGAAGCGTGCAGACGCCGATCGCGGCAGATCGGGAACGGCGGACGAGCCGATGGGCGTGCTGGTTCATTTCTGGAAGATCGGCAGATACCGCTTGGGCATCTGAAGCACAATGAGAGACATCGACGTGCCGTACACATCGCCCACGCCCGGGTCCTGCCAAAACCCGTCGGCTTGCTGGGAACCCAGCAGTTCGGAGCGGACGGCGGTCCACCATGTGGTCCAGTTCGTGCCGCCGGCGAGGTACATCGCCTGGGCGGCGTAGTAGTGGCCGTAGAAGTAGTGAGGGCTGGAGCGGTCGACGCGCCCGGGCAACGCGTTCTCGCGAAGGTAGTTCAGGCCCTTGTCGATCTGGGCGTCCTCGTAAACACCGGAGTAGTACAGGCTGGCAATTCCCGCGGCGGACCGAGGCCAGGCGCTCGGGCCGGGCGTCAACTGGTACTTGAAACCGCCGTCCTCGTTCTGGCAACGCCGGATGTAATCGACGGCGCGGTCGATTGTCTGCTTTGGCACGTCAAGCCCTGCGTTGCGTGCGGAGCGCAGGGCCATTATCTGGCAGATGGTGACCGAGACGTCGGCGTCGTTGGGGATGGGGTTGTAGCGCCAGCCGCCTTCGTCGTTCTGCGTGGAGGAGATGAGGCGGACCGCGCGGAGCACGGCGTTGTGCAGGCGGGTGGCCTGAGTCGCGTCGGGCCCGCCGCCGGTCATTCCGTAGACCTCGCAAAGAAAGAGCGTGGCGAAGCCGTGACCGTACATCGGGGCGGCGGCCGTGTCGCCGGCGATGAGGCCCGAGTCGGTGCAGTTGTCGAGTACGTGCTTGAGGGCACGATCGACGTTTTCGCCGTAGGGGCCGCGTCCCGGCAGATTGCCGTCGGCCATGAAGGCGATGGCGGCGAGAGAAGTGATGGCGACCGAGCGGCCCCAGCGGTCGTCGCCGAAGCTGCCGTCGGTGCCCTGCCTGCGCGCGAGCCATGAAAGGCCGCGGGTGATCGCGCCGTCGAGCTGCGGGGTCATCTCGCCCTCGGTAGGCGCGTTCTGTGCCGACTTGTGGTCGCCGACGAAGGGCATGTCGAAGCGGTCCACCGGCTTGTCGAGTGCGGGGGGGCCTTCGGGCTGGGGCGCGGCCGGGGCGGATTTTTCGGGCTCTTTGGAGGCCGGCGGAACCTCGGCGGGTTGAAGAGCGGCGGCGGTTGATGCCGCGAGTACAAACGCAAGCAGACGGGATGTTGCTCGGATGTGATTCACTTCTTCTTTTCTTCGGCAAGCTTGCGGTAGTACGACTCGGTCAGGGATTGGTACATCGAGCTGAACTTATCGGAGAAGCCCTGAAGCAGAGCCTCGCGGACGTGTGCGGGGAGGTCGCCCCAAGACGCGGGCGGAGCGGCGGGGGGCGTCCCGAGTTCGCCCTCCAGGCGTGCCGGGCCGTCGGTGCCCTGCTGCGGGTCGGTCGTCTTCGCGGCCTGCTGGGATTGGGCCTGCGACTGCTGCTTCATGTTCTTGTTCTTGTCTTTGTCTTTGTCCTGATCCTGCTGCGATTGGGACTTGCTGGATTGGTTCTTCTGGGCGGCTTTGATGAGGCGGTCGAGGCGGGTGAGGATGTCCTCCTGAAGGCGCTGGGTGGCGAGGCCGGTGTCCTTTTGTTTTTCGACGCGGTCGGCCGTCTCGTCCATCAGTTCGACGGCTTTCGCGAATTCGTCGGCCTGTTCCTTGGGAGAGAGCTGGCGGTCGAGTTCCTTGCGGCTGGGATCGTCGGAGCCGGGCTTGGTTTGGGGCTTGGAGGGATCGGGCTTCTTGTCGGACTTGGTTCCCAGAAGCGAGTCGAGGTCCGGCAATGACTCGGGCGGTCTTGCCGGCTTCGGTGCGGCGGGCGAAGGCGGGGGACTGGCGGTGGGCGCAGGCTCCGGGGCCGCCCCGAACGCACATGAAACGGCCGTAAGCGTTGCGGCGGTGAATTGCAGGAAGCGAGCGTTCATTGCGCAGGCTCCTTCGGTTCCTTTGGACCAGGCGGGCCATCGACTTTCGGTTCGCCCGGCTGGGGTTCGCCAGTCTTGGGAACGTCGATCTCCTTCTTGGAGAGCTTCTTGATGAGTTCTTGTCCCTGGCGGGCCAACTCGCGCTGGATCTGGCCGATGTCGCCGATCGTGACTTCGTCGGCGACATTGGAATCGGCCGCGGCGCGGGTGCGTCCGGCGGCGTCCTGCTGGAGGGCACGGAGGAGTTTGAGTTCGGCGATGGGGGGGATGATGGGGCGCTTGCCGCCCTGCTGGTTACCGCCACCGTTGTTGCTCTGGGAATTGCGGAAATCGTCGTCGTCGTTCTTGGATTGGGAGAGGGCGTCGACGAGCGAGCGGAGGATGGTCGCGCTGGCGGCCTGGTCGGCGTCAACGCTGTTGGCTTCCACCCCGTCCCTGAGCGTGCGAGCGGCGCGGGTCATGAGCGTGTCGAGGCGTTTATGGCTGAAGTTGAAAACTCCCTCATCGGAGAGCTCCTTGGTCTTGGTCTGGAGTTCGGAGAGCTTGACGCGAAGGGCCTCCTGCTTGTCGCCGAGGCTGCGGACGGCGGCGCGATCGCGGCGGGAGAGTTCTTTGCCCAGGAAGCCGGAAGAATCGGCGCGGATCGCGATCTGCTCCTGGAGAGACTGGTCGTAGGCCTTTCGGAGTTCTTCGCGCTGGCGATCTTCTTCTCGCTTGTTGGACTCGTCGCGGAGCTTCTTGGCGAGATCGCGGGCTTCGGTGAGGTGCTCGAGGGCGGAGCGTTCCCAGCGGTCGGCGCCGGGAGAATCGGCGGGCGACAGGCGGAGGCTCTTCACGGCCGAGGCTTGGGCGGAAGCGCCGGCGTCGATCGCGTCGGCGACGGGTGCGACTTCCGGGGGACCCTTTCGGGCGGATTCGGCGACGGCGATGGTGTCCTGGTTGAGACGGATCTGGACGCCGTCAACCGTGCTGTCCACGGGAACCTTCGAGGCATCGCCGAGCATGGCGAGAGAATCGCTCTGGCGCATCATCAGGTCTTCGATCTGCTGGACGAGATCGGCGAGCATGCGCCGGAGCGAGTCGTCGCGGCGCTGCTGGCCCTTGTCCAGCTCCTGCATCATCTTCTTGAGCGTCTCTTCGGCCTTCTGCTGGAATTCGTTGGCGGAGGCGGTCTGGTTCTCGCCGGCGCTCTTGGATGCCTGCTGCATCGTGCCCTCGAGCTGGTCGCGCGACGATTGCTCCGCGGCTTTTTCCATCGCTTCGGCCTGGGAAGGATCGGAGGGGCGGACCTTGCTCGCGCGGTCCTGCAAGGCGTCGGTCGCGGCGCGAGCCCGTTGGGAGAGTTCCTGTTGCGCCCGGGCGAGACGCTCGAGTTCCTGCTTCTGGGCGGGGGATAGGTCGGAGACTCGCTTGCCGCTGGTCTGGCGGGCAAGTTCCTTTGTCTGGTTGGAAATGCGGGCCTGATCTTCGAGCAGTTTCTCGATCTCGCGCCGCGTTGCCCACCCGTCTTTGCCCTGATCCAGGACGGAGGCGAGGCGCGACATTGCATCGCGAACGGCGCTCTGAGCCTGGCGGGCCTTGTCGGACTGTTCGGCCTTGGCGGGCGCGTCGGGGTTTTGGCCCTGGGCGTCCTGCAGTTCTCTTGAAGCCTCACGTGAGCTGTCGGAGGCCTGATCGAGGAGATTGCGGGCCTCTTCGAGCATCTGGCGCACGGTGCGGTCGGGGAGAGCGTTGCGGTCGACGCGATCGGAAAGACGCTTGACGAGTGCCGCGGGCGGTGTCAGGCGCTCGGTGAGCAAATCCTGTTCTTTCTTGAGGCGGGAGGCGCGATCGGTGCCGCCGGGCTGTTCGAGAGACTGAGCGTCCTTCTGGAGGCGCTGCTCGTCCTGATCAATGCGGATGGCGGCGGCCCGGAGGGCGCCGAGTTCGGCAAGGACCTGTTCGATCAACTGGCCCTCGCCGATGATGCGGAGCTTGCGCGGGGCGGAGATGACCGGGGCGTGCGTCTGGCCGTCGAAGGCGAAGCTGTCCTGGGCGACGGCGGAGAGGTGGACTTCGTCGCCCGGCTTGACTTCCAGCGTGCTGATTTCCAGGGTTGCGCCGGCGCGGGCGTCGCGGTTCTGGCCGGCGGAAGCGGCAGGATCCCACGCGGCGACGGCGATGGGCTGGCCTCTGGGTTCGGGCGGCGCGCCCGGCGAATCGGCGCGTGCCGCGAGAACGCGTGCTTCCAGTGCGAGCGATGTCAGCGCGACGTCGTCGCGTGCCTCTCCCACAGCGTCAATCACGGCGGTCGCGAGAATGGATTCATCCTGCGCGGGATCGATGATGCTGACGGTGGGGGGGCGATCCTCGACAACAACGAGGGCGATCGCGGCGGGGTCGGGGCTCTTGATGCCGTATTCGTCCTCTAACACCGCGCCAAAGCGAATGGAATCGCGGGCCGTCCACGAGAGCGCGAGGCTCTGGGGTTCTTTCGTGATTGTGAGATCGGCGGGCGGCGTGGCGCCCTGAAGGAGACCGCCGGCGAAGGCAGCAAACGCGTCCTTCTCGGATGGTGTCGGGACGGGGATCGGCTTGTTGAGGTCGAATTTGAGCTCAACCTTGGAGCCGGCGAGGATGGGGGCGACCGCCGGCGTGTCGGGCCGGCCGGGGCCGAGGTCGCGGAGGCCGGAGACGAAGTCGTTGGGCTGAGGGATTGCCGAGACCGGCGCGACGTAGGCCGGGGGAGTGACCCGGAGCGAGGCGTGCGTGACGACCGGGGGCTCGACGAGGTCGATCTCGGCGGCCTCGGTTCGAGAGTCGGCGGTCTCGAACCAGTACTCGAGCCGGCTTCGCTCGGTCAGCGTTGGGGAGCCTTGGGAAACGCTCTCGACGAGCGGGCGGGGGTCGATCAGGCGCTCAAAGATCTCGCCCCGGACTTCCTGATCGTGACGTTGGCCCTGCGGCGTCATCAGGGCGGTTGTCAGCTCGCCGGGACGCTCGCCGACGAGCACCCGAAACTTGAGCTGGACACGCGTTTCGCCGGGGGCGCGGTTGGTGCGGGTGAGGATAGCCTTGAGCGGGAGAGCCGTTCCCAGGGCGTGCGCTCGCTCGCTCGTTGCGTCGAGTATCGCGGTGCGGCTGGGCCACTGCACACCCGACCAAGGGGTGAGCAGACGCTGGACACCCACAAGAGTGAGCAGCGGAGCGAAGGTCACGATCACGGCGAGAGTGCTGACCGAAAGCAGGAGCGTGGAAAGGCCCCGACGCGCTCCGCCTACCGGCCGGACGACATGACGCACCGGGAGCCCGGTCAGGAGGCCGGAGGCCATGGACGAGACCTGTGATCGCAGAGGAATGCGGTCCGGAGCGGGGGAAGGCTCGTCGCCAAATTCGAGACCCGCGGCAAGCACGTCCCGCAAGCCGGACTCGCGACCGGCATCGGTCTGCTCGATTCGCAGGGCGAGATCGGAAAGCGATGGACGGAATCGGAAGGCGGGAAGGAAGAACCGGCGGAAGCCCTCCACAAGGAAGGCAAGCCCGATCAGCCAGAGACCGATTCGCATCGGTCGCGGCATCCGGATGAGATAGTCGAGCAGGCCGGCCGCGATGCAGATGGCGAGGGCGGTGCCGATCAGGGCGCTGCCCCGATCGAGCATGAGCCACAGGCGGATCCGCAAGCGGAGCGACGCGAGCGCCGGGGCAATGGCGCGGGATGGCGTGCTTTTGGGGCTCATGCAAACGTCCGAAGCTGGAGCGCGAACGGCCTTCTTTCAGATCGGAGGAGCGCCCCTCTTTCTCTCAAAGTCGGTGTTCAGGTTCTCGAACCTTCCGCCGCATGACTGTACGTTGAATACCGGAAACGGTGCGGGTCGGATTCGGGTGGAGGGCGTTTTCCGCCCGTGCGAGCGGCTCGGGGCCTCTCCTAGGCCAGCCGGAGGAGCCTCCGGGCGATCCACTCCAGGCAAAGAAGCACGATCAGGGTGGTCCAGACGACGGGCTTGTCCCAAAGGGTCTCGGAAACGGTGGTGCCGGCGGACCGGATCTGACGGTTCGGCAGCAATCTGCTGAGGGTGGACACTTCCTGAAGGGAGACAACCCTGCCACCGGTCGCCTGGCTGAGCGAGGCGAGCAGGGAGTGGTCGGCGGCGGGCTCACGGAGTTCATCGTCGCGGTCACGTACTTCGACCTTTGCGGAGATTCCGAGGCCGGCGAGCATGGCATCGGAGGGCCGGAGAACGTAATCGCCGGGTTCTGCAAAGGTCCAACTGGCGGAGTAGAGCCCGGTCGCGGCCTCGCCGGTCTGGCGGTTCTCGTTCTGGGGGCGGAGCACGATGGCCTGCTCGGATTGAACGGTCGGGTCGGTCGACTTGGCGCGGACGGTGAGCGATTCGGGTCGAGAGCCGAGGAGAGACTGGTCGAGGAGCCGGATGGAGACCTGCACCGGCTGATCGACGAGGGCGCGCTCGGGAGAGACGTCGAGCAACGCCGACTGGCCGCTGCGCGCGAGGCTCTCGCGAGCGAGGAGGCGGACGAGAGGGAGCCAGAATCGCTCCGGCAGTGTTTCGCCCCGGCCGTATCGCCAGCGCCAGATCTCGTCGGTGCCGACGTAGATGACGCGGCCTGCGCCGTAGCGCATGGTGAGAACGAGAGGCCGCGAGGAGGCGCTGTCGATGGGGGAACCCGTGGGGGTTGCGGTCGCGAGCGTCTCGGCCGCGGGCTTCAGACGCTTGGGGTCGATGAGCTGCGCGTACCGAAAGGCCGACCAGCCGGCGGAAGCGTCGGAGAGCGAGGGAGGCCATGCGCTCGAGCCTTCCTCACCGAGCCGGAGAACGCCGAGCCGTTCGGCGGCGGGCGCGGGAGAGAGAAGCACGCTCTCCGCGAAGGTGCGTGTCGCGCTGGAATCGTCGTCCACAGTGAAGGGGAGCAGATCGGCCAGCGGCGTGCCGCGCCAGGTCTGCGGCGTGGCGTTGGGGCCTGCGATCCAGAGCAGTCCGGCGCCCTTGGAGGAGACAAGTTCGCGAATTTGAGCAAGCTGCTCGGTGCTGAAGAGTTCGGAGCGGACATCGCCCATGACGATGACGTCGAAGGGCTGCCACTCTTCTCGCGTGCGCGGGACCGATGCGAGCGGGTCGGAACCTTCCTGGAGGTAGCGCCGGTCGGACGAGAGAACCAGGGCGCTCGAGCGGATGGAACGCTCGCGGAGGAGCAGGTTCTTGAGATAACGGAATTCCCAGCGTGGGTAGCCATCAAAGAGGGCGACGCGGATGGGGCGGTCCACGACTCTGAGGCGCACGGAATAGTCGCCGGATTTGGAAATGGCGGAGTCCGGGGCGTTGTCGGGAAGGACCGGACGCACGATCCAGCGGGCGTCCTGGGCGCTGCCGGGGCGTGTGATCAGGGTCACCGAATGGGTGGAAGCGCCCGCGTCGGTGCCGGGAACCGGGCGGGAGTCGATCACCCGGCCCGTGGCCTCGTCGATCAAATCGACGCGGGCGCCCTTGAGCGACTCGGGCGTTCCGACGGCGTCGAGGTCGATGGTGACGGGGATGAAATCGCCGACAAACGCGACGGATGGCGCGGTCACCCGCTTGAGCGCAAGGTGCGAGGGGGGCTGATCGCTCCCGAGGGGGACGGTGAAGATCGGGATCTGGCGCGACTGAAGTTCGCGGAGGAGGGCGCGGGAAGGTTCGTCGGCGCTGCGCCCGTCGGAGAGGAGAATGATGCCGCTGACTGGCTTGGTGGCGACCCGGCGCAGGGCCTGCTCGATAGCGCCGGCGATCAGTGTGCGGCTTCCGGTTGGTTCGCCGAGGCTTGCGGAAGAATTGTCCAGCGCCAGGTCGTACGCCCGCGAGTCAAAGCCGAGCCAGAGAAGGGTGCGCTTGGGCTCGAGTGATTGGAGCACCGGACGTGCACCGTCGAGCGCCGAGCGGAGTTCGGATTCTCGGGACCCGCCCTTGACGTCGCGCACCGACATCGATTGAGAGCGGTCGGCGAGGACTACGACCCAATCCTGCTCGATGGTTTCCTCGGACTTGACGAGGCGCGGGCCGGAGATCATGAGGGCCACGAGCAGGAGGGCCAAACCCCGGAAACAGCCCAGGACAACGCGTCGGTGGCGAGCGCCCTCGAGCCGACGGTATCCCCACCAGGCCAGCAGCGCGGCACCGAGGACGATGAGCGTCCAGCCCCACGCAGGGACCGGGCGGGCCCATTCCAAGGTCACACCGTTCTCGCCGGGACGGAGCGTCTGGAGCGAGAAGAGTTTCGTCAGGAACTGATTCACGCCGCCGCCTCCCGGGTTGCGGGTTCGTCGGCGCCGAAGCCCGGCGGGACGGATGCGGACGCGGCACCGGCATCGTGCCGGTCCGTGACAGTTGCGTGGCTGAACCAGCGTGAGAGCGCGAGATCAAGAACAAGCAGCGCGAGCCCGGCGATCAGGAGGGGCAGGTCGATTGGGGGACTACGACGGGATTGGGTGAGCACTCCCTTGGCCCCCGGGCGTGCCGATCCGCCCGGCTCGATCCAGACGAAGTCGCGGGAGCGGAGCCACTTTCCGAGGTAGGGCGCGAGTTGCTCGCGGGTCTGGGTGAGCGTTGAACCCGCCTGCGGATCGGAGTTCACGGCAACGAGTTCCCGGGTAGTGCCTCGCGAATCGACGCGGCGCCATAGCCCGGACCGCCGAGCAATCGGGTCCACGGCGCCCGATCCGGGAGGTTCGATGGCGCGGAGTTCATCTGGCGCCTCGAGCGCGACACCTGCGACAAAGCAGTTCGCGCCGGATGCAAGCCCCACGCCCTGACGCACGAGTTCCTGGATGAGCGGAACCATCAGCGGCATAGCGGGGAGATTGGTCCACGCGAGTTCGGGGGAAACGAGGAAGGCTGCGACGAGCCCCTTGGTGCTGCCGCCGGGGCGGGCGGCGATAAGCAGCGGATGCTGGGAGTCGAAGGAGATCAGCGAGGAGCCGTCGCCCTTGAGTTCGACCCCGAGAAGACGCGAGGCGGAAACCGGCTTGATCAACTCGGGAAGCTCGGCGCCGAGCGCGGAAAGCAGCGCCTGATCGGCATTGGCGATTGAGAGCAAAAGCGGGGCCTTTGGTGTTTCGCTCTCGCGGGAGAAGGCCCAGGAGAGACCCGCGGCCTTGGTGAACGGATCGGTCCAGAGTTGGGCGCCGGGCAGCGGCGCAGGCGACACAACCAGCAGGCCACCCCTGCGTGCAAACTCCGCGAGAACAGGCCATGCGGCGGCGCCGAGCATTTCGGGGCGTGCGACGAAAGCGGCGTCGATGCCGGCGAGGTCGATGGGCGAAAGGCGCTCGGGGGCAATGCGAGCAACTCGTACCGGTTCATTCTCGTTCTCGAGGCCGACGCCGCGGGTTGCGCCGGTGGGGGTGAGCGCGAGCGAGATCCAGTCGGCCGCGCTGAAGGATTCGGGCCCGGAGGAGGCGGCGGTGTCGCTGGGCGGCGCGATGATCGCGACGCGGACCTGCTCCCGGCTCTTCCACGGGCGGCGGAACATGTTGTCGGGTTGGATCGCGTCCTCGTCGATGCGGCCCTCGATCCAGAGTGCGGCGCCCGGTGCATCACCCTCCGAGGGCTTGGAGATTCCCACCGGCGCGAGGACGGTGACCGATTCCTGCCAGGGCGAGAACCGGACGGTCGTGCTGGCCCAATGCTGGTCGTCGGAAGTGCTTCGGGCTGTTGCGGTGCGGAGTCGAAGGGTCGCGACGGCGGCTTTCTCCACGGACGGTCCGGCGCGGCGCAATGTGGCCCGGGCCTGCTGAGTCTCCGGCCCATCCCCCGCGCGGATCAGAATGGACCGCAGCGGCTCGACGTTGACGATCGACAGGTTGTCGGCGGGTTCGGTCGTCGGGGGCGTGGCGAGCAAATTGATCGGAGATTCAGGCTGCGCTGCGGGAGCGGCATCGCGGGCGGTGTCCGGAGCGTCCGGCGCGCGCGCTCCGTCGTGCGCGATATCGATCGTTCCGGCCCGGAATGCCGAGAGGAGCGCGACAGTCGTCTCACGCCGGGAGTCCTTGCCGGCGAACTCCCGCACCAGCCCCGCGGCGCCGGCCAGGTCCGCGGCGGCGTCGGAAGGCTGGAGCTGTTCGATCGCGTTTTGGACGGCCGCTACCTCTCCGGTCGGCGGGGTGACGATCCGCTCGGCCGGCGACCCGAGTGCGATCAGGGCGGCGCGATCGCCCCGCACGGGGTCGAGCTCGTCGAGCAGCCTGGCGGCGGCCTGCTTGCTCAGGGCGAGTTCGTTCGAAAACTGGGTGCGGGACTGCGAGGCGAGGCTGTTGTCGATGACGAGCAGCAGGTCGCGGGGCTTGCGTGCTTCGAGCGGAGTATTGCCGGCGAACATCGGGCGGCCGACGGCGAGCGCGAGCAGCAGAACGGCCAGCGTTCGGGCGAGGAGCAGCAGAATCTGTTCAAGACGCAGACGGCGCCGGTGGCGGCGGAACGCCTCCAGCACGAAGCGCATCGCGCCCCACTCGATCGGGCGGCGCTTGCGCCGAAAGAGCAGATGAATGATGATTGGCGTGCAGACGCAGGCAAGTGCGGCGAGGGCGAGGGTTGGATTCAGGAACGACATGGAGCGTCAGGCGAGGTGGCGTTTGATCTGGGCGTTGCGACGCGACACAAATGAAGCGAGCGCGGGTCCGAGGTACTCGTGCGTGTTGACGAGGGTGTAGTCGTATCCCATGCCGCGGAGAAGAGCGCGAAGGCGGGCGTTGTGCGATTCGACCGCTTCGAGATAGGCGGCACGGATCGAGCGGGGGTCGATCTTCAGCGTCGATTCGCCCTCGAGGCCCTGGAGCAGGACTCCCCCGGAGTTTTCCCGCAGGTCGAAGTCGAGTTCCGCGCGGTCCATAATCTGGAAAGCCATGACGTCCGCCTGGGCGTGGCGGGTGCGGGCGAGCGCATCCTTGATCATGTCCAGGTCCATGAAGAAGTCGCTGACGATCGCGAGAATGCAGCGATTAGTGATCTGGCCGAAGGTCTGGTCGATCGCGCGCCGGAGATCGCTCGATTTCGGGGCCGGGTCGTTGCCGGGCAGTTCGGGGTTGTGCGCTCGGCGGGCCGGGTGCGATGCGAGGGCGCTAACGATCTGACGCCACGTTCCCTGGCTGCTCGAGCGGCGCAGGACAAGTTTGACCTGCTCGTCGAACATCTCGAGCCCGACCCGGTCGCCCTGGCGGAGTGTGATATAGGAAAGAGCGGCGGCGAGAGCGGTGGCGTGATCGAACTTGCTCCAGTGGGCCCGGCCGTCGGGGCTCTTTTCCCGGCCGACACCGGAGGCCTCGGCGAACGAGCGGCTGCCGTACGACATGGAGCCGGAGCAATCGACGAGCACAATGAGATCGAGATTGGTTTCCTGTTGATACTGCTTGAGGTGGAGTTTGTCGGAGCGGGCGAAGACTTTCCAGTCCAGGTGGCGCAGGTCATCGCCCGGGGTGTAGGGACGGTGCTGGGCGAATTCGACGGAGAAACCCTGGTAGGGCGAGCGGTGCTGGCCGCTGGAGAGGCCTTCCACGATCATCTTCGCCCGAAGTTCGAAGCTGGAAAGGCGGGCAAGGGTCTGCGGGTGGAGATACAGGGAGGCGTCGATTTCGGGGGACGCGCGACCGGGCGCGGGATCGTTCGCGGGTCCCTCGCCTCCTGGATTCTGTCCGGCTTCCGTGCTCGGCATCGCAAGGATCGTATCGGATGAGCGGGCGTCGGCGTTCGCCCCGTTCCGGGTAGTGGGGCAGAATCGCCTTCCGGGCACGAATCAAGTACCATTGAGAGTCCGGGAGGGCAGATGATCGGATCGCCGCGAGTCCATCCCATTCTTCTTGTGCTGCTTGGCCTAGCCCTTGCTCTTGGCCAGGTGGGGTGCGAAAAGAAGCTGACCCAGGCCAATTACGACAAGATCCAGGTCGGCATGAGCTTTGACCAGGTCACGGCGATCCTGGGCCCGGGAGAAAAGGTGACGAGCGGCAGCGCATCAAAGCTGGCGCAGGATTACCTTGGAGATATCCAGGTCGCCCAGGAGCGGCAGAACCGGAGCCAGATCAAGCAGGGCCTCGGGGATCTGACGGGCAAAATCAACGAGCGTGATCAGCAGACTCAGAAGGAGGCCGGGGGGCCCGTGGGCGGGCCGGTCAACAAGAAGCCTCAGACGACGCCGTTCCATGGCGCGTCCAACACGCCGGGTCCGGTGCGTGAACGCTGGGTTTGGACGGAAGGCAAGGTCGAGATCTCGGTCGAGTTCGCGGACATGCTGGTGACGTCGAAAAACCAGGACGGTCTTTAGCGAGCGGGCCGGCGACGCCGGAGAACGATCAGCACGACTGCCAGAGCCGCGGTCCCGGGTTCCGGGATCATGAAGATCATGTTGGTCGGCCTGTTCAGGCCGCCGTCGCCCGAAGTAACAAAGACGCCCTCGCCAGAATCTCCGAAGCGCTGGATTGTGCCCTCGCCGTAATTGCTCGTGTAGAACCGTCCGTCCGGTCCCTGGACCAGGCCGGGGGAGCCTGCCCCGAACCGCCATTGGTCGATGAACTGACCGGACTGCGCATACCGCAGGATCTGGCCCGTGTTGTCCAGCACGTACGCCAGGCCGTCGGTGCCAAAGACGATGTCGTTGGCGCGTGTGATTCCGGTCGTGGCAAAATTGCCGAGGAACGCGCCGGTCGAAGGGTTGTATTTGAGCACGCGCGCGTTGTTGGTGCTGCAGACATAAAGCATGCCGTCGGGGCCGATGGTCAGGCCGTCGGGCTTGCTCATCGAACCGGTGGCCCCGATGGTGCGGGCGATCGCGCTCGTGACCGGGTTGAAAGCGACCACACGGTTGGTGGCGCTGCTCGAGACGTACATGACGCCGTCGGAGCCGCAGTACAGGTCCCACGGCGTTGCCAGGCTCGTCTGGAGCGCTACCCCGAGGTACGCGCCAGTCTGGCCGTTGTAGCGGAGGACTTTGTTGCTGCCGCTGCTCGAGACGTAGAGGTTTCCGTCCAGGCCGTAGGCGAGGCCTTCGGGCTTGTTGAGCCCGCCCGATCCTGTGGCGACAAAGTCGCCCTTGTAGACGCCGGTCAGGCCGTCGTACCTCTTGACCGAGTTCGTTCCCTCGCTGCTGACCAGGAGGTCCTGAGCGCCCGACGCCGAAGCCATGGTGACCACGAGGCAGAGAGCGGCCGCCAGCCGATGGATGAAGTTGGCCGCCCGCACGGACCGGCAGTGGTGCATACGAAAGAATGCCGCTGGGAATTCAGGGAAGCAAGCAAACGCGGAAAGTACCGCGGAAGTAAGCAATATTCGACAAGTTCAGCGCCCTGCGGCCGGGTGCGGGGCGCTCGCGGCTCAAGCGGTCGGTCGGGCCGGCGCTTCCGCCACAAACCGTTGGACGTACGACTGGAAGTCGTCGTGCAGGATCTTCATCGAAGGGTTGGTCATCATCTTCCGGAAACTCTCCTCGGCGGCGATCACACGAAAGCGCTTCACCCAGGATTCGAAATACTCGTCGGAGAGCTGCCCGTGCTCGTGGCTGTACCAGGCGATTTCGAAAAGGGAGAGCTGCATCAGGTTGAAGAAGTAATAGCGGATCTCATCCTCGGACTGGAGGTTGCGCACGTCGTCGGTGTAGACGTTGGCGAGCTTGGGATCTTCGACGCGCATCCGCCGCAGCGACATCTGGAGTTCGACGAGCTTGGTGAAATTGGCCACATGCTGGGCCTTGCGGGCCGCGTGGAACTGAAACGCGGCGAAGATCAGGCCGCCGGCGATCGAGAGCGCCGAGATGGTCTGGAGAATCAACGCGGCGATTTGAAAGGTGGGGCTCATCGGGCCGGATCTTTGGGGAGGCGGAGTCCGGGAAATCGAAGCCCGGCCCATTCTCACATAACTCCGGCATGATGCTGGCGTTGCGCCCTAAGGTGTGGCAGAATGCGGTAGCGGATCGGGCTTGTGTGTTCGCTGCTCTGTCCGTCGAGGGTTCTTTCTGGTCCGGATAAGCGCCGTCTTGAGTCACGAGGACGTTCAGAATCATGCTTCGCACCAGCGGGTTCGGGAGATTGCCCGATTGGTGGCGTCGTCGCCTCAGCACGAGCGCCGGGAAGTGCTCGAGCGCGAATGCAACGGCGATCGCGTGCTGCGGTCACGGGTCGAGATGATGCTGCTGCGTCAGGATCAGCAGGCGACGATGGATGCGGTGCCGCCGCCGGCGGAGGAACCCGCCGGGCCCGTGCCTCAGAAGATCGGGCAGTATTCAATTCTTCGAGTGCTGGGCGAGGGGGGAATGGGCGTTGTGTACTTTGCGGCGCAGGAGCGGCCGAAGCGCACCGTCGCGCTCAAGGTGATCCGCCCGGGGCTGCTGACACCGCGCCTGCTGCGCCGGTTCGATCACGAATCAGAATTGCTTGCGCGACTGCAGCACCCGGGGATCGCGCAGATCTTCGAGGCGGCGACGCACGAGAGCCCGGCCGGACCGCAGCCGTTCTTTGCGATGGAGTTGGTGGAAGGCAAGCCGCTCACGTTGTATGCCGTTGAGAATCGCCTTTCCCTGAAGCAGCGGCTGGAACTCTTTCAGCGGATATGCGACGCCGTGCAGCATGCCCATCAGAAGGGGATAGTGCACCGGGATCTAAAGCCCGGGAACATCCTGGTGACGAGCGCGGGGCAGCCCAAGGTGCTGGACTTTGGGATCGCGCGCACAACCGATGATTCGAGCGCGGGCGGAGTCGGCGGCGCGGCCACGATGCGCACCGAGGCGGGAACGCTGGTGGGAACGTTGCCCTACATGAGCCCGGAGCAGGTGAACGACCCGTCCGGGGTTGACGTGCGCTCGGACGTCTACACGCTGGGGGTGATTCTGTTCGAATTGCTGACGGGCAAACTGCCGCACGCGCTCGACACGCACACGCTGCCCGAGGCGGTGCGCATCATCGCGGAGGTTGAGGCGCCGTCGCTGAAAGCGGTGGACCGGACCGTGCCGTCGGATGTCGCCACCATCGTCGCGAAGGCGATGGAGAAGGACCGGGCGCGCCGGTATCAGAGCGTGTCCGATTTTTCTGCGGACATCGGGCGGTACCTGAACGATGAGCCGATTCTGGCCAGGCCGGCGAGCAGGGCGTACAAGGTCCGGAAGTTTGTTGCGCGGAACCGGGCGCTGGTGACCGGGGCTTCGCTGGCGGTGCTGGCACTGATCGGCGGCGTGATCGGTACGACTTGGCAGGCGGCCGAGGCGACCCGGGGCAGGCTGCTGGCCGAGGAGCGAGGCGTTGCGCTCGAACGCCAGACCAAGATCGCCGAGCGCGAGGCGCAGACGGCGAAGGCGACCAACGAGTTCCTGACCGGCATGTTGGCCGCGGCAAGCCCCGAGAGCGAGTCCAGCGGGGAACTGACGGTTCGGGAAGTGCTGGATATCGCCGCGGGCCGGATCGAGGCGGGGGGTATGCCGCCGCGCGTGGAGATCCCGCTACGCAACACGCTCTCGAACACCTACCGGGCCCTGGGCAGGACGGACGAGGCGCTGGCGCAAGCGGAAAAATCGCAGAAGCGGGCCGTCGAGGAATTCGGGATCAATTCGATCGATGAACTTGAGGCGCGCCGGACGCTGGCGATCGCGCTGGCCGACGTTGGCCGGTTCGAGGATTCGGAGAGGCTCTGCCGCGAAGCCATCGCGCGATACCGAATGGATCCGCAGAAGCTGGAACTCGAGCTGGGATTGGCACGCTGCGAACTGGGGCGGTACCTGCTGGAGAGAGGAAAGCTTGCCGAGGCTGTGGAGGAACTCGGGCAGGGTTTGGAGTCGCTCCGCAAGCACGTGGGCGGCACGGATCGGAATCTGCAGACGGCGATTCACAATTACGGGTACGCCCTCGGTGCGGCGGGAAAGTTGGAGGAGGGAGAGAAGGCGGTGCGCGAGGCGCTGGTGCTGTGCGAGAAACAATTCGGGCCCGATCACGCGGCCGTGGCATACGAATTGAACACGCTGGCGAACACGGTGCAGCGGCTCGGGCGTCTCGACGAGGCGGTGGAACTGCACGCCAGGACTCTGGAGATCCGGCGCAAGCGCCTGCCGCAGGATCACCCGAGCGTGCTGACCTCCATGGCGAACCTGGCGACTGCGTACATCGCGGTGAAGCGGTACGAAGAGGCGATCCCGCTGTTGCGCGAAACGGTGGCCCTCCAGAAGAGCAAACTGGGCGAATCGAACACGAAGACGCTTACGGCGATGGGCAACCTGGCGTTTGCGCTCGAGGACACGAAGCAGTTGGACGAGGCGGAGGCGCTGATGCGCCGGGTGGTGGAAATCCGGCGGCGGTCAAACTTTGAAGACCCGGAATCCTGGGGGCAGATCAACAACCTCGCGGCGATGCTGGTATTGCGCGGGAAGGCGACAGAGGCCGAGGGGTTGTACCGCGAACTCTTCAAAGCCGCGGAAGGGAAACTGCCCGAAGAGCATTACGCGCGGGCGATCTACCGCAACAACTTCGGTGCCTGCCTGACCGCGACGGGCAAGTACGACGAGGCGGAGAAGGAACTGAAGGAGAGCGACGAGATCATCGTGGCGTTCTTCAAGGAAGGGCATCCGCGCGTACAGAAATCGAAGGATCGGATCGAAGAACTGCAGCGTGCCCGCCGGAAGAGTGAAACCGGCGCATCTGGAAAGCCATAAGACTGGCGGTGTCGGCCGGCGGCGCAACAGAGCCCGGGGGCCGCGCCGCAGGGGCTTGGCCGCATGATCCGATTGGGTCCGGGACATTATTTCGGACACTCGCTGGGAACGCGGCGATTCGGGTCGCTCACGCTGACGACGACGCGTTATCGCGCCGGCGATGTGCTGCCGCGGCACTGCCATGAGCAGCCGTATCTGTTCGTCACGCTGGCCGGCGCCGCGAAAGAGCGGGCGCTCGGGAAAGATCATGTCTGCACACGGGGTTGGTTGATCTTTAATGAGGCGGGTGAGGCGCATCACGATCAGGTGCTGGACTGCGGTGCGGAGGGAGTGAACGTCGAGTTTGAACGCGGGTGGCTCGAGCGGTTCGGGGAAGTCCGTGCCGGGAAGGAGATGGTGCTGTACCGGCACGCCGGCGCGGCGCTCGCCGCGGTGGGCGCATTGCAGTCGGCGATCCTTTCGCGGGATGCACTTCGCACGGTAATGGCGGAAGAAGCCGTGACGACGCTGATGGGGGCGTTGCAGGTGGAGGATGTCGCCTGCCGCGCCTGGGTCGCGGGAGTGGCATCTCATGTCCGGGACGCGCGCGGGCAGATCACGGGTCTTGCGGGGCTCTCCCGCGAGGCGGGTGTCCACCCGGCCCATCTGTGCCGCGAATTCCGGCGGGCGCACGGGTGCACGGTGACGGAGTATGCGGCCCGGGTGCGGGCGGACGCGGCGCTCGAGCGTGTGCTGCGGACAAAGTTGCCTCTGGCGTCGATCGGCGTTGAGTGCGGCTATTCGGATCAATCGCACATGACGCGCGCCTTCCGGCGGTATTTTTCGACGACTCCGGGGAGGCTTCGACTGGAGCGGGCTTCGCGCTGAATGCGCGCAAAGCCGGTTCTAGACGACGGTGGATGTCCGTGAAAGCATAAGGAAGGTGCGAGCGATTGCTGGCACGCATTACAGGAGTTTCTTGATGAGACCCCGGACACTGTTCATTCTCGCATCGACGATACTCGGGTTGCCGGCAACCGCCTTTCCGCCGGATCCGGTCCCGGAAGCACGCAAGGCGATTCAGGAGCAGCGGTACGACGACGCGGTGAAAGCGCTGGCGGCATATACGGCGGGTAACCGTTTCGATGGTTCGGGCTGGTCACGCTACTCGTACGCCCTTCACATGGCCGGAAATCTCGAGGGGTCGATCGAGGCCGGCAAGAAGGCGATCGAGCTGGGCTATGCGCCCGAGATCGAGATGTTCAGTTTGGCGTGCGCGTACGCGTTGCAGGGCAAGAAGGACGAGGCACTCCAGTGGCTGAAGAGGTCGTTTGAGAATCGCTTTGCCGAACAGGAGTCTCTCGTTTCGGAAGAGGACCTGAAGTCGCTGCGCGACGATCCGCGGTTCATCGAACTGACCGGGCTGAATCCGCCGGAAGAAAAGAATCCTGCGAAGCGCTGGGCGTGGGATCTGGATTTTCTGGCCAGGCGCATGGAACAGATGCACTGGAATCTCTACGCGAAAATCTCCAAGGAGCGGTTCCACGCCGAGATCGCGGCCCTGAAGTCCGCGGCGGCGACCGGGCTGAGCGAGGACAGGTTGCGTGTGCGTATCTCCCGGCTGCTTGCGAAGATCGGGGACGGGCACACAACGCAGTCGGCGTTCGCCGGCGACCAGAAATCTGTCTCACGCATCCCGCTGCATTTCCAGATATTCAGCGACGGTGTCTTTGTGATCGGCGCACCCTCGAACCACAGCGATCTGGTCGGGGCGCAGCTCCTCAAAGTCGGCAGCATGCCGATCGAAGAGGTTCGTGAGCAGCTGAAGCAGTTCTGCTCGGTCGACAACGACATGGGCTACCTGTACGCGGTGCCGCCCCGTCTCACCTCGGTCGCGGCGCTCCAGGAGATCGGCGCGGTCACCGGCGACCAGGTCGATTACACGTTCAGGGTGCCCGGGGGCTCGACAAGGTCGGTCACCGTTGCGCCAGAAGACATCACGCGCGATTCCCTGGGTCGTTCGTCCCTGTTCCGTCCCGCGTATGTCTACGCGAACGCGAAGTCGGACCTCCCGCTGTACATGAAGGACCTCGAGAAGCCTCTCACGCTGGAGTGGCTGGAAGAGCAGAAGGCCGTCTACTTCGGTTTCCATGCTGTCGCCGAGAACCCCAACCAGCCGTTCCAGGAATTCATTGCCTCCATGGAGAAGATGTTCGAGGAGAAACGGGCCGAGAATCTCATCATCGACATGCGTCTGAACGGCGGAGGAAACACGGGGCTGGTGCAACCGTTGCTCGACGCGTTGATCCGCAACACAAAGATCGGCAGGCCGGGCCACCTGTTCATCATCATCGGGCGCAACACGTTCTCGGCGGCGCAGAACACGGTGAACATGATCGAGACCTTCACACGTGCGACATTTGTTGGCGAGCCGACGGGGTCGCGCCCGTGCTTCGTGGGCGAGAGCACCTACATCGTGATGCCGTACAGCAAGATACGAATCAACTGTTCCTCGCGTTACTGGCAGGTCATTGTTTCGACGGACCGGCGGAATTGGGTGCAGCCGCAGATCGCCGCGGAACTGTCATTCCAGGATTTCGCGGAAAACCGGGATCCGTGCATGGGGGCGATTCAGAAGCGGATTTCAAGCGTGGCGGAGCAGCCGCCTTCGACCGCGCAAAGATAGCTTTGCGTCAAACCGAATGCGCTCGGAGGGCATCCAGCGCCCTGCGAATGGTCTGTGGAATTCGGACTTTCACCTCCGAGGAGTAGTCGTACGTCACGATCGTTCCGCGTCCGACCGCGGCGACATCTCCGGATCGCGTGCTCGTGATCGCGTGCGCGAGCGTGAAGCGGTCATCCTCGATTGATAAAAGCCTGGTGTCCACGCGGATGGTGTCGGGGAAGACGAGCGGTTCGCGGAATCGGGCCTCGACCGACTGGAGAATGAACCCCACGCCGGTTTGGTCGCGGAGCTGGTGGCATCCGGCCTTGCGGATGAAATCGATGCGCGCCGTCTCGAGGTAGCGGAAGAAGACGATGTTGTTGACGTGGCCGAGCGCGTCCATCTCGCCCCAAGCGATGGGGATTTCGATCGACGAGGAAGCCGGGGTGGCCAGATCGGTGGGGAGGTCGGTGGGGAGATCGCGTGCCGCCACGTGTGCCCTTTCTCAGTCGCCGGTCGGCACGATTCCCTCGCCCTCGACCATGAGGATGACGGTCTTTTCGGGCGCGCGTGGGCGGTGCAACTTGCCCTTGGGGATGACGACCGCCTGGCCGGGGCCGAGATCGACCGTGCTGCCCTCGAGGTCGATCAGGAAACGGCCGCTGACGACGTAGAAGAACTCGTCGAGATCGTCGTGCTTGTGCCAGTGGTATTCGCCCTGGACGATGCCGAGGCGGACGACCGATTCGTTCACCTTGCAAAGGGTCTGATTAAACCACTTGTCGGTGCAGGCCTTGACCATCGCCGGCACGTCGATCTTCTCGAGAGCGCCGAACTTGATGTCGAGTTTGGTGATGTAGGGGAACTTGGGCGAATCGGTTGACATTTTGGCTTCCGGCTTGAGGGCATCTTCTAGGCGAGGATTTGCAAATCCATGATCGCGTGCGCGACCATCAGCGGCAGCAGGCGCGGCCTCCATAGAAAAAGAGCGCCATGGACGATTCCCACGATCAGCACGCCGCCGACGGCGAAGGCGCCCTGGTAGAAGTGGTACGAGGCGAATATCGCGGCTACAACGAACACCGGGGCGGCCGCGGCACTGGAGATTCGGCAGAGCCGTGTGTAGATCAAACCCCATAAGACGACCTCTTCCGAGCATCCGTTGGCGACGGCAAAGAAGAACGCCCAGATGCGGTGTGCACTCGAACGTGGCTTGGCGAACTGGTAGAGATCGTTGGGGGCTGGGTAGAGGTCGGGCGCGAAGTTATACACGGCAATCGCATATCCGTAGTAGAGCAGATAGGAGCACACCAGGGCCGCGACGACCATGAGGGCGTCGAGTCCGATTCGCGGGCGAACAAATCCGAAGTTGCTCCACGATTCTCCACTCCGCCACATGACAAACAGAGCGAAGCAAAGGAACGAGGAAGATTGCGCCAGGCCCGAGGCGTATATCCAGCCAGCGCCGATAGTACTGCCGTGTGACGTTTCGAAATACGACGCCGTCGATGCAATAACGGCAGGCACGATGCACACCATCAGAGTCGCGAGAATCTCCGCGATCCAACGACGGCGCTCCGACGACGGGAGCGGCGGCAGGCTGATTTCCGCGTCCGGGTCTGACATCGGCTTACAGACTACACGCCGACTGGCTTCTTTGCACCGGTTCGGCTCTCATTGAGCAGCCGCCGCAGCACCGTGTGCAGCACGCCTCCGTTGCGATAGTACTCGGCCTCCACGGGTGTATCGATCCGGCAGCGCGTGGCGAACTCCACCTTCTTGCCGTCCGGCTTCGTCGCCGTCACCTTCACCTCGCAGCGCGGCTCGACCAGCCCCTCGGAATTGACCGGGAGGTTGATATCGAAAGTCTCGTCGCCAGTCAGCCCGAGCGAGGAAGCGGTCTGGCCTTCCACGAAATTCAGGGGCAGAACGCCCATGCCGACGAGGTTGCTGCGGTGGATGCGTTCGAAGGACTCGCTGATGACGGCCTTGACGCCGAGTTGCAGCGTGCCCTTGGCCGCCCAGTCGCGGCTGGAGCCCATTCCGTAGTCCTTGCCGGCGATCACGACGAGTGGCGTGCCGTCCTTCTTGTAGTTCATCGCGGCGTCGTAGATGAAAGAGATCTTGCCGGCGCCGGTCTTGGACATGTCGCGCGTCCAGCCGCCCTCGCGGACCTTGCCCGTCGCGGCATCGACGGCGAGTTTGTTCTTGATGCGGACGTTGGCGTACGTGCCGCGGGTCATGATGATGTCGTTGCCGCGGCGGGTGCCGTAGGTGTTGAAGTCGGCCTTTTTGATGCCGAGGCTCTTGAGATATTCACCGGCGGGGGAGTTCTCGGCGATGTCGCCGGCGGGGCTGATGTGGTCGGTGGTGATCGAGTCGCCGACGTAGGCCAGGCACTTGGCGCCCTTGATCGGCTTGGGAGCGGTGGGGGTGGGAGACATGCCGTCGAAGAAGGGCGGCTTGTGGATGTAGGTGGATTGGTCGCTCCACGAGTACGAATCGCTCTTGGAGACCGGCACCTTGTTCCACTGCTCGTTGCCGGTGAAGACGTTGGCGTACTGCGAGCGGAACTGCTCTGGGCTGAGGCACTGGGCCTTCATCTCCTGTACTTCACGCAGGGTGGGCCAGATGTCCTTGAGGTAGACGGGCTTGCCGTCCTTGGACTTGCCGAGGGGCTCGGTGGCCAGATCGATCGCGACGCTGCCGGCGATGGCGTAGGCGACGCAGAGGGGCGGGCTGGCGAGGTAGTTGGCCTTGACGTTCGGGTGCACGCGGCCTTCGAAGTTGCGGTTGCCGCTGAGCACGCTGGCGACAATGAGGTCGCCGCCCTTGATGGCGGACTCGATGGCTTCGGGGAGCGGCCCGGAGTTTCCGATGCAGGTGGTGCAGCCGTAGCCGACGGTGTAGAAGCCGATGGCTTCGAGGTCGGTCGAGAGGTTGGCCTTGTTGAGGTATTCGGTGACGACCTTGGAGCCGGGGGCGAGAGAAGTCTTGACCCAGGGCTTGCGGGTCAGGCCGAGCGCACGGGCCTTGCGGGCGACGAGGCCGGCGGCGATCAGCACGTCGGGATTGCTGGTGTTGGTGCAGCTCGTGATCGCGGCGATCACGACGTCGCCGTGGTGCAACTGGAACGAACTGTTGCCGAGCTTGACATCAACGCCGATGCAGCCGGGATCGGTGGCGCCGGCGGGCGCGACAGGCTTGCCTGCATTGCCGCCGCCTTCATCGATCCAGCGCGAGACGTTGACGGTTTCGGCGGGCGCCTTCTTGCCAAAGCTGTCGGCGAGTTCTTTGTTCCAGGAGGTCCTGACGTCCTTGAGCAACACGCGGTCCTGCGGGCGCTTGGGGCCGGCGACGGAGGGCTGCACGGTCGAGAGATCGAGCTCGGCGACGTCGGTGAACTCGGGCTCGGGGCTGCCCTTGGTCCAAAACATACCGTTGGCCTTGCAGTATTCCTCGACGAGAGCCACGGTGGCCTCGTCGCGTCCGGTGAAGCGGAGGTAATCGAGCGTGGCCTGATCGACGGGGAAGAAACCCATGGTCGCGCCATATTCGGGGGCCATATTGGCGATGGTGGCGCGGTCGGGGACTGAGAGTGCCGCGAGGCCGTCGCCGAAGAACTCGACGAACTTGTCGACGACGCCCTTCTTGCGGAGGATTTGAGTGACGGTGAGGACGAGATCGGTGGCGGTGGTACCTTCGGGCAATTTGCCCTTCAGGCGGAAGCCGATGACCTCGGGCGTGAGCATGTAGATCGGCTGGCCGAGCATGACGGCCTCGGCCTCGATTCCCCCCACACCCCAACCCACCACGCCCAGGCCGTTTTCCATGGTCGTGTGGCTGTCGGTGCCGACGCAGGAGTCCGGGTAGACGATGGTTTCACCGCCCTGCTTCTTGGTCAGCACGCAGGTGGCGAGGTATTCAAGGTTGACCTGGTGGACGATTCCGGTGGCGGGAGGCACGCAGGTGAAGTTGTTCAGCGACTGCTGGCCCCACTTGAGAAACTCGTAGCGTTCGCCGTTTCGCTCGAACTCTTTGTTGGCGTTGATCGTGAGGGCGGTGCCGAGCGAGGTGGCGGGGCCGAAGGCATCCACCTGCACGCTGTGGTCGATGACGAGGTCGCACTTGACGAGCGGGTTGATGAGCTTGGGGTCGCCGCCAAGGGCTTTCATGGCGTCGCGCATCGCGGCGAGGTCTACCACGCAGGGGACGCCGGTGAAGTCCTGGAGGACTACTCGGCCGGGCATGAAGGGGATTTCTTCCTTCGCGGGGCTTTTGGCGTTCCAATTCGCGAGGCCCGAGACGTCGTCGGCCGTGACGACAAAGCCGTCCAAGTTGCGTAGCATCGCCTCCAGCAGCACCTTTATGGAGTAGGGGAGCTTGTCCACATGCCCGATGCCAGCCTTCTTGAGGGCGTGCAGGCTGTAGTAGCCGTACGTGCCGTGCTTGGTGGAGAGCGAGGACTTGGACTTGAAGGGATCCTGGAATGTCATGGGGCACCTCGTTTGGGCATCGGAAATCCGGAACAGAACCAAGCAACCGTAGACTGACATCGGCATGAATCGAATCGATTCAGATTACGTGTTTAATAACTCTTGATTATGTTCCGGCGGACCGGGTCAATCCAAGACGGCGTCGTACACCCGCTGCGACTTGGTCTTGGTGAATCCGTTGCATTCATAGAAGCCGTGCGTGCGGGTTCTGGTTTCGTTGGTCCTCACGCGCAGTTTCTGGAGCCCGTGCTCGCGGGTCCATTGCTTGGCGAAGGCGACAAGGGCGGTACCGACACCGGCGCTGCGACAGTTTTCATCCACAATCAGGCCGCGGATTTCGGACCAGCGGCCGCTCTCGAAGGCCTCGGAAATTGCGAGTTCCATGCAGCCAACGACTCGCCCGTCGATCTCCGCGGCGACCACGGCCCTGTCTGGATCGGCGATGGCGGTCCGAAGGCGGCCGGTCATCTCGGTTTCGGTTGCCGGGTAGCCGAGTTGGCCCGCGAGCACTGAAATCACCGGGGCGTCCCGGACAGCGGCCAGCCTGATCTTCGCGCCCGTGCTCACTTCGCTCCCCTTGGAGTGCGTCCGGCGGCGCTCACCTGCCGGAGCAGTGTGCGTTCGAACTCGCCGACGGCCGCGCTGGGGGCGTGGTCACTGCGTCGGACGATTGCCAAGTCGCGTGCCAGCTTGCCGTCACGGCAGATCAAGCCCTCATCCTTTCCAAGCGCAAACCGGGAGACAAACCCGACACCTACGCCCGCCGCAACCATCTGTTGGATGCTCTGGATCGAGCGGAGTTCCATGACGACCTCGAGCGTTACGCCGGCATGCTGTGCGGCGGCATCGAGCACTTCGCGCACCGCCGACCCGGCCTCGAAGCCGATCACCGATTCGTGGGCGAGATCGTCCCAGCGGAAGGCACGTTTTCCGGCGAGCCGATGACCGGGCGGGACGATTAGACGGAGCTCGTCTTCCACCAGCGGGATCGTGACCAGTTCCTTCGTGCCGACGGCGCGGAGGGGCAGGGTGACGATTCCGAGGTCGAGTTCTCCGCTGATGACGGCCGCGGCAACCGCCATCGAGCCGGTCTCGCGCACGTAGAACTTGAGCCCGGGGTGTTTCTTCCGCATCGCGCTCACAACCGGCGGCAGCAGGTACGCCGCGACCGTTGCCCCGGCGCCGGCGCGGATCGAGCCGCTCTCGAGTCCGAGGAGTTGCTTGACCGCGAGAACGCCGGCCTCGGCTCGGCGAATCGATTCGTCGGCGTGCTTGAGGAAAACCTTTCCGGCCTCGGTCAGTTCGACGCCGCGGCCGGTGCGGTGGAGCAGATCGGTGCCCAGTTCTGCCTCGAGCTTTCTGAGCATTGCCGAGAGCGCGGGCTGGCTGACACCGAGCGTTCGGGCGGCGCGGGTCATGTGACCGGCCGTTGCGATTGCGCGGAAGTAGCGGAGAGGGGTCAGTTCCACCGCTGGAGCCTATCCGAGATTTCGAAGTCGTTTCAACACCGAGCGACCGTGTTTCACTCCCGGTGGTCCGTGTGCTGCGGTATGGGTTTCGCATCCGGCAGCCGTTCCAGCTTCAATCTTTGGCTCTGCTTGATCGGGATCGTCTGCTGCCCGATCCCGATCTCGGCCTCGATCTTCTGGGACGAATCCATGGAACGTGCAAACCCGTCTTCCTGGTCCCAATCGGTTTGGCCGGAGAATTCGACCTTGCTCAGCCTCAGTCCGGCGGCGCCCGGGCTCGCGTCTGACTTTGGTGCGAGCTTGCCGGCGAACCCGATCCGGCCTCGCGCGCCGCGAACATCGCTCAACTTGTAATCGGTTCGAATGATCGTGCCGCCGATCGGGAAGAGGTCAAGGGACGTATCGGTGGACCAGGATTCCCCGGGCTTTGCGTGCGTCTTGCCCGCAGGGCTGACGATGGATTTCATGAGCTCCCGTATCGGGGCGTCGCCGGTCTGCATGAGTCCTTCGGGGGCGAGCGGGTTGAGCGCACGGACGAATTTGTCGCCGCCGCGGACTTCGGTGACATTTCCATCCCGATCGAAGACGATCGTGAACGAGTCTCCGACAAGAGGGCGCATGGTTTCCTCGAGCGTCGGCATCTTGCCCAGACCTCCGAGCGGGTCGGACGCGTCCGGCTTGGCCGGGTTGGGGGCGGGTTTGGGCGCCGGGCGGGAGCTGTCGAAGGAATCGTCCACGCCGGGACCTTCCACGTGCGATCGGATGCTTTCGAACGTGATCCCGACTTCGCTGCGCCCGTCCTCCCCGACCTTGATCGGGCGGAAGACGAGAACAAAGTCCTGCTTGGTCTTCATTTCGTCGGCGGCCTTCGACGCCGGCGCGGCCGGATCGAGTGTGAGATCGGGCGCCGTCTCGTGGCTGTCCAGCGAGAGGCGGACGCGGCGGTCCTGACCGACCCGGAATTTGGGACGCAGATCGAACGAGCCGGCGGGGAGTTTCTCTTCCTTCCGCGGCAAAGCAGAGTCGGGCTTCGATGGCTTTGGGTTCTGTGCCGGCTCGGGATCGACGGCGCCATGGATACTCGCCGCGGAGCAGAGCAACTGCGGCACAAGCACGCACGCGACAAGCCACATCTTCCCGTTCATGCCGTAGGCCTCCGCCGCACTTCGCCCGCCACCCGGAATCGGTACGCAGCAGGATACGGGAAGATTCGGGATGATGGTTGCGAGGTGATTGTGACTTGGCTTCTACCGTTGTGTTCGGAAAAGGACAATCCCGAGGAGTTTGGCATGGGAATCGCTCGAAAGACATTCATGTTGCTTGTTTCGGCGTCGGCTCTGCCGCTCTGCCATGCCGACGAAGGCATGTGGCTCGTGACCAACCCGCCTTCGGCGAGTCTGAAAAGCAAGTTCTCGTTCGAGCCAACGCCGGAATGGCTCAATCACATGCAGCGCTCGGTATGCCGCGTGGGTACGGGCGGGACGGGATCGATCGTTTCACCGAACGGGCTGGTGATGACCAATCACCACGTCGGCCTGTCGGCGATCTCGAAGCTCAGCACCAAGGATCGAAATCTGCTCAAGGCCGGCTTTCTCGCGAAGACGGGCGAGGAAGAACTCAAGTGCCCGGACACCGAGATCCGGGTGCTCATGGAGATCGAAGATGTCACCGACCGCGTGAACAGTGCGGCGAGTTCGGCGTCAACCACGGCCGAGGGCGGTGTGGCACGGCGCAAGGCCATGTCCCAGATTGAGAAAGAGTGCCTTGACAAGACCGGCATGCGGGGCCAGGTTGTCACGCTCTACCAGGGCGCGAAGTACCACCTCTATCGGTACAAGGTGTACACCGACGTGCGACTGGTCTTTGCGCCCGAAGAGTCCATTGCCTTTTTCGGCGGCGATACCGACAACTTCGAGTTCCCGCGTTACAACCTGGACGTCACGTTCTTCCGTCTGTACGAGAACGGAAAGCGCGCACAGACGAAGGACTTTCTGTCCTGGAGCGGAGCCGGCGCGAAAGAAAACGAGCTTGTGTTCGTCTTCGGGCATCCGGGGAGGACGCGTCGGCTCTACACGACCGAGCATCTGAAGTTCCTGCGGGACGTGAGCATCCCGGATCAACTCTCCCGTTCCTGGCGCAACGAGATCAAGCTCGAGACCTTTGCGGGGCGGAGCGCCGAGAACGCGCGGATCGCGCAGCGCGATCTTCGGGGTGTTGCCAACGGCCGGAAGGTCACGACCGGATTGCTCTCCGGCCTCCAGGATCCCTCTCTCTTTGGGGCCAAGGTTGCGGAGGAGGCGGAGCTTCGATCCTTCATCGAGCGTGATGGAGCGCACGCCGCGGAGTGGTCGGGCGCGTTCGATTCAATCGCGGGCGCGCAGAAATTCCACCGGGCGATCTTTGCCGAGCGTCAGGCGATCGACGGCATCACGAGCACCGGCGGCCTGCTCAGCCGCGCCTTCGACATCATCCAACTTGCGGACGAATTACCCAAGCCCAGCGCCGATCGTCTGCGCGAGTATTCCGACGGTTCCCTGCCGTCGTTCTATGTGCGCCTCTATTCGCCCGAGCCTCTGCCCGACGCCCTTGAGATTGAGAAGCTCGCTCAGGGCCTGGGTCTGCTCGAAGAGCGGCTCGGCGGAGATCATCCGCTTGTTGTCAAAGCACTGGCGGGAGTTTCGCCGCGGGCTCGCGCCGAGCAGTGCGTCCGGCAAACCACGCTGAAGGATCCTGCGGCACGCAGGGCGCTGGTCGAGGGCGGGGCCGCGGCGGTCAAGGCTTCGAATGATCCGATGCTCGCGCTCGCGGCGATATTCGACCCGCGCTGGCGCGAGCTCCGCAAGATGTACGAGGACAAGGTCGAGAGCGTCGAGCGCGACGCGTACGCAAAGATCGCCGCGGCGCGCTTCACGCGATCCGGTGAGAAGGTGTACCCCGACGCGACGGGAACTCTGAGGCTTTCCTACGGCACGATCAAGGGCGTCGCACGCGACAAGGCCCCGGCGTTCACCGATCTCGCGGGGACGTACGAGCGGGCGAGGGAACGGGCGGGCCAGGCCGAGTTTGACCTGCCCACGAGCTGGATCGCGGGCAAGGACAAGCTCGATCTGAAAACGCCGTTCAATTTTACGGCCGACTGCGACATCATCGGGGGAAACTCCGGCAGCCCGACGGTGAACGCGAAGGGCGAGGTGGTTGGCCTCATCTTTGACGGCAACCTGTACTCGCTGACCGGTGACGTGACGTTTGATGCCGAGAACTCGCGGAGCGTCTCGGTGGATTCACGGGCGATCATCGAGGCTCTGCGGAAGATCTACGCGGCGGAAGCCCTTGCCAAAGAGCTGACCGGTCGGTAGGAAATGAACGACTGCGGCTGTTTTGTATGCTGCCGGCCTGGTAGGCCTGCGGATATGCCAAAGTCATGCGTACATTGCGGGATCGATTGCTCGAACCTGCGTCGGTTCAAGGACGCGCAGGGGCGCTACACCTGCGGCAAGTGCTACGACGCGATCAAGACCGCGCCGGCCTCCCCGCCGCCGGAGGAACCCTCCTTCGGCGATCCGATCCCGCTCGCGGACGAAGTGACGGATCAATTCGACCAGCAGTCTTGCCCTCGCTGCGGACAACCGATGCTCGCATCGGCGAGGGTGTGTCCTCACTGCCGCTTCGACACGACCGTCGGCGTGGCGCCGGTCGCGCCGGCGCTCCAGGTCTCGCGCCCCTGCCCCAAGTGCGGCTACGACATGAAGGGCCTGGGTCAGTCCGTCGCATGCCCGGAATGCGGTGCAGACATTTTCGAGCGGGAACACGTCACTCGAGAAAAGAAACACTCAAATACTGCGTCTTTCTACATGGAGCCGCTGAAGATCGCGGTGGGGGGTCTGGTCGCGCTCGCGGTCATCGATGTGGCGGGGAACCACCTCAACTGGCTGGCGATCGACATGATCTCGATTGTCATCAGCGTGCCGGTGGCGATCGTCGCGTATTGGCTGTTCAGCATCATCTGGGCCGGCGGCTTTGATCAGGCGTGGGGGCTCGCGGCGCTGAACTTCCTTGCTGTTTTTTCGGTTTCGACCGCCGTGGAAGCCATCTTTCGTTACGTGCAAATCCCGCTGATCGCCTGGCCGGTATCTTTCTTCACGTACTACGGGATGCTCATGAGCCGGCTGGATCTCGATTCGTGGAAGGACGCGTTGGTTCTCACGATCATCATGCGCGTCATTCAATTTGGGGCGATCATCGGCATTCTGTCGCTTGTGTGACGACCCGATCAGGTCATTCCGGTTTTCGGCTCGGCGTCCTTTGCTTCGCCCCGCCGCAGCGAATTGCCGAGGCTGACGCCGAGTCCGGCGAACACCACGCAGAGCACCGATGCGCCCGCTGCGCTGGACGCTGGCCCGACCTTCTCGAGAAGTTGCTGCGTCCATCCGCCGATCGCATCTCCGAAGCGGTAGACAAACGTATCGATGAAACTCTTGGACTTGTACCGGGCGACTGCCGAGACGACCGTGTAAAGAACTTCCCGCGCCGGCCGGTCGAGCGCGTAGTGCATACCCCGCCGGGCGACCTGCACAGGTACGAGCATCGCCACCGTGGGGGAGTACATCAGGAGCCCGATCGAGGCGAGCGTGGTCAGGGGCGTAAGCGTCAGCGCCGCGGCAATTCCCACCCAGCGCAATACCCGGCCCGCCACCAGCAACTGGAGCGAGGCGGTGAGGATGTTGGCATAGAGGTCGATGCGCCCCGTGACCTGCAGAATCTCCTTCTTTGCCGTTGCTTCGTTCGGGAATGCGGACTTGAGAATCCCGGTCTGGAGCATGTAGACCAGCGTGCCGGTCACCGAGTACAGGAACAGATAGAACGAAAGTCGTAGCAGGTAGGAGGACGAAACAGCCACCCGCATACCCTCGACCATTTCCGTCAGTGTTCCTCCGGGCGTCCGGTGCTTCTGATGAGCGCGGGCCGGCGAAAACCGCAGGATCCACGCGCTGCACAGCGCCGCGATCAGCAGCATGCCGCAGGAAACCCCGATGAAGCTCGCGTACGGGATGACCTTGGCGTACGCCGTGACGAATGACGAACCGGCGATGTTTCCGAATGTCAGGCCGAGGCCGATCGCTGGGAATGCCCGGCGGGCCCGCTCGGCATCGAAGATGTCGCTGAGCGTCGCCCAGAAGACGGACAGGCTGAGCAGATTGAAGACGCTGACGGCGATGAAGAACGCGCCGTCCACGATCAGCGACGTCTCCGGCCCGGCCAGGGCGAAAAACAGAGCGATCGTGGCGGCACCCAGCACCCACACCGTGTTGGCGACCAGCACAAACACCTTCCACGAAAGTCGGGAAACCAGCAGGCCGACGATCGCGCTGGCGAGGATCATCGCGAAAAACGTTCCGGTCTGCAGGCGTGCCACGGCCTGCGTCCCGAGGCTTGCCCCGACCGCGTCGCGGAGCGGCTTTGCCACCGAATAGCCCGTGAAAAGGCTGAATCCGCAGACGATCGCCGGAGCGACGATCGCCAGATCTCCGGACCGAAGGCCGAGCAATCGCGAGATCGGGTCCGGCCGGCTTTCAATCGCGGGGTCGCTCATGCACCTCTTCTCGAACGGGGCGTGCAACCCGCGTTCGGCCCCATGGTACAACCCGCGAATCCGACCGTTGCACAACCGCATCTAGGCCGCAAGTGGAGGTCCCTCGAATGTCTGACAATCGCCTGTCCCGACGGGAGTTCGCAAAGTTGTCCGTGCTCGCCGGCGCTGCCGCCGGGGTGGGATTCGCCGGCCTGAGCTCGAGCGCTCTGGCTCGCCTCACCGACCCGGCCAAGCCCGGGAAACCGATGTCCCTTCTCATTCTCGGCGGCACCGGTTTCTCTGGCCCCAAGATGGCCGAATACGCCAAGAGCCGCGGGCACAAGGTCACGCTCTTCAACCGCGGCAAGACCGAGAAGCGGATCGGCATGATCGATGACGTCGAGCATCTCTACGGCAACCGCGACCCGGACAAAAACTCCGACGAGACCGATTCCGCGTCGCCGAAAGGTCTGGCGCAGCTTGAAGGGAAGAAGTTTGACGCGATCATCGATACGTCCGGGTTCTACCCGCGCCACGTCAAGCAATCCGCCGAGCTCCTGAAAGACTCGGGCTATTACCTCTTCATCTCCACCGTCTCGGTCTACAAGGGCAACGAGAAGCCCGCCGACGAGAGCGATGAACTCGGCACAGTCGAAGATACCACAACCGAGAACATGGGCGCACAGATGGAGCGGTACGGACCCCTGAAGGTGCTGTGCGAGAAAGAGGTGCAGAGGGTCTTCGGCGATCGCTGCTCGATCGTCCGCCCCGGCTTCATTGTCGGACCCGGCGATCCGAGCGATCGCTTCACGTACTGGCCCGTGCGCGCCAGCGAGGGGGGCGAAATGCTCTGCCCCGGCGATGGATCGGATCCGGTCCAATTCATCGACAATCGCGACCTCGCCGAATGGGCAGTCCGGCTTTGCGAAAACAAGACGCCCGGAGTGTTCAACGCCATCGGACCCGGCGGCATGGAGGGCAAGAAGCTCACGATGAAGGGCGTCATCGACGCCTGCCTCGCCGCAAGCGCGGCGACGGGCGGCAAGAAGGCCGAACCTGTCTGGGTGCCCACCGAGTTCCTTGAGTCGCTCCAAGTCTCGGCGGGGGGTGACCTGCCGATCTGGATTCCCGCCGCAGGCGAAGGGGCGGGATTTCACCAGAGATCGAACGCCAAGGCGGTCGCCGCCGGGCTTACGTATCGGCCGGTGGTCGACACCTGTACCGCCACGCTCGAATGGTGGCCCAAGGAGGTCGCTCGCCGGGATCGCGTCGGGAAGCAGATGGTCGAGGACGCAAAGAAGGCCGGCAAGGAACCGCCCAAGCTGCCCGATCCGGCCAAGCTCCGCGTTGGATTGAGCCGCGAACGCGAGGCCGAAATCCTGAAGGCCTGGAAGGAAAAGCAGAAGGGCTGATCGCAATTTGTCTCCGCGGCATCCCACTCCGGCACGCTCAGGCGTGCCGGTTTCGCTTTGTGTGCCAAACAAAGTGTCAGTAAACTGGTTTACGAAACCGATTCAAGCCGGCCGAAGTACAGACCTCGGGATTCGTTAATGTTGGGGGCTGGTCGCGGGAGGGGCTGCATGGCCGGAGCGTCCGTCACCAAGAGCGTCGCCTGCCCGCACTGCGGCAAGCTCATCGACAAGACCAAGATTCAGGACCGCAACGCGGGGCTTTTTTGCGATGATTGTGCCGCCGGCATGCGGGCCGAATCTGCAAAGCGAGTCGAGCGTCAATGCCCGGCCTGCGCGAGGTCGATCGGTGAGGATGATGTCGTCTGTCAGGGCTGCGGCTTTGACTACCGGATCGGCTATTCACCCAAAGCCGTGGCGGCTCAAACCGCCGTGAGCGGCACCAAGCGGCTTTGTCAGAAGTGCGGGTACGACTGCACAAGTCTCTACAACGCCGTCCGCTGCCCTGAGTGCGGGCAGGGGCTCGCCTTCAGCGTCAGCCGCGCGAGGAAGGAGGAGATCAGGCAGATTGAGATGGACCCGCACAGGCTCTTGCAGCAGTTTTTCATTCCTCTGCTGATCGCCGCGGTGGCCGTTGGGGGCTACGTCGGATTCATGTTCGCGACCGCGCAGAGCGGGCTAATCCCGTTGGGGCTTTCCAAAATGGCGGTGCGGTTCGGATCGTTGCTCTTTGTGACCTATTGCAGCATGTTCATATGGCTCGAGGTCGAAATAAGCTGGCAGAAGATCATGGTGCGATTGCTCGCCGTTGCCGCGTGCGGGTATTTTGCCGAGCAGGTCATCTGGGACGCTTCCAATCTCCTTATCGCTTACCCGTTCGTGACGATCATCATGCTCGTACTGATCTTGAAGGCGCTCGAACTCGAATTGAGCGACGGGTTTATCCTCGTGATGCTGAATTGGCCTGTTGTGTTTCTGGCGCTGATGTTTTACCCGCCCTCACTCCGATTCATGTAGAATGAACTGAGGTCCTCGCCGCACAAAGCCCGGAATACGTGCGGCGACTTGACGGAACGAGGGAAACATGGGGCTGCAGCGCAGGTCCATACAACGCTTCAACTCGCCGGCCAGCCCGGACCCATTGCCGCTTGCGCCCGACGAGCCTCAGGAATTGATGACGGAATGCCCGGCGTGCAAGATCTCGATACGCCCCGGTGCCGTTCTCTGCATCAATTGCGGAGCCCGGCTCGGACGAATTGACACCGTCGCCCCGGCCGGGGCCGCTCTTCGCGCCCCATGCCCGAATTGTGGCTACGACCTTTCCGGCATCGAGGGAACCACCTGCCCAGATTGCGGCGGGCATGCTCCATTCGTTGCGCCCGATCTGGACGACGAGGGGCCAATGTCCCTGGCCGAGCGTCTCGGACTCGAGCATTTCATACGCCCGGCGGGCGCTTTGCTCGTTGGCCTCGCCGTGCTGACGGCGATCGCGGGCGCGTGGTACGGTTCCAAGGGTGTGCTCTTCTGGCTCGCTCTGATCATTCCGGCGTGGACCATCAGTTCGCTGGGTTACTTCACCGTGGGCGCCATGATGCGATTTCTGGACACAACCGTCCCGATCACGCTGGCCCAAGTGCTCGCCGTCACAGTACTCGGCCTTGCCGCGACCGAATTAATGTTCCCGTTCGACGGTCAGGTCATTCGGCTTTGGTCCGGTCCGTTCGTCTTTGTGCCCTCGATCGTCACCATCGCGACCATGATCCTCATGGACGACGACGACCGCTGGAACAGCTTCTTCGCGAGCTTGCCGATCTCGCTCACGTGCATGATCACGCCGTACGTGCTGCTCTCGATCGTGTGAATGTCACGCGTTGTGGCTCTCGACGAACCACACCAGTTTGTCCAACTCTCCGGTGATCCGGGTAAAGAGGTCGGCTGTCACCGCATCACCCGCGGCATCGCTCACATCGATTGCCTCCCGCCACTTGGTCGCCAGATCCGAGAGCGAATGACTCAACGCGGCAACATGCTTGCGCTCGTTTGCAATCCCGTGCGGGTAGGCTTTGAGCGATGTGGCCTTCGCGACCTCCCGGACGGTGCCGGCGGGCGAGCCGCCGAGCGTGGCGATCCGTTCCGCGATTGCGTCGGCGCTCTCCGCGATCGCGTCGGCGACCCGGTCAAAGAGCTCGTGGATCGCGATAAAGCCCGGACCACGCACGTTCCAGTGTGCCTGCTTGGCGTGACTCCACGCGTCGAGGCCGTCGGCAAGCCGGTTCTGGAGCAAACGGATGGACTGGGCTCGAACCCTTGCGGGAAGTGTGTTGTGCGTCTTCATGCCGGACGATACGCCGGCATTTGGGGAACGGACTGCTGTCAGGTCGGCTGATAGAGCCCGTGTCGAAGTACAAAGTCGAGCACTTCGGGATCGAGCATCGATTTCAGCTCGCGCTCTTCGGCTTCGGTCCTGTCGCGGGCGAGCAACTCCCGGACGCGAGTGGCGCTCACATTCATCCGGGGGATATCCACGATCGCCTCGCTCCATTGCAGGAGGTCGTGCGCGGCCCACTGTCCCGTCTTTCCGAGCGATGCAGCAAACCCGATCCGATCGGTCATGCCGCCGCGGAGCATCACGATGGCCGGCGCGAGCAACAGAATCTCCTTCGGTTCGCGCCACCGATGAAAATCGAGTGCCTGATCGGCTCCGATCAACAACCTCAACCGAATTTCCGGCGCGATCAGGCTCCGCAGGCGCCGCAACGTGTCAACCGTAAAACTCGGTGTTCCCGACGTGCCCGACCGCTCAATCTCATCCGTCCAGATCCCGGAATTCGGCAGTTTGCCCAGCGCAAGACCGAGCATCTCGACCCGATCCCGGTCGCTTGCGTTTGGCCCGCTCGCCTTGAGCGGACTTCGTGCCGCGGGAATGTAGAGAAGGAACGCATCTCCCAGACCCGCCGCCTGCCGCGCCGCCTCCGCCATCGCGACGTGCGCGACATGGACCGGATCAAACGTCCCTCCGACCACGATGATCGTTGAACAGCCACATGGCAGTTGAGGCAGACGCGGAGCCGGAAGGTCCGTTGCGCGCGATGTTCGGCCTGATGCAGAGTCGCTCACAGCACGATGCTAGCGATTCACCGTCTACCGCTCGGCGTCCGAGTTCGGCGTATCGGCAAGCAACGACGGGTCGGCGGCAAGGCCGTTCGCCACATCCCGCATCTCTTCCAGCCTCAGGCGAGGGAACGCGCGGGCGAATTCCCCGTGGCCGAGCCCGGTCGCCAGCGGCGCTCCGGCCCTGTCAAAGACGCTGTAAACGCGGGTCTGGCCTTTGAGCCCGATCCGCACGATTGTCTCGCGTCCCACGAGTGTCAGGATTGGCTGAACGCCGATTTCCCGCGGCAACGACGGCAGCATACCGACCGAGTCCGAGCGGGTCTGATTGGCGCTCGCCGGCCCGGCCGACAGGGCCCGTCCCAGCCCGACCGCCGCCACGAAGGCGATCAGCAGCAGCACCGTCTCGCGCCGCGGGCGAAAGCTCGCCAGCAGTCCGGGAGGCTGCTCGATCAACTCGTGACCGGATTCGGGCAGGTTCGACCGGAGGGCGGATTGCATGCTGTGTTATCGGCCGATTCTGCGGCCCGATTCAGCAATCCTCTGAACCCTCAGGAAGCCTCAGTTCGCAGATCAGAGCTGGTGATAGCTGATCAATTCGATCGGGTGGCGCGATGTCGCTTCCCACGGCGTGTCGAGCAATCGTTCCTCCCGGGCAAAGATCGGATCGTCCGACCCCGGATGCACCATCAACTCGACCGAGCCCGCGCCCGGCGCAGCTTTGATCAGGTCGTGGTAGATCCAAAACCATGTGAATACATCGGTGGTGCGCGTTCGCGGTGAAGCCCACCTCAAGGCCGTGCGCCACAGTACCTTCTTGATCCGTTGCTTCGCGCCGCCGACGAGCGGGTCCGTCGGGTGGTACAAGTTCATCGTCGTCCGTACGCGCGTGATGCCGGTTGACCGTTGCACGCCCTTCAGGGCCCGAAAGAGCGGTGCGTAGGTGTGCACGTGATGGTGCGAATCCAGGTGGCTGACCGCAACGCCAAGCGAGCGCACTCTTTCCACTTGGGCAATCCACTCCCGTTCTACCGCGGCCACCATCGCCGGCGCATATGGCACCTCCCGCGCCCGCCGCGAGAACTCTCCGGCTTCATTCAGCAGCGGCTTGAGGGCCGGGTCATCGGTCAGCGGGCGCAGATCGGTCAGGTTCAGGTGCACGCCGAACGAGCAGCGGTGGAGCCCCCGGCATCTCTTTGCTGCATCCTCCAGCGACGGGCCATTTGCCATGATCGTCGCGCTGGTAATCCTCCCGCGATCCATCAGACCGAAGATCGCGTTGTTCACGCGCTCCGAGAGTCCAAGATCGTCGGCATTAATGATGACTCGGGCCATGTCGGAGGTGGTGCTGAAATGGCCGATGCGCTCTAGGACGACTACTTGCGGATGCAGCCGAAGCCGTTCCGGATGTTGAGGTACCTGCGCCCCACTTCTCTGGAAAAATGCATCATCGCGGGATTGGCGAAGATGTCATCGGAGACAACAAACCCGCCGTCCCGAAGATGAGGCCACGCGGCGCGGTATTCAAAGATCATGTGGTCGTAGGTATGCAGCGAATCGTGGAAGAAGATGTCGATGGTTCCGAGTTCCTTCAGGACCTTGGGAAGTAGTTCGCGTGCGTCACCCAAGCGGAGGTTGTACCGACCTTGGAGCCTCTGCGGAACACACCAGCCGGGATTGCAGCCGGGCGGAAGGGACCCCTCCAGCATGTGGTCCGTGGCACCCTTGATCGGTTCGGTCGCGGCGAGATCGATCGAGACGAGCCGACCTTTCTTGTTGTCCTCCATCGCCTGCAGGATCACGGCGCTGCTGATTCCGTCGAAGACCCCGGTCTCGACGTAGGTCTCCGGCTTGTGCATGCGGACAAGCAGGTACTGAAACTCGAGCCAGGGTTCCCACTGCGCGCGCCGGCGACGCCTGGAAAGCGCCAGATGATCAACGTCGAGAAAAAGTTGATCGTTGTTGAAGTACTCGAAGCGCAGCTGCTCGATCTCCTTCGGGTCTGTTCCCGGCCAGAGCCTGATGATCGCTTCCTGTGCGTACAGGCGCTCGGGCTGGGTGAGTACCGCAGGCATGCGCCGGGCGAAGTTGACGACTCGGCCAAAGGTGATCGGTCGCTTCATGGTCTGAGAACTCCGGACTTGATGTTTGGCTCAGGAAAGGTGCATCGGGCGGGAAAACGTCGGGGTGAACCGGGATGGTCGCGACGGCGGGCAATTGGAACGGTGCACCCGATGGTATTGCGTTTCGGAGCGCGTTATCGGAGCGAGTCCGAAAGCGGGCCGGGGCCGCGCCGGTCAAGGCGTGGGAGGGGCGAGGCCCCGGGCTGCTCCCTCGGCCTGCCCGTGCCCGGGACCCGCGTGAACGCGAACCGTGCTTCGGGACGGGCCGCTCAGGGCTTCATGAGCAGCATATCGCCTGAGGCATGCGTGAAGAACCAGGGCGTGCGTTCATCGAACGCAGTGCCCGGGGGCGGGCGAAAGAGCACGCGAAGACCGCCTGCGTGCACAAGCCCCATGCTCTTGAGGATGGCGTCGAACTCGGGGTCGAACACCTGGAGTTCGACCACCTCGACCAGCCCATTCTCGCTGGGAAGATCACCGTCGCCCCGATCGGAATCGAAGTGGCGCAGAACAAACAGCGCCAGGTCTCGTTTGCGGCGGCTGTCCGCGTCGGCGATGAAGTAGTCGAGAAGGGCTCCGACGCAAACGCGGCCCAGTCCGTGTTGCGTTGCGTCGAGCACACTGCGCTTTAGCAGGACGTAGCCGATCAGATTTCCCTGGTCAAACACCTCAAACGCCTTGATCCGCCGATGAGCGAGAGCCCAGTTCAGAACCCGCGAATCCCTGGGAAAAAAACTCCGACGCGAGCACGCGATCAGGGCGTCGATGCGCGAATCAAAGCGCCCGACTGCTTTGTACTCGAGCCCCGGACGTGCCCGGGCACCGCGCACCGCATAAAACGCCCGGAAGGCCAGCCCGATCGGAAATGCGAACGCCCTGGAGAGGGGTTCGGATCTCAGTATTCGGCGCGCAACGGGTCGCCCGCTGAGAAAATAGACCCAGCGCTTAAGCGGCCCGATCTCCTTCATCCCGGCGGCCTTGTACAGCTTTTGTGCATCCGGGCTCGGCCCGCCGCAGGCGAGCATGGACTTGCAGCGCGCGATCGCATGAAGAATGATCATCGCGCCGGCGCCGGTTTGTCGGCGTGACTCATCGAGAAAAAACCCGTCCATCTCGTGAATGCGATGCTCGTGCCCACCAATGGACCAGGCCGTCGCGTGCACCCCGAGGCGGCCGATTACGGAACTCTTGCCGTTTTCCTCCTGATCGAGCGCTAGGAGCATGACGAGGTCGCTCGGCTGCGCATACGGATTCTCGCGCAACAGGCTCACCCATTCGGCGTTGTTCGACTCAAGATACCCGTGAGGATCAGCGTAGCGGCCCGCCAGTCCGTTCGGCGGTATTTCCGCAAGCGTAAACGTTTGGAGGATGATCTTTCCCATGACGCCGACGGATCTCGCTCACATTCTACTGGAGTCTTTCGAAAGTCGTCATGATCCGGCCAGGGTAGCTTCGGAGAGCGTCGTTCCATCGCCCTGCATCAGCAAGATGTGCGACGGCGTCGGGAACTCGGAAGAATGATCCCACCAGTATTCCGTACCCGCCGCGTTCTTCTCCAGCCCCGATTCATCCCGGAAGTAATCCAGGCAGGGTTTGTTCCGCTTCGTCTCGATGTACTTCGCCGTGGTCTTTTTCGCCCCGAGTTTCTTCGCGAAGTCGAGCAGCGTGGTGAGCATCCCCTTCTCAACCCCGCGCCCCATCACGCGGCACGACAGCAGAAAGTCCGTCACCACCGCCTCGCCGCCGTTTACTTCAACCGCCGCAAGCCCCGTCAGGCCGTAGTCACCGAAACGGTCCGCGACGCGATAGGCGTACATCGCATGGTTCTTTTCTTTGCCCCACGCGAGCAGCTCGGCCTCGGTCATTCGCCGAGTCGTCAGGTTCATCTGGTTGGTCTTGTTGAAGAGCTGCGCCGCCCGCTTGATGTTCCCCGGCCCGAGAGGCTCGTACGTCACCTTGAGCTGCAGCGACGCCAGCCAGTCTTCCATTGAAACCGAAGACGAACGCGACTCGGTCCGCTGACGCTCCGCAACGTACATCTCGGTGCGGCCCAGGTCCTCGTCGGTTACGCCGGGCCGATCGAACAGGCGAAGCGCGTGCAGCGCCTGCGTGTACAGCATCTTGTCCGCCGGCCACTCCGGCACGTGCACCAGAGGCAGGCTCTCCTTCACTCGCGCTCGCTCCGCCGGATTGTCGTCGATGAACACCACGCTGTCGAGGCCCAGGTTGAGTTCCTCGACAAGTTCCCTGATGTTCGTCGCCTTGTCCAGCCAGTTGATCCGCCAGCCCGCAAAGTCCGAGTCCTTCAGCACCATCTCCGGGTTCTCGCGGATCGCCGCCAGTGCAGTTCCCTCATCGTTCTTGCTCACGATGCCGAGAATGATGCCCGAGTTCTTGAGCGCCTTGAGCGCCCGCTGAAACTCCGCGAAAGACTCGCCGACCGGGTCGTGCCCGCCGAGCGCCACACCCTCCCAGCCGTTCTCGCCGACGATCCCCCCCCACAGCGTGTCGTCGAGATCGCACACGATGAGTTTCTTCGAGAGCCCGGCGATCCCGCGCAGCACGGCCTTGATGTCAGCCGATGCGTCTTTGAAGACCTCGAGGCTGAAGAGCCCCTTGGTCATCAGCCACAGCTTCGGGTTCGTCGCGTTCTTCCCCGCGCTCGCCATCCAGCGTGAAGCGTCGAGCATGTGCACCCTCGAGTTGGCCTCGAGCTTCTCCGCAAGCCTTGCGTTCATCATTATCAGAGCCCGGACCGCCCCGATCGCCCCCGGGCGTGACTTGAGTTCGAGCCCGCCCGTCCCCCGCCACCAAGCCGGCATCGTCCACGTCGGCAGGAACATCGCCTCGACGCGTTCCGCGCCCCGCGCGATCAGGTCTGCAAACTCATCGACTTCCGCGAGTAATTCGTCGGCGTTCACGCGCTCCCGCGACAGGATCCGCCGGAACGCATCGATCGCCCGCTCCGGCCGGGTCCAGACGACCGCGGTGTTCGCGCCGTCCTTCCAGCACGAAAGCCCCCCGTTCATCAGCACCTGCTGCACCTGGTCGAACGGCGCGATCGTCGCCTTCACCGCCGGCGCGTCCTCGCCATTCTTCAGGATCGCTCCGAGCTGGTCGATCGTGTGGTCGGCGATGAGCAGGCAATGGATGTTCTTGATGTCCATGGTTCTTTGCTGGCCCGCGCCGTCTTCGCGGGCGTCGTCGTCACGAGACGCGAGACACGATGTAGTCCGCCAGAGTGTCCACTGTTCGGAAGGCCGTCGCAGTGTCCGCCATCGCCTTTTCGTCGGTCAGGGTGAAACTCGGGTGCCCCGCGGCCTGCACCCGCTGCTCGACCTGAAGCACAAACGTCAGTAGGCCCAACGAGTCCAATTTCCCCCCCTGCCCGAACAGAATCGCTTTCGGGTCCTTCGCGATTTGGTTCTCGGACCCTTGGGCCGCGTTCACCTCATCGATGGCCCCATATACGGCCTCCACGATTTGCTGCTTGCTCGCCATGCACACCTTTTCCAAGCCGTTTCAAACGCGCCGGACCGGATCAGAATCGACCAAAAGCCGGCCACGGAAAAGGGCTCGACGCCCAAACACTCCTCCCGCGACAGGGCGGGAGTTTATTCAGCCCGTTGACCGGCCGGCGCAGAGGCGGCGTTCTTTGCGCGATTCACAAACATCTAATCCGCAAGGGGTTGCGGGCGTCGCTTACCGGCTCTTCCTTGCCGATTTGCGGTTCGGGCAAGACTCGGCGATAGTGGGGGTATGACTCCGACGCCAATCCGCTCCGCCCGGCTCCGGTTCGTTCGGCAAGCCGCTCCCATCGCCATCGCGCTGGTCGGCGGCTGCGCCTCCTCGACAAACTCGGTCGTCCGCACACCGACCTCGCCAACATCCTCCGCCGTCGCTCGCGCGGACGACCAGTACCTTTATTTCCGCTTCAACCCGGGCGACCAGAACAAGACGATTCAGAACAGCGATGAGACAGTGGCCCTTCTTTTCGATGTCGACGGGGATTCGGCCACGGGCTACCACCGGCCTGAAAAGCCCTTCGTCTCGATCGGCGAAGATTTGGAGATCCAGTTCTCGCCGCTCAACCCAAAGGGCGGCGCACCCGCCCAGGGGGTTGCCCTTTTTCGCGTGGATCAGGCCGGCGGTCGCACCGAACTCAGGAAAGACGACTCGGATTTGTCCTTCTCACCAACCTACGCCTCGCAGTGGTACGACGCCCGAATCTCACGCTTCTTCGCGAAGTCATCGGGCCTGCCCACTCCCGGCATGGCTTCTCGGGGCAAGGCCCGCGGGGCCTTCGTCATTTACGACCAGAAGGGCCGGATCGTCGGCTACAGCGATCCGTTCGACGTCGAGTTCCCTTCGATCGCGAGCGCCCCGGCTCGTTCGAGCGAGCCGATCCCTGCGAAGGCCCCGGATTCGATCCGCATCATGTCCTGGAACGTCTGGGGCAAGATGCAGGAGACTCCGGAAAAATTCTGCGCCGTCATCCGGGCCATCGACCCGGACATCATCATGCTCTCGGAATGGAAGGGCGATGCGCAGGCTCTCGAGCAAGTGCTCAACAAGCACATGCCAAGCGCCCCCGGCGGCATGGGCGCCACGGTCGCCTGGAACGGCGCGACAGGCCCCGATGTCGGGATCGCTTCAAAGTTCCCCGTCCGCGTGGCCGGTCCCAACAAACTCGAACTCACCTGGAACGGAGAGAACCGCAAAATCCGCTTCGTCTCCGCCGCCGTTCAAACTCCGATAGGCCCGGCGTTGGTTGGCGAAATGCACCTCAAGTGTTGCGGCAGCATCGGCTCGAGCGAGGACAGCCTCCGCACCGCCGAGGCCGACACCATCAACCAGTCGCTCCGCCAGATCAGCCGCGCCGACGCCGCCGAAATCATCGTGCTCGGCGGCGACCTAAACCTCGTCGGCAGCCGCCCTCCCCTCGACATCCTGCGGATGAACTTGGACGCCGACGGCACTGACCTGAACGCAGCCGATCCCGTGGTGCTCGGAGACAATGTTCTCTACACCTGGCGCGATTGGAACACGGGCTTCTCCCCCGGCCGCCTCGACTGGCTCACCTACAGCGATTCCACTGTGCAGCCCGTCAATCAATTCGTCTTCGACCCCGTACGCCTCAGCGACTCCGCTCTCACGCGCATGGGCCTCACCCGCGCCGATGCCCAGCCCAGCGATCACCTGCCCGTGGTCATAGATTTGCAGCGAACCAAAAAGTAAACCGTCGCGAAACTGCGGTTACGAATCTCTGTCTCGGCGACATGATCCCGTGCTGCTGCTTTGCTGCCCTGCCGCTCCTGCTGTGCGGATTTGCGGCTCTACAGATACCCCTCGTCTTTCAGCGCCTGGATGATCTGATTCACGATCGGCCCCGAGACCTTGCCGCCGCTCCCGGCGTATTCCATCACCACGCTGATCACATACTTCGCCCGCTCGTTGGGCTTTCCAACGAGTACGACGAACCAGGAGTGATCGCCCGAGCGCACGACCTCGTTCGGCCCCGGGCCGATCCCATCGTCTTCCTGCTGCAAGCCCGCTTTCAGGTCTGGTGCCGCCGCCGTGCCTGTCTTTCCGACAACTTTTACGCCCGGCACGTTGAAGATCGGATCGTGCACACCATCGATCGACAGGTGATTCCCCGTTCCGAGATCCTCCCCGACCGATCCCGCCAATCCCTCCATCGCGTCCGTCACAGCCCATGAGGGCAGTCCGAGTTCAACCGGCTTGGCACGCGGCGCTGATGCGATGATCCGCGGCGAAACCCGCACGCCCGTCCGAGCGATTGTCGCGTACGCGTCCGCCGCGTGCAATGGCGTCCACGTCACCGGCCCCTGACCGATCCCCATCTGAATCGCCTCGCCCATCGACAGATCACGCTTGTTTCCGTAGCTCGCCAGAGAGCCCGGATACTCGCTTCCGATCCCGAGATTCCACGCGCTCCCCACGCCAAACTCGCGGTACACGTCCGCGATCGCCTCCGGCCCCAGCCGCTTTCCGAGCGTAAAGAAGAAGATGTTGCACGAAACCTTGATCCCCTCGGGCGCGCTGAGCGCGTGCCCGATCTGCTGCGTGTGCGTCTGGTCGAACCGCTTATAGATCCAGCAACGCAGCATGTTCGGTTCATTGGGCAACAGGTGCCCTGTGCATTCGATCGTTTGCCCCTGCAGGAAATTGCCGCGCTTCGCCGCGCCGGTCAGGATCAAAGGTTTCACGATCGACCCGGGCGGATACGGCTTGGCGATCGCCCGGTTCAGGAACGGCACATTGATCTTGTCGTCGAAGACCTGTCCCGGACTTTCCTTGATCAGCCGGCGCGAAACCTCCGGCATCGAAACCATCGCCAGAACATCGCCCGTATCCACCTCCAGCACGACGGCGGCCCCCGCGAGAGGCGTTCCCGTCGGCATCGTTGGGTTCGCCGTTCCGTGCCAATCCTGAACGACGGCCAGTCCCGCCGCCGGGGACATGATCGCCTGCACCCGCGCCTGCAGCATCGCGTCGATCGTCAGCGGCACCGTCGCCCCGACCTGCGCCGGCACCATCTCGATCTCGTCCGCCCGCGATTTGCGATCAAGGTGCTGAATCCGTAATCCACGAAGCCCGCGAAGCTCACTTTCCTGCGACGCCTCCACCCCCGCACTCCCGACCCGATCGCCCTCGCGATACTCACCCCGGTCCACCTTCGGCGCGATCAACACCCGCGACGCGAACGCCGGATCCGCTGCGATCCGCTCGTTTCGTTTCTGCTGATCCTCCTGATACACCCGGCCACGCATCCATCCCAGAATGTGCCCCGCCACACCCTCAACCGGCACCTCGATCATCGTGTCCGACCGCATCGGCAGCGGGAATCTCGCCTTATCGAGCGTGACCGTCATCGAGTCGAGCGGGTACGACCGGTCGCCCGTATCGATCACCCGCACCCCCGGCAGACGCGAGACCAGCAGCTTGTCCGGATCCGTCTCGCCCCCGAGCAGGTCCGCCGCGCCGTCGAGTTCGTATTTCTCGTCCGTGAGCAACTGCAATTCAAACGCTACGTTGTCCGTGATCCGCTTCAGGACCGAGACCGGGCGCTGTTGCTCCACGATCGGCCGCGATGCGGAAGCCTCGATTTTTTCAAGCTCCGCCTTCGAGAGCGCACGCTCCGCGTTACCGTCGCTGGTCGAGTCCCGGATCAGCTCCTCGCGCCGGCGCTCCCGAATCGTGTCGTAAAGCTGATCCACATCACGCAGCGCGTTCAACGTCAGCGCGTCCAAACGGTCCCGATCGATTCCGGCCGCCCGCGCCAGATCAGCTAATCCGCGATCGATGCGAGCGTTCAGTAATTCAGCGAGTTTCTCCGTGACGGACTTCCGCTGCCCCGGCTTCATTTCGTTCCACTGCGCCCGGTTGCTCTTCGCGATCTCCTCCGCCTTCTTGGCCGCCCAGGTCCCCTTCAAAACTTCGTAGTCGATCGCAACGTCATAGCTCGGCCGGTCCTGGGCCAGCACCCGCCCCTTGCGATCCACAATCTTGCCCCGAACCGAGGGCGTCCACTGGCGCGTCACCAGCCGCGATTCCGCCGCCTTCAGCAGTTCTTCGTGCCTGGTCGTCGTCAGGCGAGCCGTCTGCACCAGCGGCAGGGCCAGCCCGGCCACGATCAGCCCCATGATGATCAGGAGCCGCCGATGGAACATCCGCGGAATGAAGTTGCTGACGTCCATGCCGGTTCTCTACGACCCTTCTCTACGATCGAGAGCGATCGTAAGGATCGGCCCGAGCACGCACGCGGCACAAAGTTCTGTCGGCCCCGGAATATTGACCAAACCCGCTACGGCTTACGCACGGGCCCAACGAGCGGCGTCTTGACCGGAGACGCCAGGCCGATGAAGACCACCATGCCGTCTCCGCCGGGGTTGGTCAGTTGTTTCGCCGGGTCTGGGACCCAGTTGTTGGTGAGCCAGACGTTGCCGGAGGGATCGATCGCGACGGCCGTACTGCGCATCAGCGCATCGCTGCGAAATCCAAGGGGCGCGATCGGGTTGCCGGTGTCTCCATGGAAGGCGGAGACGGTCTGGTTGCCGAAGTTCGCGACCCAGATGTTGTCGTCGCCATCGACGGCGATCCCCCAGGGGATGTAGATCCCGCCGCCGGTAAAGCGACCGAGGAATGCACCGTTGGTGTCCAGTTTGGTGACGCAAGCCTTGGTGAGATCCGGGACCAGCGATCCGTACGGATCGGATTCCTGATCGCCGCAGGTGGCGCAGGGCGGATGCAGGATCCCCGAGTTGGCAATCCATACGTCGCCGATGCTGTCGATGGCGACCCCGAAAGGCGCCTTGATTCCTGAGTTTGGCTCCGATTGAGCCAGCAGCGTGCCCGCCGGCGAGATCTTGACCGCGTACTCGCCAAGGTTCAGCGCGACCCAGCCATTTCCTTGGGCGTCGATCGCTACTCCGAATGGCTTGTATGAGGCCGAAGCCGGGCAGTCACCCGGTGCGGCAAGCTGGCCGGTCGAAAGATCGAACACCCAATTGTGATTCGGATTGCCGTTGATGTAGCGGGTGATGCTGCCGCCGCAGGTGTTGGCGATCCACATGCTGCCGCTCGGGTCGGGGACGATTCCCTGCGGGGCGTTGATGCAGCCCTGCGTGTATCCCGTCGCCGGGCTGATCGGCGCGCCGGCGGCGGACAGGAGCGAGACACTGTTGGCGTGCGGGGCAAACTCGCACGGGCAGGTCGTTCCGAAAAAACCGAAATTGGCGAGCCAAACCCGATTGAACGGATCAACCGCAATTCCGAACCCGGCGCCATCGACACCGGCGGGCGCGCCGTTGTACGGAGCGCCGGGAAAGTCCTCGCCCCAGGGCGTGAGCTTGGTGACAATCTTCCCGCCGCAGGAAGGAAGCTGATGGTTCTGCCGAAACACATAGTTTTGGTTGATCCATGCGTTTCCGGCGGCATCAAACGAAGGAGCACCGGGACCATCGAACTCGTGCCCGTTCCCCGTGTACTTGAGCGCGATCGTCCATGTGACCGGCGCCGCGTCGAGCGCGGGCTTGTAGACACGCACGTCCTGAGAAAGGTCGAAGAGTTCCTCGACATGATGCCAGGAATTGTGCGCGATGTTCACCGCGGCATCAAGCGTGTTGGTCGGCACGGTGCCTCCGGGCGGCGTCGCGACAAGGAGATACGCGGCGGTATCGATGCCGCGCACCGCGCCGGCGAGCGCGTTGGCCAGCGAGTTGAATGTCGGGAGCGCGTCGGTGCGCTTGCCGTTGGGCGCTGTGCCGATGACGCGCGACTCGTTGCCGGAGCGAATGTCAACCAGATTGTTGAAAGTCGCCGCGGCGTTCTGCAGGCCGGGCCACTTGCCACCGATGTTCCCATGATCGATGAACTGCGCCATCGCGTAGGCCGTGGCGATGGTGGAGGCCTCGTTGATGGTGATGGAGCCCGGAACGGTTTTGTGACCAAGGACCGCGGCAAGCCTGGTCGTTGGCCGTGGCCCGTCGGCGATGATGTAATAGACGGCGTTCGGATCGGGAATGCGTTGGAATTTGAGGACAAAGCGGCCGCTCTCGTCGGTCTGGGTGACGGCGAGCGGCAGAGCACCCGAACCGGGTTGATGGCCCGCGACAAGAAGCGTAACGGTCGAAAAGTTGATCGACGACTTGCCCGTGCGGACTTCGCCACGTTGCACGTCAAAGAACGCGGCGTGCTTCGAGCTCTGAGCAACGGCCGGCGACGACAGAACAAGCGACGCCACAATCAATATCGATTTCATCGACTCTTTCTCCGTTCTCGCGATCCCCGGTCTCGCGGGCGCCGACGGCAGCGCGTTCACGAGAAAATAATCTACAGATCAGGAGCGTTCGAGTCAATGAGAATCAGGCCGCCGGCGGTTCGCCGGCTTCGGGCTCACCCGCGGCCCTTTGGGGCAAGAAAGCACGAAGCGGCATGGTCATTGATGAGGCCGACCGCCTGCATGTAGGCGTACATGATCGTGGAGCCGACGAACGACATGCCCCGCTTGCCTAGGTCTTTCGCGAGGGCATCGGACTCGCGCGAAATCGCCTGAAAGTCCCGCTTGCTGCGGGGCAGACGGAGCAGAGGTTTGCCGCCGACGAAGGTCCAGAGGTACTTGTCGAACGAGCCGAACTCTTTCTGGATGACGAGGAAGACGCGGGCGTTCTTCCGCGTGGAAAACACCTTCAGCCTGTTCCGGATGATGTCACCCGTCGCAAGCACCTTCTCGAGTTGCCCATCGGTCATCTTGGAAACCTTGACCGGGTCGAACCCCTTGAAGGCCTTGCGATACCCCTCGCGCCGCTTCAGAATCGTGTACCAGCTCAGCCCCGCCTGAGCGCCCTCGAGAATCAGCATCTCGAAGAGCTTGCGGTCATCATGCACCGGCACGCCCCATTCAGTGTCGTGGTACGCGAGGTAGTCGGGCTTGTCGGCGGGCACCCAATGACAGCGGCGTTTGGTGGGCATGAGTTGGAGCCTAAAGGAAATCGGACGAGGTGGCCAAAGAAGCTATGCGCCCGGACAAGAAAAAACCCCGGCACCGGCCGGGGCAATTTGGTCTTCGCTGAAAACTGAAAGCTGACCGCTGAACTTACTTGCACGCCGCCTTGAGCGCCTCGACCTTGTCGGTCTTCTCCCAAGTAAACGTGTCGTACTTCTTGCCCTTGTACGTCACCGATCCCGGCGGCCGCCCGAAGTGCCCGTGCTTGGCCGTGGCGCTGAAGATCGGTGTACGCAGATTCAGCGTCTCGATGATCTTCTTGGGAGTGAGACCGAAGGTCTTGCGCACCGCCTGGCTGAGCTTCTCCTCGTCCACCTTGTTGGTCCCGAAGCAATCGACGTAGACGCTGGTCGGCTCGGCCACACCGATCGCGTAGCTAAGCTGGATCTCGCAGCGATCGGCCAGGCCGGCCGCGACGATGTTCTTGGCGATGTACCGAGCCATGTACGCGGCCGAGCGATCGACCTTCGTCGGGTCCTTGCCCGAGAAAGCGCCGCCGCCGTGACGGCCCATGCCGCCGTACGTATCGACGATGATCTTGCGACCCGTCAGGCCTGTATCACCGTGCGGCCCGCCAATTTCAAACCGGCCGGTCGGGTTCACATGGATCGTGATCCCCGGGTTCCACCACTGGCCCAGCACCGGCTTGATGACGTGCTCGATCACCTGCTTCTTGAGCTCTTCCTGCCGGTCGTTCCACATCGGGTCGTGCTGCGTGGAGACAACGACCGTGTCAATGCGAACCGGCTTGTTGTCCTGATATTCAACCGTCACCTGGCTCTTGGCGTCCGGACGCAATCCCGGCACTTTGCCGTTGCGGCGAACTTCCGCCTGACGCTCCACCAGCTGATGGCTCAGCTGGATCGGCAGCGGCATCAGTTCCGGCGTGTCCTTGCAGGCGAAGCCGAACATCATCCCCTGGTCGCCCGCGCCCTCGCGGTTCACGCCCATGGCGATGTCGTTCGACTGCTTATTGATCGCCACCATCACGCCCGCCGAGTCCGCATCAAACCGCATATCGCCGTGCGTGTAGCCGATATCGCGAATCGTTTCGCGAACGAGGTCGGGGATGCTCACATAGGTGTTCGTCGTGATCTCGCCGGCCACGACCACCAGCCCCGTGCAGCAGAGCGTCTCGCACGCGACGCGGCTGAACGGGTCGTCCGCGATCATGGCGTCGAGCACCGCGTCAGAAATCTGGTCCGCCACCTTGTCCGGGTGGCCCATCGAAACCGACTCAGAGGTGAAAAGCTGCGTGCGAGCCATGGGGCGAGTCTCCAAAGGTCCGATCAAGAGTGCGCCAAGACACTATTCGGCGACCGGCCTGAGAGGCCCGCCGCACCAGATTCGATCTTTCGACCGGACCGGGGGCGGAGGATAGGCGCGAACGGCCGGATTCGTCCATCCGTTCATCCGGATATGTGGATGGAAGGCGGCGCGAGCCCGAGTCGAGAGCGCTCCATGCCCACGCCGTTCACCCCGCCCGCTGTCGTTCCCGCCATCCCGAGAACTCCCGAGCTTCAGAATCGGTACCTTGCCGATGCGGAGGCCGATGTGACTACGGCAGCATGGATCTATTGGCTTAGCGGCGCCCTTCTCGCCGGATTTGGCGCTTGGCTCATTTCCTGGGCCTTGCTCTCGGATCGCGTGGCGGGGAATCGAATGCTGCGTCGCTGCTCGAAGTGCTGGTACGACATGTCGTTGGTAGTGGGGCTCAAGTGTCCGGAGTGTGGCAAGGAGGCACGTGCGGAAACAGGATTGCACCGATCAAGGCGGCGGTGGAAGGTTGCGCTGCTCGGATTGCTGCTAACGAGTGCGGGGGCCGCGTCAAACCTCGCGGGGCTCTCGCAATCGCGGTCGTGGATCCACTGGTTGCCGACATGGGCCCAATTGAGGCTGGTCGATCAGATTGGGCCGCAGCCGGTGCTTTTTTCGTTTGCGCGGTCGAAGGCTACAGGAGAGAGCATTTCCGGCAGAGACTGGGCGCGATTGGAAAACGCGGTCATCGTCGGGCTAGAAGATCCAAGCGCGCAGCTGTACGAGAAGCAGATTCTGCTCGACACTTTCTACGGGTTGAAACGAGACCCGATCAACCGCGACCGCTTTGGCGCGGCGGCCGTCGAGTGCATCCTGGCCGCCAAGGACTCGCCGCACACACCGGCTCTCACATGGGCCGCCAATCTGCGCGGCCCGATGTACTTCGCGGAGCAGACGTTGGCGACGCTTGGTCCGCAACGTGACAGCCGAAAACTCTCAATGGTCTTCGGGTGCCTGTGTCTACGGCCCGCCGACGATGAGAGAGTTCGAGCGATTGCCGATGTAACACGTCGGATGCCATCCCGGATGGGATTTGGCGCCATCGATCCGATCATGAACGCGCACTCAGAGGTGTTCTTCGGCCGCATCGCCGAGAACCTGCGCAAGGTAAGGCGAACCGAGGTCGCGGAAGTGCTTTCGCCGATGTACATGCTGCTTCGGAGTTCGACGGAAGCAAATGCTTCGCGCGACGAAATTGTGCGTACAGCCGCTGAACTGCTTGCGAGCGACGATCCCTCCCTTCGGTCGGTTTGCCGCGATGTCACCGATCCCATGCACGGCGATAAGCTGATGCCGGCGATTCCGGCGCTCGTGATGCACCTTCAGAGTTCCAACGCCGAAGCAAAAGCGCACGCGAAGAGAGCACTCTTGCGGATGCAATTGAGCGAAGGCTCGAATCGGATTGTTCTTGAAACACTTGCGGGCCGTTTCTGCGAGTTGAACAACTCGGCTCGAATGGATGCGATCGAAGTTTTCAAGGCCAGAGCTCCCGCAACCATGCCGCCACTGCGGGCAAACGTGTTTGTGTGTCTTGATTCGATCGACGATGTGACGCTCCTGACCAGCGCGCTGCTGGCCTTTTTCCCCGATCCGGACAGCGGAGGGCTTTGGGAACCGGCAACGGGTGCCGGCCAGGGCAACTCCGAGTTGCGGGCCGTGCTTGCCCGGATGCTGAGGAAGGGAGGCGCTTCGGCCGTGGCCGCCGCGGGATGGATGAGAGAGCGCGGGACCCCGGCAATGAACTTGGACGGAGTGCTCAGAGAAGTCGCCGAGGACAAGTCAAAGCCCAGCGCATCCCGGACCGCGGCCCGGGATGCGTTGCTTCGCATGCGTGATCGGGCGAGTCCGGAGGTTGACGTTCTCGAGCCGCTTCCGCGCTAGCCGTCACCGGCCGAGTCAAGAATCGCCGTGCCTCCTGTTGCTCTGACCGCAAACCGAAAATTCATGCAAAATGCACCGGAATTGCTGCCCAAGCCGCTTGGACGCCCGACCCCGTCCCGGTATTCTTTTCCGATGCTCTTGGGGAGTGGATACGCAATTCGAATGGCCGCGATCGCCGGGCTCTGCCCAGCGCTTTTCGCCCATGCGCAGCTGACGTATATCAAAGATGACCGGCAATGCGTCGCCCAGAACTCTTTCACCGTCGTACAGAGCAAAGTACCGTTTGCCCCCTTCTCGGTCTTCACCGACGCCGCGCAAGCCAAGACCTCCAACGAGACCGGGTTCTGTGAATCAAACGCGTTTCAGAACTCCTCCCCGACGGGCTCATTTATTCAGGCGACCGGGAACGCATCCGTCCAATGCGAAGCGAAGGCGAGCTCCCCGCTTGTCTACGCGTCCACCGGGAGTTCGACGTTCAAAGTTACGTTTCGCGCCGACGTGCTGACGCTCTTTCAATTCAGCGGCGGCCTCGCCGGGACGTCTGGAAAATCAACTATCTCGGTTGCGCTCGATCGCGGAGGATCGCGCCTGTTCACGGACGCGAGTGCCGGCTCATTCTCGGGTGTTGCTCGCTTCGGGATCGGGCAGATCGGAACGCTCAGCGTCTCGTGCGCCGCCAATGGACTCGCGCGATGGAGCGGCACAAAGAGCGATTCGGCCAGCGCGGGCTTCGACCTTCTTGCCACGGCGGTCGAGGTCCTTTGCCTGTGCGATCTGAACTTCGACGGGCAAGTGGACGACGGCGATTTCTCCATTTTCGTCATGGCGTACGACCAGCTGGACTGCGCGGACCCTGCAATGCCGGCCGGGTGCCCGGCCGATTTCAACTTCGACGGCGTTGTGGATGATGCGGATTTCTCGACCTTCGTGGTGATGTACAACGCGCTGTTGTGCCCGTGACAAGTTGATGGGCGGGCTCAGCCCGTGCGGGCCTTGGGCCGTCGCCCCGCAGCGCCCCCTGTTTGCTACCCTCGCCCCATGCCCGCCGAAGCGACCAAGAACGGGACCAAACCCTCCCTCACCTACGCCTCCGCCGGTGTGGACATCAATGAGAAAGACTCCTTCACCGAGTCCCTCGAATCGACCATGCGCCGCACGTTCGGGCCGCGCGTGATTCCCAATCCCGGCGGCTTCGCCGGACTCTTCCGCCTCGATTACAAGAAGGGCCTTTTCAGCCGCAACTACAAAGACCCCGTCCTCGTCGCCTGCTGCGACGGCGTCGGCACCAAGGTCAAGCTCGCGGCAGACCTCGGCATCTTCAACACCGTCGGCATCGACCTCGTCGCAATGAACGTCAACGACCTCATTGTCCAGGGTGCCGAGCCGCTCATCTTCCTCGACTACATCGCGGTGCCCACGGTCGACAAGAAAATGCTCGCCGCAATCGTCGAAGGTGTGGCCGAGGGCTGCCGCCAATCCGGCTGCGCCCTCCTCGGCGGCGAGACCGCCAACATGCCCGATGTCTACCGGCCCGGTGATTTCGATCTCGCCGGCTTCTGCGTCGGCGTGGTCGAACTCAGGCGGGCGATCAATCCGACGCGCGTGCAGCCGGGAGATGTGATCCTGGGTCTCGCCTCCAGCGGGATTCACAGCAACGGATATTCGCTGGTGCGGAAAGTCGTTCAGCACGCGGGGCTGGATCTCGGCAAGGTGTACGAGGACGCGATCGGGAGCCCCCTCCCTGAGGGAGGGGGTTGGGGGAAGGGAGGGTCTTCATCAAGGGCCCGCAGCTCCAAGTCCCTATCGAAGAAGAAGACCGGCGCCACCAGTGCCCCAAAGACGCTCGGTCAAGTCCTTCTCACTCCCACCCGCATCTACGCCGGCAACATCGTCAAACTCCAACGCAACTACCGCGTCAAAAACGTCATCAGCGGCATGGCCCACATCACCGGCAGCGGCCTGGCCGACAACCTCGTCCGCTCCATACCCAAGAACTGCGACGCCGTCATCGATCGCGCCGCATGGCCCGTGCCGCCAGTCTTCACGTTTCTTCAGCAGCACGGCAACATCGACGACGAAGAAATGAAGCGCGTCTTCAACCTCGGCATCGGTTATTGCGTGATCGTGCGAAAGGCGTTTGCCGAGAGCATCAAGGAACAGCTCGAAAGGCTCGGCGAGTCGGTGCACGTCATCGGCGAGATTGTGAAGGGCAAGGGCGTTGTGCGCGAGTAAGGCGAAACGCGTGATCAGGCAGGGATACCCTCGCAAGCAGTCGCCTCGTCTCGGAGAAAGCCCCGCACGCGGGCCGAATATGCCGGACAGCGATTCACTCCGATCGGCCTGCCGCTAAAATCAGGGTGCCCGCGAGGGCGCGCGGTGCGTGGAGGAATTCCCATGCTTCGCCAAGCCCTCGTCGTCGCACCGGTCTTTACATATGCATTGTTTGCCGGCGCCGGAATCACGGTCACAAACGTGGCACGCTCGGTCTACGCCCAGGCCTGCGGCACCACGAACGCGGGAACGTTCTGCGACTACGACGCCGATTCGAACTACTCAACCGGCTACTGGACCCGCGATGCGCTCACCGACTATTCCGGGAGCAGCCTGTTCGGGTCGGTCCACACAACCGCTCAGGCCGCGCAGCACAGCACCGCGACCTACTCCACGATCGAAACGTCGATGACGATGTACAACTACATCACGGCGACCGCGGATACGTTCGGCAGCGCCGAGACGAAGAACGCCTACGAGGTCCGGTTCTACACGCCCTCCAACGTCGCTATGAATCTCAATACCTCGGTCACGGGCGATGGCTGGTCGGTGATCGTGAGCAAGTTCGAAGGACCCGCCGTGTACAACTCCGGCCTCTCCGCATCCGTGACGATTCCTCTCGAGGCCGGTGAGTGGGTGATGCGCATCGAGAACGGCCGCGGGCCGGCCTGCGGCCCGTGCTTCGTCAGCAGCAGCGACACGCTCACGGCCTCCGTCTCGTTTGAATTCGGCCCGTGCGAAGCGGATTTCAACGGCGACCATCAGGTCGATGACTCCGACTTCTCCATTTTCGTTGTCGCCTACAACGAGTTGCTCTGCCCGAACTTCCCCGAGCCGTGCACCGGCGACATCAACAAGGACGGGTACGTGGACGATTCGGACTTCAGCCTGTTCGTAGTTGCGTACAACGAACTGATTTGTCCATAGCACCCCGGCGGGGCGATTCTTTCGCCGGACCCAATAACTCGGGTCGGACGCCGAAATGCGGCCGTTTTTGATGCCAGATTTCGGGGGTGTCCCGGTACACTCCGGTTGTTCATCGCAGGAGTTGACCATGGGGTGCCGTTCGTACATTGGATTCGCCGCGGCGGCCGTGTTCGCCGCTTCCGGATTCGCTCAGGTTTCTGTAACCTCCACGAATCGCGTGTGGTCCTCCAACGGGTGCGTGCACGCGCCGCCCAACAACCCGAACTGGTGCGAGGTGTTCAGCGGGAGCGACACCTCGACCGCCCCGTACATCGACGGTCACTCGACGGGAATCGGCTCAAGCGGCGGTATCCACAGCGACGAGGGGTTCGCCAATTCCATCTGCGCTGCCTCTCAATCCAGCATATTGACCAGCACGCACTTCGAGATCCAGTGCGAAGTGTGGGCCGAGATTGACTCCGCAGGAATCTGCTCCAGCAGCAGCGTGGCCTCCACGTACGTCGCGATCCGCTTCACCGTGGTCACGCCGCAGGTCGTCACGCTTGTTCTGACCGGCACGCTAATCGGCAACGCGCCGCTCGAAACCACGCTCTCGCCCGTTGGCGGGTCGCCACTGTTCTCCTCTTCCGGCCTGCACAGCGACATCAAGCGCACCCTCCAGCCCGGCAACTACGAATACATCACCCGCGCTACCGCCGACGGGAACTGCTCCGGCTCGTGCGCCCACAAGGAACGCGACTTGTGGAGCGCCGACGTGTATTTTGAGGCCGCTCCGTGCGCCGCCGATTTCAACGGCGACAACCTGGTCGAGGATTCCGACTTCGTCATCTTCGCCGTCGCGTACAACGACCTGATCTGCCCCGACGCGCCGGCCGCCTGTCCTTGCGATCTCAACGGCGACGGCCAGGTGGACGATTCGGACTTTGTCGTGTTTGTGAACGCGTACAACGAACTGGTGTGTCCTTAGTAATGTGCCGTACGACGCGAGAACACGGAGGCTCTATGAGGCTCATTGCTGCGGTTGTTGCCTGTACTGCAGCCTGTCTGCCAGCTCTTAGCTCGGTCGTGGTGACATCGGTCGATCGGCACGTCGGGGTCCAGGCCTGCGTCTTCGCTCCGCCGAGCTATCCCAACTGGTGCGACGCGTACGGCGGCGCCAATACCACCACCGGTCTCTGGACCGATTCGGGTGTCTTCGGGAACAGCGCCGCGGGCGATATCGGCTACGGCACATCCACAACCATCGCCGGCCAGTACGGCACGGTCGAGAACACCGGGTTTCAGTGCAGCGGCGGCTCGACCGTCGAAATCACCTCCGCGGGAACCTGCGGCAGTTCGGGTTCCGCGCAATCATACATGTACGTTACCTTTGAAGTCCTCTCGACGATCGTGGCGCAGCTCAGCGGAGGGACGAGCGGTGCCGGCGCGACCTATCAGGTCAGCCTCGCGCCGCAGTTCGGCGACCCCATCTTTGTTTCCTCCGCGGGAGACTACGTCACGGAGCGAACGCTTCCTCCGGGCACGTACGTCTTTCGCGCCGCCAGCTTTGCGGACGGGGCGTGCTCGGGAGGCTGCTCGCAAGTCGAGACGGCCCAGTGGAACACCAGCGTGCTCTTCGTGGCGGCGCCCTGCCCCGCCGATCTGAACGGCGACACCGTTGTCGACGACGCCGATTTTGTCCTCTTCGTGTCGGCGTACAACGAGCTGCTCTGCCCCGAGCACCCCACCCCGTGCCCGGCGGACCTGAACGGCGACATGCTGGTGGAGGACACCGACTTCTCGGTCTTTGCCGTCGCGTACGACACCCTGCTCTGTCCGTGATGTTCCCGCCGGCCGAAGTACATATAGTTCCTTCGCGACGCCGCGATTCCGCGGAAGGGCCGTCGCCAGCGCCGCGATCGATGCGGCAGATGGAGTCTCGAATGCCCTTCCGCAGCCAAGCCATCCTCGCCATCACCGCCCTGTGCGCCGCGCCGCTCGCGTCTTCGGCGCAGGTCTCTGTTCAATCCATCTATCGATCCCTGTCCGCGCGGACGAGCCTCGAGGCGTTGTCCGATGGCGTCAGGATGTACGACTCCGACTTTTCCGGGAACATCGCGCCGGGTGCCTGGACCGACGCGATCGCCCTGAATCCGATCACCGCCGGTTCGTTCGGCGATGGGTCCGTGGCAGCCGAATGCTCCCAGGACAGCCAGGTCGGATCCGCCTCTTTCAGCGCTCACCTGCGGGCCTTCACGAGTGCACACTCCAGCGGCGTTTGCACCGCCGACGCCGACGCTTCCAATGTCTTCGAGGTCCAGTTTTCGATACCCACCCGGACCCTGGCCGTGCTCCACGCCGAGGCGCAAAATCTGGGTGCCAACTTCACGCTGGTGCTCGGGCTCGTGGGCCAGGCGCCGGTTTTCCTTTCGTCGATCAGCCACGATCAGGTTCTTACGCTGCTTCCCGGCAAGTACAGGTACCGCGTCGAATGCGGCGTGAATGCCACCTGCTCGGCGCTCTGCAATCTGCACGAGGAAGCCACCTGGGACGGCCAGATCGGCCTGACGCCGGTCGCCTGCCCTGCGGATTTCAACGCGGACGGCGTGGTCAATGACGACGACTTTGTCATCTTCCTCGCAGCGTACAACGATGTCGTCTGCCCGGCGCTCCCCGCCCTTTGCCCCGCGGATCTGACCGCCGACGATTTCGTCAACGATGGTGATTTCTCGATCTTCGTGGTCGCGTACAACGATGTGCTCTGTCCATAGACCGCGATCGGGCCGTGCCGGGGCGGGAATCTGAATCCGCCAGACCTATTTTCCAATATTCCGGGTTTTCCTTGGCAAGATCTTGCCTCCGCGGCGAAACTCCATGTACGCCGATGCTCCGCACCCATCGGCCTCTCGGAGCCGCACACCATGCCGACGCGTCAACACCGCCTTTTCTGCGCTGCTTCACTCATTGCGCTCGCCGGTGTCGCCGCCGCGGCGCCCCCCGTCATCTATAACCTGGGCATCTTTCCGGGAGGCACCGAATCGCACGGCGCCGCCGTTAGCCATGACGCAACCTACGTCACCGGCTACGGCGACGTCATCATCGGGCAGGCCGTGTACTTCTACGCCTTCCGCTGGAGCATCGCGAGCGGGCTCGTGAACCTGGGCACGCCCGCTTCGATCACCTTCACCGCGGGCAATTCGATGGACCACGCCGGGCTTGGAATCGCCGGCAACGGCGGCAACAAGCTTTTCCGCTGGACCGTCAGCGGCGGGCCGCAGAACCTCGGCCTCCTCCCCGGCGCGATCGGCGGCGGGCTTGCCACCGGCATCAGCGGCGACACCACCATCGTCGTCGGTTGGAGCGGCGCCGCCGACGGGAACATCTACGGCGTCAAGTGGACCAGCCCCGGCACCATGATCGCGCTCCCCTCGCTTTCCGGCGGCGCGTTCGGAAACTCGGCCTACGGCATCAGTTCCGACGGCTCCATCATCGTCGGCGGCAGCACGTGGACCGGGTCCGGCTATCGCGCCTGCCGCTGGCTGCCGGGCAACATCGTACAGAACCTCGGCGCGCTTCCGAGCGCAACAGACTCCCGCGCCTACGCGATCAGCAAGAACAACGGTGTCATCGTTGGCGATTGCCAGATTCCCACGGGCGATCGCATGTTCCGATACATCGGCGCGATGCAGAATCTGGGCACGCCGCTGGGCACGACCGACTCGTATTCCCGCAGCACCAACTACGACGGCCAGGTTGTGACCGGGCGGGCCAAGATCGCCACGAACACCTACCGGGCCGCGTATTGGAGCACCACCGTTGGCATCAAGGACCTGGCGACGTACGTGACCTCCCTCGGCGGCAATCTCACCGGCTGGGTCCTGCTCGAAGCGTGGGGCGTCTCGAACGACGGATCGGCTATCGCCGGCACCGGCACCTTCAACGGCGCAACCCGCGCGTTTCTCATCAAAAACCTACCCTGCCCCAGCACCGCAACGATCGTGACCGACCCGATCAACACCGCCGTCTGCGCCGCACCGACCTCGAGCGCCTTGCTCGCCACCACCATCGATGCCCCCGGCGACGTCACCTATCAGTGGAGCGTCGAGTCGCCCCCCAACAGCGGCGTCTTCGAGCCCATCACCGGCCCGACCTACGCCGACACCACCGGCCTCACCTTCCAGGTCGCCGGCTGGGAAGGCCCCGAGATCACCATCAGCGACGCCCGGGCCCCGTCGTGGATCAAGGACATCAAGGTCGTGGTCGGTGTTACCAACCCCTGCGGCACGGTCAACACCAGCGTGGCCCGCGTCGCCCTCTGCACCGCAGATCTCACCTGCGACCTCCAGGTCGACGACGCCGACTTCGTCCAGTTTGCCGCCGCGTACGACACGCTCATCTGCCCGTCCGGCAACCCGGGCGAGCCCGCCTTCTGCCCGGGCGATCTGAATCAGGACAACCAGGTCGATGACGCGGATTTCGTGATCTTCGCCGCCGCGTACGACGCGTTGCTGTGCGTGTGACCCGTGCGCTGATCTCCGGCGCTCTTTCTCGGCCGGCTTCTCCCCCCAAAAAACACCGCCCCGGTGGTGGAGCCGGGGCGGCGAAGTTTGGCGACGGGGCAATACGAATGGTGGGAGTGGTGCGCCCGCCGCCGGTGGTGGCTTGGTGTCGCCGGCCCCGGAAACGCAGGAGCGGCAACATGTCTTTTCGGCGGTCGCGACCCTCACCCTCCCGGGCTGCTGTCGTGCCGCCTTGAAATGCCGCCCAGTGCTTTCGCAAGGGGTGGCAAGGCTCTTTTCTCGCGAGTGTGCCGGACGGCGGCCATGCCTGCCTGCCGGACGCGACGCCCCGTGCTTGGGACGCGTCATGCGTCTGGCAGTGGGGCGGTGGGGGAACAGACGGGCGATCGGCGCATCCGTGCGCCGCTGGGCAAGTCCCTTTGCAATCTCCCCGCGCCGGCAAACCCGGCGCACTCATCGAGAATCGATTCGGTTGTCAATCGGGTGCCTGCTTGCGCAAGTCCCGCTTCTGCCAGTGGCTACGGATTGCTCCGCATACCGCGGGCCAAACTCGGCCGGCGCCCTTTCGAGCAACCGGCGAAATGCTGTTCAGGCCGTGCGTCCCCAGCCGACGCGTCCCTCGGCCCGTCCAAATTCCTCGCAGGCGCAACTCGGGTCCGACCGCCGGACGTTGGCACTTTTCATGTCCTGCCAGCGTCCGTACCGCTCGACCGTGTGGACCTCACGCCGCGCCGACCCGTCTTCCGGCCTCATTCCGTCGAACTCTGCTTCCATGCTTCGCGTCCCCTTACTTCGAGGCGATCCCTCGCCCCGATCACGACAACCTCGCTCGGCAATCCCACAAGCTCCAGGTGGTGCCTGGGCAGGCTCAGCCGCCCCGCGGAATCCGGCTCGATCCGCTCGGCCCTGGAGTAGAACCGAGCCTCCGCCTCCGCTTCTTCCTTTGAGGGCGTCAGCGTCTCCCGCCCGGCGTGCTGCTCCCGGGCGATCCGCTCGAACGCCAGTTCCGGGTAGAGCCGCAGGAGGTTCAGTTCCTTGACCGGCACACAGACCCACGCCTGCCCGTCGCGTTCGGGGTTCCACTGCGACCGGTATTTGGCCGGAATAGCCAGACGCTGTTTGGCGTCGATGGTCAACTCCGCTGAACCGGTGAACAAAGGTGCCCCCTGCCGATATCACGTGTGTCTTCCCTGACTTGAGACCGTTTTT
>JBGAPK010000018.1:0-76996 GCA_044221315.1 Phycisphaerales bacterium | reverse complement strand
GATACACGCCGCGGCACCCGCGTCGTACCACCGAGCATCAGCACACCCCTTACCAATCCCACCCCGCGACACCCTCCACCGTGATATCCACCGGCGGCTGCAGGACCCGCAGTTTCTTGTCCACCATCACCGACCCCGCGTTCAGCCCCGGCCTGTACTCGCTCATCTTCCGCTGCTGAACCGACCCATCCGCGACCGGCACCGAGAACGTGTGGTTCTCATTGCCCACCGCCGCGAAAAAATCCAGCGGCTGCTGGTACACATTCTTCTGCGGCCGGTACCGTCCGCTGTGCCACGCCGTCGCCTCGTATGCAACGCCTTTCCGTGATGGAAACCGGACGTCCGACAGGCGCACCGCGCCGTACGCGGAATACGTGTAGTCCGGCGGCAGCGGCCACGTCGTCGCATACATCCAGGACTTTTTTCCCGGCATGTAGTCGGGCCTTCGGATGAGAACCTCCGAGTACAGATAGCTCGGGACCTGCCCGAAGTCCGATGCATCACCGAGCCAGGGCAAATTCCCCTGCACACCCGTCCACGCAAGCTTGGCCTGCGGCGAGCGCGGGCAGTACATCCATCGCTGGTTCGGGTATACCTCCAGCCGCCCCAGGAGAAGATACGAGATCTTCCAGAAACTCAGCCAGCGGGCCTGGGCCAACACGGATGGAGGCACCGCGAAGCCGACGATTCGATCGCCCGAAGTCGACCAGCCGATCCCCCAATCCCGCACGAACGGAAAAGTCTCCTTGTTCTCGTTCGTGTACGAGGACACCAATTGGGCGTACGTCCGCGCATTGCTCATGCACAGCGCCGCGTCCGCCCGCCGACGCACCGAAGAAATCGCGGGGAACAGGAGCGCGATCAGCACCGCCAGGATCGCGATGACAATCAGCAGCTCGATGAGGGTGAAGCCATTGCGGATTCGTGTGTTCAACCCGTTCATGCCGCGCTCCTCAGTTCGGTTCCTTCGTCGCCGTCGATGTGACGGCCTTCTCGTATTCCGCTAATCTGGCGTTCAGCCTCTCGCGATCCGCGTCCGTGCGGGCCGCGGCCACCGACTTCTTCTGAGCCTCGACCGCTTCCGCCGCATTCCCCCGGAGCGAATGCGCCCGTGCCAGGAGCGAATAGGTGAGCGCGCTCCGCTGTTCCTTCGTGACGAGCGCCTTGTTCAGCAACTCGATCGCGAAATCCAGGAGGACAGGGTCGTGCGTCGCATCGATCATCGCCATCTTCGGATGGACCAGGTACAACGCGATCGAAAACGCCTGGATCGGATCGTCCGGTGTTGCCTCGAAATACGCCCGTGCTTCGCGGATCAACCGCGACCCGTCCTTCGCCACCAGAGCCTGGTGGATCCGCAGGCCCGGCGCGACCTTCGCCGCAGCCGCTCGGAACTTGGGTGCGAACGCCGCGGCATCCCATGTTCCGTCGAGCACTGCTTTGAGGGGGGTATCCAACTCGGTCGCGAGGCCAATCCACGCCACGCGGCCTTCTCGGTCGAGGAGGAATGTGCAGGGGATGGTTGCGACTGCCGCGGCCATCATGTAGGAGGCGAGCGTCTCTCCGGAAGCATCAAACCCGATCGGGTAGGCGATCTTGTCGCCCATTGAATCGACGAGCTTGCGGACCGCTTCGATCGTGTTTTGCGGATCCTGGGCGGTGATTGCCACGACTTGGAAGTTCCGGTCGTGGTGTTCGCGCTGCAAGTCGCTCAGGTGCGGCATGCTCGCCACGCACGGCCCGCACCACGTCGCCCAGAACTCGACCGCGTACACCGTCCCCTTCTCGAACGTCGCCGGCCCCGTGCCCTTCACCCATTCCAACGACCCGAGCGCCGGCGCCGGATCACCGATCGAGAGCGACCCCACCTCCGGTCCGGCGGGCGAGCTGGCCGGCTCCCCCGCTGCGGTGAGTGCACCGAACCCAACAACGCACGCGACAATGGCGACCGCCCTTGGCAAGTTCATCGCAGCTTCTCACAACCCCAGAGAAAACCAGCGTAACACGACGACCCATCGATCCTCAATGCCGCATCCGTCCCGTCTGTGGCCCGGCCAACAAGTGAGCAAAATTGTACAAGTCTCCTCGCGAACTCCCGCGGCAAATGCCTCCCGCGCGGTCAGCCCACGCTCACGGACAGAGCAGCTCGTCGTACGCCACGGCAAAGAGGCTGAAATCCGAATCATCCACCCAGATGTCCGAATTCAGATTGGCCGGGCAGCCGGCGGGCATGGCAGGATCGGAGCACACCAGGAGGTCGTACGCGACGACGAAGAGCGAGAAGTCAGAATCCGCGACGAGACCGTCGCCATCCAGGTCGGCGGGGCAGGTGGAAACGTACTCGAACGCCGCGTTGAAACCGACGTCGTAGTCCCCGTACCCCTCGCCGATGACTCCCCCCAGGTCGTCCCGATAGAACATGTCCACGCCGCCGGGGTACACATCGCCGGGGCCATCGTGGAGGTTGGCGGGTCCGGGGAGAATCGCGTAGTACCTCGTGTTGTAATTGAGCGTGACGTTCGGGAACACGTAGACGCCGTCGGCGATGTGCGTGCCGGTGGCGAAGCTGCCCGCGCCGGTGGCCGCATCCGAGGGAGCGGGGAAGTGGTCGTACAGGTAGAGCTGGTCGTAGGGCGTGGACCATTCGAGCTTGTAGTGCAGCGTGAAGTGCGTGAGTTTCACCGTGCCGGGGGAGACGCCGGGGCGGCCGTCGGAGGGGATCGTCCCGAAGGACGAGGGCGTGAACGACTGGCCCTGCGGGAAGAACACCGATTCGGCCGGGGGGATGCCGATCATGTACTCGGTCGGCGCGGGCGTGAGTTTCATTTTCCAGTCAAGGAAGGCGTTCTCGACCTTGTTGCTGCCGAATCCGCTGTACCACTCGCCGACGGTGTTCTGCGCCTCGAAGCTATCCATGCGTCCGGCCGCGACGGCGAAGGTGATCTGGTACTTCCCGGGCGTGAGCCGGCCGCTCACCGGGGTGTCGTTGGTCATGGAGCCGGTGAGGGGCGAAAAAGTGACGGGCGAGATCGGCGCGTCGTTCGCAGTGCTGGTGTTGGTGATCTGGAACTCCACGTTGCTGGTGAGTTCGAGCATGATCGGGGTCTGGGCGCGGGCGGCGGTGTACCCATCGAACCGCACGTGGAAGGCGTTGCCCGAGAGTGCGAGCGTGGTGGAACCCGGATCGTCGGAGAGCCCGATGCCCGCGGAGGCGAACCCGCCGAATCCGCCGCCGGTCGAGCCGCCTCCGTTGCCGCTCTTGAATCCGACGGGATTCAGCGTGTTCTGTTTGAGAGGATCGGGAAATCCGGCGGCCCGGATCGCGCCCGCGCTGAACCCCGAGCCGATGGGGCGGGCGAACGCGACGCCGGAGCAGGCGGCGATCATGCAGAGAACGGCGAACGAGGTGGAACGCATGAGTATTTTCCGAAAGTCGGGCCCGGGGCCATCCCGTACAACCCCGGCGGTGGACAGACAAGTCTAACCGCCCATGCAAGGGCGGTGGGGGAAGCGGCCCGAGAGTCTTGCGTGCAGTTCATCGCTCGCACCGGTCCACGATCCCCGTTACTTCAGCCGCTCGAGCCTTCCCTTGCGCTTCACGATGTTCTTGTAATCCCACTGGATCTTTGCGGCCTTGGTGAGCCAGCGTTTGAGGTCCTTGGCGGAGATCTGCTTCGCGTCGGTGAAGCGAGCCTCCGCAGCCATGAACGTCCCTTCGACCGCCAGCCCCGGCTCGTCGAAGGACTGCCCGCTCCAGAAGAGCAGCCGCACAGAGTCCTTGAGTTTGCTGTATCCGACGATCGGGTTGCCGTCGAGGAACCACACCGGGTGGCGGTGCCAGACTTTGGATTCGGCGCCTTTGAGGTGGGTGTCGATCGCTTTGGCGAGCGCGGCGCAGATTCGTTTATCGCCGGCGGACTGTGCGGAGTTGTAGGCTTTGATGTCTTTGTGCATGGGGGCAAGGTTTCGAGGTGTCGAGGTGTCGAGGTGTCGAGGTGTCAAGGTGTCAAGGTATCGAGGGGAGAGGCGCGGAGGGTGCGGCGGCGGACTTTGCTCGCGGCGCGCTTGCGGCGTTTGCGGCTGCGGGCGGGGAGTTTGTTCAGCAGGCTGTCGCCCCAGATGCGGCCTTTAAGACGACGGACGTTGGCTTCACCGCGTTGCATGGATTTCAATTCTATGAACTTCAAGGTGGGGATTCATTGGAGGACTGCTCGTAGAAGAGAGCCGCGATGGGACGAAAATCGAGCGAGCCCACGGCCGCTGGCTGTTCGAGCCGCGGCACAAATTGAAGCTTGCCGCAAATCAATATTGCAACCGAAGCAGCCGGTGTTAGACTTAAATGCACAGAGAAGGCTCCGCCCGGGTGTGTCTCGCGGCGTCGGGATTTGGGTGCAAGGGGACTTTGATCATGCGTCACGCAGGCAATCGGGCTGTCACGTTGGTCGCGGTGATCATCGGCGTGGGGTCGACCTCACGGGCGGAAGCGCAGTGGACCGTGACCAACCTGCATCCGAGCGGCGCGAGCAATTCGTACGCGTACGGGGTGTCGGAAGGCCAGCAGATCGGGACCGCCGTCATCAACGGCGCGAATTGCGCAGGACTGTGGACCGGGAGCGCGGCATCATGGATGAAATTCACAAAGGGGACGCAGGGCTATGCGACCCGCAGCGGCAAGCAGGTGGGCATCGCCGAAGTGGGCGGGTGGAATCACGCCAGCGTTTGGAGCAGCGCGGCGGGATCATGGCAGGACATTCATCCGACATCGCAGCAGCCAACGCCAGTGCTCTCGCAGGCGCACGGAGTTGATGGCATTCAAGTTGTTGGCGTGACGACACAGGCGGTGGGGGCTCAGAATCACGCGGCCCTCTGGAACGGCGCCGTCTGGACGGATCTGCATCCCGCGGGTGCGCTGTGGTCGTGGGCACGCGACGTGCACAACGGACAGCAGGTGGGCTGGACTTCCGCGAATGGCGCCGATCACGCGAGCCTTTGGACGGGCACGGCGTTGTCCTGGGTGGACCTGAGCCCGGCGGAGTCGACCGGTTCGTTCGCGAACTCGGTGCACGCCGGGCATCAGGCGGGAAGCGCTTCGTTCGGCGGGTTCTCTCACGCGGGCTGGTGGAGCGGGACTGCCTCATCCTGGATCGATCTTCATCCGGCGGGCGCGACCGATTCCTCCGCGGGCTCCATTTATGGCCAGCGTCAGGCGGGTTCGGCCATCATCGGCGGCGTGCGGTGCGCGGGATATTGGACCGGGACGAGTGCTTCGTGGGTGAATCTCTCGGCTCTGCTGGCCGGATCATGGGGAAACGCCTTCGCCCGGGGAATCTGGGACGATGGCACGACGCTCTATGTTGCCGGATATGCACGCAACCTCGCGACCAATCGGGATGAGGCGATCTTGTGGACGCGACCCGTGCCGCTCGCGTGCCCGGGCGATCTGAACGGCGATTCTCAAGTGGACGATGCCGACTTTGTGATCTTCGCCGCGGCGTACAACCTGCTGGTCTGCGAAGACCCGTCGATGCCCGCCGGGTGCCCGGCGGACCTCACTCATGACGGTCTCGTTGATGATGGAGACTTTGTCGAGTTCGTTCAGGCGTACGACCGCCTGATTTGCCCGTGAGGATGATCGCCGTGAAGCACCACTCGCTCAACGCAGCGAGGTATTGGCTCAGATCACAAGCGGGGCCACCCGCCTCCGATCGTCCTCGCCTTGCCGCAGTCTCCCCGGCGTGGCGCGGGCCGAAGTAGGAAGGGCCGGAACGGGACAGGCCTTCGAGCCTCCGTACCATGCACTGTCCACGAGAGGAGATCCACATGAGAACTGTCTGCTGGAAATGTCTGACGGGCGCGGTCGGCGCGCTCTTGGTGTGCGGCATTGCTCTGGCTCGGGACGGGCGGATCATCGCGATCGGCGACGAGTGGCTGCTCTCGGATCCGGCCTTCACGAACCAGCCGGCGCAGACCACGCAACTGGCCGACAACATCGCCACGTTCTTCACCCAAAACACGCCCTCCCGGTTCCTCGTCTATTCCACCAGCCCGTTCGTCCCGCCTGGAAAGCGGGGCGTGCTGGGCGACAGTCTGGCGAACCGGATGCTCTCGCTCGGACACACGTGGGAGGTGAACCCGGCGGTCCCCTTCACGCTCGCGACGCTGCAAAACTACCGCGGCGTGTTTCTTTCGGGCGTTGCGGGATCGGGGGCCGCGAACGCCGCGGTGCTCAAGTCCTACGTCAATCAGGGCGGCAACGTGCTCGTGATGGCCGGCACAGGCGACATCGCGGGCGGCGCAGGGCCGGAGGCCGGCGCGTGGAATTTCTTCCTGAATCAGTTCGGACTGTCGTTCGGCGGCACGTACTTTGGCCTCGGCGCCGGGCTGCTCAACGTGCCGACGCTGGCGTCGGCGAATCCGCTGGGAAAACTGATCACGGTCGTTGAGTGGGGCTATGGGCACAACGTCACGAATCTGCAGCCGGGCAATCCGACCGTGGAACTGGCGGTGTACGGAGACTTCACGGGCATGACGCCGCTGCTGCCCTCCGGTCCGATCCAGCCGATCATCGGCACGGTGAATCTCACCACCAAGTGCCTGGGCGATCTGAACAACGACGGGCTGGTCGACGACGCGGACTTCGCGCTCTTTGTCCCGGCGTACAACCTGCTGGCCTGCAGCGACCCGGCGATGCCCCCGGGCTGCCCGGCCGATCTCAACTCGGATGGGCTGGTCGATGATGGCGACTTCACGATCTTTGTGCAGCAGTACGACCTGCTCGTTTGCCCGTAGCAACCAGCGGGTTTTCAAGTTGGGGGTCGGAACAACGACCTCGCAACTTCGCTCACTTCCAATCGAACGCCCGATTTCGGATCAAACCTCCGCCTTCTTCGCGACCTTCTTCGCCGCCTTCTTGACGGTTTTCTTAGCGGCCTTCTCCCCCTTCAGTTTCTTCCCATCCGGCCCGCGGCCCGTGCTTGCCAGCAGCTTGACGTAGTTGTCCACGTACGCCTTGGCGGGCGTGCGCCGGATTGCTTCTCCGATCACATCGAGCGCGGCATCTTCCGGTTTCTTGAAGCGGATGCAGCAACCGCCCATGTTCAGGCGTTTGCCCGTCTTGGCCCAGGCCTTCTGGAACCACTCGCGCTGCGCTTTCTCCGAGTAGACGCTCATGAGGTAGACGGTCAGGTTGTTCTTCTGGCTCGAGAGTGCGGCCATCATCAGCGGCTTCTTCGGGTCGCAGTGGTAGCCGAGCGGCCAGACCCGGTGCGGCACGGCGTAGCCGATCATCCCGTACAGCATCCCCTCTTCATAATCCTTATCGAGGTTCTTCAGGATGATCTTTCGCAGCGCCTCGATGCCGGCGCGCCGGTCGTCGGGCAGGGAAGCAAGATAGTCCTTGACGGTCTTGGCGTTGCTCTTCATTACGGGAGAGTGTACTGAGCACTCAGCACTCGGCACCGGGCACTAGGGGGAAGGGAGGAGCAATGACGCAGCGACCTCCGGGAGGGACCGGAGGTCGCTGGACAATTCTGATTTTCAACCGTCCGGCCCCCGGCCGTTTCGGTGGGCAGAATTCAACGAGCTGGCCGATCGCGCTCAGCCGATCGTGCTCAGCGACGATGCTCGTTGGGAGAATGCCCCGCGATCGAAGATGTCGCTGTAGACACTGTGCAGGACATCGATGATGAGCGAGGGTTCCATGCTCTTGGTCACGCAGGCGGCGGCGCCGGAGTCGTACCAGCGCTGGACCTCGGGTTCTTCGATGGTCGGGACGAACAAGACGACCTTGGTCTCCGGCGAGGCGCTGCGGGTCAGGCGGATCAGTTCCGACGGCGAGGTCTGGAGGCCCACCGGATCGATGAGGCCGATCTCGGGGCGCACCGCGATCAGCATCTCGCGCCAACTGGCCGTGTCAACGGCGAGGCCGGCCCAGGCGATCGAATCGCTCCGCTGAAGCGTGCGGGCGAGGCCGCGGCCAACCGGCCAGAGCGCATCAAGAGCCATGACGGTGGTCCGGACGCTGAACCTGTCCATGTGGTGGAGCCCCTCTCGTATTCGACCCGGATCAAACGAGTCGCGGGGGATTGTGGCAGGTCTTTATGTGTGCCCGGGTAAGAAGGGGATAAAGACGCGCTCATGTTGGAGCGGGTTGACGGCCGCGGGCAAGCCGATCCGCCACCACCGACTCGTACGAGGGAAGCCCGGCTCACTCCCTCGTGACGGCCGTCAGGTTCATCGTCAAGAGCGCACCCGCCTTGGGCAGTGCCGCAACGCCGATCACGGTCCGAGCCGGCCGCCGGGCCTTCATCACCTCAACGTACGCCCGGTTCATCTCGTCAAAGTCGCCGATGTTCAGAAGGAACACGTTGATGTGCAGCACATGATCAAGGTCCGAGCCAGCAGATTCGAGCAGGGTGCGGAAAGACTCGAGAATCTGTCGCGTTTGTGAGGCGATGTCGGGACCGGCGAGGCGGTCGTTGCCTGGATCAACGCCCGCCAGGCCGCCGATGGAAATGAACGTGCCGGCCCGGGCGATGTGGCTATACGGCCCGATTGGGGTGGGGGTGTGCGGCGGCGTGAGGGTTTCGACGCTGGGCATGCTGTGCTCCGGATGATGGAGGCGTGGAAGGAATCAGAATAGAGGATGAGAAGGGAGGGCGCATGCGTACCACACCTTTCACGAGCTCAGCGAAATCCACCGGCCAAAGCTATTCGAAAGCCATGTTTGCGGGCGCGCAAGTAGTTGGGCGCTTTGATGGTGTTCTGTCGCCAATTCAACGCCCGGGCGCAGCCCTTGATGGACTTCTTGAGCCAGCGCTTGAGGTCTTTTCGGGAATCTGATCCGCTTCGGTGAAGCGAAACTCAGCGTCGGCGACGGGCGGCCAGCAGCGCTCCAGCTAAGGCCAGCGAACCGGTTCCGGGGGTGGGCACGACATCGGTCAGAACGCGGATCTCATCCATGCGGTTCTGCTGACCCGGGAAGCCGGTGCCGATCAGGAAATTGATGGTGTTGCCCGCGTAACTGATGACGTTTGGGCCCAGCGCATTCGTGGTGAACGAGCGGAGCGGGTTGCCGGTGTCGTAGGTTGTGCCGCCGAAGCCAAAGACGGGATCAGAGATGGAGAGAAGGGTGTTGTTGTAAATCACGCCTCGAATGGCGGCGCTAAAGGTGACCGAACCGATGATGACCGCGGCGTTGGGGCTGGGATCGAAGTGGATGAAGTGGGAATCGAACGTCCCGCCGATGACCGCCACGTTGGGGGTAGGGCCGGTGTAGGTGCCCGGAGTGTTGAGGTTGACGAGGGTGGCGGAAGACGTGATGCCGGACTGTTCATTCCAGCAGTAGGCAGTAGCGCCGGTGAGGTTGAACTGCTGGGCGTTGACGGGGGGAGTGCCCAAGTACGTCGTGGCGCCGGTGTTGCCGGTGATGGCGGCGTTGGATGCCGCGGCCGCCAGGGAAAGAGCGACAAGAGAAGCGAGAGTCTTCATGGCAGAGTCCTTTGTATCTGGAATGTTCAAAGTTGAATGTCGGCAAGGGTTGAGGACCGACGGGCTAGCGCCGGCGCCGAGCGATGGCCAGGCCGCCCAGACCCACGAGGGCGAGCGGGCCGGGCGTGGGAATGGGGTGCGTGAGGACGCGGACTTCGGCCATGAAGTTGCCCGGGGGCAGGGCCCAAAGGTCGAACGTGATGGTGTTGCCGCTGATGTTGAGCCACGTGTTGGGGCTGAGGGTGTTGGCGCTGTAGGAGCGGTTGGGGTTGCTGTAGTAGGTCGTGCCGCCCGCGCCAAAGGTGGCGTCGGAGACCGAGAGCAGCGCTTCGTCGAAGATGACGGCGACGATGTTGGCGTTGAACGTGACCGAGCCGCTCACGCTGGCGACGCCGGTAGTTGCATCAAAGTGGATCATGTGAGAGTCGAAGAGGCCGCCGGCGAAAGTCGAGTAGGGGCCGCCGGTGAAAAAGCCATTGGCCGCGATGTTGACGGCCGTGGAGGCCGTGTTGACATTGAGTTGCTCGTTCCAGCAGTAAGCGGGAGGGCCGGGGAGAGCGCCGGGAAGGGCCGAGGCCGGCGGGACGATCTGTGTGCAGGCGCCAGACGTGCTGATGATGGCGGCGTTGGCCGAAGAGGCGGCGGCGGAAACGACGATGAGCGCGATTCGGCTTTTCATAAGACTTCCCCGGGTCTTCCTGCGCGAGCGACATCGGTGGCGGGCGAGGTGCCCGCCTTTGTTGGCCGACGGCTCTGTGCGCGCCAGGGCGCCGCGATCAGCGACGTCCTGCACTTGGATTTGCCGCGGAAGGGAGGAATCTTGCAGGGCGTTGGGAAAAATTCCCGGGTCCCTGCGAGTGGCACCAGACTCGCGAGTTTCCTGAGTTATCGGAAACTTGGAAGTGTGCCACCTGCCGCGGTTCCCCCGCGACCGGTGCGGCCGTGGACATGTCGGCGACGCCCTCGGATCGCGGACGAGCAATCGAGGTCGGCCACGCTCACCCTCCCGCGCCGTTCCGTGGCTCCACCCGCATCATCGTCGCCTGCATGATCGCGACGCAGGATTCGGATTGCGCCCCATCCGATGCGATCGCAAACACATCCGCCGTGGCGACTCCCACCGTCCGCCCGACCCGGATCGCGCGGCCGCGGGCGATGAAGCGATCGCCGACGGCGGGGGCGAGGAGGTTGATCTTGAACTCGACGCTCAGGACGGCCGAACCCTCGGGCATCTTGGTGAGGCAGGCATAGCCGCAGGCCGAGTCGGCGATCGTGGCGATCGCGCCGGCGTGGGCGAAGCCGTGCTGCTGCTGGATGGAATCGGAGAAGGGGAGTTCGATCTCGACTTCGCCCTCGGCGACGCGGACGAGGCGGGCGCCGAGAGTGGAGAGAAGGCGCTGGCGATTGAAGGACTCGGCGATGCGGGCGTGGAGGGGAGCGGGCATGCCGGGAGCGTACGGCGAGCTTGACCGAATCACGGAATACCGATGGCCGGAGGAACCGGAGCGAGGCACGATTCCGGCACTTCACTAGGGGCAGAGAAGCCGGTTGTATTCGGCGACGAAGATCACGAAATCCGAGTCATCCACCGCGCCGTCCGCGTTGAAGTCGGCCGGGCAGCCGGGCGGCATCGTCGGGTCGGCGCAGTCGAGCAGGTTGTATGCAACGACGAAAATGGAGAAGTCGGCGTCCTCGACGAGGCCGTCGTGATTCAGGTCGGCGTGGCAGACCTGCGGCATCTGGGCCCCGATCTGGATGTAGTCGAGCTCGGGAGCCATCGTCCACTCGTCGTCCCCGGTGAGAAAGCCGTCGAAACGGGCCGACACAATTCCAACGGCGGAGATCGCTCCGGCGAATCCGTCAATGCCGTGAGCAAAGCCGGTGTTCCCGTCGACGATGGGCGAGGTGAACGTGCGCCCGAGTGCGTCAACGATCGTGAGGCGGGAGTAATTGCGGACCTCGGCTCCGTCGTCGAACATCCAGGCACCGACCGCCTCGACCGGGACGGTGAAGTCGAGGCGGAGCCCGCCCGCGATAGCGTCGGCTGTTGACCCCAGGAGCGATCCCGCGTAGAAGCGGCCGGGGGAATTGAACGCTTCTGAATAGAACACACGAGCCGTGGCGGACAGAACCGTGCCGTCGTCGCCGACGATCGAGATGTCGGCGTTGTCCGAGAGGCGATCGATCGCCTGCAACTGCGAGAACGAATCAAAGGTGAAGAACTGCGCGGGGACGTGGAGCACGGACTGGAAGGGTGCGTCGCCTCCGGGCACATCGCCGGATGTGAAAAAGGCGATCTGGCCGAGTGCCGGGCCTGCGAGTGCGAGAGAGGTCATGCCATGGAGGACGGGCCGCATGATGCACTCCGTCCGCGGGCGGGGTGCCCGAGTTCGGGCGTCACCCGCGTGAAGACACGACGGTACCATGCGGCCGATCGCGTGCAAAGCAGGAATTTGCATTGGCCGGGTCCGAGAACAACCTCGGCGGTGCCTTAGGGGCAGATCAACTCGTTGTACGCGGCGACGAAGAAAACGAAGTCGGCATCGTCGACAACAGCATCGCCGTTCAAGTCCGCCGGACATCCCGCGGGCATGCTCGGGTCGGCGCAGTCGAGGATGTTGTACGCGACGACGAAAATCGAAAAGTCCGCATCATCCACCTGGCCGTCATGGTTGAGATCACCCGTGCACGGGGCGCCAACCTGGCCGTCCACGAGCAAGTTGTCGAGGGCCCAGTACTCATCGGAACTGTCGCCGAAGCTGCCGGGGCCGCTGTAGCGGGCCCACTCAAGGAGCGCGGTGCTGCCGGAGGCGGTAAAGGTGAGCACGGGATTTCCCGCGCCGTGGGAGAAGTAGTAGATCCCGTAGTAGCCTGAATATCCGGGGCCGTCCTTGCGGAAGAATTCGGCGCCCGTGAAGGCGAGCACGTCGGGGAGGGAGGGACTCGCGTAGTGGGTATCGGTGTAGCGTTGGGGCGAGTACGCCCCGTAATCGACTCCCTGATTGCCGTTTGAAAAACTGGTGTCGACCAGGCGTGTGCCGTCGACGGAGAAGTACCAGCCGTCCATGCCGTAGCCGCTCGCGGCGCCGTCCCACGAGGCGCCGACGAGCAGATCGAAGGAGACGGTGTAGGAGGTGCCGGGGACGAGGCCGGTGACGGTGAGGTTAACGATTTCTTTGTTGGCGGTTGACTTGGCAATGTTGTATCCGAGGCGGCCAAGCCACATGGACTGATTGGCGGAGGCGAGCCCGCCACGGTCGGTCGGAAGGCTGTAGCGCGTCAGGGCGGGCTGCACGCCGGCGTTGGTGAAGCCGGCGGTATCTGTTTCGAAGTTATTGGAACAAACCGGGGCGGCGCCGGCAGAGAGGCAGACCGCGAGAGTGCATGCCGCGATGAGGGAAGAACGACAACGCAAAACGCTGATTTGTGCCGCGCTCATGCTCTTGACTCCTTGGTGCCAGTATCACGGAGGAAGAACAGTTCCACCCTTGCGAGGCCGGCGTTCCGCTCGTAGTTGAACCGAAAACCGGGGAAAGTCCAGCAATCTTGCCGTGCTTTCATGAAGATCCCAGGTCCCGTCCCCCTCTTGGGGGAGCGGCGGGCGTCAGGTGGGGGTGAGCATGCGGTCGAGGAGGATTTGAGCGGTGTGCTTGGCGAGAAGCGCGGCGTCGCGCTGGTTGGCGGTGCGCCTGGAAAAGATGGCGCCGTTGATGAGGACGAGCATCTGGGCGGCGACGCCCTGGGCGGTATCGCGGTCGGCACCCGCGGCGACCGCTTTTTCGCGGATGAGGTTGGCGAGGGCGGCGCCGTGGGCGAGGGCAGCCTTGTGGATGGGGTCGGACTCGTGGGGAAACTCTGTCGCGGCGTTCAGGAAGATGCAGCCGCGAAAGCTGGGCTCGGCGAACCAGAGGTGTAAGACGTCAAACATGGCGAGGATCTGGGCGCGCGGGTCGTCGCCGCCGCGGGCTTCGATGTCGGCGGTCAGACCGGACATTTCGACTTCGTGGCGGTGGGCGAGAACGGCCAGGATGAGTGCGTCCTTGCTCTCGAAGTTCTTGTAGAACGTTGTCTTGGTGACGCCAACGGCGGAGATGATCTGATCGAGCCCGACGGGGCCGAAGCCTTCGCGGATGAAGAAATCGGACGCGACGGCGAGGAAGCGGTCGCGGCTGGAGGCTTGCTGGTTCATTGGCGGCGCCCTCATCCACGCTTCCTGTTGTTCCCGGTGGAAGTGTACTGCGAGGTTTGTCGCGGGGGTGTACCGGAAGTACACCTCGAGTTGACCGCAAGTCCACTGGTCGAGGGGCGGGGAAGGGCTATTTTCTCTTTGTCGTGGCGGAGACGTTGCACGCGGGGTGCAACGGCGATGCGACAAAGCAATGGCGGTGGGCCGAGCAGGGCGCGAGCCCGTGGCCGCCGTGGACAACGCAAGGGCCTGTTCGACTCTCACGCGACGCGCGGGGGCACGGGTGTCTCTTTGCCGGAGTGGAATCGATGAGCAATGCAGCAGGTGTTTGGGAAGGCAGATTGCGAGGGTGTGCCGGCGGCGCGATGAAAGCGCCGCCGGTAACGGAGGAGTTGTTGGGGGCCCCGCCGGCGAAGCGGCTGGCGGTGTTTGCGTATGGGGTGGCGTGTTGCGTGGTGTTCCTTGCGACGTTTCTGTACGCGTTGGGGTTCGTGGGAAACGTGGGTACGCCTACCTCTCTGGATGGACCGGCGGGGCCGGACGGAACGTGGGCGTGGCGGCTGGCGGTGGACATTGGGCTGCTGCTGCTGTTCGCGGTTCAGCACAGCGTGATGGCGAGGCCGTGGTTCAAGGCATGGTGGACGGGGCTGATTCCGGAGGCTGCGGAGCGGAGCACTTACGTCTTGTTCTCAAGTGTCGCCATGATCATCATGTTCGCGTTCTGGGAGCCGCTGGGCGCGGTCGTGTGGAACGTGCAGAACCCTGTGGGGCGGGGCGTGTTGGTCGGGCTGCTGGTGTTTGGATGGTCACTCGTGCTGGTGACGACGTTCCTGCTGAATCACTTTGATTTGTTCGGTCTGAGGCAGGTTTGGCTGTATCTGCGGGACCGGCGGTACACGCACGTGGCGTTTCAGACGCCGTGGTTCTATCGGGTGGTGCGCCATCCGTTGTATGTGGGTTGGCTGATCGGTTTCTGGGCGACGCCGACGATGACCGCGGCGCATTTGGTGTTCGCGATCGGAACGAGCGTGTACATCCTGATGGCGATCCGGTGGGAAGAGCGCGACCTGGTGGAACTTCACGGTCGGAAGTATGAGGAGTATCGGAGCCGGGTTCCGATGCTGATTCCGTCGCTGGCAAAGAGGGGCGCGTGAACCGGAGGGACGCAATGCGTACGCAAGCGTGGAAGCGTGTCGGGGTGGCGGCGGCTGCATTCCTTGTTGCGAAGGGGGTGGCGTGGATCGTGGTGGCGGTGGCCTGGGGGGTGTGGTGGGGCGGGTGCGGAGGTGCGTGAAAAAAAGCCCGGGGACGCAAGTCCCCGGGCTCAGGATTGACCGGCGTGCGAGAAGGCTCAGCCCATGTGCTGGATGACCGCGTCCCCGAACTCCGAGCACTTCACCTTCTTGACGGAGGTATCGCCTTCGGCCTTCATGAGGCGCTCGAAGTCGTAGGTGACGGTCTTGGCGGAGATCGCGCCGTCCATGCCCTTGATGATGAGGTCGGCGGCTTCGGACCAGCCCATGTAGCGGAGCATCATCTCGCCGCTGAGGATGACCGAGCCGGGGTTGACCTGATCGAGGTTGGCGTACTTGGGGGCGGTGCCGTGGGTGGCCTCGAAGATGGCGTGGCCCGTGATGTAGTTGATGTTCGCACCGGGGGCGATGCCTATGCCGCCGATTTGGGCGGCGAGGGCGTCGGAGAGATAGTCGCCGTTGAGGTTCATGCAGGCGATGACGTCGAAGTCCTTCGGGCGGGTGAGGACTTGCTGGAGCGTGATGTCGGCGATGGAGTCCTTGATCATCAGCATCTTCTTCCACTTGCCGTCGCCGTGGGTGGAGGAGAGCGAGGAGAGGACCGAATCGACTTCCTTGACGATCTTGGCCTTCTGATCCGGCGTCATCATGTCGAAGCCGGGGTCGATCATGCGGGCGTTGGCTTCGGCGGTGAGGCCGGAGTTGGTGTCCTTGTTGCCGAGGATCCATGATTCGCGCTCGGTGACGACCTGGCCACGGAAGAACTGGACGGCGACCTTGTAACCCCAGTCCTTGAAGGCGCCCTCGGTGAACTTCATGATGTTGCCCTTGTGAACAAGGGTCACGCTTTTTTTCTTTTCCTTGAGGGCGAAGGAGATGGCGCTGTGGACGAGACGCTCGGTGCAGAGAAAGGAGACGGGCTTGAAGCCGATGCCGACCTGGACCGGGTTGTCGCGGTGGGGGGCGCCGATGGCTTCGAGCTGCTTCTGCCAGGCGTCGCCGGCAGACTTGGTTCCGAAGCGGATCTTGGTGAAATCCTTGGGGAAATTCTGCTGAAGGAAGTCGAGGACCTTCTGGGCTTCGAGGGAGCCGGCGGGCATTTCGATGCCGGCGTAGATGTCTTCCGTATTCTCGCGGAAGATGGTCATGTCGCAGTCCTGCGGGCGCTTCACCGGAGAGGGGACGCCCTTGAACCAGCGGACGGGGCGGAGGCAGACGTAGAGGTCGAGGAGTTGGCGGAGGGCGACGTTGAGGGAGCGGATGCCGCCGCCGATGGGGGTGGTGAGCGGACCCTTGATGCCGACGAGGTATTTCTTGAAATCGGCGATGGTGTCGTCGGGGAGCCAGTTGCCGGTCTTGTTGAAGGCCTTTTCGCCGGCGAGAACTTCGTGCCAGGTGATCTTGCGCTTGCCGCCGTACGCCTTGGCGACGGCGCCGTCGATGACGCGGACGGAGGAGCGCCAGATATCGGGGCCGGTGCCATCGCCCTCGATGAAGGGGATGATGGGCTGATCGGGGACGCTGAGTTTTCCGGCGGACATGGAGATGGCGGAAGGCATGGGGGGCTCCGAAAGGGCAGTTCACCAAAGAGGCACAGAGACACAGAGAGGAACGGAAAGAGGACAGAAGGAGCAGAAGAGCGGAAAGAATTGGGGGGAAAGGATAGTTGGGGAGGGTGGGGTTGAGGCGGTCAATTTATGCGAGGGATCGCCCCCGCGGCCCCCTGTCCCTTGACGACGGTGCTGCCCGGCACCTCCCCGGATGAACAGCGGGGGAAGAGCGAATGCGGGGCGGCGGGCGGGCGGTTGCCGCGGGCGGGATGAAGTGAATCGGACGCAACGAAAAACGCGGCGCCGTCTCCTCCGGGCGGCGCCGCGTCTCTGGATCAGACCGGGAAGGGTGTTACGGGCAGAGGAGGGCGTCGTAGGCGACGACGAAGAGGACGAAGTCGGCGTCATCGACGAGGCTGTCGGAGTTCAGATCGCAGAGCGGGTTGGCGGGGGGCACGATCAGTTCGTTGTAGGCGGGGACGAAGATTGTGAAGTCGGTGTCGTCCACGAGTCCGTCGGAATTGAAATCGGCGGGGCAGGCGGCGGCCGCGGTGATCTGAAGAGCGAACATGAACGTGACGTTGCCGGTGATCTCGCCCGCGCAGGATGAGGCGAAACTGTTGCCGGCGACGCTCACGGTGTAGTCGCCGGGCTCGAAGGTGCCGGTGGCGTTAAGGGGGATCCAGCCGTTGACGTTCTCGGCGCCGGCGATGACGATGTCGCCCTTCCTAATTATGCCGCGGGCCTCAACGTCGCCGCCTGTGTTGATGAAGCCGTTGAGGTTGTAGGGGGTGGGCGTGGTAATGGTGAAGGAGACGTTGAGCATGGATTCGGTGCTGCCTCCGGCGCAGTCGCCGGCCGGGATGGCGTCAACCCATGAGCCGCCGTGGGTGAAGATGCCGGTGGCGCTGACGGAGGAGTTCTGGAAGACCTGTGCCTCGGCCTTGCCGCCGACGACATCGAGGGTGCGCTTGAAGGAGGAATTGAACTCACCGTAGGGGGTGGGCGGGTTCTCGACGGCCCAATCGGTGACGGCGCCGACGTAGAGCGAGGACATGGTGCCGCGCTGGATTGATGTGAAGGTGATGGCGCCGAGAGCGGGCGCGGCGGCGGCAAGAGCGAGGATGGAAGCGACAGTGATACGCATGGCAATCTCCTTTCCCGCCCGGGCAACAGGCGGAAGATGGGAATGCACAACGGGCGACACCACGGCGCTCGTCGTGCGGATATGTTGTGCGGAGCGCGTGCGCCGGTCAGGGCCGCGCCGGATTGCAGGGGATGGAGAGCAAGAAACGCATTGCGAAATTCCCGGGACGCGGAGGTGCCGCGGAGAAGTCAGTCTAGATGTGCGGGTGCGCGGGGGCGCCTGAAAATCGTGCGTGCGGCGCAGATGCGACTGGGGATCAGATGGGCGGATGCTGCGTGCGGCGCAGGGAAATTTCCCTCAGGAGTGGCGCGGTCCGAGACGGGATCGTCGCGGGGCTCTCGGGTTTCAGAAGGCAGGGCGCCGAATGATCCTCGCGCGTCTCGGATCTGATAATCGGTGCGGAAGGCACGGCTTGGGCAGAATGGCGGTGCGGGGGGATGCCCGGCACTGGCGGAGAACGGCCCGGGGCGCATCCTGATACAAAGTCCGGCCGAAGGCAGGGAATCCGGCGAAAGCACCTTGGCAAATGGAGCGGACCGATGGTCGCGATGTACGGGCTTGGAAAGCACCCGGGCACATTGGAGCGCGAGCGGGAACTCGGGCCGCTGCGAGTGACGGTCACGCGGTACGGAGGGAGGGCTCGGTTGGCGCGGCATGCGCATGCGCGGAGCCAGTTGTACTTTGTGCTCGAGGGCGGATTCTGCGAGTTCGGGCCTTGGGCCAAGGTGTGGCGTTCGGGGGCGGCGGTGTTTCATCCGGCGGGCGTCGAGCATTCGCAGGAGATCATGGCGGCGGGGGCTCGTTGCGTGAATGTGGAGATTGATCCGGAGTGGCTCGGCGAGACGCTTGGAGCTGATGGCGCCGAGAAGTTGTGCGCGGCTCGCGGGGTTGGGTCCGGGGATGGGCTTGCGGCGAGGAGACTCGCAAGGGCGAGCGAGGCGGGTGGTGCCCGGGCCCGGGCCGAAGCGGCCGGGATTGTGCTCGAGAGAATTGCAAGGGCGATGGGGGAGTCGCAGAGCCCGCTTGCGGATCGTGCCGCGGCGTGGATGCGGGAAAATTGGGCAGACGGGACGGTTGGGGAGCTAGCGCGAGCGCTTGACGCGAGCGTCGGGCATGTGTCGCGCGAGTTTGGAGTGCGATTTGGTGTTTCGCCGCGGGAGTATCTGGGGAGATTGCGGCTCGAGAATGCGTGCGCGATGCTGGAGGGCGGGGCGCGGGCGAGAGAGGCGGCGCGTGCGTGCGGGTTTGCCGACGGGAGTCACTTGGCGCGTGCGATGAAGCGGGTGATGGGGAAGAGGCCGGGAGATGTGGGACGGGGGTGATGAAGAGAGTTGTGGGCGGGATTGCCAGCCCACCCCCAACCCTTCCTCCCATCGGGGAGGGGGCTTCAGAAGCGCGCGATTGGGGCGGGTGCGCGGGATTGGGGAAGCAATCGGTAATGAGGTCGGCGGAAGAATGATTCCGGAAGCGGGCTATCGCTTTCGGAAGGGCATCACATGAGCACTTTGAGAATTGCGGCGGTTTCGACGGTGTTGTGCGCGGCGGTGGGTGTTGCGCTGGCGGAGCCGGATGCGAGCGGGCTGGGCTGGAGGCCGGTGAAGCTCGACTTGGAGGTCACGGTCCGCCCGGAGGCGTGGCGCATGGATCTGCGCGGGGAGATGACGCTGAGGCTCGATGGGAGGGACGAGTCGATGGGGCCGACGATCGGCGTCAACATGCGGGCGCCCTGCGTTGTGTTTGAGTCGGTGGAGTGTGACGGGGCGAAGACGGAACTGAACGGCAGGCACCCGAAATTGGAACCGGCGCGGCTGGCCACCGTGCGCTTTGCGGAGGCCAAGAGGAAGGGCGATGTCGTGCGCGTGCGGTTTGCGTGCGGAGTGCCGGGGCATGAGAACCAGGTCGAGGTGACCCCGGAGGCGGCGATTGCCTCGTGGACGAGCGCTTGGTATCCGGTGCCGGTTCCGGAGGACGAGGATGGTTTGCAGGCGGTGAACCGGGCGCCGGGTTCGATGACGTTCCGGCTGCCGAAGGGGTGGAGCGCGGTGACGGGCGGAAAAAAGTTGTCGCACGGGGAGAAGGACGGGGCAGCGGTCGAGGTGTGGGATGTGCCGCAGGCGATCGCGCGGAGTTTCGCGGCGGCACCGTACCGGACGTTTGAGGGGAGCGCGAACGGGGTGGCGGTGAGCGTGAGTCTCATCACGAAGGACTCACCCTACGCGCAGGATCAGATCGATGCGCTGGTGAAGGCGGTGGACGCGCTGCAGGAGAAACTGGGGCCGTACCCGTACCCGGGCTTCTCGATCGCGGAGGTGCCGATGGACGTGGGAAACTTCGGAGCATCGAGCGAGCAGGGCTTCATCATGGTCAAGCCGAACTTTCTCGATTGCAAGGGCGGAAACCTGGCCTTGTTCGCGCACGAGGCGGCGCACGCGTGGTGGGGGAACACGGTCGGGACGACGAGCCCGGCGAGCATCATGTGCGACGAGGCTCTGGCGCAGTACGGGGCGGTGATCGCGACGGAGAAGGTTGAGGGCGCGGAGGGCGTGCGAAGTTTCCTCGAATTTTCCCGGCCGACGTACATATGGAATCAGTGCGCGAAGGGGTATTTCGAGGTTGTGCGGAGCGGGAAGGACATGCCGCTCATGGAGCTGAAATCGGGGGGCACGGCGCACACGCTCTCAGATTCGAAAGGCCACTGGGTCTATCACATGCTGCGGGAGCGGGTGGGCGACGAAGTGTTTTACGCGACGCTGCGCGGTCTGATCGCCAAGTACAGTCATAAGACGATGTCTTTGGCGGATGTGCGGAAGGCGTTTCTCGAGGCGGCGCCGGGGAAAGGGCTCGAGAAGTTCTTCACGCAGTGGCTGGATCGGAAAGGGGCGCCGGTGATTGATGTGAAGAAGCAGAGCGCGGGCGGAAAGACGAGGGTGACGCTTGTGCAGGTGGGCGACATCTACGACATGGCGGTGGATGTAGAGTGCACGCTTCGCGGCGGGGAGAAGGTTCGCGAGCGGGTGGATCTCAAGGAAAGAGAAGCGAGCGTTGAGTTCGTCGGGGAAGCAGAGAAGGTGGAGGTCGATCCGGATCGAACGATTCTGATGTGGCGTGAGGCGTACGGGGCGAGGCCGTAGTTTCGCGCAACAGGCCGCTGGTATGCTGAAGGCCTCTTGGGATCTGGAGAGGACGCGATGATTGCACGGCACTTGGCTCGGTGCGTAGCTGTGTGGGCGGCGGCGTTTGTGGCGTCGCCGAGCGCGTGGGTGCACGGGCAAGGGGAACAGCGGGCAGCATCGCCGTGTCGGTCGTCGACGGGGACCGGATTGAAGCGCTGATGCGTGAGGCGATGGTGCAGACGGGCGCGCCGTCGTACAGCGTGGGGATTGTGCAGAATGGCGAACTTGTCTATGCGAAGGCGATCGGGCTCGCGGATGTTGAGAACAGCATCCCGGCGACGGTTGACACGCCGTATCAGATCGGGTCGGTGACCAAGGTTTTCACGGCGACACTTCTGTGCATGCTGCGCGATGAGGGCGTTCTGGGGCTGGATGATCCCGTTGCGAAATGGTGGCCCAAGGGACGGTGGCTGCCGCGGGATCCGGCGGCGGCGCGGGTCACTCTGCGCCAGCTGGCCACGCACACCTCGGGGTTGCCGGGCAATCCGATAAACCGGAGGGATGTGCCCGATAGTCCGTCGGTGATGCTGCCGTACAGCGTGACGGAGTTGTACGACGCGATGGACAAGATGACGCTGGCCTCGGAACCCGGCCGGCAATGGGGGTACTCGAACCTCGGCGTGGGCGTCCTTGGGCACGTGCTGGAACTGGCGGCGGGCGAGAAGTACGAGACCCTGCTGAGAGAAAAACTGCTTGAACCGTTGGGCATGCGCGACAGCCTGATCAACTTGTCGCCGGAGGAGGAGAGAAGGCTGGCGAAGGGGTATTGGCCTCGCGACACGGAGCAGAAGGCGCGGGCGCGGTGGGTGTTTGGCGAGGTGTGCGCGTTCGGCGGGCTGGTCTCAACCGTTCCCGACCTGGCGAAGTTTGTGGCGATGAGCCTTGGAGTGGAGGGAAGTGCGACCGGGCCGATCGCCGCGCGATCGGAGCGGGAGATGCAGGTGCCGGAGCGCGTGATCGGGCGTTCGTGGCGCACGGCGATGGGGATAGGTTGGATGCTGGAGCGGGATGAGACTCTCGGCGAATCGGTGATTCACGGCGGGGAAGTGGACAGCTATTCAAGCGATCTGCGGCTGTTCCCTCTGCATCGGACCGGGGTGATCGTGCTCTCCAATCGGGGCGCCGACACGGCGGGGGTGCTGGGGCAGAGGATTGCGGCGCAGGTGATCGGCCCGTGGGTGAAAGAGCGGCAGGAGACGGAAGCGGCGGTGCGGGGCGAGGATTGGAGCGGTGCGGCGGCGCGATGTGTGCGGATTCTCAAGCGCAATCCATTGGACGCTCAGGCACTCGGATGGGCTGGCATGGCGGCGTTGCGGCTGAAGAAGTACAGCGAGGCGGCCGCGGACTTTGAGCTCGCGGCGGAGATGGGCTCGCAACGGGCCGAGAATCTGTACAACGCGGCGTGCGCCCGGTCGATGGCGGGCGACATGGATCGGGCCCTGACCAACCTGCGCGCGGCGCGGAGGTGCGGATTCTGGAATGTCTAAGGGGCCGAGACGGATCCGGATGCCGCGAAGCTTCGCGAAGATTCGAGGTATCGGGAGGCGGTCGTGAATCCATGATTCTGCGGGGCGAATGTCCTCAGTTGCGACCCCCGACACCTAGGGCTTGATCGGGCGGGATCTCGCCACCGGCCCTGGAGATCTGGCGGGCGGTGCCGCCCAGGATTTTCTGAACGAGGCCGATGACGGCAGCGATGGCATCGAGTACCGCCATCCCAAAGGTGCGCCGGCCGGCCCAGACATTGAGGACGTAGCCCCAGCCGAGGCTGTAGCCGCGGCGGGCGGCCTTGGCGCCTTTGCCCCAGCGCTCCCAATTGGTCGAGGTGAGGGTGACGCGGGTGCCTGTGCCTTCCTTCGCGAAATCAATTCGGACTTCCTGCGCGGTGGATTCGTCACGCGAAGGGTGCCAGGAGAATGTGACGCTGCGCGGCGGGTCGAAGGCGGTGACCATTCCCCATTGGAAGCGGCGGCCCCCCTTGTGCTGTTCAAAGATGCGTCCGCCGACGCGGCATTCGAAAACGAGCTTTTCGATTTCTTCGCAGCCGATCGAGTGGGTGCGCCAGGGCCACCAGGCGGCGAATTGAGCGGTGAAGCGATCGAATGCCGCGGCGGGTTCCCACGAAACGAGGACGGAGCGTTCGATGGGGGGCAACGCGGAGACCTGCGCAGCGGGGTGCTGTCGTGCGTTCATTTTCGGCTCCCGTGCGTGGGAATAGAGGCATCCGCGAAGGCATGGAGGACATCGCCCCAATAGGTCTCGATGTACCGGCGGAGTTCGGCGAGGCCGGCGGGCGCGGCGCGGTAGAACCGGCGGGCACCGGCCTTGCGGACCGCGACCAGGCGGGCGGCCCGGAGGACACGCAGGTGCTGCGAGGCGGCGGGCTGCGAGATGCGGGCGGATTTGGCGAGGCCTCCCACGGTGTGGTCGCCCTTTCGGAGTCGCTCGAACAGGCGGCGGCGGGTCGGATCGGCGAGTGCTGCAAGGACAGAACCATAAGCCATGGCTTATTGAATCGTGGACGCATGGAGTTGTCAAGTGCTCTCCGGCAGGGCCGGGTCGGGCAGGCGGGAGCGGCTGTCGGAGTGCCGGGCGGGGCGGTCGCTATGCTGCCCGTTGATGCTCGAAGCGGGGACACAACTCGGCGCATTCAAAGTGGATCGGGAGATCGGGCGCGGCGGCATGGGCGTCGTGTACTTGGCCCAGGACACGCGGCTGGGGCGGAGCGTGGCGATCAAGGCGCTGCCACAGGGGTTTTCGCAGGACGCCGATCGGCTGGCGCGGTTCGAGCGTGAGGCACGGACGCTGGCGACGCTGAGCCATCCGAACGTGGCGATGATCCACGGCGTCGAGGAGCACGACGGCTCGCGATTCCTGATTCTTGAGTATGTCGAGGGCAAGACGCTGGCGGAGAGGCTGGACGAGGGGCCGCTGCGGGTGGACGAGGCGTTGCAGGTTTGTGCTCAGATTGCTGCCGGGCTTGAGGTCGCGCACGACGCCGGCGTGGTGCATCGGGATCTCAAGCCGGCGAATGTGCGGCTGACTGTTGATGGCGCGGCGAAGGTCCTGGATTTCGGGCTCGCGAAGGCGGGGGAGGGGACGTCGTCGAGCACGGACCTGGCCAATGCGCCGACGGTGGCTTCGCCTCGGGCGGTGGCGACGGCGATGGGCGTGGTGATGGGGACGGCCGGGTACATGTCGCCGGAACAGGCCCGCGGGCGGACAGTCGATCGGCGGGCGGATATCTGGGCGTTGGGGTGCGTGCTGTACGAGTGTCTGACGGGCGAGTCGCCGTTCCGCGGCGATACAGCCAGCGACACGATGGCGGCGGTTCTGGAGCGCGAACCAGACTGGTCGAGATTGCCGGCGCGGACGCCGACGCGGGTGAGGGATTTACTGCATCGGTGCCTGGAGAAGGATGTCAAGAAGCGGCTGCGGGATATCGGCGATGCGCGGATGGAGTTGGAGCAGGCGCTATCGCAGAGGGAATGGACGACATCGGCGATGCCGGTGGCGGAGTATCGGCGGGCGTTGCCGTGGGTGGGGATGGGGGTTGCGGCGGCGGTTGTGCTTGCGGCGGCGGGCGGGTGGTTCGTTCGCGGGATGCGAGCGACGGTTCCGAAGACGGAGGGCGTGAAGCTCAGCATCGTGTTTCCTGCTGAGCCAAGGGTGCAGGGCGTGGGGATGCTGACAGCGGATGGGCGCACCCTGGTCTTGCGTGCAGAAAGAAGGGGCGCGGCGGGCGGGAGGCCCGAAACCGCGTTGTACCTGCGGAGAATGAGCGACTTTCAGCTCGAGCAGGTGAAGGGGACCGAGGGTGCGCGGGGCCTGGATGTTTCGCCGGATGGGCTCTCACTCTTGTTTGCGGCGACGAGTCCGGAGCGGCCGGATCGGTCGGCGCTCAAGTACATGCCGATCGATGGAGGTGCGGCTCTGACTCTGTACGAGGAGCCCGAGGAATTCGTGACGCATCTGGCGTTCGCGACGCCGCATGTGGCGGTGTTTACGGCGGGCAGGAATGGGAACATTCTGAAAACCGTGTCGGTGCACGGCGGGAAGGCGAAGGAGTTGCTGGATGTGACAAAGGTGGCGACGTACGGGGTCTCGGGGATCGATTGCGTGGAGGGAGGGAAGTGGGCGTTGCTGTCCACGTCGACGACCGACGCGCGGGGCTGGCACCAGCAGACGCACATCGTTTCGCTGGAGGATGGCAGCAATCGCCTGCTGCTCGAGGACGGAGCGTTCGCGAAGTTTGTCCCCGGTGGAATCCTGACGTTCTCGCGGGCGGACGCTCTGATGGGGTGCCGGTTTGATCCGCTGAAGGGCGAGTGCATGGGGGCCACGCTGCCGGTCCTTGCCGGGATGCGGGCCGGGCAGGGATACTCATCGGACAGCTGGACGATTTGTGCCGGGCGCGTGGCGTATGTCCCCGGCGGAGTCATTGCGGGCAAACGTCGCTTGGCCTGGGCGGACATGATGGGGAAGGTCGAGCCGATCGGCACGACGATGGGGAACTTTGAGTCGGAGGTGGTCACATCACCCGACGGAAAACTCGTGGCGGGATTGCAGAATTCGCCCGAGGGGGTGTATGAGCTGTACGTGTTTGATCTGGCGAAGGACTCGGCGCGGCGGCTGACGCAGCGGGGTTCGGACTGTTTCGGCGTGGTCTGGACTCCCGACAGCGCGAGCCTGCTGTATACGGCCGGGAGCGAGTCGGAAGGCTCGCGGCTGATGATCCGGCGGGCGGACGGCAGCGACCAGGGCAGGTTGCTGAGGCAGGAGAAGGCAAAGGGCGTCTATCTCGGCGCGTGGGGGCTCATGCCGGATGGAAAAACGTGCTTGGTTGCACGGATCGATCCTCGGAAGGGGTGTATCGAGAACATGGCGATCGATATGGACGGCAAGGGCGAGCCAAGGCCGCTGTTCGAATCATCGCTGAACGGCGCGCTGCCGAATCTATCGCCCGATGGGAAATGGGTTGCGTTCGGGCCGAAGGAGGGAGGCGAGGAAGAGCTTGTGGTGCGAGCAAACCCGGCAACGGTGGAATGGTCGAAGGGGCGGTCGGTGACGGTCATCTCTCGGAGCCCGGGAAAGACGAGGTGGTCGCGCGATGGCAAGACGCTGTACTTCGTTCAGGATTCCACGAGGCAGATGGCTGTTGACGTGACTGCCGACCCGGAGCTGACGGTGTCGGCGCCTCGGCAGCTCTTTGAATGGGATGCGCGTCAGGTGCTCGCCCACGACAGGGGCATGGCCGGGGATGGAAAGAAGTTTCTGTTTGTTGAGAGCGCGGAAGAAGAGCGGTTTGTGCGGCAGGTCAATGTCGTGGATGGTTGGATGGACGGGCTGCTTGCCAGGCTCGCTGCCCATGCCGGGAAGTGAGGGCGAGACCAGCGCCAATGCGGGCGGTACGGCCCCGGAATCGGGGCCCTGCGGTGCTGTATGCTGGGACGATGAAGAAGCAGCTCATTGCGTTGGTCGCGTGCCTGGCCGGGGTGGGGGCGTCGGCTCAGGAGAAGTCGGTCGCGTTCATCAACGCCCGGATCATCCCGATCGAGAGCGGGGGGAAGGCTGCTCCGGAGATTGAGCGTGGGGCGGTGGTCGTGAAGGATGGAAAGATCGTCTCGGTCGGCGCGATCGGGGCCGACTACAAAGCGCCCGACGGGGCGACGGTAGTCGATTGCAAGAGCAAGACGATCATGCCCGGCATCGTCGATACGCACAGCCACGTGGGGGGCATCGGCGGGGCGGACGGGAGCGCGACGATCCAGCCGAGCGTGCGGATCTCGGATTCGTTGAATCCGTTCGATTCGGGGTATCGGCGGGTGGTGGCGGGCGGTTTGACGACGATCAACGTGATGCCCGGCTCGGGGCACCTGCTCAGCGGGCAGACGCTGTACATGAAGATGCGGATGAAGGACGGCAAGCCGGCGCACCGGATGGAGGATCTGGCGTACCTCGACGAGAACGGCAATCTGCTCGGCGGGATCAAGATGGCGAACGGGACCAACTCGCTGCGCGAGCCGCCGTTCTCGGGAACGCGGGGCAAGAGCGCGGCGATGGTCCGGGAGCAGTACATCAAGGCGCAGGAGTACGCCCAGAAAGAAAAGGAATTCGACGAGAAACTGGCGAAGGCGAAGGCGGATGGGAAGCCCGCGGACGAGATCGCGAAGATCAAGCCGCCCACGCGGGACCTGGGCATGGAGGCGCTGGGCGACGTACTGAGCAACAAGAAGATCGTGCAGCACCACACGCACCGGGCGGATGACATCGCGACGGTGATGAGGCTGAGCAAGGAATTCGGGTTCCGCGTCGTGCTGCACCATGTCAGCGAGGCGTGGAAGATCGCGCCGGAGATCGCGGCCGCCCAGAAGGACGGAAAGGTGCTGGGGTGCAGCGTGATCGTGGTGGATTCTCCCGGCGGCAAGCTCGAGGCGGCGGAGATGAGCATGGAGACGGGGGCGATCCTGGAGAAGGCGGGCGTCAAGGTCGCGTTCCACACGGACGATTGGATCACGGATTCTCGGATATTCCTGCGGGCGGCGGCGCTGGGGGTCCGGGCGGGGATGAGCCGGGCGGGGGCGCTCCGGGCGATGACGCTGACTGGGGCGGAGTTCTTGGACTTGCAGAAGCGGGTCGGGAGCCTGGAGCCGGGGAAGGATGCGGACCTGGTGATCCTGAGCGGCGACCCGCTCAGCGTGTACACGCACGTCGAGCAGACGTGGGTGGAGGGGAACAAGGTGTTTGATCGAAGCGTCGCGGAGGATTACCTGCACGCGGTGGGTGGGTTTGGGGCGGGGAAGGATCAGGAGCCGTATTTCTGTTGCTTTGGGAACAACTGAGAGCCGCAGAGCGGCAAATCGGCAAAGCCGCAAAATAGAGCAGCAGAGCAGCAGAGCAGCAGAGCAGCAGAGCAGCAGATTTTGTGGCAACGAATCAGTGAAGGCGGGATTGCATGAAGATTTCACGGTTGGGCGCGATGTTGGGATTGGTTGCGTGCGCGGGGCTGGCGTGCGCGCAGAATCTGGCGGTCAAGGGGAAGACGGTGTACACGATGGCCGGCGCGGCAATCACGGACGGCGTCGTTGTCGTGCAGAATGGCAAGATTCTCGCGGTGGGAAAGGTGACGGATGTGGCATTGCCAAAGGGGATCACGGTGGTCGAAGCTGCCGTGGTGACGCCGGGGCTGGTTGATGCACGCGGGACCGAGGGCGTGTCCGGGCTGTACAACACAAAGCACGATTCAGACCAACTCGAGCGTTCGGCTCCGATCCAGCCGGAGCTGCGTGCGATCGATGCGTACAACCCGATGGACAGGCTGGTGGAGTGGGTGCGGAGCTTCGGCGTGACGACGGTGCACACGGGGCATGCGCCGGGCGAACTGATCAGCGGGCAGACCATCGTCGTGAAGACCGTCGGCAACACGGTGGACGAGGCGGTTCTGCTCTCCCCGGCGATGGTGGCCGCGACGATCGGCCCGGGTTCGTTCGAATCGGGCGGCAAGGCCCCGGGGACCCGCGGCAAGCAAGTGGCGATGCTGCGCGAGGAACTCATCAAGGCAAAGGAATACGCGGAGAAGCGCAAGGCGGCGGATGAGCGGAAAGAGAAGGGTTTGCCCGCCGAGGAGAAGAAGGACGATTCGAAGGAAGAGGGCAAGGGCGAGGGGAAGGGCGGGGGCGATAGCGCGTCGCGGAATCTGCGGCTGGAGATGCTGGCGGACGTGCTCGATGGAAAGGTGCCGCTGACGGTGACGGTGAACCGGGCGCAGGACATCGAGAGCGCGCTGCGGGTGCAGAAGGAGTTCGGGTTCAAACTGATCCTGGATATGGCGGCGGAGGCGTACCTCGTCGCGGATCAACTGAAGGCGGCGAACATTCCGGTCATCCTGCACCCGACGATGTTCCGGGCGGTGGGGGAGACCGAGAACCTGAGCATGGAGACGGCCGCCAAGCTGAAGAAAGCGGGCGTTCTCTTCGCGATCGAGAGCGGGTACGAGGGGTATGTGCCCAAGACGCGGGTGGTGCTGTTCGAGGCGGCGCTGGCGGCGGCGAACGGGCTGACCTATGACGAGGCGCTGGCGAGCATCACGATCGATGCCGCGAAGATCATCGGGGTGGAGAAGCGGGTCGGGAGTCTGGAAGTCGGGAAGGACGGCGACTTGGCTTTGTACGACGGCGATCCGTTCGAGTACACGAGCCATTGCGTTGGGACGGTGATCGATGGGAAAGTTGTGAGTGCGGGGAGAAAGTAGAGCAGCAGAGCAGCAAATGGCAGATTGGCAAAGCCGCAAAGCCGCAAAGCTGCAAAGCCGCAAATCGCTTCGGTGCTACGTGCGCAAGTTGAGTAGTGGCAAATAGTTGAGCGAATTGGCGACAAGATATCCACAAGCGGTTTTGGCTCAAGAATTTGTGGTGGAAAACACGATAAACTGGGCTCGTCGCTTCTGGAGGTCTCTCCCGGAGCGGCCGGTTGGAGAGCCGAGAGCGCGAGGCGAGAGAGAAACGCTCGCGAGAAATTCGTGAGAGACAAGAAACGGGCCGCCGAAGGGCGGTCCGTTTCGTTTTTGGATGCGGGGGAAAAAGTTCATCCAAGAGGAAGGAGAGAGAATGCGGAGGTGCGGAGTGGGCGGTGGTGCGCGGAGAGGGGGGTCTGCATTGATGAATTCTGCACGTTGGGAGTGACGCAAATCGTTTGCTGCTGTGCTTATCTGTCGGGGGGCGGACTGGGCTTGCCTTCTATGCTCGTGCGGGTTTGAATTGAAAGGAGACGCGGCATGCAGACGCGCACGCTGGGCAAGGGTGGGCTCAAAGTGTCGGCGATCGGGCTTGGGTGTATGGGGCTGAGTTTCGCGTACGGGGCGCCGACGGAGAAAGAGGCGGCGCTTTCGCTGATCCGTGCGGCGGTCGATCGAGGCGTGACGTTCTTCGATACCGCCGAGTCGTACGGGCCGTTTGCGAATGAGGAACTGGTGGGAGAGGCGCTGGCGCCGGTGCGCGATCGGGTGGTGATCGCCACGAAGTTCGGATTCAAGGGCGGCAAGCCGGCGGACGGGCTTGACAGCACGCCGCAGAACATTCGAACGATGGTCGAGGCTTCGCTCAGGCGGCTTCGAACCGATCGGATTGATTTGCTGTATCAGCACCGGGTGGATCCGGCGGTGCCGATCGAGAATGTTGCGGGCGCGGTGAAGGAACTGATCGGGCAGGGGAAGGTCAAGCACTTCGGGCTGTCGGAGGCGGGCGTGGGCACGATCCGGCGTGCGCACGCGGTGCAGCGGGTGACGGCGCTGCAGAGCGAGTATTCGCTCTGGTGGCGGGAGCCCGAGAAGGAAATTGTGCCCACGCTGGAGGAACTGGGGATCGGGTTTGTGCCGTTCAGTCCGCTCGGGCGCGGGTTTTTGACGGGCGCCCTGAAGGATGCGGCGTTTGATCCGAAGGATTTCCGGAGCAACTTGCCGCGGTTTGCGCCGGAGGCGAGGAAGGCGAATCAGGCGCTGGTTGACTTGCTGGGCGAGATCGCGGCGAGCCGGCAGGCGACGCGGGCGCAGATCGCACTCGCGTGGATTCTCGCGAAGAAGCCTTGGATCGTGCCGATTCCGGGGACGACGAAGCTGCACCGACTTGAGGAGAATCTCGGGGCCGCGGCGATTGAGTTGAGCGCTCGAGATTTAAGCGAGATCGAGGCGGCGGTGGCTCGCGTGCCTATTCAGGGCGAGCGGTATCCGGAGGCGCAGCAGAAGATGGTGGGGAGGTAAGGGACTTGCCGGGAGATTGAAGTCAGGTGGGGCTGGATGAATACAGCTTTGCGAGATCCTGCCAGAACGTCGGATACGTCTTCGCGACGCAGGCCGGGTCCTTGATCAACACATTCGGCCGGCGCAGCCCGATGAGCGCGAGGCTCATGGCCATGCGGTGGTCGTCGTAGGTGTCGAATTCAACGGGGGAACACGAGAGCGTCATGTCGCCTTTGGGGGGTGTGATGCTCATGACGTCGCGGTCGCCCATGACGGGGCATTCGACCTTCACGCCGAGCTTGGTGAGTTCGGTGCGGAGGGCCTCGATGCGGTCGGTTTCCTTGACGCGGAGGGTGCGCAGGCCGCGGAGGAGGGACATGCCGGGGGCGAAGCACGCGACGGCGGCGAGGGTCATGGCGGTGTCGGGCATGGTGGAGAGATCGGCCATGACGGGTTCGAGGCTGACGGGGCCGGTGGTCTGAATGAAGTGCTCGCGTGGATCGGGTTCATCACGCGTGGCCATTGGGGTAGCCTGCGTCGCGGGGTTCTGCTCGACAGCGACGCCCATGCGAGCGAGAAGTGAAGGGAAACTCGCATCGCCCTGGAGCGATCGGTGCGAGAGGCCCATGAGTTTGGCCGTCGAGCCGGGATTGATCGCCGCGGCGGCCCAGAAGTAGGTGGCGCTGCTGGCGTCGGGCTCGACGTCGTAGGCGAAGGCGTTCAGGCCGGGCGAACTTGCCGCCGGCGGGCCGACGCGGATGATGCGGAGGTCTTCGGAGGTCTTGACGAGCGCACCGGCGCGCTGGAGGAGGCCGACGGACATTTCGATGTAGGTGGGGCTGGTGATCTCGCCGGTGAGGCGGATGGTGAGGCCGCCCTCGAGCCAGGGGGCGATGAGTAGCAGCGCGGAGATGAACTGGCTGCTCTGCGTGGTCGGGATATCGAGGACTTTGCCCGGACCCTTGCGGGTCTCGAGCGGATGAATGCGAATCGGGGGGAAGCCGGGCTTTTCGAGGAAGTCGCAGCGGGCGCCCAGGCGCGAGAGGATCTCGCAGAGTTCGCCGATCGGGCGCTCTCGCATTCGCGCATTGCCGTCGATGGTCAGCGGATGCTGAGCGAGGAGCGCGGCGGCGGCGAGGAAGCGGGTGGCCGTGCCGGCGTTGTTGAGGTTCAGAGTCAGACCGCTGGCGGGGACGGGCCAGGTGCCTGATATGCCGCGGATGGAGAGGGCTTCGGCTTCAAGCTTGAATTGGACGCCGAGCTGCTCGAGCGCGGCACGCATGCGGAGCGCGTCGTCGGCGTCGAGGAGGGGCGAGTGGATCGTGGACTCACCTTTGGCGAGGGCGGCGAGGAGCAGGGCTCGGTTCGTGAGCGATTTGGAGCCGGGCGTCCGCAGGGAAATGTTGAAAAGACCGCGCTTGCCGCGGGGGAGGGGCGGGATGGGGAGTGGGTTGGGGAGTTGATCGAGTGGGCGCAGCAAGGCTGCGGCGGGGTGGTTAGCTGGAAACGGCGAAGATTGCAAGGACTCGCTTGTCACACGTGCGCGGATGAACGTCCGGTCAACTCTTTGCTCTGATTCTGCCTGTTATCGTACGCAGCGAGCATGTCGCAATGCGGCAATGTTGTGGGAGTCATTGGGCATTCAAAATGATATTTGCACCGAAAATTCTCGAAATTCCGCAAAGTGTTCCCTACTGCGTGATCCCGATGCTTGACCAGAAAACTGGATGGCGACGGGCTTTCGTTTATGGACCGAGTCGATGGGCAATACTGATCAGTGTGTGGCTGATGTTGGTGCCAGCAACGATAGTGGCATTGGTTGTATTTCGTGGCAAGGCGTCGATGCCGTGGCTCGACTTGGTCGCGATGGCGTCCACGGTGACGCTGGGGTGGTTTTACGTGTTTCGTCACTTGACCGATTGCACCGAAGTCATTTGGGACGCCAGCTCCGGAAGGTGTCAGAAGTGGATCAAACGCAGAATGCGTTGGATGTTGGCGTCAGAATGTCCTCTCGAAGCGGCACAATTGCAGCGCCGAAGTCTGACAATGACGGCGAATTTGCCGGGTCAGAAACTTCTGAACAGATCGATTCGACTTGGACTAAGAGAAGTACAAGTTGCGTTGCTCGTGTTTCCTAGCGGAGAGGCCTTTGTTCTTGCGATCAGCCAAAATTCAGGCCGAGTTAGCGAATATCTTCGCCGTGTCTTTCCGTCCGCTTCGGTCATGGATTGCCGTGCCGAATTGCCTATCGAACATCAAGGCAGCATGCGAATTGGAGTCTTGCCCGACGCAAGCGTATTTCAATTCGCGATTGCGAATGGCCGGATGGCAGACTTCGAAGGAATTCCATTGGCTTGAATCGCGGAATCAGGATTCGCCGTCCATTTCACCCTCTCGCCGGAAAATCGCGACCACATCCTCGATCGGAATGACGAAGAGCCGGTTATCTCCCTCGAATTCCACGGGGATGGCGTGCTTGGGGTTAAAAAGGACGCGGTCGTACTGCTCGATCGAGTAGTCCTCGTCGCGTTCGACCTGGCGGCTGATGGCGACGACGCGGCCGGTGAGGGTCGGAATCTCAATCTTGTCCGGGAGATGGATGCCGGTCTTGGTCTGCTTCTTGTCCGCGTCCTTGCGGATGAGGACGCGCTTGCCGACGGGCTCGACGATCTCCAGCGTGGATTTGCGGGAGGATTTCTGGGTCATGGGGGAGGGTAGGAGATGTGGGAAGTGGGATGTCGGATGGCGGATGTGGAGGGGAACGAGCCGAGCCGTGCGCGGTAGGATGGGAGTTGCGGCTCCGGTTCCTTCCTCATCACGCTGTTCACTTGCAACATCACATGAAACTCGAATCACTCATCCGCGACGTTCCGGACTTTCCCAAGCCGGGGATTCTCTTCAAGGACTTCACGCCGTTGCTCGCCGATCCGCAGGGTCTGGCGCTCGCCGTCGAATTGATGGCGAACCCGTATCGCGGGAAGGGGGTTGAATTGGTGGTGGGGGCGGAGAGCCGCGGGTTTATTTTCGGGACGGCGATCGCGCAGGCGTTGTCGGCGGGGTTTGTGCCGATCCGGAAGCCCGGGAAACTGCCTCGGAGCGTGCACGGGGCGGACTACGCGCTCGAGTACGGCAGGGATCGGCTGGAGATTCACACCGACGCGATGAAGCCCGGGAAGCGGGTGTTGGTGGTGGATGATCTTCTGGCGACGGGGGGAACGCTGGCAGCATGCTGCGAGCTGGTGCTGAAGTGTCAGGCCGATATCGTGGGGATCGCGGTGCTGATCGAGCTTGTGGCGCTGCAGGGGAAAGAACAACTTGCAAAGTATGGAAAGGTGAGCGCGGCGGTGAGGTATTGAGAGTTCCGCAATTTGAATCGTGAAGCACAACCCACCCCCAACCCTCGCTCCCATCGGGGAGGAGGCTCCGGAAAACCTAGCGATCGCCGACCGGTGAAGCGGGCGTGTCGAGGGTCTTGTGGGGAGCTTCGGGGTTCAGGACCGGGGCACGCTCGACGACGCGGAGGCCCGCGGGGATGTGAGCGCCTTCGGGGCCGGCCGCGACGACGAGGCGGGCGGTGACGCCGGGGGTTCCCTTGCCGACGACGACGAGGACGACGCGGGCGACGTGGATGTCGCCGCTGGGCAGATCACGCCCGGTGTCGAAGTTGGCGACATTGAACGCGATGTGCTGGGGAGGATTGACGAGGCGTTTGGCGTTGTAGAGGGGTTGGCGGTTGAGGGCGGGGTGTTCACCGCCGCGGACCCAGATGAGCGTGACGTGCGCGGTGTCGGGCGCGGCCATGGAGACCTCGACCTGGAACGCGGCGAGGGAACGCGAGCCGACGTCGAGCATGATGTCGTAGCTGAGGATGCGGGTGCCGGGTTTTTCGGTGATCGCTTTGTCGGAGAGCGGTCTGTCGGCGGTGGGGGCTTTGGCGACTCGTTTGACGCCGTCGAGCTCCGTCCGGGCTGGTGCGTCGGCGAGGGAAAACTCGCCGTCGGCATAGCCGTTCTGGGCGAAGGCATCATCTCTCAAGGCGGGGGCATTGCGGAGTTCGCGAACCTGCGCGGGGTCGGCGTCGATCACGGCCGCGGCGAGTTTGTCAACCTCTTCCCACTCGTTCACGCGCTCGCCGGTGGGCTTGAATTTCTTGCTCTCGTTCTCGATTTTGCGGGCGAGATTGAAGGCGTCGAGGATGGTGACGTTCGAGGCGAGGGTCGCCGGCGCGCTGGCGGCGAGGGGGAGCGTCGGGGAGGGGGATGCGGAACGGACGCCTCCCGTGACCGAGCCGAGGTCCTTTCCGACCTCTTCCTTCGTGCCGGCGGCCATCCGATCGTTGAGCGAGGGGAGTCGTGTGCGGTCGGAGGAACGATCTCGCCCGCCGTAGTACATGAGCGAGGCGACGATGGCGAAGACCGCAGCGATCTGGAAGCCGCGCCAGAAGGAAGCCGAGCGCTGACGACGCTTGACACTCAGGTGTAACTCATCGAGCACGCGCCGGTCAGCCTCGGCGGGGACGGAGAGCTGCGGGCCGAAGGCCGCGCGGAGTTCGGTGAGCGCACGGATCGGAAGGACCGGGTCGGGAAGGCGATCGCCTTCGGCGGCTTCGTCGAAGGGAGGCGACGGGGGCTGGATGGGTGGCTTGGCGGGCATGAACGGTCAGAAGGTGTTGGGGTGTCGGCTACTGAAGCGCGCAAAGGAGGTTGGAGGTTCGATTAGGGCGGAGTTTGGGACGGGCTGGAGCCGGGGTCAAAAAGATCCCTTGTTTTCGGGTCTTCGCGGAGGGTGGCGATGGCCTGGTGAAGGCGGCTCTTGACGGTGCCGACGGGGATGGAAAGGGCGGAGGCGATTTCGCGGAGGGACATGTCGTTGACGAAGCGGAGGAGGATCACATCGCGCTGACCCTCCGGAAGCTCCGCGACTGCTTTCTCGATGGGGCGCGGTCCGGCGTCGGCGGGCTGCGACGCGGGACGCTGGGCGGGATCGTGCGTGGCGGGGATCGCGACCATCCGATCTTTCCGCCGGATGGTGAGCGCGATGTTCTTGATGGCGGGGAAGAGAAAGGTCGAGAGCTTGGCTGTAAGGCGGAGATCCGGGAGTTTCTTGATGAGGTAAGCGAAGGTGTCCTGGAGGACATCGAGGGCTTCGGCTTCATCTCGGGTGTAACGCCGGGCGACGCTGATGACAAAGGAGCGATGTCGCCGGTAGAGGGCGAGGAAGGCTTCTTCGTCGCCGCGGGAAGCAAGGCCGACGAGGAGCGCATCGGCGCGGGGGTCATCGTCGGCGGGCTGAACTACGGGGGCGGGAAATTTGAGGGGCGCGGGCGCGTCGGCATCGCGTGCACCCGCGATGGGGAATGAGGAGGGCTTGTCGGTCGGGCGCTCCATGCCGGTGCATGCTACTCGATTCGGGGGTCGATCCAGCGGTAAAGAACATCGACGATCAGATTGAAGAAAATGAGCATGGCGGCGTAGATGAGCACGACGCCGATGATCAGGAAAAGGTCTTTGTTCTGGACGGCGTTCACGAAGTGCTGTCCCATGCCGGGGATGGCGAAGACGCGCTCGACGACGAAGGAGCCGGTCATGGCGTATGCCGCGGCGGGGCCGAGGTAGGAGAGAACGGGAAGGAAGGCGTTCTTAAGTGCGTGGCGGAAGAGGACGCCGGGCTCGGAGACGCCCTTGGCGCGGGCGGTGCGGATGTAGTCGGCATTCAGCTGTTCGATCATGCCCATGCGGGTGAGGCGGGCGATGTAGGCAGCGAACGGGAGGCTGAGAGTGAAGGCGGGGAGGATGAGATCGACGGGTCGTCCGAAACTTGGGATGCGGCCCCAACCGAGCAGGACCGGAAAGAGAAGCAGCAGGGTGGCGCCGATGACAAAGGTGGGGAGGCTGATCCCGGCAAGGGCGAGGACGAGCGTGGAGTGATCGGCGAAGGAGTTGGGGCGGACGGCGCCGACGATGCCGGCGCCGACGCCGATGAGGAGCGCGATGGCGATGGCGGCGGCGCCGAGCGTCATCGAAACGGGGAGCGAGCTGGCGATGATCTCATTGACGCGCTGATCGCGGTATTGGAGCGATGGGCCGAGATCGAAGACCAGGCGTGTGGGCGGGGCGTGGCCGCCGGCTTCGGCGCGTGCGTAGGTGCGGGCGGCTTCGCCATCAAGAGATTGGCGCAGGTAGCGCAGACCCGAGGCGCTGTCGAGGTAGGAGAAGTAGAACGTCCAGAAACTGTCGAGGTTGTACTGCGCCTGCATCGCGGCCACGACCTCGGGCGGTGGCCGCCGGCCTTCGGGACTTTCGAGCGGATTGCCGGGGACTTTCCAGGCGAGGGCGAGCGTCAGCGTGTAGATCACGGCGAGGATGATCGGAAGCTGGACGAGGCGGCGGGCGATCAGGCCGAGCATGGCCGGGTTCCTGGAAGGCATTCACCACAGACGCACGGAGGCACGGAAAAGAGGGGAATTGGGAAAAGGCAAAGAGTTGGCTGATGGTTTGGGAGTCTTGACACGAGCTTTGAATTCTTTCGATCCAATTCTTTTTCTCTTCTCTTCCCGGTATCTCTGTGCTTCTGTGGTGAATGTCTTACGACTCCGTCTCGCCGTCGTGGTGTTCGCCGGACTTCAGGGGCGGGAGGGCGATGGGGGCGTCCTTGCCCTTGCCGTCGTTGAAGATATCGACGCGGTAGAGCTGCTGCTCGGAGCGGGGGTGCGAGCTGATGCCGGTGAGCCTGTGGGCGTCGAAGAGGTAGATGTTGACGTAGTAGAAAATTGGGAGGAAGGGAAACTCCTCTTCGACGAGAATGCGCTCCGCGTCCTCGAGGATGCGGAAGCGGGCCGCGGGGTCGGTTTCGCGAGCGGCCTTGTCGAGCAGAGCGTCGAAGCGGGGGCTGGAGAAGTTGCGGTCGTTGTTGCCGTCGCCGGTGCGGCTGATCTCGAGGAATGTGGTCGGGTCGCCGTAATCGCCGTACCAACTGGCGCTGCTGGTCATGTAGTTCTTGTTCTTGAGGCGTTCGCGGAAGATTTTGACTTCCTGGACGGTGATCGTGGTCTCGATGCCCAGTTCGCGTTCCCAGTCCTTGGCGATGGCCTGGGCGATGAGTTCGTGGCCGCCGTCCTTGGTGACGAGCAGGTCGAGGGTGATGAAGCCCTTGCCGCCGGGGTATCCCGCCTCGGCGAGGAGGCGCCGCGCTTCTTCCGGATTGCGGTCAAGACCCTTGGGGTTGCGGTAGCCGGCGATGGAGCGCGGCGGGATGAGCGTTGGTGCGGCGGGCTCGCCCACGCGCCGGATGCCTTCGGCAACCGCATGTTTGTCGATCGCGAGAGCCAGCGCCTTTCGCACACTCGGGTCCGCGAGGGGATTCACCCGCCCGTCGGGAAGTTTGGGTGAGCAGTTGAAGTTCCAGAAGTAGGTGCCAAAGGCTGGGAAGATGTGGATTTTGTTGCGGGCGTCGGAGGGCAGTTGGCGGTCGATCTCGACCGGATCGAGGCCTTTGGCCCTGAGGGCGTCGTACTCGGCTTTGTGCTCGGCGTAGAAGGCTCGCTTGCGTTTCACCATCTCGGCGCGAAAAGGAGCGACGACATCGCTGACCCATTCGACCGCGCCCGTTTCGAACGCCATCACCGCGGAAACGGGGTCTTCGATGGTCGGGATCGACATGGTGTCGATGCTGATCGCGGACTGATCCCAATAGTGCGGATTCCGGCGCAGGCGCAGATCGCGCTTGAACTGCCAGGATTCGACGAGGAACGGCCCGTTGGTGACGATGTTTGGCGGCTTGGTCCAGCCCTGGTCCCACTTCACGCGCGCGGTGGCCGGATCGATGATCTCGTAGCGGCGGACGACATTCTCGCAGACGGGGAAGAAGGTGACAAAGGCGCACATGTCGAGGAAGTACGGGGTGGGGCGCTCGAGGCTGACGACAAGCGTGCGCGGATCGGGCGACCGGATGTCGACCAGTTCCCTGAACTTGACCCGCGTGGATTTCCAGAGCGCCTCCGTTCCCTCCGGGTCGGCGGACTTTCCCTGATCGCGGAGCGACTTGGCGAAGTCGGCGAGTGCGCTGGTGCGCCAATCGAAGAAGGCGCGGCCGCCTCTCAGATTCATGAGGAAACCGGTGTAGTCGGAGCCGAGATCGGGAAGGAGGCCGCGCATCCAGGCGTAGACAAAGTCGTTTGCCAGGACAGGTGAGCCGTCGCTCCAGTTGGCGTGGCGCAGGTGGAACGTATAGGTGAGCTTGTCAGAAGAGATTTCCCAGCGTTCTGCCATGCCGGGCTGGATGTCATAGTCGTGGGTGAAGACGTCGTTCTTGACGAGGCCCTCGTCGATGATTCGTGCGACGCGCATGTCCTGGAGCCAGGACATCCGCTGGGGATCGAGGGTGGCTATATCGCCCCGGTTGACGAAGGTGAAATCCGCACGGGGGCGCGGCCGATCGGCGGCAACAAGCGCGATGATCGCGAGGGCCAGAACCGCCAGGGGCAGGAAGAGTCGCAGCACGGACGAGAGTCTATTGAAGCGCGGGGGGAGGCGTGGGGGGGTGTGACCGGCGCAGGGAGCCGCGTTACTTGCCAAGGTCGAACTGACCGGCCGGGAAATTGAAGGGCGGCTTGGTCATGCGCCCGGCGGGCCCCAGGAGTTCCTTGACGGCCTCGAGAAACTGTGCGTCCGCGTCGATGTCGGCCTTCTTGATGCGCTCGGCGTAATTGGTGCGGGGCGCATCGGGTCCGGCGGACAACGAGACGATCTGTTCTCCCGCCCCGACGATCTGGGAGATCATGACCCGCGTCTGCTCCTTCGCCTTGCGGTCCTCCGCGGTGTCGGCCTGCTTGACGGAGGGAAGGGCGCCAAGGGCGATCATCCGGGCGGCGAATGCGATGAGATTGCCGCCGAGTTCCTGGATGCTCTTGGTGGCCTGGTTTGAGAGGGGAATGGGCTGGTTGGCGACCCGGGTGAGGTCATCGCGGACGGTCGATCCGGCGCGGAGAAGAGCATCGAGCAGGCGCGGTTTGGGAAGTTCGCTCTTGAACTTCGCGGCGCGGGCCGAGATGCCCTGGCAGAGCGCGATGCAGGCGCCGTTCCGGACCTCGGCCTGGGTTGACTGCGTGAAGGCGACGCAGAGGGCTCGGGTTGCCTCGTCAACGACGTCGTTATTCGGATCGTTCTTGATGAGGTTTCCGAGGGTGTTGGTCGCCTGGAACAGGCGGGTGGCGACCGCCGCGGACGGGTTCTTGGCGGCGACGTCGAAGGCTTTCGCCGCTGCGGCCGCTGCCGCCGCACGGACCACCGGGTCGGCGGAGGCGCAGCCCTTGTCGATCAGGTCGAATCCTTCGGTGGTGGCGAGTTCGGCAGCGACGCGCAGCGCGTTTATCGCGTTGAGCGGACGCTTGCCGGTCACGAGAGCGTCGAGGCCTGGCGCCAGGCCCTTGGAGTAGGCCTGGCGGAACGGAATGCCGACGACGATGCCGGTGCGAAGCAGCGGCTTGGTGAGCCCTATGCGTCCGTCGCGCACCTTGATCGCGTCGTCGCCACCCAGATTGTCGAGCAGGGGCTTGGCGTAGTCCCTGACGGTCTGTTCCTGAGCGGGCGAGAGCGGGCTGGGGCTGGCGACGATCTCGGCGGGGAGATCCTGTGCCAGAGCGGTCGGCAGGCCGGCGAGAGACGCGGCGAGGAACACGCAGGCGGCGAGAGCGGAGCGGATCGAAGACGGCCGACCGAGGGCCGGTGATCGGCGGAATCGGCTGAGAGTCGGGGAAAGGGTGGTCACTGAGGCGGGCTCCTGTCGCGGCCGGAAGGGTCGAGGGCGATTGTTCGCAGGCCGCGGCGGAGTTTCCGGGGCGGCGGAAAGGACGGCCAACGTACCAGCGGCTGGGGAGGGGGTCAACTTCGGACTAGTAGACCTCGAGGAAGACGCGTCGAGTTGGCTTTATTTGCTTGTTGATCATGCGGCGTTCCCAGCCGTCGATGTTCGCCATTGCTTCGGCATCGGCCTGGAGATAGCCGTCGAGGTGGCGGGGGCCGAGGATCCGGGCGAGACCCTGAAAGATGCCCAGTTCCATGCCGGCGATGCCGCAGATGTAGAGAAGCGTTTGTCCGGATTCAAGCATCGGTCCGAGTTGGTCCCGGTGGGTGGTGAAGCGGTCCTGGACGTAGAGGGGCTTGGGGGCGTCGTCCATCTTTTCGCGGCTGATGGCAGTGATGTAGGAAAAATTGGGGTGCTTATTGGCGAGCTCGCGGAAGTGCTTGTCGTAGAGCAGATCGCTGGAGTACGGGGAGCCCATGATGAGGGCGATTCGCGAGTCCTTTGCGGCCGGATCGGCGAGCACGTCGTGAAGCATGCCGCGGAACGGGGCGATGCCGGTGCCGGTGGCGACGAAGATGTAGTCGTGCGATCCGGGGCTGGCGGGCAGAACGAAGCGCTTGCCGCTGGGTCCGGTCACCTTGACGGTGTCGCCGGGCTTGAGATCGCAGAGGTAGTTACTGGCGACGCCCAGGAACAGTTTGCTCGTTTCGTTGTGCTCGTCGATCAGCCGTTTGACGGTCGTAGCGAGGACCTTTCCTTCGCCATCTTCGCCCCGTGTTGGCGACGCGATGGAGTAGAGGCGGAGAGCGTGGTTCTTGCCCTTGGCGTCCTGGCCGGGGGGCAGAACGCCGAAGGACTGACCCGAGCGGAAGTTGCCCGCCAGACGGGTTGCGGAGACGTCGATGGCGACGTGACGGACGAAGCCGGCCGCACGCCTGCCGGCGGTGCATTTTTCGTTGGACACAACGACACCCACGCCAGGATCGGCGGGGGGATGCAGGTGCATCTTGACTTCCTGCAGGACGGGTCCGTCGGTGTGGTCGGCCATGGTTGAGCAGGGGGCTTGGCGCTGCGGGTGTTAACCGCCGCCGGGTTTGGCGCCGCCCAGGACGCGCTTTTGAAGTTCGGGAAGAACGTCTTCGGCCTTGGAAACCTTTCCGGCCCGGATGTCGGCGGCGAGAGACTTTGCGGCGGCGCTGATTTGCGGGGCGAGCGGGACAACCTGAGCGGCCTGGCCGGAGACGATCGACGAGGAGTCGATCATCCACTTTCCGTTTTCGTGCACGAGCTTGGCCGGCGTGGGGGACGACGGATGCGAGGCGGTTGCCGTCTCACCCTGCACCTCGATCTTAAAGTCGGCGGCGGTGGGAACCGGCATGCCGGCCGCGGCCAGCGCCATCTCGGACATGGACTTACCGAACTTTTCTTTGCACGCGGCGTCGAGATCGTTGGTGTCAACCTTGACGCCCATCAGCGTGGCGATGGTTGCCTCGTGCGTGGGGTCGGCGAGTTTGACCCAGGGCATGAGCGCCGCCTTGTTGCCAGCTTCGAGCTCGGCGTAAATCTGTTCCCAAGCGGCCTTCGGGTCGTCGCCCATCGGAGAGGGCGCCTGGGAGGTGGGCGGAGGAACCGGAGCCGGTGCGGGCGCGGGAGTTGGTGCCGCGGCGGGCGCCGGTGTTGGCGGGACGTGTCCGGCAAGTGCGCCGAGGGATTCGGCGAGCTGGGTCAGTTTTTCCTTGATCTGGGCAGAGCCGGGACCACGGAGCTGAACGGACGAGAAAGCGGATTGAGCAGCCTCGTAGGCCGCCTTGGCTTCGTCGGACGCGACCTGAGCCTGGTCGGAGGTTTCTTTGATCTGGGCCGCGAGGCCCGAGGCGAACGGGAGCGCCGGCGACGCGTTTGCCGCGGTCTGGAGCAAATGCACATACATCTGGAGGCTCGAAGCCTTTGCGGCGAGCGCGCCGGCGAGGGCCAGTTGCACACGTCCGTTCAGGATCTTGCCGCCGGCTGAGGCGTCGGACGAGCTGGCCTTCGCGGTTGTGGCGGCGGTCCGGAGTGCGGAGAGTGCCGCGTCGCGTTTGGGATTGACTTCCTGGGCTCGGAAGGACGAGAGATCGGCAAGGGCGGCCTCGAGCTGCTTGGCGGTTTCGGCAGCGGCGGCCTGAGATTGAGAGGCCGCGGCGCGTCCCTGCTGAGCCTTCTCGCTGAGCTCGAGTTTTTCGCGGTCGAGGCCGGCGATGCGGTTGCGGGTTGCATCGATGAGGACTTTGAGTTCGGTGGCCTCGGGCTGGAGGACGTCTGCCTGGGCCTGGAGGCGCGAGGCCTCGACCCTGACGCCATCGCCCTTGCGTTTGGTTTCGCGCGCCTCGGTAAGGCGGACCTCGGCGTCGCGAGCGCTCAGCGTGCCGAGCGATTCGCGGGCTCGTGAGAATTCCTCGGAGAGTTTGGTGGCCTCGTCGGAACGGGCCTTGGCCTTGGCGCGGAGGTCGGCGAGTTGGCGTTCGATGTCCTGAAGCCGGGACTGGAAGGCCTGAATTTCCTTTTCGTGCTCGGCCTTTTCGGCATCGATCTGGGCGAGGATGGCCTTGGGATCAAAGCCGCCGGCCGAATCGGCGGAGGTGGAGTACGCGCTCCAGTTTGTGAGCAGGACGCGCACGATCATCATTTTGTTGATGGCGATCTGCTCTGTCAGCACGGCTTGGTCGAGGAGCGCCTGGGCCTGGCCGAGCTGGGCGGCACCGACGAGCGTTCCGGCGGCGGAGCCTTCGGGCGACTTTTGCTCGGCATCGAGGACGGGCTTGGCAGCGGCGATGGTGTCCCGGTAGTTCTGGGTCTGGAACTTGTCGTAGGGGGTGGCGTACGCGCCGCCGGAATTGGACTGGAGCTTGGAAGAGGCGGTGGCGATCGCGTGCAGATTCTGGTCGGATCGGTTGCAGGCCGGGAGCGCCAGACCGGCGAGGAGGGCGAGCGCCGCGACTCGGGCGGAAGAGCGTGTGGATCGTGCGGTGCGGCGAGCCTGCATTCGGACCTCCATGGGGAAGGGAGGGAGTTTATCAGGGCGAGAAGGGGTAATCGCTCGACATCCGGCGGCTAACGGCCGGCGGGACCACCGGGAGCCAGAGGAATGGTTCCACGCGGGACGGGCGGGTCGTACGTGATGCCGTAGTCGGGGCGTGGGTGGTACATGGATCGGATCCATTCAAGCGTGGCCTTGTAGCGGCGGTCGTCGGTGGAACGGATCGGGGGTTTCCACTGGTCGATCCCGCCGTTGTTGCGCACGGCCGGGTGCGGACGGGTGGTCAGATTGCGGGGCATGGCCATCTGGATCAGGGGCGATTTTTCGGGTTCTTCGTAGTTGATCAGGGCACGGCCGTCGGCGAGGCGGAAGCGGTCGAGGATGAGGAAATTGGTGTAGATGGTCGAAGCGTCGGCGGGGCGGGTGCGCTTGAGCATGAGGCGCCCGGCGTTTTCGCCGCCGTGGCAGCGAGCGCTGGCGCAGCCGTTGAGAACCCAGCCCTGATGCACATCGCGGCGGAAAGCGGACATGGAGGATGGATCTTCGAGGACCTTGATCAGCGGGTAGAGCTCGTGAGCCTTGAGCCGGTAGACCAGATCGAGGATTTGCGAGGGGCGGGCCTGGTAGAGCTGGTCGCGCTGCTCGGCGGTGGGAGGAAGCAGGGGATCGTCGCCGTAGCGGTTGATGAGCGATGTGATCAATTCGCGCGGTATGAGCAGGCGGGGCGGGTTGTTGAGATCGAGTTCGTAGACACGGATCAGGTTGATCTGGTCGTCGCTGAGCACGGGGAAATGCTGTGCCTGCTCGGTGTCCTTGGATTCGTCGGGCTGTGCCTCAACGCCGGTTTCCTTGCCGGGCTGCTTGGAGGCTTCCTTCGCGGCTTTGCGTCGCTCGGCGTCCTTGTCGAGATCGATCTGGAGTTCGATCATCTTTTTGAGTTGCCGGGCGCCGGGGTGGGCGGCGTCGATCTTGAGGATGCTCTCGACCTCGGAGAGCGCCAGGTCGTATCGGCGCCGATCGCGCAGCCATTCGGCCAGCATGACGCGTCGATCGAGATCGGTATCGTCGAGCGTGGCCCGCATCTGCCGGTAGCGTTCCTCGACCGGCGGCTGTGCCATTACGCGGAGCACGTTTTCTTTCGCAAAGCGGGTTGGGATGCCCGCGATGAGGATGGTGTACTTGTCATCCTCGATCGAGACGAGCCGGCCAACCACCTGCGAGCCGTCTTTGAGAACGAGAATCGTCTCGAGCTGCCCGGGTGGGGCCGTGGTCGCAGGAGCGGGGGGCGCCGGAACGCCCGGAGTGTCGCCGGCGGGTTTGTCCGCGGGTCTGGGCTCGCCCTTTGACTCCGGCTTCGCCTCGGGATTGGGGTTCTTGGCCGGTTCTGGTCTTGGTGCCGGGGCGGGATCAGGAACGCTCGCTGGGGGAGCCACGGGGGGTGGGGTGGGCGGATCGTCGCCGCGGGCGAAGGCGCAGAGCCACAGGGCGCTCAGGAGCGTCGCCACGGATACCTGTCTCAGGGGTCGCCTCAGGGGGCGGACCGGTTTGCCCGTCCGGGTCATCATGTATGCCGCGATTGTCCGTTCTCTGCGCGATCCTGTCCAGCGCCCTTGCGGAGAATCGCTCGGGCGCTACGCCGCGGCGGCGGCAACGGTTTCGGCAAACCTGCGCCGGAGGGCGTGAAGGTCAAGGAATCGGCCGTCGGGGATGACCCGGGCAATAGTCGAAAGCAACGAGGTTGGGCCGTTGCCAAACCGGACAAGCGGCTGGCCGAGTTCGTTGAGGGTGATCTCCAGGGGCCCTTTGAGGGGGGTCCTGGGCTGGACGAGGCAATGCCCGATCCAAAGCCGGACGCCGGGGAGCATGACGCGGGAGAGGCGGAGGACGGGGTTGGTGTGACGGGCGATCGTGTCGAGGGAGGTCCGGATCTCCCGAGCGAGGGCGTCGCAGGCGGCCTGTCGCTGGGTGAGTTGCGCGGTGAGATCGGAGATTTCCCGCGCCTGGGAGGGAGTCGGTCGGACGATGGCGTACCTGATCTGATTGAGTTCATCGCGCACTTTGTCGCGCGGGCGGTCGGTCTCGGGCACGAGGGAGAGGGCGCGGCGCAGGAGCTCCTCGTGGGCTGCGACGCGGCCGACCACTATTTCGGTGGCCACTTCGCTGTCGCCGCCGAGCTGGGCGATTTCGATGCCGCACGCTGCCCACGCCGATCCGCCGACGATGGCGGCGCTCGGCGCCGTCAATCTGCCAACAACCACAAGCTCGCAGGTGGCGATTTCCCTGTCGATCGCGGCGTCGCGCCCCACGGTCGCACGGACGGCGTCTAGGTAGTGGGCCTTGAGATCGCGTCCGACGTTCAGGCTTCCTTTGAAGCGACCGGCCATGCCGCGTTCGAGAGTGCAGTCTCGGGCGGCGGTGATGTCGGCTGCTTCGACCATTTCGCGAATGGACAGGTCGCGGTCGCACCGGACGCTGAAGCAGTCGCGCACACCCCCGCCGATGCTGACATCGCCGGGAAAATCGATGTTGCCGGTGGAGAAATCAACGAATCCGCGGAGTTCCAGGGTGTCGAGCACCCGGAGTTTCTTGCCGCGGAGTTCGATGAGGCCGTTCTTGGCGGCGATCAGCGTGCCGTCGGATCGCAGCTCGACCGAATCGTCGGTGGCTACCTCGAAGGCGGTTCCTTCGTGCGCGGAGAGGACGCGTCCGGTGACATCGGCGCCGTGGACGGCCTCGCCCGGGGGGATGATGCGCCCGATCGGCTGGCCTCTGCGGGCGACGGCGAGGGTGGAGCGTGCGTGGTAATCCACGCGGTCCTGCCGGTCCGCGACCGTGGGCGCTGCCTGGTGGGCGGATGGATCCTGTCCGGGCATGAACTCGATGCGTCCGGGAGTGCCGTGAACGGCAGGAGTGCCGCGGGAAATGATGCGGGTGAGATTGAGGACGGGTTGCGAGCGGGCGTCGGAGATGAGGCTCTCGATCGCGGCGTGCTGCTCCGGGCCGATCTGTACTCCCTTTTGACCGAGCAGGGTTGCGATGCCTTCAACGGAGAGCGACGCGCGATCACAGGCCGCGGTGATCGCCACGCACGCTTCGAGCGCGTCGGCCGAGATACTGATGGTGATTCCCGCGATTTCTCCCATGGCGGAGTCCGGGCGGGCGCGAGTAGTGCCCGCGAGATCAGGCTGCCCGAGCGAGCCGACGTCCGGCGAGCGTTTGGACGATTTGCTCGCGGAGGGCGGCGGGTGCGAACGGTTTGTTGATGAGCGCATCCACGCCTGCCGGGGTATCCCGGGGTTGCTGGTCTTGCGTCGTCATCAGGATGATCGGCGTCGAGGTGTTCGTTTCGCGGAAGGCGCGGACAAACGAGAGGCCGTCTCGCCCCGGCATTGCGGCATCGACGAGGATGAGATCGGGATCGATGAACGCGGCGCGGGCCAGAGCCTCGTTGCCGTCGGTCGCCTCATCGACGTCGTAGTGACCGAGCTGCGCGAGGATGGCGCGCTGGATATTTCGCATGGTCCGTGAGTCGTCGGCGAGGAGGATTCGCATTGCAGGTCTCGGCTGGGAAAGAAGATGCAAGCAGCATCGACCGAGAACCCGGGCGGCTTGGCCCGAAGTCCGGAAAACTTCAGCGCATTTCTTGCCTCGATGGCGGCCAAGCCCTCGGGCGGGACGATCGGGAGCGGCCCATCGCCTGCCGTGGGAAGGAAAGGAGCAGAAAAACACGCGATCGCTCGGGCAGCGGCCGGATCGGGCGCGCGATGCCGGGCGCGGAGTGAATCAACTCGCGCCGGCGGGAAGGAATGCCCAGGAGAGGATTTGAACCTCCATGCCCTTGCGGGCGCTACCACCTCAAGGTAGTGCGTCTGCCAATTTCGCCACCTGGGCGTGGTGCGGGAGGCAATACCCCGCGGGGACAAATATAGTCGCGTCTTTGCTCCGTGCGCGGAATAAAGTAGGCGGAGCCGGGCGTGAACCCCGGGACATCGGAAATTTTTCGGGAGGTATGCGTGGTGGTGACGCGGGGATATTCCGCGGCCTTGGATGCGATTGCGAAGACGGCGCGTGAGGCGGGCGTCTTTGGCGATGTCATGGTCGTGGGGCGGCGGCTGGTTGCCCGGGCCGCGGCGGCTCCGGCGGAGTATCGCGTGGAGGCCGAAAACGGCGAATTGGTCGTGGGGGTCTTCACGGCCGATCGCTGGCTGAGCCACTCGGTGGAAGCCGATTTGCTGAATACGGGGGATGATCTCGAGGACCTCTTGCAGGAAGAACTCGTTGAGGTCGGGTACGACGGGCCGGCATTGACCGTTGACCATTTCCGCAACGATGAGAAGATGTTTGCCTTCCGGTCGAAGACCGGGATCGGCGCGGAGGACGACGGCGCGGCGGAGCGGGCAACGCTCGTGCTGCTGGCGTATCAGGCGTGCTTCCGCCATCTCGGGGATATGCACAAAGAAGAGGACGAGGCTTGAGAAACGGGCGCACCATCGCCGTCGGGAGGTGGCCGTGAGAGTTCTCATGCTCGGCTGGGAATTTCCTCCGTTCATTGCGGGCGGCCTGGGAGTCGCGTGCTACGGGCTCACCCGCGCGCTCGACACGATGGGGCACCGCGTCACCTTCGTCCTGCCCAAGCCGGTCGATCGGTCCAAGTCGTCGCACGTGAGGCTCCTCAGCCCCGAGGCGCTCGCGGCGAAGAAACTGCGCGAATCGGCGCAGGGCGGCCGGGGCGGCGTGAATGCGGCGCACGTTGCGGACGAAGTCGAGGAAGAAGTCGGCCTCGAGTCGCACGGGTTCAAGCATGCGGTTTTTCGCGGGGTACCCGCGTCGTTCTCGAGCCCGTATCCGGGGAATGACATCGCGGACAAGACCCGCTGGGTCAGCCTGACGGACGTCAAGGCGCCTACGGAGCCCGAAGCGGAGAGCGAAGACCCGACGGCTCGGGCGTACGCGCAACAGATCGCGGAGTTGATTTCGGCGGTCCAGACGACGGGCGCATCGCCTGAGGGGTCGGCGCCCATGCACCTGGGCAACGGCAGCAGCGCAGGCGGCGCGTACGGGTTTGACCTCGTGGGCGATGCGGAGCGGTACGCGAGGCTCGTGGTGTCGCTGGCGCGGGGCGAGCAGTTCGATGTGATCCACGCGCACGACTGGCTGACGTATCCGGCGGGCGTCATGCTGAGCCGCGTGAGCGGGAAACCCCTCTTGGTGCATGTGCACTCGACCGAGTTTGATCGGGCGGGCAACAACGTGAACCAACGCGTGTACGACATCGAGCGGTTGGGGATGCACGCGGCGGACCGGGTGCTGGCCGTGAGCCAACTGACCAAGTCGATCTGCGAGCGCCGGTACGGCGTCCCGGCGGACAAGATCGACGTGGTCTACAACGGCATCGACCGGGAGAATCACCAGCCGCAGAGCGGATCGGAGATCCAGGCGGGGGACAAGATCGTGCTGTTCCTCGGGCGGATCACGATGCAGAAGGGGCCGGAGTACTTCATCGCGTCGGCCAAGCGGGTGCTCGAAAAGGTGAAGGACGTGAAGTTCGTGATCGCCGGATCGGGCGACATGGCGCTTCGCATGGTGGAGCTTGCCGCGAACATGGGGATCGGGCACAAGGTGCTCTTCACCGGATTCCTGCGCGGGAAGGACGTCGAGCGGATCTATTCGATGGCCGACTGCTATGTGATGCCGAGCGTGAGCGAGCCGTTCGGGCTGGCGGCGCTCGAGGCGATCAGCCACGATGTTCCGGTGATCGTGAGCAAGACCAGCGGCGTGTCGGAGGTCCTGTCGCATGTGCTGAAGGTGGATTTCTGGGACATCGACGAGATGGCGAACAAGATCATCGCCGTGCTGCGTCACCCGCCGCTGAGCGCAACGCTACGGGAGCATGGGAGTTTTGAGCTGCAGCGCCTGACATGGTCCGGGGCGGCGGAGAAGTGCGTTGCGGCGTACGAAGCGACGATCATCAAGCGAGCGCGGGACGAGGCGCTGCAGCCGGCCTAGGCATTGGATTTTCGCCGGGGACCGAAGCCAAGAGCGAGATGATTTCGATCTCTCGCTCACGCGAAAGGCATTGCCAGAACTTCATCAGCCGACGTCGCGTCCCTCGAAGAGCAGCACGGCCAGCGAGAGGAAGACGGTGACCTGGCAGACCGCGTAGCAGGCGGTCAGCAAAAGGTACATCGGCGGAATCGGGCGGTTCTGCGAGACCGGATCCACCATCCAAAAGGCCTGCATGTTCGGGAACGTGCCCCAGACGGCGAGCGCGAAATAGTTCGTGCGGGTCGGCTGAAGGAAGATGAAATCGTCGGATTCCGGCGGGCGGACGCGCTCGAGCGGTCGGCCTCCGACCAGGCGGACCGTGAGTTTCTGCCCTGCGGCGGTCATCACCACAATCCCGGGTGGAACGTCGCGTCCGAGCACGGTTTCGCCCTTTTCCATGTTGCCGGTGAAGAGCGGGTATTCCTCGGAGAGCAGGGGGAAGCCCGAAGGGCTGGAGGAGTAGTAGAGGGTGTCGCCGGGTTTGATCGTCGGCTTGGGGGCGTTGCGGAGCTCGATCGACCAGCGTTCGTCGGGGGTGTTGAACTCGGTCTTGGCGGGGTCGAGAGGGGCGACACGCTCTATCTCCGCAGCAGCCTGATTGTGAAAGACGCTCCGGCCCACGAAGTAGTTCGACATGAGCGAGAGCACGAAGACTCCCATGCACACGACGATGGTCATGACCTGACCGAAGCGGGTGGATGCGGCGATGGCCACCGACGTGAGTACGAAGATCGCGAGCACCAGGCATGCGCAGGCCAGCAACACCTCCGGCTTGAAATCGATCAGCAGGCCCTGGAATTTCCAGTCCTTGTGGGTGAACAGGACAGCGATGTACGCGATGATCGAGAGCGGGAGGAGGAGCAGGGTCGTGACCTGAGGGAAGTTCCAGCGATAAAAGAAATTGGACCAGGCGCCGCCGAGAGCGGCGATCCCGACGGCACAAAGGGAGTAGATGACGACGGGGCGGTCCACCTTGTCGGCCGCGACGCTCATGACGCCGTGACGGATGGCGAGCAGGAGGAAAGTGAGCATGATGACGGAGGCGATGAGGATCGCGCCGCTCACGCCGATGAATTTTCCGAGGATGACGATCCAGCGGGAAATGGGTTTGCTCACGATCGTCAGGATGGTCTTGTTCTCGATCTCGCGGCTGATGGCGGCGGTGGCGATGAAGCCGGCGATCAGGGCACCGCAACCAAAGACGGTGGAGAGCCCGACGTCGAGGAGGACCTTGTTGTCGCCCTGAACCTCGGCGCTCTCCACGTCGGCCATGCTGAAGGCCGACATCCAGGTGATGAGCACGGTGAGCAGGCCATTGCCGAGAATGAGGAGCAGCAGCACCGGCTGGCGCAGGCTCTCGATAAAGGTGTTGCGGGCGATAGTGAGGACGCGCAGATTCATCGGGGAGGGGCCGGGCGGCCGGTATCCGGAAGGGGAAAAGGCTAGCAAGCCCGGTGCGCCGGGGGCGGCGGCCCGGTGATGGATCGGCCCGAGCGGGCCGCGACCCCTTTTCGCGCGCGGCGGCTTGCCGGTTCGATCGAACCGCGCCGAATCACGAGCGTATCAGGTGCGGCCTCCGGCAAACTCCCGCGTGTTTCTTGCGCGGCGAAGGGGGCAGTTGGGTTGTGAGGCGGCACCTTGCCGCCGCGAAGAAGGGTGGGGGCGGTCAACTTTCCGGTTGCCGGGTTCTATCATTGCGGTCCATTGAACGGGAACACCCCCGGGTCTCGGGGGATTCAGACGCGGATTCAAACCGATGCGCGCAGATTACTTGAGCTACCAGAGAGCGACCGGCGTCAGTTTGCTCGGCATGACCATTCAGGGGCTGCTCGCGGCGACCCTGGTGATTTATGCCGTGCTTGCAGGCGACCACGGGGCCTTGACCGTCGGACTTTTCGCCGCCGTCGGCGTCGTGGCGTGGCTGGCCCTCGCGATCGTCTTCGATCAGGCCCGGCGGGAACGGATCGAGGCGATCGAGGTTGAGACTTTGGGGCGGGATGCCGCGGCGGCGAGCGTGTTCGAGTCGACGGGGGATGACTTCCGGGTCGCGGCGCGTCGCCTGCAGGCGATGTACAAGATCTTCTTCCCGGTCGTGAGCGTGCTGATCGGTGGCGGGCTGCTCGCCATCGGCTGGATGCGCTACACGTCGGGGAAGACGCTCGTTGAGGTGGATGACGCGCCGACCATGCGGGGCTGGGCCCTTGGCATCGAGATCGGCGTTGCGGTGGCGATGTTCCTCCTGGCCCGGTATGCGGGGGGCATGGCCCGTCAGCCGGTGTGGGCCAATCTGCGGGCGGGCGGCGCGATGGCGGCCGGCGTGTCGTTGATGTGCATCGCGCTGGCCGTCGGGCACATCATCGACATCGTGGGGCCGGATGCGCCTCTGCGGTACATGCGGGTGGCAATGCCCATCGCGCTCATGGTTCTGGGTGTCGAGGTCTTCTTCAGTTTCCTGCTTGAAATCTACAGGCCCCGAAAAGCGGGGGATACGCCACGACCGGCGTTTGATTCGCGACTGCTTTCCTTCTTCGCGGCCCCGGAAGCGGTGGCGAAGTCGATCAACGAGGCGATCAACTATCAGCTCGGCTACGACGTTTCATCGACGTGGTTTTACAGGCTGCTGAGCGGGGCGGTCCTGCCGCTTGTTCTCGGCGGCGTGCTGATCATGTGGGTGCTGTCGTGCTTCACGGTAATCCTGCCGTATCAGCGAGCGATCGTTCTTCGGTTTGGGGAGCCGGTGCAGAACGACGTGGGGCCGGGGTTGTTGATCAAGTGGCCCTGGCCGATCGAGCAGGTGGTGATTCCGGTCGAGGTTCTGCGGAACGACAAGGGGCTGCCGATTGGCACCGCCGAGACGGCGACGGGCCTGCGCCAGCTTCAACTCGCGACCCAGGCGCCGACCGGCGCCGGGGCGATTCTGTGGACCAACGACCACACGGCTGACGAGTACTTCCAACTGGTGCGGCCGTCGAGCACAGGAGCTTCCGCCGACATCGGCACCACCGGCAACGCGGTGCTTTCGCTCGAGATTCCGCTGGTTTATTCGATCGCGAACGTGGAGTTGTTTGAGGAGTTCGGGGCCCCGGACGTGCGTGACGACGTGCTCCGCGCGACCGCGCAGCGCGAGATCATCCGTTACCTGGCGACACTGAGTGTTGACGACATACTCGGACCCAAGCGCGGGGAGATCAACCGCGACCTGACGGAGCGGATCGAGCGGGCGTTCGCGACGCTGAACCCGGGTCCGGACGGCAAGGGACGCGGGCCGGGAATCCAGATCATCCGCCTGGGTGTGGCGGGAGTGCATCCGCCCAAGAAAGTCGCCGGCGACTTCGAGGCTGTGGTGGGGGCGGAGCAGAACCGCCTTTCGAAGATCGACAAGGCCCGGGCGGACGCGATCGAGACACTGACCAGGGTCGTCGGCAGCGTGGCGCTCTCGGATCAGATCATCGCGGAGTTCGATGCCCTCGACAAGGCGCGGGCCGGCGGGGCGGATCAGAAGAAGATCAACGAGATGGAGTTCAAGATCCAGGGGCTGCTTGATCAGGCCGGGGGCAGGGCCGCGGGCTTCATCGCCGAGGCCAAGGCCGACCGTTGGAAGCGCCACATGGGCGAAAGAGCGCGTGCGGAGCGGTACCTGGGTCAGTTGGCGAGCTTCCGGGCGGCGCCCGAAATCTTCAAGGCCTCCCTCTACTTTGATGCGCTCAAGGCGGCGATGGCCGACAGCCGCGTGTACATCACCAGCGACAAGATCCCCGATCTGCGCATCACCACGCAGCTCTTCGATAAGGAATCCGGGACCGACGTCTTCCGGGAGATCAAGGCCGAAGACGTTCCGAACTAGATCATCACCCTTGCTGAGCGCCGGGCGCTCGGGAGTTTCGCAGTGCAAAAGCTCGTAGTTCTGATTCTGGCGATTGTGTTTGTCGGGGCGATGGTGGCCTACACCTGCGTCTTCACCGTGCGTTTCACGGAGATCGCGGTGCTGACGACGTTCGGCAAGGCGGGACCGGACGCGATCAAGTCCGACGCGGGGATTCACTTCAAGGCCCCGTACCCGATCCAGAATGTCACCACGTACGACCGCCGCGTCCGCTTCGTGCAGACACGCTCGGAGACGCAGCAGACCGCCGACGCCAGGCAGATCACCGTCGAGTCGTTCGCGACCTGGCGCGTGAAGGACCCGCTCAAGTTCTTCCAGCGGTTCTCCAACGCCGGGCCCCGGGCCGAGGATCAGTTCCGCGGTGCGACCGAGCAGATCCGCGACAGCCTGCGCAGCGCGATGGGCGTGACCAGCCGGTTCCGAATGGACCAGTTGTTCTCGGCCGACGAAAAGGGGAGCAAGCTCCCCGAACTCGAGGCGCAGATTCTTGAAGCGCTCAAGTCGTCCACGCCCGGCGGGCAAACGCTCGAGTCGCTGGGGATCGAAGCCGTTGGGGTCGGCGTGAACCGCATCCTGCTGCCGGAGGACACGACCAACAAGACCATGGACGCGATGATCCAGAACCGCCAGAAGCTGGTGAAGGAACTCGAGAGCAACGGCGAATCGCGTGCCGCGGCGATCCGCAGCAAGGCGATGTCGGACGCGCAGCGGATCGAGGCGTTTGCCAAGCGCCGTGCCGACGAGATCCGGGCCCAGGGCGACACCGAGGCCCGGCAGTACTACGAGCAGATGAACGAGAGCCCGGAGCTCGCCGTCTTCCTCCGCAACGTCGATTTCATCAAGAACACGCTGAGCCGGCGCACGACCTTGGTGCTGCCCGACAGCCTGCCGGGGTTTGACATGCTGTCGCTCACGGCGATGGACAAGCTCAAGTCCGGCAACATCAAGGGCGCGACGGCCGGCATGAGCGCCGACCCCACGATCAAACTGATCCCGGGCGCACCGGCCCCGGCTTCCCGCCCGGAGGGTCAGCGGTGAGCAACCTTCCCGGAACACCGATGCTCTCGCCCGATGAGCCCGGCTCCGGCCTTCCGCCGGCGGCTCAGCGGCGTGCCAGCGTGCAGTTGGCGCGCGGCTCGCAGGAGGTCCAGGGAACGGAAGAGCTGATGGCGACGGCGAACAAGTCGCTCGCCGATGCGCTGGCGGTCACCCTCAAGATCGTGCAACTGTCGATGTTCGTTCTCTTTGGGCTATACCTGATCAGCGGCCTGCAGTCGGTTCGCGAGGGGCAGCAGGCGATCCGACTTTTCTTCGGAAAGGTGGAAGCGTCGAACCTGCAGCCCGGCTTCCAGTTCTCGTGGCCGTACCCGATCGGCGATCTGGTAAAGGTCGACACGGGAAATGAATCGATCTCGCTCGACAGCCAATTTTGGCCGTTCGTGGATGAGAAGAACCGAGGCCAGTCGATCGACAAACTGAGCAAAGACCCTCGCCTCAAGCCCGACAATGACGGCTCGCTTATCACGGCGGACAACGCGCTGGTCCACGCGCAGTGGCTGATCCGCTATCACCGTCTGCACCCGGAGCGGTTCGCCCAGAACATGCTGCCGCCTCAGAAGATCGGCGACCGGGAGGTCAATACAGAGAAGGAAATCGTGACGGCCGCCTGCTGCCGCGGCATCGTGCGCGCGGTTGCCGAAACGAAGGTTGAGGATCTTCTCAACCAGGCGTCCGGAAAGACGCGTCGCGCGGCGGAGGCCGCCAAGTCGATCGCGCAGAAACAACTGGACGAGCTCCAGTCGGGAATCCAGATCGAGGAGTTCCAGCTGACGGCGATCACCGCCCCGATGTACGTGCGGGACGCTTTCAACAGCGTGCAGTCGGCTGCGTCGAAGGCTCAGACGGCCATCGAGAAGGCCGAATCGGACCGGAACCAGCTTTTCAACGCGACGGCGGGCGAGATCGAGCCGTACCTGGTGCGCGAGATCGATGCGTACGAACTGGCGGTCGCGAACAAGGACGACAAGGCCCGCACGATGACGCTTGATCGGATCAACGCGATGCTCGACGGCACGCCGGTGACCGTCGACGGGCAGGTGATCGATGGGAAGACGTCGGGCGAAGTGGCGAGAATGATCAGCGAAGCTCGCCAGTACAAGGGCGAGGTGGTCAACAAGCGCCGCGCCGAACTGGCGAATTTCACCGCCAAGCTGGATCAGTACCGCTCGAACCCGAGCGTGATGCTCCACCGGGAGTGGTCCGAGGCGCTGACCGCGTTTCTCGACCGTGACAGCGTGCAGCTCATGGTCGTGCCGCCGAGTCTTCGGACGCTCGAACTGCAGCTGACCGAAGACATCCAATTGGCGAAGAAGCGGGAGACCGAAAACCGCAAGAAGGCCAACGAGGAAGCCCGGCTGCAGCGTGAGGAAGCGCAGAAGAAGGCCGATTTCACGACCACTCCCAAGACCACGATGGGCCAGTAATCAGGAAAAGCGGAGACGTTCATGGCCTCGGCAACGACAACCAGCCACGCCGCCACCGACGCGCCCCCGGTCGTGGCCTGCCAGAACCTGACAAAGGTCTTCAAGGACTTCTGGATGCGGTCGAGCGCCCGGGCGGTCGAGAATCTGACCTTTGAGATCAGGCCGCGAGAGGTCTTCGGGCTGCTCGGCCCCAACGGCTCGGGCAAGTCGACCACGATCAAGCTGCTGCTCGGGCTGCTCCGGCCCACCAGCGGGCGGGTTGCTGTCTTCGGCAAGCCGCCGACCGACGTGGCGATCAAACGCCGGATCGGCTACCTGCCCGAGGAGTCGTACCTCTACCAGTTCCTCAATGCCCGCGAGACGCTGGAGTACTACGCCAAGATCTTCCAGCTCGATTACCAAACGCGTCAGCGTCGCATCGATGAGTTGATCGACATGGTGGGCCTGTCGAGCGCTCAGTTCAGGCCGGTGCGCGACTATTCCAAGGGCATGCAGCGCCGAATCGGCATCGCGCAGGCGCTCATCAACGACCCGGACTTCCTGATCCTCGACGAGCCGACAACGGGCCTGGATCCGGTGGGCACGCGCCAGGTAAAGGACCTGATCATCGAACTGGGCAGGCGGGGCAAGACAATCCTCCTGTCGAGCCACCTGCTCGCGGACGTCGAGGATTGCGTGGACCGGATGGTCGTTCTCTACGGCGGGCAGAAGCGTGAGGAGGGGACGTGCGATTCGCTCCTCGAGGTTGAGGATCGGACCACCATCGAGGCTGATTCACTTGACGACGCCACGGTCGCCGAGATTGACGAGGTCATCCGTCGCCGCACCGGCGGGCACAAGAGCATCCGAAAAGTCGCCCGGCCGCGCCAGAAACTGGAAGAATTCTTCCTTCAGATCGTGGACAAGGCCCGGGCGAGCAATATCGAGACCTCCGGCGCCGTCGCCGGTGGGCGTACGGCCGCGTTCCTTCTCGGCGAAGAAGAGGGCGGCGAGACCCTGATCGAAAAGCTGACATCGGGCCCGGTGCACGAGCCGATCGCGGCCGTCGTCGCACGCCACGCGCACGCGTCCGCCGGAGCCCCGGCCGGCCCCGATGCGGACCTCATCGGCTCACTGACCAAGGGGCAAGGAGCCGCGCCGGCGGAAGTCGCGAAGCGCCCGGGCGGCGGTCCGCAGCCGGCATCGGGTGCTGCGGGCGCCGGGCGCTCCGGGTCGGGAGAGGCACAGCCTGCGGTGGATTCGGACATGATCTCCCGCCTGATGGGCGGCGAGAGCAAGACGGAGAAGCCCTCGTGAAGCTGGGCGAACGCATCGCGGCGATCGACCGCCTGCAGAAAACCCGCCTGTTCAAGCTCATCGCAACCGCCGTGGTGATACTCGGCGGGCTGTCCGCGTTCATCACCTACGCGGTCGCCCAGAAAGCAAGTGCGCCCCGTATCGAGATTCAGGAAGAGGCACCGCCCCCGCAGCCGGCTCCGGCCTCCGGCACCGAAACGTCGGCGAACAAGAACAGCCCTGTTGTTCAGAACAAAGTCGGCGGCGCGGAAGACGCCAACGCGAAGGCGGCCGTTCGCGCGATCAACGCGATTCTCGCGCGCAAGGCCGACCCGACGAGCGTCGGGGTGACGATCGCCGCGACGGGACTGTTTGCGCTGCTCGTGATCTGGCTGGGAGTCGGGCTCTGGTACCTGTTCCTCTGGACGGGGCTGGCGCTGGTGTTCTACATCGGGCGCATCGCCCCGCAGTGGGGCAGTTGGGTGACGTTCGTGGGCGGGGCCGGAGGGCTATGGGCGATCTTCCTGGCGCTGATCTCCGCCGTGCGGGTGCTGCTGTCGGCACCGCACCCGGTGTTCTCGATCGCCCGGAACACGCTCGACCAGGCCGTTCGGATGAAGGTCTCGGTCGTGTTTGTCGTGCTGCTGGTGCTGCTCCTCGCGGCGCTTCCGCTGCTTCTGGATCCGCAGCAGGCGCTCAGGTATCGGGTGCAGAGCTTTCTTCAGTACGGCACCGGACTGTCCTACACGATCATCGCGGCTCTGACCGTCCTCTTCTCCGTGTACACGGTCGCGACCGAGCAGCGCGACCGGGTGATCTGGCAGACCGTGACCAAGCCGGTCGCGGCATGGCAGTACGTGATCGGAAAATGGCTGGGCGTCGTGTCGCTCTCCGCGGTGCTGCTCTGCGTCACCGGCGGCGCGGTCTTTCTGTTCACCGAATATCTCCGAGGCACACCCGCTCAGGGCGAGCGTGAGGCGTACATCACGAAGGACATGCAGGGAGCGCCGATCACCCCGGATCGGCGGATTCTCGAAACACAGATCCTGACCGCACGCGTCTCGTTCGAGATTTCGCCCCCGATTCTGGACGAGAAGGCGTTCAATGAAAACGTCGAGGCCAAAATCAAGGCCGAGCAGGCGCACCGGCCGGACTTCGGCAGGACCGAGGAAGACCGCCAGTTCGTCGCCGAGGATCTGAAGAAGGCGATCATGATGGAGTACCGGACGATCGCGCCGGGGCAGGATCGCGTCTACACCTTCACCGGACTCAAAGAAGCGAAGAACAAGAACCTGCCCGTGATCCTCCGCTACCGTCCCGAATCGGGGAGCAACCGTCCGGACTTGCTTTACAGCCTGACCTTTCTCTTTCCCGCCAACGGCTCGTCGGTCGTCGAGAAAGCGGCGCTGGCACAGGCGCACAGCATCGCCCTTACGCCGGCGGTCATCGATGACAACGGCGAACTGAAGGTCAGCGTTGTGAACGGCGATTTCTTCAATCGCGTCCCGAACGGGGGCAGCGTGTACTTTTCGCACGATGCGCTCGAGGTCTCGTATTCATCGGGCAGCTATTACTTCAACTTTGCCCGCGTTTTCTTCGTGCTCTGGCTGAAGACGGCGTTTGTAGCGATGGCCGGGGTCTTTGCTTCAACGTTCCTCTCGTTCTCGGTGGCGACGCTCGCCGCGTTCGGGATATTCCTGGTGGCCGAGAGTTCGCGGTTCATCACCGACGCACTCGAGAACTGGAACGTGACCGACAACATGGGCCACGACGTGTTCTTCTACCTGCTCGTAGACAAAGTGGCGTCGTTCATCTCAACGCCGCTCCGCTTCTATGCCGACCTCAAGCCGACGCAACACCTGGTGGACGGGGTGCTGCTCCCGTGGTCCAGCGTCGCGACAGGCACCACGCTGCTCGCGCTGCTCGTCATGATCCTCTTCGCACTCGCCGCGCTGATCTTCCGCTCGAGGGAGCTGGCGGTCTATTCAGGCAACTAGGGAGTTTCAGGCCCGCATGTTCCGGTCTTCCAGAGTCAAGCTTGTTGCCCTCGCCTGCATTCTCGTGGGCGCGGTGTGCAGCACGCTGCTCTCGGTGCGTATGAGCTCGATCGCCAGCCGCAACAAGCTCACCTACACGGACCGCGTCGAGGAAGGCCAGCCTCCCGAGGTGGCGTTGGGGATCGCGCTTGGTGCGTTCCGGGGCGTGTTTGTCAACTTTCTCTGGATCCGCGCCAACGACCTCAAGCAGGAGGGCAAGTTCTTCGAGCTGAATCAGCTTGCCGAGGCGATCACCCGCCTGCAGCCCCGATTCCCGCGTGTCTGGGTCTTCCACGCGTGGAACATGGCGTACAACATCTCGGTCTCCACCCAGACCCGCACCGAGCGCTGGTACTGGGTTCAGAAGGGGATCCAGCTCCTCCGCGACAAGGGAATCCCGGCCAATCCGAACGACATGCTGCTCCACAAGGAGCTCGCGTGGATCTTTCTGCACAAGATCGGCGGGGTGACCGACGACGCCAATCGTTACTACAAGATGAAGCTCGCGGAGGAATGGACGACCGTGCTCGGCCTGCCCCCGACGCGCGATCCTGCCGACCGCTCAAGGGCGCACGCCATCGATCAGATGGCGGCGTTCCTGCAGCCCATCTCGGATGCCCCGCGCGTGCTCGCCGAGGTTGTCGGGGCGACACCAGAGGTGCGGACGCTGGTGAACCGGATCAAGGCGGAGGTTGGCGAGGCCGCGGCCATCGGCGAGGACGTCGATGCGACGCCCGAGGTGATCGCGAACGTCCTTCGCCGCCGGCAGGTGCTCTTGGCGCTCGATCGGTCCGCGACGGCCAAAATCGCGCGGGCGACGATGGGCAAGAAGATCAAGGCAATGGATGAACTGGTGCATGATCCGTCGCTCGATAGCGCGTGGAACGCCTATCTGCCCTTCGCCCGGCGTTTCCTGATCGAAAACCAGTACCACATGGATATCTCCCAGATGATCCGCTACACGCGGAAATATGGGCCGATCGACTGGCGGGTGCCCGCGGCGCACGCGCTCTACTGGGCTGCCGAGGGCGTCGAGCGGGCGCTGACTCGGGTCACGAAGCAGGCAGAAAAGGACTTTGACTTCGTCAACACCGACCGCATCGTCATCCAGGCGATGCAGGATCTGTACCGCTACGGGCAGGTGTACTTCGATTACCTCGGGTTCAACGTCGGGGCCGGTGAGATGTACATCGAGATCCCCGATCCGGTCTTCGCCCAGTCGTACGCGGACATCCTGACCGAACTGGTGGGGCGGAGCAAGTGGGACACCGCCGACCGCGCGTACAGCATGTACGCCGCGGGTTACGAGAACTTCTTTATCGACGTGATCCTCTACTTCTACCGGCTCGGCATGAAAGACCAGGCCGAGAAGTACTACCGGCATCTGGCGACCTGGCCGGGGGCGAATCTGAACGATCCCGATCGGCCGGCCAAGTTCGCCGTGCCGCTCGAGCAGTTCGTGGAAGCGCAGCTGGCCGACCGGCAGAAAACCCCGAACGTGGCGGTGTCCGAAGTGACGGCCGCGCTGCTCGGTGCGTACTCCGCGCTGCTCGCGGGCGACGATACCCAGTTCCGCAGTCAGATGGATTACGCCGCCAAGTCGCACGCCTTCTTTATGAAGCAGCAACGAATCACCAACAACATCGATTCCGAGAACGCTCGTATGGACATCATGGAGCCCGATTTCCGGATACAGGCCGGGGCGACATTCGTCCAGTTCATGGACCTGCTCAACCTCGATCAAGCCGCGGACGTGTTCAAGGCGGCGCCCGACGACCTCCGCCGCTTCGCGTACGACCTCGTGCTGGAGCGGTTCCGCGACCCCGAGAACAAGGAACTAGCCGTCACCGGTGAGAAATTCTCGACGCTCTTCGCCGAGCCCCCGGGCATGGCAGAGCATCGTGCCATGATCGAGGCCTACCGCAAGCGCAAGGCGCAAAAGAACCTTCAGCTCGAACAGAAGTAGCTGACCCGTTCAATCGCTGAGAGGCGGTTCCGGCGCACTCATTTTCCGGCCTGCCGCGCCCGCCCGGCCAGTGCATCCCGAGCGCCCCGGTACTTCTCACATGTCCTGTCCACCACCTCCCGGGGCAATTCCGGCCCCGGGCTCTGCTTGTTCCACTTCCCGGCGGCTACAAGCGTCTCAAGGTACTCCCGAAGGTACTGCTTGTCGAAACTCTTCTGCGCTTGCCCCGGCTGATATGTCTCCGCAGGCCAGAACCGTGAGCTGTCGGGGGTGAGCGCCTCGTCGATCAGCATCGGGGACTCGCCGGGCACGGGGTGCCCGTCCGTTCCCAGAGCGAGTCCAAACTCAAACTTCGTATCCGCGATGATGATCCCGCGAGAGGCGGCGTGGGCCGCGGCAGCAGCGTAGATCGCCAGCGACGTTCTCCGTAACCACGCCGCCGTTTCTTCCCCGACGATCTCGCACGCCCGGGCGAACGGAATGTTCTCGTCGTGCTTGCCCAGTTCTTCCTTGGTCGCCGGGGTGAAGATCGGCTCGGAGAGCCGGTCGCATTGGCGCAGCCCCGGCGGCAACGCCACGCCGCAGACCGAACCGGTGTCGCGATACTCCTTCCACCCCGATCCTTCGAGATAACCCCGAACCACGCACTCGATGGGAATGACGCGGGCCTTGCGGGCGATGGTGCTGCGCCCCTCCAGGTCGGTGCGTTGGAGAGTGGCCCCATCAAAGGCCGCGGCGGGCACCCCTGCGATGTCGGTGGAAATGAGGTGCGTCCGGGCGAGACCGAGGTCCTCGACAAACCGCAGCCAGAATGTGGAAAGCTCCGTGAGCAGGCGACCCTTGCCGTCGATCGGCGTAGGCATAACGACATCAAACGCCGAAATCCGATCGGTGGCGATGATGAGCAGGCGCGGGCCCCAGCGGTCCGGGGGCAGGTCGTACACGTCCCGCACCTTGCCGCTGCGCTTGCCCGGCAGGCGCAGGTCGGTCGAAATGACTGATCGCGGGTAATGGGGGGGCATGGGGGTTTTCGAGCAGGGATTCGGGGTGGTCGCGGATCGGGTCCGACGACAAGGTTACCCGCCCGGCGCCGGAAAGCCCGCCGAGTCGCCCGTACACTCCCCGCTCACCTACGTGGACCAGAGAACGGGAGCCCGCTTCGGGATGTTCAGCTTCGCAGTCTTCGATTCCGCGGGCATGCCACGAGACAGTTTTTCGCTGCGCGCTGAGCACCTCATCGGCAACGACGAGATGCCGACGCCGGCCGAGATCCGTTTCGAGGCGGGTTGCATCCGCTGCACGAAAACCGGGCCGGAAGCCGCGGGGATCTGCCTGCTGGTTGACGTGCCCGCCCCGCCCCTGGTGCCGCCTTCGCCAGGGGTGCCCGCCCTCCCAGCCCCGTCTCCCGGTCTCGGTCAGTTGATGCTCCGGACTTGCTTCCTGCCAAAGCGCGAAGAGCCGTACCTGCTGAGCCTTGAACTCGCCCGGCACCGGATCATGCTGGTTCTGAACAAGCTCGAGGAGTGGGGGATGTTCGAACTTTCGAGCGATCACCCGGCGATGGTCCAGATCGAAACAGCCCGGCTGAAATTCGGTGAGGCCCTCGTTGCCGATCGGGCGGGGGCCCCTCTCACCCCGGGGCAGGCCAGCCCGCGTGCCTGGGCCGACAAGCTCGCCTGGGAAGCCCTCGCCATCGCGCTGGACGTTTCTGAAAAGCTGAGCCTGATCCATGCCGTGCGAGAGATCCCGCTGCGGCTTTCGGGCAAGATGTTCGAGGAAGCCAAGGCCCGATACACCAAGCTGATCGGCGATCCGCCCCCCTCGGGTCAGCACGTTGTCGTCCCCGGCATGGGAACCGCCGTGGTGCCGGGTTCGCCCCAGGTCGGGGTCGCGATCAACCCCGGCCAGTTTTCCGATCCGCTGCAGAAGGCCGCGGCGGGCCTCGATTTCGTGCACATGCCGGTACGCTGGAGCGATCTGGAACCCGCCGAAGGAAAGTTGAGTTTCGGCTCAACGGACCGGTGGATCGAGTGGGCCGTGCGTACGGCGAAAATCCCCGTCTCTGCCGGCCCGATCCTCGATCTTCGCGCCTCCTGCCTGCCCGAGTGGATCTACATCTGGGAGAACGACTACGAGACACTGCGCGACATGATGGTTGAGCACATCACGCAGGTGGTCACGCGCTATCGGCGGACGGTCAACCGCTGGACGGTCTGTTCGGGCTTGCACGTCAACTCAAACGTCAAGCTCAGTTATGAGCAGATCATGGACCTGACAAAGGTCTGCATCCTGCTGACCAAGAAGATTCACCCGCAGTCGAAGGTCATCGTCGAGATTCAGGAGCCGTGGGGCGAGTACTTCGCGAGCGATCGCAAGAGCCTGCCGCCGACATTCTACGCCGAGAGCGTGTTGAATCTCGGGCTGGGGGTCGACGGGCTGGGCCTGCGTCTTCAGGTTGGTGCATCGGCCTCCGGCCAGGCGGCCCGCGATCTGATGACGATTTCGGCCCTGATCGACCGCTACAGCGCCATGGAGCGGCCGTTGCACATCACGGCCGTCGGTGCGCCGAGCGCAGCGACTACGGTGCCGAGTCCGTCCGCGGCGCCCGCGAAGCCGGCGATCAAAGACGACGACGAGGACGACCAGGTGGTCATCCAGACCCGGGAGCACGACGCCGGACGCTGGCGAGCGCCCTGGTCCGATTCTGTTCAGGCCGAGTGGTTGGCCGACGTTTTTTCCATGCTCGCTTCCAAGCCGAGCGTTCAGAGCATCTGCTGGCAGGACCTGGCCGACACGCCGCCGAGCAGCCGCTCGCCCGAGATGGCCTTCGGCGGCATTCTGAACGCCGCCGGGGGGGCCAAGCTATCCGCCCAACGTCTCACGCAGGTGCTCCAGTCGCTCCGGGAGGGGCGTGCCCCGACCTTGTGAAGCCCGGTCGCGCCCGGTTATTCTGTTTGGCATGGCAGGTCGGGCGACTCAGACAATCGAAGACTGGACCTACGGACCCGCGCGATGGCTCGGCGCGGGGCTCCTCGCCGGCGCTGCCGCCATCGGGATGGTCTGGTCGTACTCGGCGCGGCGGGTACCGATCGAGCCAGCACCGCCGACGGTGCATGCTGTACCTTCAAGCACGCGACCGTCGGATTCGGCTCATTCCCCGGCGCCCGCCCAAATCAAGCCAGTTGTGGAGGCGCCGCGCCCAATCGTGACCGAATTGGCGCCCGTTCAAACCGCGCCACCGGCTCCTGCCTCGGCCGCGAAGGAAACTCCAAAGTCACCGAAAGCCGAAACGGCCAAGGGCCCGGAAAAGACAATCAACATCAATTCCGCCAGCGTCGAGGAGCTCGAAAAACTGCCGAGCGTGGGCCCCGCGCTCGCCTCGCGCATCGTGGACGATCGCGCTCGGAACGGACCATTCCGAAAAGTCGAGGACCTCGATCGGGTCAAGGGCATCGGCCCCAAGCTCATCGAGAAGATGCGGCCATTCATCGTCGTGGAATAGCATCTGGGCAGTTCAGTGCCGGGCCGGTCGGGCGGGCGTTCCGCTCGGGCGGCGTGCGCCTGCGCGCTCTGATCCTCTCTAGTGGCCTCCAAACGGGAAAGTGCGGGATCGCCTCAGGGCAGCAACCTGCTCGGCGAAATCCCCGCGCACGAATCGATGCGGACGCTCACGAACGCCCTTCGGGACGGGCGCCGGGTCGTCGCGTCGGGCTCGAGCGGTTCTTCGACAACGTTCGTCGCGGCGGAAGTTGCATCGAGTCTGGCCCGTCCCGTCCTGCTCGTTGTCGCCCATATCGACGACGCGGACGAAGCGCTCGATGAACTGCGTTCGCTGGGCGTGGCGGCGTTTCGTCTGCCCGCGCTCGAGTCGCTTCCAGGCGAGGGCGCGGCGGTTCCGGACGCGCTGGCGGAACGCCTGGCGGTCCTGCGTGAAGTCGGGGCAATGCGCCCCGGGCCGGTCGTGGTCGTGGCGCCGATCCAGGCGATCATGCAGGGCGTGCATCGCGCCGGTGATCTCGTTGCGATCTCACGCGTGCTTCGCAAGGGCGATCAGGTCGCCCCCGGAGAATTGGCCGGCTGGCTCAGCGCGGCCGGCTACTCCCGCGTTGAGGCTATCGAGGAACCGGGCGACTTCGCCGTGCGGGGCGGAATCCTCGACGTCTTTCCGGCCGGAGATGCCGCGGCACCCGTCCGGCTTGATTTCTTTGGCGATTCGATCGATCGCATCAACGAGATCGACCTCGACACGATGGGTGCCGACCGCGCGATCGATTCCGTCCACCTTGTCGCGGCCGACGTGGCTCTGGCCCTGCCGGGCGACGACGCGATCAACTTTCTCGAGATCCTCCCGATCGGAACGGTCGCCATCCTGCACGAAACGATGGAGATAGTTGAGCAAGCGCGCGGCTACTACGAGCGGCTCTCGCATTCCAAGGGCTTCTTCGGCCCGCCCGCCGTTCTCAAGGTTCTCGAAGCTCGCGTGCGAGGAATTGCCGAGGTGAACCAATTCTCCGCCGGCGCCGGCTCGGCGGACGTGCGCGTCGAACTGCCGGTGCGCTCGCTCGACGCGTTCGACCGCGAGGCGCCGGTCGCCATGGGCGAGCTGATCGGCATGACCCGTCCCCCGATGAATTGCCGCGTCGAGGTCTTCTGCCAGAACGAGGGAGAGGAGCAGCGATTCAAGGAACTGCTCGCATCCGCCGAGAGCGAGCCGAAGAAGCCTGTCCGCTCCCGGATCCAATACCTGCACCGGGGCTTCATCTGGGGCGAAGACGAGACCGTTGCCCTCGTTCCCTACCACGAGCTGCTGAACCGCTTCACCGTCCGGCGCAAGGCGGGCCGAATGCGCTCGGGCCGGGCGCTCGACACGTTCCTCGACTTCCAGGCTGGCGACTACGTGGTTCATCAGGACCACGGGATCGCCAAGTTTGTCGCGCTGACGCAGATCGCCCCCCGCGAGCTTGCCACGCGCGAGGAGACCGCCCGCGCCAACATGGAAGGGAGGAAGATCAAGGACCCCGAGCAGGAAGAATTCCTGACACTCGAATTCGCGGGAAATGCCAAGCTGCATGTTCCGGCAACGCAGATTGATCTGGTCCAGAAGTACGTCGGCGGTTTCGGCGGCAAGCCCACGCTCAGCACCCTCGGCGGCCAGCGCTGGAAGGGACAAAAGGAACGCACCAGCGAGAGTGTCAAAGACTTGGCCGCGGAGATGATGCGGGTGCGTGCCGCGCGGGAGTCGATGCCCGGCGTCGCCTACCCGGCCGATACGCCCTGGCAGAATGAATTCGAGGACGAATTCCCCTACGAAGAGACGGAAGATCAGTTGACCGCGCTCGCGCTTATCAAGCAGGACATGAGCAAGCAGCGTCCGATGGACCGCCTCATCTGCGGCGACGTTGGCTTCGGCAAGACCGAGCTGGCGATCCGTGCCGCGTTCAAGGCGTGCGAGTTCGGCAAGCAGGTGGCGGTCCTCGTGCCGACCACGGTGCTGGCCGAGCAGCACGAGCGAACGTTCCGCCAGCGTTTCGCGGGATACCCCTTCAAGGTGGAGAGCCTCAGCCGCTTCAAGTCGCTCGGCGAGGCCAAAGAGATTCTCCAGAAAGTCAAGAAGGGCCAGATCGACGTCATCATCGGCACGCATCGCATCCTCAGCAGTGACGTCGATTTCGCCGACCTTGGAATGGTGGTGATCGACGAGGAGCAGCGATTCGGCGTGGAGCACAAGGAGAGCCTCTTGCGTCTCCGCCTCACCGTGGACGTGCTCACGCTGAGCGCGACGCCGATCCCCCGCACGCTGCATATGGCGATGTTGGGCATCCGCGACATCTCGTCGCTGACGACACCGCCGCTTGATCGGCGTGCGATCGTGACCGAGGTGATTCCGTACAACGAGCGCCGCATCCAGCAAGCGATCGACCGGGAATTGAGCCGCGACGGCCAGATCTTCTTCGTGCACAACCGCGTCTTCGATATCAAGAGCGTTGCCGACAACGTGCAGAGGATGGCCCCGAACGCCAAGATCCTGATCGGCCACGGCCAGATGGCGCCGCACGAACTCGAAGAGGTCATGCTCAACTTCATGAAAGGCCCGAGCAAGGACGGCGGCGCCGACATCCTCGTGAGCACCACGATCATCGAGTCGGGCATCGATATCCCGACCGCGAACACGATGATCATCAACGACGCCGACCGCTTTGGACTCTCCGAATTGCACCAATTGCGCGGGCGCGTCGGTCGCTCCAAGCACCGCGGCTACTGCTACCTGCTCTTGCCCCCCGAGCGCAGCGTCAAGGACATCGCCCGCAAGCGCCTCCGTGCCATCGAGCAATACTCGATGCTCGGCGCCGGCTTCAAGATCGCCATGCGCGACCTCGAGATCCGCGGCGCCGGCAATATCCTCGGCGCTGAGCAGTCCGGCCACATCGCCGCCGTCGGATACGACATGTACTGCCGCCTACTCGAGGATGCGGTTCACGAACTCAAGAACGAGAAACCCCCGGAGATGCCGAGCACGGTCTCGATCGAGATCGGCCTCTCCGCAAGCATTCCCCGGCCGTACATCCCCAGCGACCAGCGCCGCCTCGAGGCCTACCGACGCATCGCCACCGCCGCGACCCGCCAGCAACTCGAACAGGTCCGGGCCGACCTCACCAGCGCCTACGGCGAACCTCCCAAGCAGGTGAATCGCCTTCTCTTCCTTTCCGAACTGCGCGTCGCGGCCGTTGCCCTCGGCGTCCGCTCGATCATTATCCGTGAGAAAGATGTCATCTTCAAGACCACGATGGCAAAGCAGCTCGCCGAGGCTCTTTTGCGCACGCCTCCGGATCTCGCGAAGGCCGGCAAGGCCCTTCAGGTGAGCGTGACCGTCCTCCCGGCAAAGACAGGCGCCAAGACCCTCGGCGGCGGCATCGCCGTAAGCGACGAACTCGCAGAGGTGTACTTCCGCCCGCCGGAGAAGTACCTGGAACCAGAGACGCTGTTGAGTGTGCTGAGGAAAAGGCTCTCGCACCCTGCAAAGTAGGCGGAATGCCGCTAATAAAGCTCGCTTTACCAGCGACATTCACTAGTCAAGGAAGCCTTACTAGCTGAACCGGGAATCAGGAATGCCACCGGCAGCACGATGATCGCTAGAGGGCCTTGGCCCGTTACACTTGAGTTGAACCCTTAGGAACCACCCCCATGTCCGAACACGACCGCGACCATCCTCACCACCACGGCCACGGACCCCAGAAGACCGGCCTGCGCAAGCACGCCCCGTGGATGATGACCGTCGCCGTCATCCTCATGCTGCTCGCCATGGTCGCCTATGTCATGACCGACAACGAGATGCTGCCGCCGGGGTCAAAGACCGTGCAGCCCGGCGTCCCCGCGGCACCGTGATGGCAAGAGTTTGAAAGGCCGATTCGACACTCCCGGATAAGGTGTGGCGTTGACCGACCGGCCATCCAGTTCATCCCCAGACTCCAGGCAATCAGCCGTTGCGAAGCGACTCCGCAAGCAGATCGCGCTTGGGTGGGTGTTCCTTGCCTTCTGGGGTCTCTTTGTCGTGGCTTTCAACGGCTCCTTTCTGGTCGCCGCGGCAAACCAGATCATCGCCGCCCAGACCTGGCGTACCACCACCGGTACGATCCAGTCGAGTCGGGTCGTCGTCTCGAGCATCGGAAAAGGAAAGTTCCGGCACCGTCCCACGGTGATGTACACCTATCAGGTCGATGGCAGGGAATACACCAGTCTCGCGATTGCCGCGGGTACACCCGATTCAATGCAGAGCCGCAACAAGGCGTACGCGGAACGGGTGATCCGGGCGAACCCGGTCGGTGCCACCGTTCCGGTCTTCTACGACGCCGCGGATCCTCGCCGCGCGGCCCTGGCTGTGGGTCTCCAGACCCAGACGGTGCTCATGCTGTTCTTCGCGATTCCCTTTGACGTCGTCGCGATTGGCGTCGCCGTGTTTCTGCTCCGTGCCCAACGTGCCGCCGACGATCCCCTCCTCGGGCGCCTGGTTCGTGACGATGGCACGATCGCAGTTGTGCGTTTCGGTACGTTCTGGCCTGCGACGGCCGGCTGTCTCGGCGCCGGAGTGTCCGCGTTCGCCCTGATCTTCGGTCTGATGTTCTGGTACTCGGGCGATCCTCCCATGGAAGCGATCGCCGCGGCGACCGTTGCCGTGGTTCTGTCCGGTCTGGCTTGCTATGCCCTCCGCGCCCGTGCGATCAGCGCCGGGCGGTACGACCTGATTGTCGATCGCCAGATCCGGCAGCTCACGCTGCCTTCGCGCCGCCGCGATCTGGATCGCGCAATCCTGCGTTTCGACGCGCTGAGCAAGATTGAACTCCGCCTCGATGACGGCCGCAAGGTCAACAGAAAATCAACATGGCAACTCGTCTTCGCCGGCCGAGGTCTCGACGGGGAGCGGATCGTCGCATACTGGCTTGAATCGGCCGATGCGACCCGCCTCGGAAAGTGGCTCGCGCGCGAGACGGGAGTGCGCGTATCCAGGACCGTCGGCGGCGATTCGCTGGCAGAAACTGGCGCGGAGGCAGAAGAAAATTCAGACTGATACCTTGCCGGACCTGCCGCGCCGGACTGTCTTCACCGGTCGCTTCCGCGACGTGCAGAGCCAAGGTAGCGCCCCCGTCGCAAGTTCTGTCCAGTGCGGCGATTCAAAATGCAGCGGCAGCCCGAGCACATCCCGAAAGAAGGCGACCGATCGATTCATATCGCTCACAAACACGATCGCGTAGTTCACCCTCACGCGAATCCTTCCGTGCGTTCGTCAGAAAGCAAACGGGCCCGCGGCCGGTTGCTGCCGCTGGCCCGCATTCGAATCACATCATCCGCAGGGCCGCAGGTCTTACGACTGCTTCTTGAACTCGATGAACGTGCACTTGTATTCCTTGCCGCTCTTGGGATCCGTGCCCCACATCTCCAAGGTCTTGGTGTTCGGGCCCGTGATCGTCTCGATCTCGCGCATCGTCGTCGGCTTCTTGGTGATCGGGCAGTTCGCCGTGTAGGTCCAGGTGATGGTCTTGCCGTCGGCGGAAAGTTCGCCGGTGCCGACCATCATGCCCGTGCCCATGTTGTCGACCCACGTCGACTGGAACTTCTGGCCGACGTTGTCATACCCGTTCAAGGAAAAACCGACGAACGGCATCCCCATCATCTCGCCGGTCACTTCGGTCTTGATGAAGCGCCCGTCCATGATCGGAACGGACGTCGCCACGCAATCGCTCACCATCGCGTCCATGCCCGGCGCCATCCAGTTCTTGCACTTGCCGGTCCAGGTTCCGGCCGACTTGGCGAGCTGCTCGTGCATCTTGCCCGGCGTCCCCGCGATCGCGCACGCCTGCATGTCCTCCGCCGTCCATCCCGGAGGCAACTTCATTTCCGGCATGCCCGCCGGAGCCGTGACCTTGAGGTCCTTGGCAGGCTCGGTAAACCCGAGTGAGCCGATCGCCGCCGCCAGGCCAACGACACAAAGAAAAGCCGGAACGATGAGGAACTTGCGTGTCATACAGGAACCCTCCGCAATGACGAGCCGGCCGCTGCCGCACGCGGGCTGTTCGGTCCGGGCTGTCGTGGCAATTGACATGGTACTTTCCAAATCTGCAATCGAACCTGAAGAGGCCTTCAGAAGTCAACCAGCGTCTTGAATCCCCCATACACCATCCGCTTCATATCAAACGGCATCTTCTTGCCCTTCATCATGTTCGCGATCCGCGGATCCTTCATGACTTTCGTGTTCACCTTGTCCCGATCCGCCCGCGACTTGAACACGATCCACGAAAACACCACCGTCTCGCCCGTCTTCGATTTCATCAGACGCGTGAACGGAACGCCCCATTTCACCGCCATGTCTTCGCCCGCACATTCGCGGTACTCGAGCGCCCCGTGCTCCCGCCAGATCTTTCCGGCGGCGCTCGCCATCTTCCGGTACGCCGCGACGTTTTTCTTCGGCAGCGGCAGCACGTATCCGTCGACGTAAGGCATGCAGTTGCTCCTTTGATGAGACGATCCGTTCTCCGCGGCGTCCCGCTCGTCAGCATACCACCACCCGCCAGAGTCGACCGCCTCATCCGCCCGTCACGTCCGCCCCGCGCCGCCTCGATTCCTTTTCTGCCATTTCCTTCAATCGCCTTAATTGGCTTGTCCAGAACCGCTCGAATGTCGCCGTCCAGTCATGCACGGCTTTCAATTCCCGTGGTTCAAACTGATACACGCGACTCCGCCCCACCCGCTTGACCGACACCAGCCCGACCGCGCGCAAGACCCCCAGGTGCTTCGAAACCGCCGGCTGCGGCAACCCCAGCAGGTTTACCAACCTGCCAACCGCCTGTGGCCCACACCCGGCCAACAGGTCCACGATCTCCCGACGCGCCGGTTCCGCGATTGCGTTGAAAACATCCGTGGTTGTCGCAGCCCTCGCCATACCGAAAACACATACTCATATGAGCATATGTCAAGACGAGTTGCGGGAAAAGGGTCGATCCGAGCGACTTTTCACGGCTCGATCATGAGCGAAACCGGCTTCCCGCCCGCCGCATTGGGAGCGACCCAGAGCGTGAGCTCCGCCGACTCAACCGCCAACTTCATATCGATATTCCAGAACGCAAGCTGCTCCTTGCCCACCTTGAAACGAACCACCCACGACGCGCCGGGCTCGAGTGTGAACTTTTCAAAACCCTTCAGTTCCCGAATCGGCCGCGCCACGCTCGTGCCGCGTTGGCGGATGTAAAGCTGCGCCACTTCGGTCCCCACCCGCGAGCCGGAGTTCGTCACCGTTGCCTCAACCTCAATCGTCGCGCCCGCCTCGAGATCCGCCAGCCGCACCTTCGCCGCAGACGCAACGGTGGGGGAGTAGTCAAACGTGGTGTACGTCAATCCCCACCCGAACGGAAACTGCGGCGAATTCTTCTCGTCGATGTACCGCGACTGGTATCGGAAACCCTCGTCCTTCCCGTCGTCATCCTCACCCGGGATCGGCCTTCCCGTCTTCAGGTGGTTGTAGTAAATCGGCACCTGCCCGAGCGAGCGCGGGAACGTGATGGTGAGCCTGCCCGACGGCGCAACTTCGCCGAAGAGCACGCGGGCAAGCGCCGGCCCCGCCTGCACGCCCGGATGCCAGGCCTGGACCATCGCCTGCACATGCTCCGCTTCCAAGGCCAGCTCCAGCGGCCGTCCGCTGAACACGATGAGCACAACGGGCTTTCCGAGCGCCACGATCATCTTGAGCAGCGCCCGTTGATTGCCCGGAAGATCGATCCGCGCCCGCGCCGCACCCTCGCCCGACATGCGACGTTGTTCGCCCAGCGCCATCACCACGACATCCGCCTTCTGTGCAGCCGCCACGGCCTCCGCAAATCCCGCTTCGGAGGTCCCGAGCACCTCGGTTCCCTGTGCATACGTCAGCGAATCTTCCATCCGGTCGCGAAGTGCCTTCCGCAGCGTCACGACATCCTTCTCATTCCCTTTGCACGCCCACTCACCCAGCATGTCGTCCGCGGCATCCGCCAGCGGCCCGATGAGCGCGACCTTCGTCCCCACCCGCAGGGGAAGCACCGGGCCCCCTCCCGCCGCCGCTTCGTTCTTCAGCAGCACAAACGACTCTTCCGCCGCCTTCCGCGCCAGTTCCACATGCTCAGGTTTCAGCAGCACCGACGCCGCGAGCGATTCGTCCGTGTACGGATGCTCAAACAGCCCGAGCGCCAGCTTCGTCCGCAGGATGCGCCGCACCGACTCGTCTACTTCTTCCTGAGTCACTTTTCCCTCGCCCAACAGCCCCGCAAGCTTGGTTGCGTAGAGATTCGCCTGCATGTCCATGTCCACGCCCGCCGTAAACGCCTTCCACGCCGCCGTCTTCCCATCGAGCGCAATCCCGTGCGGGATCAACTCCGCAATCGACGTCCAGTCGCTCACGACAAACCCGCGAAAACCCCATTCATTCCGAAGCACATCCGTCAGCGTGAACCGGTTCGCCGACGTCGGCACGCCGCTCAGCGAGTTGAACGCGCTCATGAACGTCGCGGCCCCCGCGTCCGCCGCCGCCCGGAACGGCGGCAGGTACACATCCCGCAGCATCCGCTCCGACATGTCCACCGAGTTGTACTCGCGCCCAGCCTCCGCACCGCCGTATCCGACATAGTGCTTCGCACACGCCAGCATCGACGTCGGATCCGAGAGGTCCTTGCCCTGAAACCCGCGGACGTATGCCGCAGCCAGCACGCCCCCCAGGTACGGATCTTCGCCGTTCCCCTCCATGATCCGACCCCAGCGCGGATCGCGAGCGATATCGACCATCGGGGCAAACGTCCATCGGATCCCTTCCGCCGTCCCCTCGACCGCCGCCACGCGTGCCGTCTTTTCGACGAGCGCCGGATCCCACGTCGCCGCGAGGCCGAGCGGAATCGGGAACGTCGTGCGATACCCGTGGATGACATCAAGTCCCATCAGCAGCGGAATCTTGGCGCGTGACTTCTCCATCACGATGCGCTGCATCTCGTTGATCGTCTTGGCGCCCGTCGCGTTCAGGATCGAGCCGATCCCTCCCTTGGCGAGCAGTTCATTCTGATCGACAGCCACGTTCTCCGGACCGGTGGCCTTCCCGTTGGAAAACTGCACCAGTTGCCCGATCTTCTCTTCAAGCGTCATCTGCTTGAGCAGCGCGTTCGCACGCTCATCAAACTGGGTGAAATACGCCGCCGCCGGCCGCTCGGCGGGTGTGGACTCCGCCAAGACGGCGAGCACCGGACCGAACGCAAGGACAATCGAGGACAGCGCGGGCCGAAGATGCTTCATTGGTTCATGTCCGGGTTGGTTGACAATGACGCGGGTTTCATCCGCGCCGATACCGACGGTAGTCAAATCGGGATCGAGTGACCGACGAGGTGTTACACGAAGCACGCCAGTGTTACATCAAAGAGATGCCTCGACGGTTGCTCGCTCCAAAAACAAACCGGGCCCCGCCTCGCGGAGCCCGTTGAATTCCATTATTCAATTCGATCTTGACCGGCCCGCCTACTTCCCGGCCTTCACAGGCTTCTTCGCCTCGCCGGCCTTCAGCCACACAGGCCGATTCGCCTTCGCATCGGTCGGGTCCACGTGCACCTTTCGTCCGCTGAAGATCACGGTTCCTTCCGCCAGCGAATAGAGCGTGTTGTCGCTCCCGATGCCGACATTGAACCCCGGCTTGAAGGGCGTGCCCACCTGCCGGATGATGATCGAGCCCGGCTTGGCGATCTCGCCGCCGAACAGCTTCACGCCCAAAAACTGCGGATTCGAATCGCGCCCGTTCTTGGTCGAGCCCTGACCCTTCTTATGTGCCATGACGAAAATCCTCTGAAAGACGCCGGCCAATCCCGGCAGGGCCAAGATAATAGGCCGCAGCCACCCTCCAGTAAACCACAGCATTTGCGGCATTTGAGGCTTCACCAGCAACCGCGGCACCATCTCGTTTCCCGCTTTGCCGCTTCGCCGCCTTACCGCATAACCCACCGCTGCTCAAATAGCGGCAGCGGCTCATTCACCCGCCCCGTCACATCCCCCGGCAGCTTGTACTCAAGGCTCAGCGTCTTCCGCAGCAACTCCCGCCGCGCTTTCCCCGTCTTGGGGTCCTTCACCTCGTACGGAGCCGTCTCGCCGGAGAACCCGGTCGCGTAGATCGTCAGATCGCGAGCGCTGATATCCACATCCGAAAAAACCACCACGCCCTCGCGCCCGTTTTCCTCGCCCTGCAACAGCGTCCCCAGAATCGAGATCTGATCCTGCGCCAGCGGGTTATCCACTTCCGCCATGATCTTCTTCATCACCGACGGAGGCACATCACGCCCCGAGCGCACCACATCCCCATTCTCCGTCGTCAGCTCAAACAGCGGCGCCAGCAGCAAATCTTCCTTCGTGTTGTTCACCACGCGATACGTCAGGAAGAAATAACCGCGAATCTGCCCGTCCGGCGTTTCAAACTTCGTAAACCGAAGCGCACCGGGCCGCACATCAAACTGCCAGCGCTGCGGCACCGGGTTCGGCTCCGGCGCCATCCCCGCCATCCACGCGATCGCCGCCAGAAGCAGCGCAGCGAGCAGCACCGGGAGACGGACGAACTGGTTCAAGGCGGTCGCGTTCATAGTCAATCTTTCGCTCCCCGATCTCTTCGCGTCGGACGCCTTTGCCGTTCCTTCTCGCCCTTCAGAAGCCCTTCCGGAGGCCGCCGGGGCGGAGAGGCTAGTCTACTTGCCGAGCCCCGGCCGTCAACCTCGGCGATTCTTCCGATGACCCGTACCGTCGTCAATCAGGCCTCAAAGTCCTCGCCCGAGCCGCGGTTCGTCGTCGCTCGCGTCGGCGAGGAACTCCTTCTGCCCGCCGCTCAGCGCCTCGTGAGCCAGAATCTCAAGGACCGTGCGAACGCCGCCAAGCGTCTCATCGCCAGCGCCCCCCAGCACGGGATCGACCTCTCCGCAATTTGGGTCACGCTGACGCTATCCGACAAACCCAAGCAGCCTCCCGAAGTCCGCCAGGCCTGCCTCGCCGTCCCCGGCTCCGGCCGCACCGCCATGATCTTCGTCTCCGAGCCCATGCCCGGCGGCGAGCCCGGCGGCCCCGAGAGCGCCCGCGACGAACGCATCGCCCTGCTCGCCGAAGTCCGCGCGTTTTTCAAAAATCACACCCGTCTCGACGTTCGCGTTCTCCAGGCGCTCCCCGAGCCCTCCGACGCCTGGGCCGAGACCGCCCTGCGCGGCGCCGGCTTTCGCTGGGTCGGAGATCTCGAATACCGCCGTCGCACCATCACCCCCGCCGAGCACAAGGCCGGCGCCCGCGAGGTTGAATTGCCCCAAGGCGTGCGCGTCGTCCCCATCGGCCGCCTGCCCGCTTCCGAACGCGATCTCGTCCTCCTCCGCGTGCTCGAAGATTCGTACCTCGACACCAAAGACTGCCCCGAGCTCTGCGGCATGCGCCTCACAGCCGACATCCTCGCCAGCCATTACGCCACCGGCGTCTTTGATCCAGCGCTCTGGTTCATCGCCTACGACGGCGACACGCCCGCGGGCTGTTTGCTGCTGAGCCGCGTCGCCGACCAGCGTGCCCTCGAAATCGTCTACATCGGCCTCTCCAAGCGCCTCCGCGGCCGGGGCGTCGGCGTCCGCCTGATGGAACTCGCCATCTCCAAAGCCGCCGACCCGCGCATCGACGCCATCACCTGCGCCGTCGATTGCCGCAACGACCCCGCCCTGCGTCTCTACGACCGCTTCGGATTTTCGGCTCTTGGCAGGCGTCGCGCGTTTGTCCTATCGGTCAATCGTGACGCGCCCGCCGCCGAACGCGCATGAATCGCGTGCGACGCGCTTTCATTCCGCGCGATCCCGCACCTACGCACATCGGCCTGAAACGCTGTTCATGCGATAAGCGTCGAGCCTCGCGCCGCTTGCGATCAATCGACAGAGTTTGTCCACAAACTATCCGCATCGGCGCCGCGCGCGTGGAGAAGTATTTTTGAATCGCGCTAAGCCCTTGTTTCTTTGCTGTCTGCGCCTCACCCCGGTACAGAACTGCGCCTTTGTCGGTTGTTCCCACCCGTGAACCCCACTAGATTTCCCTCTGCGGTCAAGGACTCGACCGACTCGAGACTTTCCGGGACCAGCCGGCGCACGCCGCGCACGCTGCCCTGCATCGCGATGACGCGCCAAAGCCTCTTTTCGAGGCCGCGACGTGACACCGCACAAGTTTCGAGCGTGGGCACGGACGGTGCAGAACTCATGACGGGCGGACGATCGGCTGCTCCGACGGGCGTGCGGCAGGGACCAGGACGGACACGGACGAACCCTGCCAGCGTCCACGGACGTTTCGGAGCACCGATCCGCCTCTTCGCGTCGTCCTCGTGGGCGAGAGAATTGGAATTCTCGTGGCGACAAAGAGCCTCGGCAGTGAATCTTCGGCGACCGAATCCCGCCGCTCCACCTCCGCCGG
>JBGAPK010000053.1:0-14162 GCA_044221315.1 Phycisphaerales bacterium | reverse complement strand
CCCCGACCGCTTCCTTTACCCGCCGGTCCGCAGCGAGGTCTGACAAGACTTTTCCGAATCCCTCTCCCCGATGGGAGAGGGGGTTGGGAAGCGGGTTCGATTGCCCATTCAATCAAGACCACGCATTCGCCTCGTACCCTTCCGAGTGTCCTACCCCCTCCCCCAACTCGAATGGTTCGACAACCCCGATCCATCGACCGGCGAAACAGGTCTCCGCTTCGAGTGCACCATGTGCGGCAACTGCTGCTCCGGCCCCGAGGGTTACGTTCTCGTCGATGATGCCGAAGCCGCCGCGATCGCTTCGCACCTCAATCTGACTGTCAACGACTTCCTCGACCGCTACACGCGATCGACCTCCGCCGGTCGCTCGCTCACCGAAAAACTCTCATCCTTCGGCCAGGATTGCGTCTTCCTCGACCGCGACACCATGCCCGGCAAGGCCCTCTGCTCCGTCTACCAGATCCGTCCGAAGCAGTGCCGCACCTGGCCCTTCTGGAAGAGCCTCCTCGTCAGCCGCAAAAAATGGGAACTCGCGAAACGCATGTGCCCCGGCATCGAAAAAGGCCCGCTCTTCCCCCCGGAAGAGATCCGCCGCCGGCGCGCCGTCCTCGACATCTAGGGGCAGATCAGCGCGTCGTACAGCCCCACGAGAATCGAGAAGTCCGCATCATCCACGAACCCATCATTGTTGAAATCCGCCGAACATCCCAGCGGCATGTCCGGACTCGCGCACCCCAGCGCGTCGTACTGAATCGCGAACGCCGGAAAGTCCGCATCATCGACAAGCCGGTCCCCGCTCAAGTCCGCGATGCACGGCGCCACCGGCAATTGCCACGTCAGCGTCTGCGTCAGCAGCGAGTTCCGAATCGCCGGATCGCGCACCATCGGCGTGTTGTCCACAACCCGAACCGACAAGGACGAAGCGCCCTTCCGCAGATTCAGTGAACCAACGTTGAAACTCACCGAGGTCGCTCCCGGAATCGCCGCGCCGTCCAGCGCCCACTGCACGCTCAACGGGTTGTTCACCGTCTGCATCAGCACGATGCTCACGCCCGACGTCGGCCCGAGCACCGTCGAGGTCGCCGGGTTCGGCGGCCCGTCGATCGGACGCACCAGCCCGTAGATCCGCGAGATCAACGCCTCGCACGAGGGCAGATTGAAGTTCGGCCCAAGCGACCGCATCATCGAGTTCGGGCTCGGCCGGTAGACGCCGAAGACCGAGTACACCGCGCCCTCAAACGTAGACACCGGCCCGTCAAACCCCGGCGTCGAATCCCCCAGCCAGCGCCACCACTTGGTTTGCGCCGCCGCCATCTGCGCCGAGGTCTTGATCGAAGCGTTCGCCCCGAACGGCTCCCCGCTGCCGTACACCGTCCCGTCCCCGTAGTCGTACTCGTCCTCCAGATCGCCCAGCGAATGCCCCATCTCGTGAATCGCGATCAGCGCCGCCTGAGAATTTCCGCCCGACGCCGTTCCCACCTCGTTCCCCGGGTACCCCGCCCCGCCGTACTTCGTCGAATTCGCCAGCGCCAGGATCTCGTCGAACGGCTGCGGCGAGTTCGCCGCGTACTGATACGCCGAGTTGATGTTGATGCACAAGAGCCGCTCAATCCCGCCGCACCAGAAATTCATGCGCAGCGGCGTGTTCTTGAAAATGTTCGACGTCGGATCGCCCGACACTCCGGACACGCTGCTGTTCACGGTGACGCGAAAAACCTGAAAGTAGTTCTTATACGTCTTGTAAGGTTCGTACGCAAAGAACGAGTTCAGCGTGTTCGTCGTGTGCGTGTTAAAGGTTGCCTGCTGGGTCGAGAGATAACCGTCACCCATCACCACCAGATTCAGCCGGTTGTTCGCCAGCCCCCGATCTTCGAACGGAAGCGCCTCCCACCGCCCGTCCAGCCGCACGACGTCCGCCGGAATCTTCCGGATCGCATGCTGCTCCTCCCGCGGCATCGGCGGAATGTCCGTCTTCACGATGCAGCCATTACCCTCGAGCGATCCGCCGAGCCGAGCCTCCATTGGCCCCTGAACCGAACCCGGCTCGTTCGGCAAGCCCAGGCTCACCGTCGCACCAAGCCCGCTCGCGAAAGCCACCGCCGCTGTCCGCATCGTCTTCGTCATATCGCGACCTCCCGCCCCCATTTCCGCGCCGGAGATTCTATTGAACACGCAAGCGCCGTACTTTGCAAGACTCGCCCGGCACATTCCCGCCGATACGCTTTCCCGTGCCCACGCAGGACTCCCAAGCCTGGCTCGACGCGATCGCCCGTCCCCGCGTCGCCGATGCGCTCGAAGTTGTCTACGCACTCATCGCCGATCAGGTTGCTGCCCGCGGCCCTTCCTGCTGGGCCAGCGGCCGATGCTGCAATTTCGCCGCCTCCGATCATCGCCTCTACACCACCGGCCTGGAAGCCGCGTACTGCATCCGCCGACTTCCCAACCCCCTCACAACGACCGATATCGACCGCGCCGAGAGCGCAGGAGGGTGTCCCTTCCAGCAGCAGAACCTGTGCGGTGTTCACCTCCTCAAGCCCGGCGCCTGCCGCACCTATTTCTGCGATCGCTCCGCCCAAACCTGGCAGCACGACCTGACCGAATCCGCCATCCGCCACATCCGCGCCATCCACGATCGCGAATCAATCCCGTACCAATACGGCGAGTGGCGCACGCTCCTCCGCCAGTTCACCTGAAACGGGCTGGTACGCTTGCAGCGTGACACTCGACCTGCGCCAGGTTTCGTTCGGCTACTCGCCCAGGTCTCTGGTGCTCCGCGCCGTCGATGCCTCTTTCTTGCCCGCCCGCCTCACCGCGATCATCGGCCCCAACGGCGCCGGAAAGTCCACGCTCCTCCGCCTCCTCGCCGCACTGCGCGATCCGACCAAAGGCTCGGTTACCCTCGACGCCACCGCCCTCAGCGCCATCCCCCGCGCCGAGCGTGCCGCACGCCTGGTCTACCTCCCCCAGCAATCGGCCGTCGCCTTCGACTACACCGCGTCCGAAGTCGTCGCCATGGGCCTCTACGCCCGGGGCCACGCCTCGGATCGCGAACAGGTGCAAATTGCTCTCGCCGAGGTCGGCCTCGCCGAACGCGCCGATGATCCGTTCGCAACCCTGAGCGCCGGCCAGCAGCAGCGGGTCACACTCGCCCGCGCCCTCGCCCAGCTCGGCCCTCACACAAACACCAAGCCCCGATTCCTCCTCGCCGACGAACCCGTCAGCGCCATGGACCCCCGCCACGCCATCGAGGCCATGAACCTTCTTCGCTCGCTGACCAGCAGCGGGGGAGGCGGGACCGGTGTTGTCGTGGTCCTCCACGATCTCTCCCTCGCCCTCCGCTACGCCGACGACGCCATCCTCCTCAACGCCGGAGGCACACTCGCCGCGGCCGGCACGGCGAGCAGCGTCCTGAGCCAGCAGCACCTCGAACCGCTCTTCGGCATCGCGTTCGAAACACTGCGCGATCATCATCACCGTCCCGCCGCATTCATCCCCGCAGCCCCGGGTGCATGACGAGCCCCGAACGAAGTGAGCAGGTACGCGAGATCACAGAGCGCCCCCGCACCGCTCCCCGATCATTCAGCTCTTTTTGCATACTCCGTGATCTCCGTGCTCTCCGTGGTGAGAATGCCATTTCCTCTCACCACAGCATCCGCACTTTGATCGTCTCCGGAATCTCCGCCAGCTTCTTCCGGATCGCCTCCCCGTCGCTCGGCTCCACGTCCAGCACGACGTAGCCGACCTCTTCGTTCGTCCGCAGATACTCCGCGCTGATGTTCGCGTTCATCCCCGCGATCAACCCGTGCATCTTGCTCAGCACGCCCGGCACGTTCTTGTGAAAGTGCAGGATCCGGTGCGGCCGCGCCTTCCGCCCGCCGTCCCGCAGCATCTGCTCCGGCAGTTCCACCTCGGGTACATTCACCGAGCCGCCTGTCGATCCGATGTTTACAAACTTGATCAGCTTGTCGCACACGTCCTCGGCGATGGCCTCCTGCGCCTCCTCGGTGCTCCCGCCCACGTGAGGCGTCAGGAGAACATTGGGCATGTTCTGCAGCGGGCTCTCGAACCGATCGCCCTTGCCCGAGGGTTCATCGGGAAACACGTCGAGCGCCGCCCCGGCCAGGTGCCCGCTCTTGAGAGCCGCCGCCGCCGCGTGCACATCCACCACGCTCCCCCGCGCGTTGTTGATCAGGTAACTCCCCTTCTTCATCCGCGCGATCTCGGCCTTCCCGATCATCCCCTTGGTCTGCGCCGTCGCCGGCACGTGCAGCGTCACCACCTCGCTGATCTCGAGCAGCTCCTTCAGGCTCCGCACCGCCCGCGCGTTCCCCAGCGCCATCTTCGGCACGATGTCGAAGAACGCCACCCGCATCCCCATCGCCTCCGCCAGCACCGAGACCTGCGAGCCGATGTGCCCGTACCCGACGATTCCCAGCGTCCGCCCGCGCACCTCGTGCGACCCCGCGGCCGACTTGTCCCACTCGCCGCGATGCATCTGCATCGTCTTGTCGCCCAATCCGCGATGCAGCGCGATCGTCTCGGCGATCGTGAGTTCCGCCACGCTCCGTGTGTTGCTGAACGGCGAGTTGAACACGGGCACGCCCTTCAGGCACGCCTCCTTCACCGCCACCTGATTCGTCCCGATGCAGTAGCACCCGATCGAGAGCAGCCGCGGCGCCGCCGCCAGGATCTCCGGCGTCACCTCGCTCTTGGACCGGATCCCGAGCACATGCGCATCCGCACAGAGCGCGGCCAACTTCTTCGCATCCGGCGCTCCCGCCGTCGTCTGAACGCTGAACCCCTCCGCCTTGAACATCTCCACCGCCCGCGGATGGATCGACTCCACCAGCACCACGTTGATCTTCGCCTTGGGATAGGAAGTCTTGGAAGTCATGCGGGCGGATTGTTGGAGGTCGGGCTTGGCAAGGCTTCGATTCGAAATCGATCAGCCGGCATTTCGATGGAGCCTCTCGCGTGAGCGAGAGGTCGGAAAGTGGCCGATCGCGATACTCGCGAAAAGCCGTGCCCCGACCGATGACACCCGCCGCGCTACTTGTTCACCGTTACAACCCCCGCCAGCGCCAACGCCAAGAGCACCGCCCCCGCAAAGATCCGATACCACCCGAACGCCGTCAGCCCGTGCCGGTTCAAAAACCCAACCAGCCAGCGCACCGCGACAAACGCGCTCACCGCCGCCACCGCGATTCCGACGAGCACCGGCTTGGCGCCGAGGATCTTGAACATTGTCTGGTGTTCCGGCTCTTTGCCGGAGTAGTCCTTGTAGAGCGTGTACAGCGTCGCCGCCAGCAGCGTCGGCATCCCCAGCAGGAAACTGAACTCCGCCGCCGCCGTCGGCCTCAGTCCCCGGAAATACCCCGCCGTGATCGTCATCATCGAGCGGCTCGTCCCCGGCCAGAGCGAGAAGATCTGCAGGCAGCCCACAAACAGCGCGTCACCCGCCGTCATCTGCTCCACGCCCTTCCCGTCGATCCCGCCCCGCATCGGCCTGCGCGACCGCCTCCACAACTCAACCCCGATCATGTAGAACCCGCCCACCACCAGCGAGAAGACCACCGGTCCCGTGTGAAACAACTTCTCCTCGATCACCTTCTTGAGCAGGATGCCCACGAACGCCGCCGGAATGAACGCAATCACGATGTTCACGAAGATCCGGAATCCCGCGGCGTCCTTCCCCACCAGCCCCTTCAGCATCTGCATGAACCGCGGAAAATACAACGCCAGCACCGCCAGGATCGCCCCCCCCTGCACGATCACGCAGAACGCATCCAGCGCCGCCTTTGTTGCCGGCCGGTCCAGCTTCAAGAGATCACCCGCGATGATCAGGTGCCCGGTCGAACTGGACGGGAGGTATTCCGTAATCCCCTCAACCAACCCAAGAACGATCGCTTGCCAGAGTTCCATTCGTAATTCCGGAGCCCTCCCTGAGGGAGGAGGTTGGGGGTGGGCGGAGAGGGCGCTCAACCAGCAAACAGCTGCTCGACGCCGGACGAGCGTATCAGCGCATTGTCGGACCAACCGAACCAAGTCCGTCAAGAATCCACTCTCGGCCCGCAAGTCTCTCGGGCGAAAGCGCAAATGACCACGCCCCGCATCACCCCCATCTCAAACCCCTCCGACCCCCGCGTCCGCGAATACCTCTCCCTCAAAGAGGGCGACCTCCACCGCGGCATCGACGCCTCCGCGCCCAACGGCTGCTTCATCTGCGAGGGCCATTTCGTTGTCCGCCACCTGCTCGAGTCCACCTACCCCTGTCGCAGCGTCCTCGTCAGCGACACGAAGCTCGAAACCTACGCCGATCTGCTCGCCGCCGCGCCCGACGGCGTCCCCATCTACTCAACCTCCGAAGAAACCATGTCCCGCCTCCTCGGCTTCAAGTTCCACCGCGGCATCCTCGCCTCCGGCATCCGCAAGCCGCCCGCCACTCAGCACGAAATCGAATCTCTCCTCCGCTCCGCTCCCGCCGCCATCGTCCTCGAGAACCTCACCAACGTCGACAACGTGGGAGGAATCTTCCGCTGCACCTCCGCCCTCTGCCCGCCCGGCACCGCCATCATCCTCTCCCCCGAATGCTGCGACCCGCTCTATCGAAAATCCATCCGAGTCTCCATGGGCCACGCCCTCCGTGTCCCGTTCGCGACGCTGAATCCCTGGTCGCTCGACATTTTGAAGTCCAACGGCTTCGCCACAATCGCTCTGACGCCCAGCCCCGACGCAATCGACCTCAACAAGTGCAAGCCAGTCCTCGCAGGGAAGAAGCCCGCCCTCCTCCTCGGTGCCGAAGGTCCGGGCCTGAGTGAATCCACTCTCGACAGCGCTGACTTCCGCTGCCGCATCCCTCAGCGCCCCGGCGTCGACTCGCTGAACGTCATGGTCGCCGCCGCCATCGCCATGTCATCGCTGATCGATCCTCTCGCGTAAACGAGAGGTCGAAGTCGCAAGCATTTCAACACTCGCCGCGGCATGCGCTGCCCGCGTAAAGGCACCCTTCATCGATAATCTGCTGCTCTGCTGCTCTGCTGCTCTGCTGCTCTGCTGCTCTGCTGCTCTGCTGCTCTGCTGCTCTGCTGCTCTGCTGCTCTGCGGCTCTGCTGCTTTGCCGCTCTACTTCCCCGCATCCACAAACACATCCACCGCCTGCCCCGGCACGATCGTGTACCCCTTCCCATCCCCGACAATCTCAAACAGCACATCAATCACCCGCGTATCCGTCCGCTCCGAATTCGCCCCGCTCAAATTCTGCTTCGGGCGCGCGAACGGTTCGATCCGCACGAATTTCACCTCAAGGTCCTTCTGCACCGCCCCACGCGTCCGCGCGATCGCCTTCGCGCCCGCCTGCACCAGCGCGATGTCTTCCTCGTCCACCTGGGCCCGGATGTGCAGCCGTGACAGATCTCCGATCACCAGGGGCGCCTTCCCCGCCGCGCTCGGCCCCAGCATGTACTCGCCCGGCTCCACCTCCCGTCGCAGCACCGTCCCCGCGCGAGGCGACCGCACTGTCAATCGCTCCTTCAGCAGGTCGAGCGCCGCAACCTGCGCCTTGATCGACTCCAGATTCGCCGTAGCAACTTCCAGATCCGCCTTCCACCCGCCCGCCTTCAGGCGATTCAAGATCGCCTCCGCAGACGCGACCTCGGCCTGCGCCACACCGACCGCAGCCTCCGCGATCGCGATGTCCCGCGCCGACATCGCTCCGCTCTTCACAGCGTCCGACGCCCGCTGCTTCTTGTCCTGCGCATCGACAAGATTCGCCTTCGCCCGCTGCACCGCCGCTTCCAGCGGCGGCAGATCCTCCGCCCTCGGAATCGCGTGCCACCGATCAATCTCCGCCTGCTTCGCCCGCAATTCTCCCTGCGCCCGGATGATTTGTGATTCAATCGCCCGCGAGTCCAGCCGCATCAGGGGCTGCCCTTCCTTCACGCTGTCGCCCACGTTCACGAACACCTCGGCGATCAACCCCGGCTCCGGCGCCGCAATCTCGATGATCCGCCCCGCCGGCTCCACAATCCCCAGCGCCGCAACCCCGCGCCCGAACGGATTCACACTCGCCGGCCGAGCCAAAGGCGCATCAGGAATCTCCCGCTTCCCCGTCGCGACAGCCACGATCCCGACAAGCAGCCCGACCACCGACAACACAATCGTCACCCAGCGAATCATCTCAAAGCTCCTTCCCACCCATCACGCCGACCAAACGGCATCGGCTAGCTCTCCGCGTGTCTTGCTCCTGATCCTTCCCCGTGGCCAACGGGCAGGTGTCCCAGGCTCTGCGAAGCGATGACGGAGGGGATTCCTCACGTTCGTGCCGCGGCGCGGTCCCGGCCTCAGCCGTGGAAGTGCCATGTGAAATCCGTGTCACTCTTCCTCTTCATGTCTTCGTCCCCGGCTCACTGTGGCTCTCCGTGTTGATGTTTTTTCCGATTCACTCCCAACATCGCACTCATTCCCCGCCTCGCCAATTCGCCTCTCCCCTCACAACTCTCTTCCCCTCTTCTCTGTGACCTTTGTGCCCTTTGTGACCTTGTGGTGAATCCCCAAACCTCACGCCGCAGCCCCGAAGACAGTCCCCGGGCTCACCGTGATCACCCGCTTCAGGCTCAGCACGCTCCCCAGCATCACCGTCAGCAGCATCGCAACCATCGAGATCACCAGCAGTTCCCAAGGCAGTTTCGCCGACAGTTCACTCTCGCTCTTGATCGTGAAGATCGTGAACGCCCCCGCCATCCCCACCCCGATCCCGTACCCGATCACCCCGACCACCAGCGCCTGCATCATCACCATCGCCGCCAGAAGCCACGCGGATGCACCAAGCGCCTTGAGCGTCGCGAATTGCCGCAGATTCTCGATCGTGAACTGATAGAAGATGCTCGCCGAAAGCAGCAGCCCGACCACAAACCCCAGGGCGATCGTGATCCCGAAATTAAACCCGATCCCCGTCGCGATCGTGATGTAGCTCATCGTCCGCGTCCGGAATTCGTCCGTCGTCAGCGCGGTCACATCACCAAGCGAGTTGATCCGCGCCTGCAACTCCTTCAAGTCGGCCCGGTCCTTCGCCTTTACCAATATGTACGAGATCGCCTTGCGCCCGACCGGAGTGAAGCCCATCGCGTTGTCGAACGTCGTGTAGATGATCGCGTTGCTTTCGAATCCCTGCCTCGCCTTGCAGAAGCCCACGACCACCGCCCGCCGGTCATTGATCTTCAGCGTGTCCCCGATCTCGACCCCGCCCAATTTGTCCTTGCTCTTGATCTCCACGATGATCGCGTCGGGCGTCCACAGGTCTTCGAGCCTCCCCTCAACCATCACCGGCGGCCGCCCCGCCAGCGTCGTCCGATTCAGCCCGAGAATCTGCACACGCTTGAAATTCCCGTTCTTGAGTTCCGTGATCGCGTAATTGCTGAAGAACGGCTCCGCCCACTCCACCCCGCTCACGCTCCGCACGCGGCTCAGCTTGTGATCCGACAAGGGCCGGTACTCCGCCACCCAGTCCGTCCCCGGATCAACCACCCAAAGGTCCGCCTGCCCCACGTTCTGCAGCGGCCCCGTCGCCTGCGTCAAAAGCCCCAGAAAGATCGCCCCCTGCTGGTTCATCAGCATCGTCGCAAACGCCAGCGACAGCACGAGCGTCATGTACTTCGTGCGATCCCCAAACAACATGCGAAGGGCGATGCGGAACACGCGCCACGGTAGGTTGCAACCAGCCGATTGAACAAAAGCACTCTTCTATTACGATCCGCCCCGACATCCGACATCCGACATCTGCTCACCCAAAGAGATTCCGCTTCACAATCACCGCAATCGCCTCCACACCGTCCTGCCACTTGATCTTCTTCCCCTCTTCATACGTCCGCCCCGCGTAACTCACCGCAACCTCATACACCCGAAGCGCCCGGCTCCGCACCACGCCACCGACCCCCGCGTCCTCGACGCGGATCTTCGCCAGCCGCGCCACGATCTCCGGCTCGATCCCGAACTTTTCTTCCTTCAGGTCCAGCCGCTTTGCCACATCCAGCGTGAACGCCTTCAGGCAGCACTCCATGTCCGACAGGTTCAGGTTCGTCAGCATGTTGCTGACCCCCGTGATGAACTTGTTCACCACGTAGTGCCAGAAGTACAGCACGCGGTGCGTCTGCCCCAGAAACCGCGACCCGATCACCGCGTCCGCCCGCCCGTTCACCATCGGCGCCAGCAGCACCGCGTGGTCCGCCGGGTCGTACTCCAAGTCCGCGTCGTGGATCACGATCAGGTCCGCCTCCATCGCGATCGCCTTCTCGATCCCGCGCCGCACCGCCGCTCCCTTCCCCCGGTTCGCCGGCTGCAACTCCGCGTGAATTCCCGCACGCTCGCCCAGCCGCTTCACGATCTCCGTCGTTCCGTCCGTCGAGCCGTCGTCGATCAGGATCAGGTGCCGATCCATCGGCGCCCCCTCCCGATCCCGCGGCAGCGCACACCCCTCCAGACGCCCGATCGCCGCCTCGAGCAGACCAACCTCATTGAATACCGGAATGACAACCGCGAGCTTCATTCCGCAAGAATAGCGGACGCTCGCCCCCTCCAGACGCTCGGCGACACCCGCGACCGTCTGCGCCGGGGTCCTTCCCCGTGGGCGGCGGGTTCGCGGGTGGGTTCTGCTTCACTCGCCATCACCTCCCATCCTCACCATCAACGCGCCTCCAACTACCATCACGCAATGTCCCGCCCGCGCTGGATCTTCCTTCTTCTCGCCGCCGTCCTCTTCGCGCTCGCCGCACGCCAGATGCAATGGCTGACCGCCCCGCCCCTGCGCGACGAAGTCCACTATTGGCCCACGGCCCAGCTCCTGACGGCCGACGGGTTCCCGTCCCTCTCCCGCCTGCACGATTATCCCGAACTCTGCACGCCCCTCTCTCTCATTCTCTCCGGCCTTACCGCCCGCATCACCGGATGGGGCATCGCCGGCGCCCGCCTCGCCACGCTGTTGGCCGTGTACGCCACACTCGTCCTGTTCGTCGCCACAGCCCGCGCGAGAGATTCCCGAGTCATCCCCGCCGCGGTCGGCCTGCTGAGCTTCCCCTACTTCGTGGGCGTCGGCGTCCACGTCTACCCCGACTCCTTCGCCGTTCTCTTTACGCTCGCGGGGCTGATCGCCTCGCTCCGACGTCAGCCCTGGCTCGGCGCCCTCGCATTCGCTCTCGCGATCTCCTGCCGCCAGTACATGGTCGCCTTTCCCGCCGGCCTCGCTCTCTGGGAACTCTCACAGATCATCTCGCGCGACCGAGTCGAACCCCGGCGCATGTTCCGCGATGCCTTCCTTTCAGTGCAATGCTGGGCGAGCCTCGCCGCGATGCTCGTGCTCGCCGCCTGGATCATGTTCTGGGGCGGCTTCGGACCGCCCGCCGAGGTCGCACGCCAGGCCGTCTCCACCGCCAGGGGTCTCCGGATCTTCCCGCAGTACGCCCTCTACTCGCTCGCCTGCATCGGCCTCTACTTCGTCACCGTTCATTGGGCGCTCTTCATGCGATCGTTCGACCCCCGCCCTTTGCTCACGCCCCGATCCCTGATTCTTCTTTGCCCGGTCATTCTCGCGTTCGCCGCTTTTCCCCCGCTGGGCAACATCGACTACGAGCCCCGGACCATGGGCTACTTCGACGTTGCACTGCGCTGGCTGCTGGAGCACGCCGCGGCATCGTCGCCCGGCACGCACGACCTCGTCCGCGTCATCATCTTTGGGTTCTTTGCCTGGCTCGCCATGGTCCGCTTCTCCCGCTGGTCGCTCCCCGCCGCACTCCTTCTCGTTCACCTCGTGCTTCTCACCAAGGCCCACATCGCCTGGGACAAATACCAATTGCCCATGCTCGCCTGCCTGTGGTACCTGATCGCCGACTTCAATCCGGCGGAGGTGCAAGCAGAATCTGCCGGTGTGCGTTCGAGAGCGCGAGCGATTCCAACGCACGCCTCGTGACCCAGCGCCGCGCGGCTCCTTTCGGCGGGATCGCTCTGGGCACATCCAGCGTCCAAATCCGGAAATGCACCTCCCGGTGCGTTGTCCGGAACACCAGCCGCGATGAAACAGGCTTCGAATCGCTCGCGCCGACCGAATCAAGCCGCAGGCCCCGAAGCAATGCACGCTGAGAGAGCGGCCGCATCTTGCTCTCGAGCGTTGGCGCCTGCCACATCGATGCCCACATCCCCTCGCCCGGGCGTTGCTCTACCAGCACGCGACCATCCCCGGATCGCACGACGAGACAGTTGTGATAAAGAACCGACCGTGCCGCTCTTGACTTCACCCCCGGAATCGAATCCTGCTCCCCTCGGGCTCGCGCGATGCACCAATCCCGAAGCGCACACTCCCCGCACTTCGGCGCACCCGGCGTGCACACCGTCGCCCCAAGCTCCATCAATCCTTCGTTGAACGCCGCGGTCGTCGCGCCGCGAACCGTGAGCCTCACCAGCTCTTCCGACCGGCCCCACGCCCACTCCGCGATTCTCTTCTCCCCTGCGTTCCCCTCCTTCCCCTCCAACCTCTGAAGCACGCGGCAGACATTCCCGTCCACGATCGCCTCCGCTTCGCCAAACACGATCGACGCGATCGCACCCGCCGTGTACCGCCCGATCCCGGGCAGCGTCTCCAGCGCAGCCGCGTCCCGCGGCACAACACCCCCGAATCTCTCCACAATCGCCCGCGCGCACGCGTGCAGCAGCCGCGCCCGCCGGTAGTACCCCAGACCCGACCACGCGCTCAGGACCGCATCCTCGTCCGCCGCCGCAAGCGCCTTCAGCGTGGGAAACCGCTCGAGGAACGGCCCGAACTTCTCCAGCACCCGCACCACCTGCGTCTGCTGAAGCATGAACTCGCTCACCAGAGAGCGGTAGGGATCCCGCGGCACAGTCCTCCACGGCAATTTCCGCGCCGATTCTTCGAACCAGCCGCTCAGTCGCCGGACGATGCTGGCATCGCGCCCCGGCGATTTCCTCCGGGCGATCACGATCGGGGCAACTCCACGGGATGATCGGATTCCGGCCGTCGCCACGCCCGCTACTCCGCGTCCGCCAGGGCCTTCTCGGCCCCGCTTTTCACGCTCTTCCACGACGCGTCGGCCGCCTTCCCGATCGTGATCCATTCCGGTCCGATCAGCACGTTGGCCACCCCCGGCACGCCGAACAGCCGAGCCGCGAGCGGGTCTTCGGCTGCCGCGGGGGCCGACCGGTACGACCGGGGCTTGTCGCCCGCCCGCTCCAAGGGAGTCACCGCCCGGTCCAGCACGCACTTGATCGCGCCCGGATTGGGGGTTTCCTGGAACTCTCGCACTCGGTAGCCCATAGAAGCCGAAGAGTAGACTCAGGTGTTTCCCCGGCCGCCTGTTGGCCCGGATCACCTCATCCCCCGGACTCAAAGACCGCACGCCGTGTTTCTCTCCCGCCTCAATGACCTGCTCGGACGCCTTGCCTCCTACTCGGGGCTCGTGGTCGCTCTCGAACTGGTCATCATCTGGATCTGCGTCTACGCGATCGTCCGTTTCGTACAGGGCACCCGCGCCGCCGGCGCCCTCAAGGGCCTGCTCCTCCTCGGCGTCGTCATCGGCATCGCCGCCCGCGTCCTGGGTGGCGCCGAAGTCTTTCAGCGTATCGGCCTGCTCTACGACCGCCTGCTCGCCTTCCTCGCCATCGGCCTGGTCGTCATCTTCCAGCCCGAACTCCGGCGCGCCCTAGTCCGCCTCGGCGAGACCCCGTTCTTCCGTTCCACGCCCAAGGAAATCGCCCTCGTCATCGACGAGATCTGCGAGGCCTGCAAGAACCTCAGCAAGGCCCGCTTTGGCGCCATCATTGTCATCGAACGTTCCATCCCCGTCGCCGGCGTCGTCGAGGGCGGCACGCCCTTGAACGCCGAACTCACCGCCCGTCTGCTCCAGACCATCTTCTTCCCCGGCTCCGCGCTCCACGACCTGGCCGTCGTCGTCAAGGGCAAGCGCATCGCCGCCGCGGGAGTCCAGCTCCCCCTCGCCGAGCCCGACGAGATGCCGGACAAGCACCTTGGCTCGCGTCACCGCGCCGCCGTCGGTCTCAGCAAGGAGTGCGACGCGCTCGTTGTCGTCGTGAGCGAAGAGACCGGCAAGATCCGCGTCGCCGAGCGCGGCAAGCTCTGGGACGCTCACAATTCCGAGGATCTG
>JBGAPK010000017.1:0-76969 GCA_044221315.1 Phycisphaerales bacterium | reverse complement strand
CCACACCTGTGACGCCGTCGCAGACCGGCAAACAAGAAAAAAACGCGTGCCCATTGGCACGCGGTCGTTGTGTATTCCAAGCACGTTTTTCGCGGACCAAACCGGCCTTATCGGCCCGCCACCGACGCCCTTATTCGCCCGGCTCGATCGTCACCACGAGCTTTTTGCTCTGGAACTGATCCTTGTACAACTCCGCCCGCTCCTTGTGCGTCACGAGCAAGAGCGCCACGCCCGACGCGTGCGCCTCGAGCGCCGTGTGCGCCGCCCGCGGGTGATCCAGGGGTGTCAGCTCCACGATCGTCTCGACCACATGGTCGATCGAGTTCACATCGTCGTTGTGCAGCAGCACCTTGAACTGCGGCAGCATGTCCACCGGCCCTCGCGTCTTCGCCGGCGCGGGCTTCTCCGCCACCGCCGTGCGCTCCGCGACCTGCTCGAGCCGCGTGTCCGACAAATCCTTCTGTTCCTGCATGCCTTCGCTCATTCGGCCGCCCTTCCGCGAGCCTCCGGCCCGCCGTTCCCTGGACACCAAACTGTATCGGCCCCGGAAGCAAAAAACGCTGAACTGAGCTCAGGTTGGTAACGGCCAACTTGCACGACCGCCTGGAATCATTTCCCAACGCAAAAGGTCGCAAACACACGTCCGATCACCTCGTCCGGCGACATCCGACCCGTCAACTCCCCCAGCGAATCAAGCACCCTCCTCAGCCTTCCCGCGGCAATCTCCGGCGATCGTCTGCTCTCTTCTCCGTGCAACTCCCGAAGCGCCGCCGCCGCCTCCCGCAGCGCCCGCCGGTGCCTCGACAGCAGCCCTCCCCGGCCACTTTGGCCCCAGGCCGCGTCCGCGATCGCCCGACGAAGCGTCGGCAGGCGGTAGCCATCCAAAGCCGAAACCTCGATCGCCGCCTCTCCGGAGTCCGCGTGGGGGAGATCTGCCTTGGTCCTCACCCGGACCATCGCTCCCCGAGTCGGCGCGATCGACCCCCCCTCAAACCTCCCGGCCGGGTCGCACCAGACCACCACATCCGCCTCACCAATCGCCCGCTTCGATGCCGCGGCCATTTCAATGCTGAATTTTCCTTCACCTTCGGCCAGGCCCGCCGTATCGCACAGCAGCACCCGTCCGGCCCCCGCGCCGTCGCGTGACAGGTCTAATTCCTCTTCCAGCACATCCCGCGTCGTCCCCGCGACCGGCGAGACCACCGCCCGTCGGCGTCCGAGCAACGCATTGAAAAGCGTGCTCTTGCCCGCATTGGGCGCGCCCGCCAGAACCACCCTCGCCATGCCTTTGCGTTCCTCGCTGCCCCCATGAGCCTGAAGAAGCGCCTCGATGGAGTCCGCCAGCGCCGATGCCCGCCGCGTCAATTCGGCCGGCTCGATCGCGACAACGTCCTCCTGATCCGTGAAGTCAATCCCCGCCTCAACGAGCGCCATCAGCGTCATCGCCTCATCCGAGAACGCCCGGTAGTGCCCGCCGCGCTCGCCCGACAGCAATCGTTTCGCTTCCTCAAGTTCCTCGGCGCTCTCCGCCGCGATGAGCGCCCCCACCCCTTCCGCCTGCTCGAGCGTCATCCGCTCATTGAGAAACGCCCGCGCCGTGAACTCGCCCGGCCCCGCGAGACGAACATCCTTCACCCGCTCCATCGCGACGCGCATCACCCGCTCGATCAAATGCGGATTTCCCGGCAGGATGAACTCAACAACATCCTCCCCCGTGTAACTCGCCGGCCCGGAAGACGACGCGATGAGACATGGAATCGAAGCGCCCCCGTCCAGCACGATCCGCGAGGAAGCAATCCCCCGCGCCCGCCTGGGATCCCGTGCCACCAACCTTGCGTCCGCAAGGTTGGTGCCTTGCGCCCCCGGTCTCTCGAGTGCCTCGACAATCCCAAACGCCCCCGGCCCGCTCACGCGCACGATCGCGCGCGCCGAGAACCCCGGCGCCGTCGCGCACGCGATGATCGTGTCGCCCGTCTGCACGGTCGATTGTTGGAACCGCACACGCGCAATGAAAAAACCCACGGGCCCGAGCCCATGGGCTTTGTGATTCAAGTCATCCGCGCCTTACTCGTCCTCGTGCTGCCTCGGCCCCGTCTGCACCGGCATCTTCGTCAGCACCTTGTCCACAAGTCCCCACTCGAGCATCTCCTGCTCGTCGAGCCACTTGTTGCGGTCGCAGTCCTTGGCGATCTGGTCCGTGCTCCGGCCCGTCGCGTCTGAGTAGATCGAATAAAGCCGGTCGCGGATCCGCAGCATCTCCCGCGCCTCGATCTCGAGGTCGGTTGCCTGCCCTTCCATCACGCCCGCCAGCAAGGGCTGGTGCATCAGATTCCTGCTGTTCGTCAGCGTGAACCGCTTGCCCTTCGTGCCGCTCGTCGCGATCAGGCTTCCCATGCTCGCCGCCTGCCCGATGATGTACGTCGCCACATCGCACTGCACAAACTTCATCGTGTCGATGATGCCCAGGCCCGCGCTCACGCTCCCGCCCGGGCTGTTCACGTACAGATGGATGTCGTGCTTCGGATCCTCGTTCGCGAGGAACAGCATCTGCGCCACGATCAGGTTGGCGATCTCGTCGTCCACCGGCCCGCCCAGGAACACAATGCGGTCCTTCAGCAGGCGCGAGTAGATGTCGTACGCCCGCTCACCCTTGGCGGACTTCTCAATCACGATCGGAACGAGGTAACCGGACATAGTCATTCTTCCTGCGGCACGAGCCGCCTGAGTTCTTTCTTACCGCACTCCCGCCATCACGCCGCTGGCTTCCTTGGGCGGGCTCCGGAGAACCTCGTCCACCAGCCCGTACGCCACGGCCTCTTCCGCGCTGAAGAACCGGTCGCGCTCGCTGTCCGCACGCACCTGCTCCGGGCTCTTGCCCGTGTGGTCCGAGATGATCCGGTTCAATTCCGCTTTCATCTTAATGATCTGCTCGGCCTGGATGCGGATGTCCTCCGCCTGCCCCGTCACCCCGCCGTACGGCTGGTGGATCATCACCTTCGCGTGCGGCAGAATAAACCGCTTTCCCTTCGCCCCGGCCGTCAGAAGCACCGCACCGCCCGAGTACGCCCGCCCGAGGCAGTACGTGCTCACCGGGCTGCTCATGAACCGCATCGTGTCATACAGGGCCAGGGTGTCGTCCACCGCCCCCCCAGGCGAATTGATGTAAAAATTAATCTCCTGCCCCCGCTTCTGATTCTCGAGGTAGAGCATCTGCATCATCACCCGCGCCGCGCTGGCGTGGTTGATCTCGCCGATCAGGAAGACAATCCGATTCTCCAGAAGGAGTTCGTCGATCGTCATTTCACGGGTTCTCTGGTACGTCACGCTGGCCGCCGGCATGTGCTGTTCCTGTCTGGAGGTTCTCTCGCTCTCGGTCCGATCCTACCCCTCCGCTCGCCCCCCACCGCCCCACCGCCCTCCGCCTCAATCGGCATTCTTACGCACCCACTTGGTGCAAACCCCAATGGTGCAATCCCGATGCCGCGGGGCGCAAGTCCTTCCATAAGCCCCCGGCACCCCTCCGTCCGATCCCGGGTGTGCAAATCCCGTGCGATTCGCCTAGCATGCCCCCCCACGCGGCCGGGCATCCTTTCCCCGTCCACTCCAAGGCAGACCCTCTGCCGCTTTGACAGGCCCACCAAAGGGTTCTCCACACGTGCCCACCGCCGTTATCAGCGACATCCACGGCAACGCCGAAGCCCTGAAACGCGTCCTCGAGGACATCAACAGGCGCAAGATCGACCGCATCATCTGCCTCGGCGACATCGTCGGCTACGGCCCCGAGCCGCTCGAGTGCGTCGATCTCGTGCGCCGCCACGCCCAGTGGTCCCTCATGGGCAACCACGATTTCGCCGTCCTCTACGAGCCCACCAACTTCAACGCCGGCGCCGAGTCCGCCGCGTTCTGGACCCGCGACCAGTTCGACCGCGAGTCCGACGCCAAACTCCGCGCCGATCGCTACGACTTCCTCGGCCGCCTCCGCGTCCGCATAGTCGAGCAATTGCCCGGCTGGACCACCCCGATCCTCGCCGTCCACGGCTCGCCCCGCCGCCCAATCAACGAGTACATCTTTCCCGACGACGTGAACAACGCCCCCGACAAGATGGAAGCCATCTTCGACCGCGTGACCACACTCGCCATCGTCGGCCACACCCACGTCCCCGGCGTCTTCACCGGCGAGCCCGACTTCTATCCGCCCGATGAACTCGGCCCCGATCTCAAGTACCAGTTCCGCCAGGGCGAGAAGGCGATCATCAACGTCGGCTCCGTCGGCCAGCCGCGCGATCAGGACCCGCGGGCGTGTTACGTCATCCTGACCCCCGAGTCCGCTCAGTTCGTCCGCATCGAGTACGACATCGGATACACCGCCGGCAAGATCAAGCTGGTCCCCCAGCTCCCCGTCTGGCTCGCCGACCGCCTCTTCGAAGGGCGTTGACCCGCCTCCAGCACGCCCCTCCTCAACGATGCCACAAGAACCAAACAAGCTGCTCAGACCCCTCGCGGTCGTCGGCGCCATCCTCCTCGTCATCGGCGGCGGATTCGCCATGTACTTCTCGTCCAAGCGGACGACCCAGCAGCAGATCGCCAACCTTAATCCCCCAACGCAGCCCGCGCCCCAATCGCCGGCGCCAATCGTTCCCGCCCCCGCACCGTCCGCACAACCCGCCCCCACCTCCGCGGCCACGGCCGACAAGGCCAAGCCGGACACCTCCTCCAATCTCGTCACCCCGGTCGGCGAACTCCAGGCCCGCGTCTGGCCCGTGGATCCCGCGCTCGCCACGGCGCAAGTGACGGGGCCATTCCTGATCGCAAAGTTCTCCCCCGTCGGCGCGGGACTTTCGTCCCTCAGCCTCGCAGATCACTTCGAGACCATCAAGCGCGAAAAACCCTACGAGATTCAGCGCGAACACACCGCCCCGCTCTTCGATGCACAGGGCAATCCCCTGAAGACCGACACGGGCGTCCCGCTCAGCCGTGTTGTCTCGCCCCTCTCCGCGCTCGGGATCGAGATCAACGGCAAGTTCATCAACCTGTCCGTAGATGCCGCCGGCTCGCTCTGGAAGTTCACCGCCCCGGCCACCTTTACCGCCGAAATCACAGACAAGACAGGCGCCGCCGCGCTCCGAGTCACCCGCATCTACTCCCTCCCGACCGGCTCGCGCGATCTGCTCCTGACCCAGACGATCGAAAACCTCACCGCCGCCCCGATAGCCATCCGCTGGTATCAGACCGGCCCCGTCGATCTTCCTCTCGACGTCGCCACCTACGTCGGCGAGAAACGCCGCCTCCGCTTCGGATACATCCTGAGCCCCGAGTTCGACCCGACGCAAAGCTACGTCCAGAGCCGCGATTTCGTCATCGAGCACCCGGCCGTCCTCGGCACGCTCACCCCCGACGGTCACTACGTCCTCGAACTCACCCAGTGGCCCAACACCACCAGCAGCGACCGCAAGTACGCGCTCTCGTGGATCGGCCAGACCAACCGCTACTTCGGCATCGCGCTCCACCCGCCCATCAAGCCCGGCGCCGCCCCGAGCCAGATCGTCGGCGAGAAGAAATTCCAGACGGTTGACAAGGTCGATCGCCTCGTCCTCGAGCGCACCGCCGCCGACGGCAAGCGCAACGACGTCATCGCCCTCCGCCTCGCCAGCCCCGAATACAAGCTTGCACCCGGCGCTTCTGCCGACCTCTCTCAATCCCTTTACGCCGGCGCCCTCATCCGCCGCGAGATCCGCTCCGATCCCGCCGGCGGCCCGCTCTCTCTCGACGGCCTCGTCTACTACTCCATGGGCGGCCCCTGCGCCTTCTGCACGTTCAATTTCCTGACTTCATTCCTCCTCTGGCTCCTCAATACGCTCCACTGGCTCGTCGGCGATTGGGCCCTCTCCATCGTCCTCCTCGTCGTCGTCGTCCGCACGCTCCTGCACCCCCTGACCAAGTGGTCGCAGGTCCGCATGCAGCGCTTCGGCAAGCAGATGTCCGGCATGGCCCCCAAGCAGGCCAAGCTCAAGGAAAAGTACGGCCACGATCCCAAGCTCCTTCAGGCCGAGACCGCGAAGCTCTGGCGCGAGGAAGGCATCAATCCCCTCGGCATGCTCGGCTGCCTTCCAATGTTCCTCCAGACGCCCATCTGGATCGCCCTCTACGCCACGCTCTTCTTCGCCGCCGAACTCCGCCACCAGCCCGCCTTCTACGGCATCTTCCAGAAGCTCGGACACACCACCTTCCTCGCCGACCTCTCCGTTCCGGACGGTCTGTGGAATTTCGCCTCCCCCATCACCATCCCGCTCGTCAGCAACCTCTTCGGCCCCATCACCGGCATCAACCTCCTCCCGCTTGTCCTCGGCGTCGTTTTCTTCCTCCACCAGAAATACCTGACGCCCCCCACGACCGTCCAGCAGACGCCCGAGCAGGAAATGCAGATGAAGATGATGAAGTGGATGAGCGTCATCATGTTCCCCGTGCTCATGTACAACTCGCCCGCCGGCCTCACCATCTACTTCGTCGCCAACAGCGCCCTGGGTATCCTCGAGCACAAGCGCATCCGCGCCCACATCGCCAAGCATGACCTGCTCAACCTCGACAAGATGAAGGCCGGGCGCGCTCAGCAAAAACAGGGCGGCTTCTTCTCCCGAATGCAGCAACTGGTCGAACAGCAGCGCAAGAACGCAGAAGCCGCCGCCCGAGGCCGCGGCAAGCAACGCTGACGCTTTCCAAGGCTCCCTCCCCGACGGAAGCGAGGTGGTGGCAAACCCCCAACCCGCGCCGTGGGTTACCTATGCCTTCACCTGCTGCTCTGCCCATCCGCTGCTCTGCTGCTCTTCCCTTCACCCACCGCAGATCTTCGCGTGATACGCGAGAACAAAGACCCGGAAGTCGGAATCGTCCACGACACCGTCCTTGTTGAAATCCGCGCCGGGATCCGCCTCCGGCACGATCATCGCGTCATAGGCCACCGCAAAGAACTGAAAATCCACGTCATCCACGCCCCCGTCCGCATTGAAATCCGCCCGGCTCGGCACTCGTACCGAGGCGAACTGATTTCCCGCGATCGTCGTAAAGTCCGGCTGCGATGAGACAAACAGCCCCGAGCTCGGCAGCGATTGGCTGTAGAACCTACCGTTCGAGTTCAGCATCATCGCGAACACACGCACGGTCTGACAGTCCGCGTTCGAAATGCCCAGGTCGGCGTACGGCACCCGCATCTCATATCCCGTGTCGGTCGCGCTCTGCCCGCCGCTCGGGTCGAGCGCAACACGGAAGCCGTTCGAATTGGCTCCTCCGACCAGTTTTCCTGTGCCGCCACCCACAGGCGATTGCCCGAGATACCGCCTCATGCTGCGGGGAAATCCGGAATTGAGCGTCACCCAGTCGGAATACAAGACTCCCCCGCTCACATTGGCGTAGAGCAGCCGATCCGCCAGGAATCCGGCGTCGAGGCGCGTGCCGGTAAGTTCGCGCAGGCCGAACGGAGGCGGGATCATCTCGTTCGTGCCGATGACCTGCTGCCCGCCCGACACGGAATCGAAGAAGACGCAGAGGTTCGGGCCGTAGAACTCGTCGTACGTGCCGCTGATCCCGATCCGCAGCGCGTCGTGTTCGGGTTTGATCCACATCGCGTTGAGCGCGTCGTAGAGGTACGGCGGCTGCGTCTGCGCGGCCACAAGATTCGAACGCCCGTCGGGCCCCCGATGATCCGCCGCGAGGTTCCGACCGTCGGTCGGATCGGGCGCCACGAACGAGAGATCCGTCGCGATGATCTGCACTTCGGCCGGGCCGAGCGCGATCGGGTACGCCGCGGCATTCTGCGCCGTGACCGACGGAAGCACCCGTCCGCTCAGGATGTCCGTTGCCGCAGCGGCCGCCGTTGGAGCAAACTCCGAAAGGTCGAGCGTCGCGTTCGTCGCCACATTGCGGAGATTCATCACAACCAGCACGCTCTGAGTCTCCGCCTCGATCGGCGCCTGCCCCCGCTCGTAGCGCCGGTGAAACGCCCAAATCGCCCCGTTGTCGCACGAGACGCCCCGATAGCTTCCCCGCCGCAGCGCGACATTGCCCTTGCGCACCTCGATGAACCGCCGGTAATAGTTCAGCAGCGACCCCGGCGCGAGATCCTGTTCCTCGACACTCCGACCGTCGAATTCCTGCGAAAACTGGTTCGCCAGCGCCTGCGGGTTCAGGGCGTGGTACCTGGTCATCGGCGCGTCGTCGACCGTGGTCCACTTGAACGGCTCACGCATCGGGATGTCATTCGCGTCCGAGCCGTAGTCGCCCTTGGTGCCGAGCATCCCTATCTCATCGCCCGAGTAAATGACCGGCGGGAACGGCTGCGTGCAGAGAATCGCCGCCGCAAGCCGCGAGCGATACGCGAACGCAGGCGAATCCGCGCCGATTGCGCTCGCAAGACGATCCACATCATGGTCGCCGATCGTGCACAGATAATTCCCCGCTTCCGGCATCTGCGCCACCGCGCTCGCGACCGCGTTGTACAGCGGCGCGGCAGTCTCATCGTTGAGCGCATCGCGCGCCGCGAACTGGAACGGCTTGGTGAACGCCCCGCCGAACACACCAAGGAACTCGGCCCCCGTACTGCCCCAATCCGCCTGCTCGGCAAACGTGAACAAGTCCGGCCGCACGGCGCGCAGCGCCTCGTGCCATGGAACCCAGAACGAATCGAGGTTGTACCCCCAGCCGTCGGGTCCCTGGTAGTACGTTTGCCACACATGATCGAGCCGAAAACCCGAAACCCCGTCGGAGAAGTCGCCGTCGCCGTTGGGATCGATCCACTTCTTCGACCAGCCGATGACCGCGTTGCGCGTCGCGGCATTCCGCAAGTCCCAGTTGATCACCCGTACCGTGTCGCCGTTCCAGGTGGAATAGGTGTTGCCGGTGAAGATGGTGTTGGCGGCGTCGAGGAAAGCAAGCCACGAGTCGAAAGGGCTGGCCGGATTCGCAAAGGCGCTCTGGTAATACGTGGAATTCGCGCTCACCTGATACGTCACCAGATCGAGATAGATGCCGACGTGCCGCGCGTTGGCTTCTTTGACGAACGACAGGTAGTCCGCCTCCGTGCCGAAGCGCGGGTTCACGGTATCGGCGGGCATGTGCTGATAGCCGTGGTAGGCGGTGCTGGGGAAAATTGGGTTGAGCCAGATGGAGGTGGCGCCAAGCGACTGCACATAGTCGAGCCCGTCCTGCAGCCCGCGAAAGTCGCCGAAGCGATCCGGGTCCGGCTCACCATCGCGGAACGCAATCGGCATGATCTGATAGAAAACCTCGTCGGCCTTGGGCCGATTGGCCAGGGGGTTGTCCGCCGCCTGCGCCGAACGCGCGGTGCCCGCAATGCCCACGCAAGCCGCAACGACCGCGGCAGAGCCCAACACGACTCGCATAGGACTTCCCTTCGTATCAGCCCGATGCGCGACCCAATGCCCGCACTTCCCGTCACGCAATCACGCCGCAAGCGACGATTCGGACAGCCCCGCGCCAAGGTTCCACCGCACCCATACTCGGCAAGATTCTGCAACCTCCCAGCGACCGGCCCCCTCTCTCACGCCGCAATGTTCAGAGTCCTGAAAGCCCGGCGAGCCGCCGACTCCTTCAAACTCTTTGAGTTCGATTTCCCTGCCTTCTCTGCGTTCTCCGCGCTCTTCGCGGTGAAGTGCCTTTCCCTCTTTGTCTCCTCTTCGTGCTCTTCGCGTCCTTCGCAGTGAACTGCCTTTTCCCCGGCACCCAACACCGCCGATGCACCCGACCCCCCCCGCCCACCACACACGCCGTCGTCGCCCGAGCGCTCGGAATCACGCACGCGCCACGAGCAACCGCCAGCGCCAGGGCGAAATCCCCTTCTCCCGCATGGCTCCTGGAGTTCCCTACGGACACACCAGCGCATCGTAACTCGAGATGAAGAACACGAAGTCCGTATCGTCCACAAACCGGTCGTAGGTCAGGTCCGCCGGACATCCCATCGGCATCGAAGGATCGCTGCAATCCAGCCGGTCATACGCCGATGCAAACAGCACAAAGTCCGAGTCCTCGACGATGCCGTCGTTGTTGAAATCGCCCGGGCAGATGCCCTTGGGCACAAACGCAAACCGCGCCACCAGCGCGCTCTTCTGACTGAAGTTGGTGTGCGTCGTCGCGTCCGGTCCCATGCCGATCGACCAGCGTCCCGCCGCCACGGTGTAGGACCCCAGGTACGCATCCGCCATGAACGTTGTGCCGCCGGCGCCGGAGTTGTTGCGGATCGTCATGCTCAGCGGCCCGCCCTTGTACACGAACGGCTCCGTAAACTGGATGAACCACTCGTTGTCGCACGCAACCGTTTCTGATTCCGCATACGGAAACGCCTTCGCCGGGATCGTCATCGGACCCGACCGCACCAGGATCGCATCCGCGCCGACGTTGCTGGCAAACGTGTCCGACATCGCGCCCGGCCCCACCGGCGACGTGCTCAGCGTGATGTCGAATCGATTCACCACCGTGTCGCTCGCGGGCCAATCCGGTCCCTGAAAATCAACTCTGCTGTTGCGCCGCAGCGAGACACCCGTGATCAGGCTGCCGATGCGCAGGCCCCGGAGCTGATCCTCCGCGTACAACGATTGGTGCACATTGCCGCCCGCACTCAGCAAAATCGGATACCCCGTCCCCCCCTGCATCGCGCTCGCCTCGATCGGCGCCACCACGGACGGGTTGTATTCCACGCGCATCACCGGCCCCTGAGTCAGCCGCGTCCCCGAGCCCGCGTTGATGTTGCCCGACGAGGTGATCATCTGCGAGCGCGTCGCGATGCTGTGCGCATCCATCGATGCCGGCGTCGTCGCCGACCCGCTGCCCGAGTGTCGCACCGTCACACACAGATCTCCCCCCACATACACAAACGGCCGATCAAACCAGATCGTCGCTCCAAACGCGTTCACCGCCGCGCCGCCCGGGAAACTCTGCTTCATCACCGAAAGTGGCCCGCTCCGCACCCGCAACTTGTCGCTTCCCTCGTTGTTCGCGTAGAGAGCGCTGAGCGAAAAGGGACGCGCCTGCGCCGTGCTCACATCGATCTGATACTCCGTGAATCCAAGCCCGCTCGCCGGCCACGCGTTCGCATCGGTCGATCGCAGCGTCAGCCCCGTGATCTGACTCCCGACCGGGATCTCCTGCAGCTCGCCCGCCGCGATGACCGTCTGCACCACCTGCACCGTGCCCGCGTAGAAATTCGTCATGCCCGGCACGCCGCCGGCGCTCTCCAGGTTCTGCCGGGGGGTCACCGTTCCCGAATCCGCGCTGAACATCTGCATTGCGTAACTGACATTCCCCTCTGTGGTCGTCGCGTCCGGCGAAAGCAGCGACGAACCGCGCATCCGCACCCGCGTGCCGTACCGCTCATCCGATGTCGCGAGCCCGGCGGGAGAGCCCCCGTCGAAACTGCTGATGCTGCTCGAACGCACCAGCGTCATCAGCCCGCCGCCCGTGTACATGTACGGCGTCGTGAACGGAATCTCCATCGCCCACGGCGCAGGCCTCGGGTTCACTCCCAGCGGCAGCAGCACGCCCGCCGCAAGATCGAGCTGCCCGCTCCGCACCAGCGTCGCGTCCGCTCCGATGTTGTTCGCGACCGTATTGCTCATCGTCGCCGGAGTCGTCAGCGCCTTCGACAGCGTCACGTCGTACCGCGTGTAGAAATCCGCCGACGCCGGCCACGCCGACGAGCTCCCGCCGCGATAGAACATTCCGATCAGACGCGACCCGCGCCCCAGCCGGCGCATCTCGCCCTGTTCGACGATTCCCTGTGTCGTCTTCGCGAAGTCGTACAGCACCGACGTGCCGCCGCTGTTCGCACGCTCGTTCACAAGATCATCCAGGATGACGAGCCGCGTGACACCGCTTTGGAACGGTGCCGCCGCCGGCGTGACATACGTCAGCCGCATCGCCAGCCCCGTGTTCGCCGTCACCGGCAAGCCAGTTGTTGCGCTCGATGAATTCCACGAAGTAAACCCCGCGCCGCCGCCCGCCGCCGCCACAAGGTCCGCCTGCGATCCGCCGGAAGCCAAAGGGTTCTCCGAGCGGATCTCCACCGCCATCGCTCCACCGCCATAGACATACGGCGTCGCGAACGCAATCAGCGGCCCCCAACCCTCGGGCACCGTTCCCGTGTTCGCCCCTCCCGGATATGCGCCCGCCGCCAGGCTCAATGAGCCCGAACGCACCAGCACCGGATTGCTCATGTTCGATGCGAACGTCGTCGTCATCGTCGCCGGCGTCACCGGCGAATCCGCAAACGTCACGTCGTACCTCGTGATCGTCAACGCCGACGGCGGCCACGGCGAGGTCACGATGTTCCGCAGGCGCAGCTGCATTCCCGTAATCAGACTGCCCGGCGGCACGCTCGCCATCTGCGCCGCTGAATACACCGCTTGCGACGTGCCGCTCACGGCGTTTCCGATTCCCGACACGTTGCCGATCGTCCCGGCTGTCGTGTCCGATCCGCTTGGCACGAACACAACACTTTGGGCCAGGGCTGGTGCATTCAAGGCAATGAGGCACAACCCCGTACGAACACTGTCACGCATAGTTGCGAACCCGCACATCATGAAATACTCCCTCGTCAATCGCCATCCGCGACCGCGTCCAGCATACAGAAACGACCCCCCAAATTGAACCCCAAATTCCCGGGTGTTCGCCCCGAATTCAAAGAGCAAATAACCAACGACATCCCGTCTTCCATGCGCCGCGGCCGCAGCTCCAAAGCCCGCGCCGCCCGACCGCGTCCACGGCACAACGCACGCAACTTCCGGATTTGCTGTTCGTACCTTCGCATTTGCCCTCCGCCTTCCCAACGGGGAGGGTGTCTCATGCTCTGCGGAGCGATGAGGGAAAGCGGGCCCCCCGGCGCGGTCGCGCAGCGGTCAATTGGAATGCGCATAACCTCTGCCATGCGCACCGCCCTCCTCCTCGCGTGCACGCTCTTCTTCTCAGCCTGCGCCTCCCGCTACGACCAGCTCAAGGCCGAATCCGCCTCCGTCGAATCCGCGCTCACGAACGAACAGTCCAAGGTCCTCGCCTCCAGCGAAGCCGACCGCCAGGCCCGCCTCGAATACCTCTCCCAGCTCCGCACCACTCTCTCCGCCGCCAACGTCGGACTTTCCACCGTCCGCTACGTCGTCCCCGCCGATAAGCAGCCCATCGCCTATGACGTGCTCGAAGAGGTCTATGGCACGATCAAATGGAACATCCCGCTGGGGCCTCGCGACACCAAAAAACCCCTGCCCCCCCTGTTTAAGAACAACCAGCTCCAGATCAGCGAACTCGCCCCTACACCCTGAATTCCCGCCGCCCGCCCCCCGATTTCCACGAAAGGGCACCTCGGGACTCTCCTTTTCGCCCACGCTCTCCCCATTTCGCTTGCCCGAACACGCGGCATGAGGCACTTTTTAAGCGGCTTCCCCGGCGCGGGGGGGCGGTGTGTAATTCGTTCAAAGGGAAGAAGAAATGTCCAACGCTGTTCGTCTCTCCGTGATCGCTGGCGCCGCTCTTGCCGCCGCCGCCCACGCCGATGGCTTCAACTGGTCTTACAGCGAAGCCCATCTCCAGTTCCAATCCACGGCTCGTGGCATTAGCGACTGGAACGACTACGACGTTCCCCCGCCCCAGGTGGAGGGCCTGTACATCCCCAACGGCATCAAGCTCATCGGGACCGGAGGAGAGGGGCGCGCCTTTGGCCTGACCGGCGAGCAGTATCGCTACCCCTACGGGCTCCCCAGGGGTCCGGTGAGCTCAAGCCGCCTGATCATCAGCGGCACCTCGACCTTCGACGGCTCGATTTGGGAGCACCCCGCCGACTACATCAGCACCGTCTTCAAGTACGGCCTCACCGTCACCGGCGGCACCGTTCACATGAACTCCGTCGAAACCGGATTCACCCTCTTCGATAAAGACAGTAATTTCCTCATCGGCGTGGGAGCCAGCACCGGCGGCTTTGATTACACCGTCGGCCACACCGACACGACGTTCGGATTCCAGGACCGCTTCGGCTCCAACTACGCCACCGCCACACGCCTCGAGTGGACCGTCGCGTTCTACTTCGACTGGTCCGGCGCCGACGACAACGACACCATGGAATTCTCCATTCCGAACAACTCCATCGACATCGCCGTCGTCCCCGCGCCCGGCGCCGCTGCCATGCTCGGCCTCGCCGGCCTGGCCGCGACGCGTCGCCGCCGCTGATTACTGAAGTCGATACGAATTCACACGCGGCCGCCCCCTCCGGGCGGCCGCTTTGTTTTTGCACCCGCGATCGGTCCCCTCGATGCCGGGATGAATGGACGCCTTCTTACTCCGACGTCAGCCGCAACTGCGTGCTCACCACCTCAACCTGCGGCAGAGCTTTCTTGCTCTTCGTTGGACCGTCATCAAATTTCTTGAGCGTCGGCTCCAGCCTCGATCGGTAGCTCGCTACGAAATCGTTGTACGCACCCCCCGCCTTCGAGATCGCTCGCCCGATCTCGGCGATGTTCTCAAAGGCGTTCGCCGCGCGCTCGTGAAACTCCATTCCCAGCCGGCGCAGCTCCATCGCCTCTTCCGCCAGCGTCTGCTCCTGGAATCCGACGTGCACCGCCCGCAACAGCCCGATCAGCGTGCTCGGGCTCGCGAGCAGCACCCGCTGGCTCGCCGCAACCTCGAGCAAATCCGGCCGCCGGCTCAGCGCCGCATCCACAAACTGATCCCCCGGCACGAACATCACCACAAACTCCGGCGCATTTTCATAATGCTTCCAATACCCCTTCTTCGCGAGCAGCGAAGCCTGGTTGGCGATCCCGTCCGCGAACGTTTTCAAAAACGCCTCCACCTGCGCCGGGTCCGTCGCTTCGATCGCATCCAGATACGGCTTCAGGTTCGCCTTCGCGTCGATCGCGACCTCGCGCCTGTTGGGCAACTTCACGATCATGTCCGGACGCAAGCGGTTCCCGTCCGCATCCACCGTCGTCGACTGCTCCGTGAAATCGCAGAACGCACGCATCCCCGCCAGCTCCGCGACCTTCTTGAGCTGAATCTCCCCGTACTGCCCGCGCACCTTCGGATCGCGCAGCGCCCGCCCCAGTTTTTCCGTCGCCGAACGTAGCGCCTCGCTCCCCTGCATCATCTGCTGCACCTGCGCACGCAGTTCCGAGTAACTCCCCGTCCGCTCCTTCTCGATGGCGGCGAGCTTCTCATCCGTCTTCTTCAGCGTCTCCGCGATCGGCTGGAGCAGCCGCTCCACCGCCTGCTTGCGCTGTTCCATGTCCTGCGCCGCGATCGTCGCCTGCCCCTTGAACTTCTCTTCCGCGATCTTCGTCAACTCCGCTCGCGTGTCGCCCAGCACCTGCCCCGCCAGCGCGCGGAACGTCGCCGAGAATTTCACATCCGCATCCGCCAACTGCTTCTCGAGCGCCCGCCGCACCTCCGCGTGCTGCTCGCGCAGCGCACGCTGCTCCAGCTCCAACTTCTCCTCCGCGCTCCGAAGCCGTTCCTTCAACTCCGCCGCCTCAATCTCGCTCACCCGCCCGCGCCGCGTCGCATCCTCAAGCCGCGCCTCCGCCTCCTGCGCCCGAACCGACGCCCGCGTCAGGTCATCTTCCATCCCCCGCTTCTCAGCCTCGCTCCGGGCCGCATCCGCCATCAGCCGGCCACGCAGGGCAAACAGCCACCCCGACACTCCCAGCAGCGCCAAACACCCAACCCCCAGAAACGCAACCACGATTTCCAGCATGCCGCCAGTCTAATACCCCATGAACCGGGAATTTCAGCGATCCTCTCCCTGCCGAATTGGCACACACGTGTCTTTTCGAATCGAGTCGCGGCAGCAAAAAGATGCTCCGGCGCGGTTCCTGTCGCTGGGACGCTCAAAAAATGCCCCATTCGGGCCATGCGCGAGGGGGAGCCGTCGCTTGCAGGCCGGCAAAGGCGGCCATTTCCGGCATCCGGCTTGCCAGAGGTCTCTCTACGTCATGCTCCCGATCGAGCCACATTCCGGCAATCCCGCCTCCTGCTGCCCCCCCGGCGGCCGGCTCAACCTGCTCCTGTCCTATGCCGGTTGGCACCCGGACCCCTGGGTCGATCGCCTACCAAAATTGCTCGAGCCCATGGGCATCCTGTCCCATCGGGCCGGGTCGGGACGCGAGGCTCAGGACGTTATTAAGTCGATCCCGATTCATATCGCCGTGGTCGATCTGGGGCTGCCTCTGGACCTGACGCCGGTGGGGGTTGATGTGGACACGGATGCGCCCGTGGCGCCGGAGTTGGAAGAGGGCGGGGCGCGGCTGCTGGAGTTGCTGCATCGGATGGCGACTCCGCCGCCGACGGTGGTGGTAAAGCGGGCCCGGTCGGTGCGGGATGATCATCGCGATATGGCGCAGGCGCTCCGGATGGGAGCGTTTGCGGTTGTGGATCGGCCGCATGATGCGCACGATCTGAATGTCCTGCTCGAGGTGCTCAGGAGATGCCTCGGGCGTTTTTATCAGGGTCGGTGGCCGGGAGGAACTCTGGCGTAAGCCGGGTTCGCCGGTCAGGTTTTTCACCACAAAGACACAAAGAACTCAAAGGACACCAAGAGGAAAGAAGCGGGCAGGAGAGCGAATGGAATGCAGAGAAAAGAGAATTCCCCCTTCGTGAACTTTGTGCCCTTTGTGACTTTGTGGTAAATCCAAAATCGTCCATTACCAGAGGAGTTTTGATTCATGTCCAAGTCTGATTCGAAAGTCGCCGTCCGTCCCCTGCACGACAAGATCCTCGTCAAGCGCGACGAGGCCGAGACCAAGACGTCCTCGGGCATCTTCCTGCCGGAAACTTCCAAGGACAAGCCCAAGACCGGCGTGATCACCGCCGTCGGCGACGGGGCCCTCAACACCGACACCGGCCAGCGCATCCCCCTCTCGGTCAAGAAGGGCGACAAGGTCATCTTCTCCTCGTACAGCGGCACCGAGGTCAAGATCAACGACCAGGAACTCCTGATCATGTCCGAGGACGACATCCTCGCGGTCATCGACTGAGGAAAGGTGTCGAGGTGTCAAGGTGCCGAGGTGTCAAGGGCGCGGAATCGCGCAACCCACCACGGCAGCGTGAGTTTCCCTCGACACCTTGAAACCTCGACACCTGGACACCTTTTCCCATGACCCCAGACCAACTCCGACAAGTCCTCAAAGAACTCGACGGCCAGCGCGAAGCGCTCATCGCCTACCACAACGTGCCCGAGCACTCGGCAACGCTCGTCATCAAGAACGCCATCCTCATCCCCGACGAGCCCGATCACACCATCAAGGTCACCGACGGCTCCCACATCTTCATCCTCAACCCGGCCCAGATCGCCTACGTCCGCATCACCCTCAAGCAGCCCATCAACCCGTTCGCATCCAAGATCTAGAAACCAGATTCATTTACCACGAAGAGCACGAAGATCGCGAAGAAGCAGAGAGAATTGGCGTCAAAGAAAACCCGGTCTTCTCCTTCCAGTCTTCCTTCGTGCCCTTCGTGTTCTTCGTGGTGAAATCCAAAGTCCCCGAAAGGAAACAAAATGGCAGCCAAATCAATCGCGTACAACACCGACGCCCGCGAGCGCATCCTCCGCGGCGTCCAGAAACTCGCCCACGCCGTCAAGGTCACGCTCGGCCCCTCCGGCCGCGTCGTCGTCCTCGAGAAGTCCTTCGGAGCCCCCACCGTCACCAAGGACGGCGTGACCGTCGCCAAGGAAGTCGACCTCGAAGACCAGTACGAAAACCTCGGCGCCCAGATGGTCAAGGAAGTCGCTTCCAAGGCCAGCAAGGACGCGGGCGACGGCACCACCACCGCCACGATCTACGCCGAGGCCATTTATTCCGAAGGCCTCAAAAACATCACCGCCGGCGCCAACCCCAACGCCGTCAAACGCGGCATCGACCAGGCCGTCGCGGCAATCGTCGATGAACTCAAGAAGATGTCCAAGAAGGTCGACTCCTCCAAGGAGATCGCCCAGGTCGGCACCTGCAGCGCCAACCAGGACGAAGAAATCGGCAAGATCATCGCGCAGGCGATGGACAAGGTCGGCAAGGACGGCGTCATCACGGTCGAAGACGGCCAGTCGCTGAATACCGAGGTCGAACTCGTCGAGGGGATGCAGTTCGATAAGGGTTATCTCTCGCCGCACTTCGTGACCAACACGGCCACGATGGAGACGGTGCTCGAGAACCCCTACATCCTCATCTACGAGAAGAAGATCAACTCCGCCAAGGACATGCTGCCGGTGCTGGGCAAGATCGCCGAGTCCGGCGCCAGCCTCCTGATCATCGCCGAGGACATCGAAGGCGAAGCACTCGCCACGCTCGTCGTCAACAAGCTCCGCGGCATCCTCAAGATCTGCGCCGTCAAGGCCCCGGGCTTTGGCGACCGCCGCAAGGAGATGCTCCAGGACATCGCCACCCTCACCGGCGGTAAGGCCATCATGGACGAACTCGGCATCTCGCTCGAGAAGGTTGATATTGCCGACCTCGGCCGCGCCAAGAAGGTCACGGTTGATAAGGACAACACGACGATCGTCGAGGGCGCGGGCTCATCCTCCGAGATCAAGGGGCGGATCGAGATGATCCGGGCTCAGATCGAGAACACCACCAGCGATTACGACCGCGAAAAGCTCGAAGAGCGCCTCGCCAAACTCGCCGGCGGCGTTGCCCAGATCAATGTCGGGGCGGCGACCGAGGTTGAGATGAAGGAGAAGAAGGCCCGCGTGGAGGATGCGCTGCATGCCTGCCGCGCTGCGGTTGAGGAGGGCATCCTGCCCGGCGGCGGCGTCTCGGTCCTGCGGGCCCGCAAGGCGATCGACCGTCTCAAGAAGAAAACCGAGCACACCGACGAGCGGGCCGGCATGGACATCGTGTGGCGGGCGCTCTCGGCCCCGGTGAAGCAGATCGCCGCGAACTGCGGCCTGGACGGCTCGGTGATCGCGAGCAAGGTCGAAGAGTCGAGCGAGACGAACTTCGGCTACAACGCCCTGACGCACGAGTACGGCGACCTCATGAAGATGGGCGTCATCGTGCCGACGAAGGTGGAGCGTGTGGCGCTGCAAAACGCGGCGTCGATCGCCGGGTTGCTGCTGACGACCGAGGCGGCGATTGTTGAGATCAAGGAAAAGAAGAAGTCGAGTGGCGGGCATGACCACTCGCATGATGATATGGACTACTAGTCCGGCTCCGCTCGATCGGTCGTCTGGGCACTTCACTGCGACGGCACGAAGTGCGTAAACAGATCAATGAAGATGGGAGGCACGCCGAGTGCCTCCCGTTTTTTTCTCTTGGAGTCAACTTGCCCTCCTGCCCGGCGCCATTGAACTCAAGGGCGGTTCCGCGCACGCCCCGGCAACGGCTATCGATCCACGTTGGTCAATTACTTGTTGAGGTGCTTCTCAATCCGTGCGAGGATGGTTGATCGCGGCGTGTGGCCGACCCATGCGTCCACTTGTTTGCCGTTCTTGAGAATCATGAGCGCGGGGATGCTGCTCACGCCGAACATATTGGCGAGTTCGGGCTGTTCATCAACGTTGATGAAAGCGATCCTCGCGCGGCCTCGCAGTTCTGCGGCCAGCCTTTCAACCTCCGGCTTGAGCATCATGCATGGCGGGCACCAGGGAGCCCAGAAATCGACGAGCACCGGTTGGTCTGATTGGAGCACTTCTTTCTCGAACGTCCTGGCGGTCGGGTGCAGCGCGGTCGCCGTTGGGCTTTTCACAAGTAGTCTCCTCGAAGAGTGACGAGCACAATGGGTGATTCCAGCAGACTTGTTGCGAGGCGATGGCCGCAGGCTCGCGTTGGTCTGGGCCACTCAGGTGCAACGGCCACCGCAGCAGCTTCCGGACGATGCGCGGTAGTCGGCCTCTGCGGACCGGTTCCAAGGCAAGCGCGCGACGAACGAGGCCATCGGGCAAATACCACAGAGGCCCGCGACGAGCAGGCCCATTCCGATGATGGTCGGCACCACGAACCACGCCGTGCTCACGAAGTATGCAGCGGCCACACCTGCGATCAGGACGGTGCCGATCAGCCCCTGGGTCTGACGCATGACCGTCTTGCTGTGGGGTGCACCGGCGTAGACATCGACCGAAGATGGTGAGGGCTCGACAGGCTTGCGGTTCATTGCTGCGGTGGTCATTCTGATTCTCCAGATATGTTGAGGCGGCGAGAAGCGGTCCGGGACAGTGTTTTGGAGGCGGCCACCGCGCGCGAGGTTCCCGCCGTAATGCAGGGCATTTTGCAGAATTGTGCGTGAAGTCCGCTTTACTCGCAGAGCCGTCGAGTACCAGGGCCGTGGGCCTCGTCCGATGCGAAATGAACCCAAACGGGAATAACCCGCGCATGCTGGAGACGCTGCGCTCCGGCTTGAAATGCCTCCGCACAATCCCCGTGGCTTAACCCGCTCAGGGCGTCATCGCGCACGGGCCTCGGCAAGCAGCGAGACGGCCGTTCCCTGACCCGCGTCCACCCGCGTACGCCATCGGTCTGCCCGTGGATGCCGATCCTGCGGTTGCTGACCATCGCTCGAAGGCCGGCAAGTGATTGCTCTTGGAGGCATTGCGCAGGTTCTCAAACGCCGCGCGGATATCCGGCGCGGTCACGTCCCCCAAAAGACGGTCGTACATGGCGATGTTCTCGACTTCGAGCTGGGCCGCGAGTCGATTGCACTCCGCGAGCGTGCCCGGGACGGCAGGCGGATCCGTCTGTGCGTTGGCCGGTACGGGGACATCGTGCCGGGTCATCATCATCTCAATGACGGCGGCGTGCCGCCCTTCCGCGTGCACGATATTTGAAAACGGCCGGACTTGTCCGTATTTGGCCGTCACGGCTGTGTAGAAAGCCTCGGCGCGGCGCTCATCCTGGAGCGACTCCCGGAGCGCATCCGCGGTCTTGACATCAACGGCGGTCTTGGAACCGGCCGGGCCAACACACGCGCCGCAACAACAAGAAGCGGTGGCACGATTGGATTGATTCGAGGCACAGCCGGCGGCGATGAGCAGACCGGCCGTTGCCACCACCAGTGTTGTGAGTGAGCGGTTCATGGCGGAACTCCCGTTGCCGGGATGACACGAACCCGAGCTCAAACCTCCACGCGAAGTGCGCGCCCGAGGTCCGGCGGTCATCTGTCGGTATTCAGCAAAACGGATTCACCGACCACCTATTGCCCGGATTAGTCGTTTTCTCCGGAACCGGCTCCGTGTCCCGGAACGTTCTTATAGAGCATCCAGTAAACCAGCGGGATGACGAACAAAGTGAAAACCGTCGACGCGATGAGACCGAAGATCAACGCCCATGCCAGCCCTGAGAAAATAGGGTCGATGGTGATGGGAATCGCCGAGAGCATTGCCGCGGCGACGACAAGAATGATCGGGCGCAATCGAACGGCCCCCGCCTCGATGACGGCGTCCATAAATGGACGTCCCCGCCTGAGAGAGTGCTGGATGAAATCGACGAGGATGATGGACTGCCTCGTGACGATGCCGGAAAGTGCGATCATGCCGATCATGGCCGTGGCGGTGAAGAAGACGGGGTCGGCGTACCCTCCGACGCTCTTGCCCGCGAGGAGTCCGAGCAGCCAGAATCCCGGCATGATCCCGACCATCGTGAGCGGGATGGAGAGCATGACGACCGCCGGGATCACAAACGAGCCGGTCTGGGCGACCAGCAAAACGTAGATCATGACAAGCGCGGCGGCGAACGCGAGACCCAAGTCTCGAAAGACGTCCAGCGTGATCTTCCACTCGCCCTCGCCGGACCAGACGACCCTTGTACCGTCAACAAGCCCCCACGGAATGCCGCCGCCGCGGACGAGATGCGAGCGACCGGCGAGCTGTCGCGGCGAGGAGGCATCGAGCCAGCCACCGGGGGCGCGAGTTACGGCGCCTGCTTGTGGCGGCGCGTTGCCCGCATGGTCGGCCATCACATCGACAATCACGTCCGCCGGGGGGCGTCCGGCGGTTTCGGCGAAAACGTACGCGACTCGCTGCAGGTTCTTGTGATAGATCGTCTGCTCGACGGACCTTTCTTCCCAGCGACCGATTTCGGCGAGAGGAACAAGTCTGAACCCGGGGCTTGATTGGCCGCGAACCTGAATGCGGGACAGATCGGGCTTGCTGGAGCGATCAGCCCGTGGCAGGCGAGCGATGATTGCCAGCGGCTGGCGCTCGTTGGGAGCGTGCGCGACGCCGACGTCCGCCCCGGAAAGCGCTGCCCGAACGGTCGCGGCGATCTCCGCGACGCTTACTCCATTGAGAGCGGCCTTCTCCTGATCGGGAAGGAATACCAGTTCCGGATGGACCGTCTCGACGGTGTCGTCGGGCTCGACAACACCGGGCTCGGCCGTGAGGCGGCGCTTGATAAGTTCCGCGGCGTCACAGATCCGCGAATAGGCAAGGTCATCACGACCATAGATCTCCGCGGCGATGGTGTCGATGACCGGCGGTCCGGGCGGTAGTTCGACGAACTTCAGACGCATGCCCGCCCTGGATGCGATTGTCGCCAAGGAGTCGCGTTCGCGAAGTCCAAGCGTGTGGCTCGCGTCCTTACGTGACTTCTTGCCGACCAGATTGACGCGGATCTCGGCCTTGTGCGGCATCGTGCGCAGGTAGTAATGCCGGACCAGCCCGTTAAAGTCCATCGGCGAGGGGCTGCCGACGTACGACGTGAAATCTGTGACCTCGGGGATGCGTGTGACGGCGGCCTCGAGTTCACGGACCACGGCGTCGGTGCGCTCGAGCGTGGTTCCTTCATCCGCATCGATGAGCAGCAAGACTTCCGCCTTGTTGTCGAAGGGCAGCATCTTCAGCGGAACCTGCCGGAAGGCGGCGAGCATCGCCGCGGCACCTGTCAGCAGGGCCACGGCCGCGAGAAATATCCAAGCCCGCACACGCGAAGTCAGCAGCGGCTGAAGGAGGGGCCGCAGAATGCGGTATTGCAGGCTGAGGCGAGCGGCCGCAAACTCGTCCTGCGGATCACCGTGACCGCCGCCGGTTGCCCAAGGGCGATTCTTGAGGAGGTGAAATGCCAACCACGGCGTGATTGTAAAGGCGACGACCATTGACATTACCATCGTCACGGGCACGTTCAGAGCCATCGGCCGCATATACGGGCCCATCATGCCGGTGATGAAGAACAGCGGAAGGAAGCTCGCAATGACGGCGAGCGTCGCGGCGATGAGCGGCGGACGGATTTCGCTGACGGCTTCGAGAGTGATCGCCCGGGTGGCTTTTTTGCGAAGTCCGAAATGGCGGGTGATATTTTCGACGTCCACAATCGGATCGTCCACCAGGAGGCCGAGTGACAGAATGAGGGCAAAGAGTGTGACGCGGTTGATGGTGTACCCCGCGAGCATGTTCACCGCCAGGGTGAGCCCAAACACAATGGGGACTGCGACTGCGACGACGAGGGCTTCGCGCCATCCAAGCCCGATGGTGAGCAACGCAACGACGATGAGAATGGCGACCCAAAGTCCTTCGACGAGTTCCGAGACCTTTTCGTCGGCGGTCAGCCCGCTGTTGCGCGTCACGACGACTTCGATGTCTTCCGGGATCACGTCGGCTTTGAGGCGTTCCGCTTCCGTCATCACCGTTTCGGAGACTCGGACCGCGTTGCTGCCCTTCTTCTTGGCGATAGCGATGGTGACGGCCGGTACGCTGCCGATGGATTCTCCCTGCGAACCGCCCGTCGGCGTGGGTGCCACTTCCCCCACCACTGTCCCCGCGGCGTGCGGGTGCGCGTCGAAACCCCGACCAAGACCCCAGCCGTGGCGCACGTAGGTGGAGCGTTCTGCCGGTCCGTCTTCAATCCGGGCTATCTCGCGAAGAAAGACCGGACGCCCCTGAGACACGCCGACGACGAGACTCCCAAGGTCCGCTCCGTCACGAACCACCGAACCCGCTCGGACGCTGATCGCCGCGTCGTTGCGTTCGATGTTCCCCGAAGGCACGCTCCGGTTCGACGCCTGCACCGCGCGCTGCACATCGAGGAGCGACAGTCCGCGTCCCGCTATGGCCTCGCGGTCCACATACACGGTGAGAGTGCGTGGCAAACCTCCGGAAATCGTGACACGGGAGGTGTCCTCGACGGTTGCCAGGCGTGCGGCGGCTTCTTCTGCGACACGCCGCAGCGTGTACTCATCCGTGCCCGCCATCGCCCCCGCCCGCCCGCGGAGCGTGAGCGTGACGGCCGGCACATCATCGATCTCGACAGGCTTCATGACCCATCCGGCGACGCCCGGCGGCACAAGCTCCTTGCTTTCTTCGAGCTTCTTGAACAGGCGTACCAGCGATCGCTCCCGACCCTCTCCGACGTAGAAACGGACGGTCACGATCGCCGAATCGGGGCGTGACATCGAATACACATACTCGACGCCATCGATCTGGTACAGAATTCGCTCTAGGGGCGTGGTAACGAGGCGTTCCACCTCCTGCGCCGACAGGCCCGGAGCATCGACGTAGATATCCGCAAGGGGCACAACAATCTGCGGGTCTTCTTCGCGGGGGGTGATGAGCAGCGCTGCCGCACCAACCGCGACTGAAATTACAAGAAGAATCAGGGAGAGATTGGAATGCAGGAACGTATTGACGATCCCATTGATCCACCCTGCGGCTCCCTTTTCATGCTCGGGAGCGCTAGCGGATGAGCCTGACCGGCCTGGCATGGGAAGTTCGGTCATATGTCACTTCACTCCCGAAGCCGCGGGCGCATCGACGACGATCCTCTCGCCCGCGACAAGCCCCGACAGCACTTCGACCTGCCCGTCAATAGCCCGACCGAGTTGCACCGCTCTACGTCGACGCATGCCGTCAGCCGCGACATCAACGCACTCAATCTGGCCGACGGTGCGGACCGCGCTCCTTGGGATCAGGAGGACGGTCTCTTCTCCGACTGGTATGGACAGCCTTCCAAACATGCCCGCGTATACGCCCTCGGGGCACGGACCTGTGACCTTGACCTGAAACGTTCGGCTCGCGGTCTCGGCTTCGGGAACGATCTCGCTCACGGTGCCGGAGCAGGCGTGATCGACCACATCGACCTTGACGGACACCAATCCACCCACCGTGAGGTATCGCGACAGCGATTCCCGCACGCTTGCCACCATCTGCATCCGCTTCGGATCGAGCACGGTCACGACGACCTGCCCCGGTGACACCGTGTCTCCGGTGTTCACCCGCTTATCGACAACTGTGCCGTCGATCGGGCTCCTGATTGTGGCGTATTCCATAACCGTCTCGGCTTCGGTCAACGACTGCTTCGTGCGGGACAGATTGGCTTCTGCGCCCTTGCGGACATTGGTGGAGCGTTCCATCTCAATTCCCGCGACGGCGTTCTTCTCGAACCCCGCCCGCAGCCGGGACTCTTCCATACGCGCCTGATCCAAAGCGGCTTGAGCCTGAGCCACCGCCGACTCTGCCTGGGCGCGCCGCGCGTTCAGATCGGTCTCTTCCAGACGAACGAGCACATCACCCTTCGAGACACGCTGGCCGGCCGTCACCTTTACCTCCAAAGCGCGAGCCAGCAATCGTGATGCAATTTCAACCCGATGCACCGGCTGAATCGTTCCGACGGCGGTCTCTTCGAGGGGTAACGTGCGAGCGACGACTTCGACAATCTGGCCGGAGCCGATGGATCGGCCCGACGATGCTGCGAGTGCCTCAATCGCAATCTTCGACTTGAATGCGCCCACCAGCCAGAGCATGAGCAGCACGACTCCAACCGCGAAGGCCGATAGGACGATCGCTGTGCGAAACCAGCGGAGCAAACGTCGGGCATTTCGTTGCATAGACACCATTGGGTTCTCCGAAGGCGAAGCCTTCACCTGCCCTTTGAGACGTTCAACGGGTGACCGGTTCCCGAAACAATCATCGGTAGCCCGTGCTGTGTCTCAAAGACCGGGTATTTCCCGCATTTCGTGCCTCGCAACATGCCCGGGAACCCCCGCACGCAAGGCCGCCTCAAAGAACAGGACGAATCACTGCCAAGACGCATTGGAAATGGAGGCCAATTGCACCGGACCCCACCCTCCGGGAACCGATCCCGGCGGATGGCATCGACCTCAAAACGTCCTGCATGCCACGGCACTGACCTGGTTCCTCCAGGTCCGTGTGGCTTGGCACGGTCCCAAGACTACGAACCCCGCCGAGCAAGGTCCGTGGCACGCAGACAGGTTGATGTCTCCGGGCGCTACCCATACTTCCGATTGATCAACCCCGCCGCGATGGACGAGGCGAGGTACAGCCTGCCCGCCGGCGCGCTGGTGACGGCTAGCGTCGGGGTCTTGCCGCTGGTTTTCTCGATCTCAAATTCGGTCGGCGAAACGATGTTGATGGCCAGCATCGAATTCCACCGGATCGTCTTGTTCGCCCTCCCTCCCATAAAGATCAGGCGTTCACTCGTCAGGATCAGTCGACCGGAATCGATCTTCTGCATCGCTTCTTCAGGCGGCGCGGTCACGCGCAGCGAGCCGTAGCGGAAGCGCAGGCCTTTGGCGATCCGGACCGAGCCGGTGAGGCCGCCGAAGGAGACCTGGCGGGCGACGGTCTTGAGTTCGTACCAGTCGCACTGGCCGTCGAAGTAGGCCCCTTCATCGTCGGCGAGCGCCACGCCGGGGACGCCGATCACGTCGAGCTTTCCGTTGAGCGCCCGCCAGCGGTCGCGGGCGAATTCGACGTCCTTCAGAGTCTTGTCGTCGAAGTTGAGGCCGACCCTGAGCGACTTGCCGAGCGACTCGGCGTGGGCCCATTCGTCGTCGCTCACCATGCCATCGTCGAGCGCGGTGGCCAGTGCCGCGCTGACGTACTTCCCGGCGGCGTCGGCGTACAGCTTCTTCCACTGGGCTTCCGAAATCTCAAAGCGTGCGGCGACATCCTTGAGCGTGCCGAACTCGGCCTCGGTCAATTCGCCGTCGGCGATCGAGTCGTGGATGATGTCGCCCATGGCGCGGCGGACCGCTTCGTGATAGGCGGTCTGGCACGCTTCCTTGGGGATGCCGGCGGCGCGGACGAAACTCTGGACGTACGCCTTCTCGTCCTGCTCGAACTTGCCGTCCCGGGCGACCTGATAGACGACCTCTTCGAGGAGTTTCAGGAAGTCGGGGCGACCGGATTCGAGCGCGTCGGTGTCTGATGCCGCGGCGATGCCCGGGATGTCTGCAAACTGGCCGAGGATGAGGGCGTTTTTGATGCGATCGATCGCGGCACGGGTGCGGTCGGAGCCGGTGAGGCGAGCGAGGAGGCCGCCTTCGCGGATGGGTATGGGGGCGATGAGGGGGCGGAAAGGCATGGCGAAAAGTCTACCGAAACCACTCGGCGTGTCGTGGCTCTGACCCCGTTCCTCCAAGTCAGTGTGTTTTTTCTTTCCTGAAGCACTGACCTTGCCGAGCAAGGTCAGTGGCACGAATTCGATGCCGCGTTCTGAAGTCGTTACGGGCACAGGAGCGTGTCGTACGCCCCCACGAACAGAACGAGTCATCGGTCCTGGAGTCGAGGTTCAGGTCGCCGTCGGTGCAGGTCGTTGGAGGCTGAGGCGAAGGTTGAGAAGTCGGCGTCGTCAATCAGGCCGTCGAAGTTGAGGTCGGCGGGGCTGAGTTTCTTGAGACATCCGTGCACCCGGTCGAGGTGCGGGTTCATCGCGCGCCGGACCATGGGTGACGCTCGCTCTACCCACGGCTCTTTCCAGTCTTTCGGGCTGCGACGGCGGGTGGCCCGACGCCGTTTCAATACGCCGCGGCCAGCCGGGCTTGGTCCGGACTCCTCCCAAATTCCGCGCCGTCGGTGCAAGATTCCGCGGCGGCGACCGCAGACTGATTGGAGTGAGCCCGAGCGGGACCGGCTCGCTGAGAGGACTCAAACCCCGATCGCCAGAGACTATTGAATGAAGGGTGAAGGTTGGGCGGTGGTCAACAACGCATTCGGAGGTGGAAGATGAGACTTGATCAGTGTGAATCCTGCGGCGGTGTCGGCAGATTTGTTGCGAGTCGACGATGGAGCGGGCGTGCGAGTGTGGCGATTGCCATGCTGACCCTCGGCGCGAACGCGATCGCCGCGACGCATTTTTTCGGTGCGGACCTGGCTGCCTCGCCGACTTCCGCCGGGGCGACGCATTCGCTCGCCGCGCAGACGGCGTGGCTCAGCGCAGCCTCGGCTGCGGGCCCGGTGCACACGGTTGACTTTGAATCCTTCGCACCGATGTCGGCATCTTCACTGGTCATCACGCTTGCCCCGGGCGCCACGATGTACACTCAGACATCGGCGCTGGGCCCGACTCAGGGCCTTCGGGTCACGAATCGGGTTCCCCCGAACGACCAGAACGGGCGCCCGTCCGAAGGATTCAACACCACACCGGGTGGGGAAATGCACGCCGTGTTTTCCACCGGTTCCCCGCCGATCCAGATTGTGACGTTTCACTTTCAGAAGAAAATTCAGGCCTTTTCGTGCTTCATCAGCGGGTTTGGATCAGGGTCGGATTTCGGGCTCTTCGATCAATTCACCTATAAGATGGATTGGGACGGAGTCGGCGCCTCCGGATTCAGTTTCAACGGCATCGGCAGCCCACAGTCCAACATCCAATTCGCCGGGTTCCTCGATCCAGCGGCCCGCGCGAACGATGTCACAATCCTTCTGCGTTTTCCGTCACTCTCCGACGGATATCACGGAGGGTATTCATTTGATGACATCCGGTGGGTGGAAGCAGTCGATGTTCCCGCGCCGAGCGGAATGGCGATGATTACGCTGGGAGGTTTCGGTTTGCTGCGGCGAAAGCGGACGCACTGAGCCGGTTCCTCCAGGTCAGTGTGCCTGGGGAACGATTTCGGCGGGTGGCCCCAGTCAACTGATCGTCCCCGCGACCATGCAAGCTCCGGACCATGCCACCACTCGCGGTTCCTTCGCGAGTGGTGGCACGCCCAAACGTTGATTCATCGATGGATCCGAGTGGTGCCACCTGTCCCTTCGGCTTGAAATGCTTCCGCAAAATCCCCGTGGCCTAACCCGCTCAGGGCGTCATCGCGCACGAGCCTCGGCAAGCAGAGAGACGGCCGTTCCCTGATCCGCGGCCACCCGCGTACGCCATCGGCCTGCCCGTGGATGCCGACCCTGCGGTTGCCGACCACCGCTGGAAGGCCGGCAGGTGATGGTTCTTGGAGGCATTGCGCAGGTTCTCAAACGCCGTGCGGATATCCGGTGCGGTCACGTCCGCCAAAAGACGGTCGTACATGGCGATGTTCTCGATTTCGAGCTGTGCCGCGAGTCGATTGCACTCCGCGAGCGTGCCCGGGACGGCAGGCGGATCCGTCTGTGCGTTGGCCGGTACGGGGACATCATGCCGGGTCATCATCATTTCAATGACGGCGGCGTGCCGCCCTTCGGCGTGCACGATATTTACAAACGGCCGGACTTGCCCGTATTTGGCCGTCACGGCTGTGTAAAAGGCCTCGGCGCGGCGTTCATCCTGGAGCGACTCCCGGAGCGCATCCGCGGTCTTGACATCAACGGCGGTCTTGGAACCGGCCGGGCCAACACACGCGCCGCAACAACAAGAAGCGGTGGCACGATTGGATTGATTCGAGGCACAGCCGGCGGCGATGAGCAGACCGGCCGTCGCCACCACCAGTGTTGTGAGTGAGCGGTTCATGGCGAGACTCCCTTTGTCGGGATGACACGAACCCGAGCTCAAACCTCCACGCGAAGTGCGCGCCCGAGGTCCGGCGGTCATCTGGTTGTCGGTATTCAGCAAAACGGATTCACCGACCGCCTATTGCCCCGGATTACTCCTTTTCTCCGGAACCTGCCGGCGGTTCGCCCGCCCTGATCAGTCCGCTTCCTCCGCAGGCTCCCGGGTCAAACAGGTCTGTGGCGTCATCTCCGAGAAACCCCGTTGTTTCTCAGAGAGTTCTGCGGTACTCTCAGACACAGGCATCCGTTTCAAAATCCGCAATCTGAGTCCCATCTATGCGAGTCCGTTCTTTGGCCCATCGTGCAACGCCGTTGCGAGTCTTCCTGCGCGCAGTTGCGATTGCCGCGTGTGTTTTTTGTGACGCGCGCCTGTTCGCCCAATGCCCCGGTTGGCTCACTCCGGATCAATTTGAATCTCCGGGCTTCAGCTACATGGTCTTGACCAGTACACACTTCGATACAGACGGCGATGGGCCGCGCGGCGAGGAGCTGATCGTCGGAGGCAATTTTCGGCAGGTTGGTGGAATGCCGGCTCTTTACGTCGCGGCTTGGGACGGCAAGTCCTGGAAACCGATGGATACGGGGATGCCGACCCAGGAGGGCAACGCATTTACGCTTTGTGCATATCACGGCAAGCTCTACGCCGGCGGGGCCTTCTATTTCTCCGATGGGTTTGCGCCGATCATTGAGTGGAACGGCACGTCCTGGGCGCGGTTGAGTTCCTTTCCAAATTCCTATGTCAACAGTCTCGTTGTGTATGACGACGAGTTGATCGCCGGCGGCGAATTCTCGTCGATCGGGCCGCTCAACGCTAATCAAGCTGCCGCGTGGAACGGGACAACCTGGCGCTCAATCGGAGCGCCCTTTGGCGGGCAATCCGTCAAGTTCGTGCATGTGCATGATGGGCTGCTGTACATCGCGGGGCTGTACTCGGACGCCAACCTGAAAGCCTGGAATGGGACAGCGTGGAGTAACGTTTCGGGTTCGCAGGATCTAAGCATTACGGCGATTGCGGAACACAACGGCGACATGATCGTCGCTTCCGGCACCGGCTTGAAGAAATTGTCGGGCTTGAGTCTCGTGGATTCGGGCTTTTCGTTCGGAACTGGCGGGAATGCGCTTTACTCGTTGAACGGGACGCTGTATGCCGGCGGAAAATTCGTTCAAGCGGGCTCGGTCGTCGCGAATGGCTTTGCCCGATGGGATGGCACCGCATGGAGCGCCGTGGGGACGGGGATCAGCCCACTGGACGTCGGCGTGCGCGTGATCGATTCCTATGACGGCAAAATCGTGGTGGGCGGATATTTCGCGCAAGCAGGCCCTTTCAAGGTGGGCAACATCGCCCGCACGGATGGGACGGTCTGGGTGCCCGGTGCGGATTCGACAAACAACGGGGTCTTGGCGTTGCAGACGTACAACGGTTCGGTCGTCGCGGCCGGAAAGTTTACGCAAATCGATCAGACAACTTCTTCGCGATTCGCGGGCTGGGCGGGGAATGAATGGGTCGCAATGCCCGGCGCCGCGGCCAAGTCTTTCGGTGCATTGGAGGTGTACGAAAACGAACTCTACGCCGGAGTGCAGTCGAGCACCCTCGCTCCGATGGTGCAGAAATGGAACGGGAGCGCGTGGTCGATGTTGCCCTCTGATATCAGCAGCCCGGGAGGTTTCACCAGGATCTATGCGATGAAGGCGTTGGCCGGCAAGCTTTACTTTGGCGGGGAGTTCACCCGGGCGGGAGCCTTGAACGTAGCCAATATTGCGGCTTGGAATGGAATCGGCTGGGAAAGCCTGGGAAGCGGGCTCAACTCCACCGTTCAGGCGATCGCCGTGTACAAGGGGCAACTTGTCGCCGGAGGAGCATTCACGCTCTCCGGATCCGCGTCCATGAAATACCTGGCGCAGTGGACGCCCTCGGGATGGCAGCCTTTTTCCAGTACAACCGGCGCACGGGTGACGGCGCTGCTCGCCGTCGACGACTCGCTGTACGTGTCTGGCCCGTTCTTGACCGCAGGCAACGTGTCGGCCGTGGGTATTGCACGTTGGGACGGCGTCTCGTGGTCGGCTCTCGGGAAGGGCTTGAGTGACGCCGCAAATGCGATGGCAATGTACAACGGCTCGCTTATTGCCGGAGGCAAGTTTGCCACGGCGGGTGACGTCACGGTGAACGGTATTGCTCGGTGGGATGGCGCATCTTGGAGCGCGTTCGGCGGGGGTATGGGAAAATCAAACAGCGGAGACCAGGTGTATTGCTTGGCGACCGTCGGCCCGGAGCTACTCGTGGGCGGCTCGTTTCCGTCCGTGGACGGCCGGGCGGCGGTCAATCTTGCGCGCTGGAGTGATACAGGTATTCCCTGGATCACGACTCAGCCCGCCTCCGAACGAATTCTGAAGGGCTCGGCGCTGGTATTGACGGCCAAATTGGCGGACAACTACAGCAACATTTCATTCCAATGGCGCCGGAATGGACAAAGTCTCGTTGATGGACCGGGCGGCGCGTCGATTGGCGGCGGAACTGTTTCGGGTTCGGCCGGAAGCCTCATCTCTCCGACTCTCGGCACGGTCATGACGCTCACGATCGCCGGTGCCCAGCCCATGGACACAGGCGACTATTCGCTTGTTCTCAGCAACCCATGCGGCGGTGTAGAGAGCAGCTCTGCCGCCGTTGTGGTCCAGGGATGTGCGACGGATTTGAACGGTGATGCCGTGACGGACGATACGGATTTTCAGTTTTTTGTGACGGCCTACGACATTCTCGATTGCGCGGATTCAAAGATGCCCGCAGGATGTGCGGCCGATTTCGATGGTGATGGACTTGTGAATGACGCCGATTTTTCGTTGTTCGTTGTTGCGTATGACGAGTTGGTGTGCCCGGCGGGTAGCCGAAGCCTTGAACCGTGATACTGACCTGGTTTCTCTGGATCGATGTGTCTTTGGTCGGCGGATGGGCATCTACCTCGAAACGCACCCCGTGTACCGTGGCGCTGACCTCATTCCTTCAGGTCAGTGGGTCTTTGTTCGGCTCCAAGACCACATTCTTCATGGATAGACCCGAGTGGTGCCATCTGCAGTGAGCGAAATGTCGGCGCAATGAACTTCTCACGACGCGCCCGCGGACGTGCCCGCCGCCGTCAACTCTTGACCGGCTCTGCTTCGACGACGGCATGGGGTGTTTACCCCCCTTGTTGAAATCCGTCTCGGCAGGTAGCCTCACACAGTATTGAACTTGAAAGGAGAGTGGGCGATGGTGGGGTTTGCTAAGAGTCTTTCTGTGTTGCATGCGCTCGTGCTGAACGCGGCGGGCGAATTAACAGATTCAGGCGCCGACAAGAAAATGAAGCGGGTGGGCCATTTAGGAACTGCGCTTCTCATGGTGAGTTGTCTTGGGACGCTACCGGAGGAGGCGCTGGCTCAGTGCCCCAGAACCTGGTCTGTGGCGGCAAGCAGCGGACCGGCCGCGCGAAGCTACGGCAAGATTGCGTTCGATCGTGACCGAGGCGTCGGAGTGTTATTTGGCGGCTACGGGCCATTCAATGACACCTGGGAGTGGGATGGGACCGCCTGGACGAACCGCAATCCAGCCGTCGCACCCAAGGCTCGCTCCGAGCATGGCCTGGTCTACGACGAAGCGCGCGGCGTGGTCGTTCTATTCGGCGGGTATTGCAATGCCCAGCCAAACTGCGACTCCTTCATCATCAATCCCTCAGACACATGGACTTGGGACGGTTCGAGTTGGACTCAGGTTGGAGCTCCTGGACCGAGCGCCCGGCGCGCTTTCGGAATGGCGTACGACTCGGTGCGTCAAAGAGTCGTCCTCTACGGAGGCGCCACGATCAACTTCCCGACTGGCGCAGACGAGACTTGGGAGTGGGACGGTGTGGCGTGGACGCAAAGACAGGTATCCGGCCCTCCAGGGCTCTACTACACGCACATGTGCTTCGATCGAGCTCGATCAAAGATCGTGCTCTACGGTGGCTCCCGTCAGTATGATGGCATTCACAGCCCATACAACTACGACACTTGGGAGTTCGACGGCACTAGTTGGACGCACGTCGCCTCGAACGGGCCGATCGAGACGAACGGCGGCTACGCGATCGAGTTCGATGAGGCGCGTGGACGGGCCGTCCTCATTGGGAGCAAATCAACTTTTGCCCAGACAGGCAGCTCGCCTTTTCAGACTTTCGAGTGGACCGGCACGAGTTGGCAGCTCGTTCAGCTCCGTGGGCCACACTGGCCAAACGATCAATGGGGAGGAACTGGCAGCCTGGCCTATGACCCCGTCCGGCACGAACTTCTTACATTTGCCTATCAGAACAACGAGACATGGCGGTTTTCCACGTGCTATGCAGACTTCACTTGCGACGGGCTGGTGGAAGACGGTGACTTTGTTGTCTTCGCTGCGGCGTACAACCTTCTCTTGTGCGAAGACCCAGGCATGCCCTTGAACTGCCCGGCGGATCTCAATCGCGACGGACTCGTGGACGACGCCGATTTTGTGATCTTCGTTGCGGCGTACAACGAGCTTCTGTGTTGATGAAGCGATGCACCCTCAAAGCCCATGGCCTCCCAGGCCATGGGCTCTTCCTCCCGGTCCGATGTCTCTCAAACTCCCAAACCCCTCATTCCCAAACACTTACAGAAATCTGCCGCAAAACCAGCGATTTTTCAGAGTTGTACGGCAATTGTATGGTATGCTCCCCAGAACCATGATCCAAGGAAACTCACCCGGCCACTGGCTCCCCGACATCAAGCGCTTCGTCCGTCCCATCGACGGCTTCGATGCCCCCGACATCGCCGACCCGCTCAAACCCGGCGAACGCCCGCAGGCATTCGAAATCCCAACCAAGCCCGATTTCGACCGCCCCATCAAGCCCAAGGTCGAGCACGAGCTTTTCCTGGCTCTCGCCGATCCTCACGCCTCGCTCATCGATATCGCCAACGAATTCGAGATCTCTCTCGAGGCGCTTTCCACCTGGCTCTTGCGCCCAGACGTCGCCGCCCGCATGGAATCCATCGCAAGCGCCGCCGTCACGCGCGCCCGCTTCGTCGCCAAATCCTTCCTCCCAGCCGCCGCACGCTCCGCCGGCCGCATCCTCGCGCTCCATCAGATCTTCCGCCGCCACAACCCCAAGAGCATGGCCCCGGACGACCACAACGACCGCCGCTTCGACAAAACCGCGATGCAAGCCTCCGCCATGCTCCTTCGCATCGCAGCCTTCGGCCAGCCGGCGAATTCGGGGCGGGCGGCGGCGCGGACCAGGTCAGGCGCGACGCACGAGACGCGTGATTCCGGCCACAAGCAGCCCGAGGATGCCGGCGGCGAAAATCAGAATGCCGCCGAAAAGCATTAATTCGCCGAGGCGGTCCATCGTGCGGCCGGCGCCGGGGGCCGCGACATGTCCGGAATTCGGGCCGTCGGGATAGGGCACGCCTCCTGCGGCGACGCCCAGGAGCACTCCGGCGAGCATCATCGCGGCGCCTGCGGCAAAGAGCAGACGGGAGATGAAGGCGAGGCGTCGCATGGGGGAATCATACTTGTGCCATCGCGATTTGATGACTGCCGCGGATTTCGGCGGATGAATGCGGAGGACCCTGACTTTGCTCCGACGTTTCTTGAGCAGCGCCCGACGGGGTAATGCGACGCGGATGCGGAGCGAACCTCTGGGAATTCGCTTGCCCGAAGTCTCGTATTCACTTACATTTGTCTTTGTGGGCGATGCGGATCCCCGGTCCGCTCCTTTGAGGAAATTCGAATGAAACTGTGGGCCGCGACAGTCGTTCTTGCTTTCTCCGCATTGTGCGTGACGCCCGCGGGCGCGACGACGCCCCCGTGGTCGGATGGATTCGAGACCTACCAGTCGGGCGCCTTCGGCGGCGGCGACTGGTATGGCAATTCTGGCTACATCGAAGTGCGCACGAGCGGGTTGCCGCACTCGGGGGCCAAGCACATTCGGTTGAACGCCGGCGGATTCGGCGACTATGGCGTGAACCCGCTGGATGGGATGGTCGGCTACATCCAGGACTGGACGGCCGGGGTCGCGGCGAATGTCACGTTTGTTGCTGCCGGCGATGCGTCGGTTGTCACGCTCACGGGGTGGGGCAAGATCACCGGCGTCAACACCACGACGCGCGAGGTGGCGCTCTCGTACGAGTTGTTCAATCAGGCGGGGGGGACGCTGAGCAAGCTCTTCATGACATCGGACGGCACTGTTCAGGCTCTCAGCGTGTACGCGTACGACTATGAACAACACCTCGCGTTTGTTGATGCGAGCGTGCCGGCGAAGATCGCGACGCCGTCGATTTGGAGCAAGTTCGCGATGAAGGTCGATTTTTCGAACGGGCTTGTCCGCTTCGAGCACAACGACGCGTTCGTCCACCTGTCGGGCTCCGCGGCGTCATCGCTGGGCGGGTTCATCTGCGACACCGCGGCGATGAGGAAGATACCGGCGAGCAATTCGAGCCAGCCGATGCTCTATTTCGACGACGTCTCGGTCGCGAACTCGGTTCATTGCGCGGGTGATCTGAACCTGGACGGGCTGGTGGACGATCAGGACTTCGTGCGGTTCGCGCCGCAGTACGACGTACTCGATTGTGCCAACGCCCCGGCGCCGATGTACTGCTCCGCCGATCTGAACCGCGACGGCATTGTCGATGATGGTGACTTCGTGCAGTTCGTCGGCACGTATCAAAACCTGCTCTGTCCGTAGTCGTTGCCGGAATGACGCCCGGACACCGCCCGCATGCGCCCGCATGCGCCCGCATGCGCCCGCATGCGCCCGGCAGAAATACCGGGCGATCGCTCGCCCGGTTTCGCGGTGTGCAATTTCGAACACGAGACTCGGTTCTTCAGGCTGTTTTCACCTGCCCCGTTTCAAGGGCCGGCTTCCGGAGCCACGCGTAGTACACCAGGCCCATGCACACCAGCATCCAACCGGTCATGACGAACAGATTGTGCTGCGGCGTAAATTCGAATCCCCCGAGCCTGATAGGGAAATAGTCGCGTCCCCAGATTCCAAGAAACCAGTGCCCGAGGGTTTCCTGTGCCGCGAATCCCGCGAAGAACTTTGCAAACTCCCGAGTGCGATTTGACATGACATCCTCGCTTTCTGCCGGCAGGCAACCCCCCGCCCCCCCCAACCACGATGCATTGGAGCGCCGGTCCGGCCCGCTCTCCACAGGGAAATTTCCTCGATCCGGAGGCCCTGGGCCATGCCGGGCCGTCCCGCGACACTCTGCGGTTCCCGCCCGGGTTATGAGCCCGATCGAGATCGGCGCGGTCTTCAAGCCCGGCGGCGACGCGCGGCACCGAGAAGCCCTGCGCATAGAAGGGACGCCGCGCCGGGTGCGGGAATCTTGGCAAATGTGATGTTGTCGAACACTGCACCGTCCGCGTCGCTTCGGAACTCAATCCGGCGGATACCACCGACGTTGACCGACAGAGTCTCCTGGTAGAACCACGGCGTGTTGTACGAGCCGGTCATCCTGGAAACGAAACCGATCTGGTTTCCCTTCGCGTCAAAGGCCCACAGGCTTGCGAGAAGGGATCCCGCTTCCGTGTCGCCGATGAGAACTGAGAAATTGCTCACATCTTCTGCAAAGCTGATCGCGGTCACGCTCTGCCACAGGCTCCCGGCGTTGGCGCCGAAGTCCCCGAGCTGGTTCGAAACAACATCCACCGAATTGCGATAGAAACCGTTGGCGTCCACGATCGGGATCGTCGAGAAGGTCGCTCCGAGTGCCGCGTACTGGGAGGTGACGCTCGTCCCGGCGGCCAGATCTTCGAAGTTGATTCGCACAATTCCGGCGTTCGCCGTCGTGCCGCAACCCGCTAGAAGCGCCGCGGCGATCAATTTCCTGATGCTCATCCGTGTCATCCCTCTCTTTGCATGTCCCGATAGCTGCCGCGTCCCTCCCATGGACCCGCGGTAGATCGAAGGTGCCCCACGGCGTCCGAATTGCGACCGTGAGTGCGGCGAATGCGGCGCCGTTTCGGTTATCTGCTACTCCGCACCGGCAGGATCGGAACCGTCGACGAAGCATGCCAATAACCACGAATTCAGCCCACGTGCCGTGCCCCCGGGGACAGCGACTTTCCGGCACGTCGCAGGCACTGTTTGCTCGCGAACGACTGGTGCCTTGTCACCGACTGCATTGCATGAGGAAACTCTGGCGATCGCAAGGACCGCGGCGGTTCGCATGAATACCGAACCCGCGGGATCCGGGGCTCAGATAAAGAGACTCGTCCGTGAGCGCAGCGAGTCAGCGAGGAAGGTAGCGACGCCCCCGCATTCGAGGCCGTCGAGCAGTTCGGATTGCCTGATCCCCATCACGTCGCGCGACATTTCGCACGCGATCATGCGTACGCCCATTTCGCGCGCGAGGGCGATCATTTCTTCCAGAGAATTGACGTTCTTTTCCTTCATCATCGACCGCAGCATTTTGGCCCCGACCCCGAAGTAGTTCATTTTCGAGACCGGGAGGCTCTTGCTTGATCCGGGGGACATCAGGGTCATCATCTTCTGGTACAGCGTCTTGCCGGCGAGCCGGCTGTCCTTCTTCATGACGCTGAGGCCCCAGAAGGTGAAGAACATGCTGACCTGCTGCCCCATGGCGGCGGCACCGGTCGCGATTACAAATGAAGCCATGACGCGGTCGAGATCGCCCGAGAAGACGATGAGCGCGACGCGGTCCTCGGCTACCTGTCCTTCGACGTGCTTCAGCCGCGTCTCCAGCTCGCGGATCTTCTCGCGAAGCACGTGCAATTCCGACGACTCGGCGGCGAGGCTGGTATCCGTGTTCATTGCGATCTCTCCTCAGGCCGTCCGTTTCACGAAATGCACGTACAGCGTGGCGCCGTCCACCGACTCGGTCTCCTGGCCGACCAGTTCCATGTTCTTCGCGATCTTCGCCCAGCCCTGGAAGTCGGCGACCGAGCCCCGGTCGCTCGCGAGCACCTTGAGAACCTGGCCGGGCTGGAGCGTCCCGATCTCCTTGCGGGCGTTGACCAGGGGCATGGGGCAGTTCATGCCGCGCGCGTCGAAAACCTTGTCGAAGTTCCGGCTCATGCGTTTGCTCCGCTGCGCGTCGCGTAGGCCTGCGAGAGCGCGCAGATATTCTTGCCCGTTTCCAATGCTGCGGCTCCGTCCTCGTCGGGGGCCAGCAAACCGGCGTTTACCCGCTTTATGTCAACGTACTCCGGGATAAAGCGGGGCAGGCTTTCGAGCAGGTAGCGGACGAAGCCCGCCTCGGTCTCGCGTTGGAGGACGACAAGTCCGTCGTTGTGTTTCTTGAGTTCATCAAGAGAGGCCGCGAAGCGCCCCGAGTGATCGCCCTCGGCCAGGCTGCTGAAGTGGCCGGGCAGCACGGAGATTTTTCCAGGCAGTCCGAGCAGTCTTCGGAGCGAACGGGCGTGAATTGGCGCCCAGGCGTCGGCCTTTCCGCCGAGGTCGGGTCTCGCGATCGATCGGATGAACACGCTGTCGCCGGTGAAGAGATACCTGTCTTCGAGCTGGAGCGCGACCAGGCCGAGCGTGTGGCCCGGGATGTGAAGGGCCTTGAGTTCGTGGCGTCCGACGCGAAAGACCTGCCCTTCCCTGATGTACTTGTAGTCGATCGTGGCAGGCACGATGTCGATCGGGTGGATCGCGTCGTAGGGGTGGAGGTAGTACGACGAGCCGGTTTTCGCGGCAAGAGCTAACGCGCCGCTGATGTGATCGGCGTGGCCGTGGGTGTCAATCACGGATTCGATCGTCAGCCCCTTCTCGCGGGCCAGATCGAGATAAGGATGGAGATGGCGGAGGGGATCGATCACGATCGCGCGACCTGCGCTCGCAACCACGTAGCTCAAGCATCCCCGCGCGGACCGGCTGATCTGGTGGATAGAGAGGTCGGCCTCTTCGACCAGGGCCCGCGTCTCGTAGTGCTCGCCCCAGGCCTTTATGCCCCCACGGAGATTCGCGCAGGCGAATCCCAATCGACGCAGGCCCTGCGCGACGTACTCCGAGGTATCTCCCTTGGCACAAACCGCCAGGACCGGCAGATCACGCGGCAGCCGGTGCGCGAGTTCTCGTTCGGAATAAGCGACCACCGAGTCGAGCATGTCGTCCTTGCCGCCGAGCTCGAGCATCTCGAAATACGGGATGTTGACGGCTGGGACATCGGATCGGCCCTCGAGCCGGAAGCGTTCGAACTCATCGCGGTTGCGCACATCCACGACGAAAAACCGTTCGCCGCGCTCCAGCCGAGCAAGCAGTTCTGCCGTCTTCAGCACTTGTTCATTGGGTCGCTCTGCCACGAAGGCACACTCCTCGGCGAGGCGCCCGAAGACCCGCTCGGGAAGGCTGTCTCCACCGGCCCGGCGACGGACGAGCCGGCTCTGAAAGCGCGGGCGCCACCGAGCATACGCCGGGCGCGGGCCGGTCGGCGCCTGTCGGGAACAGCCTGCTGATTCCGGGGCCTGAACTTCGGAAGCCGAGCAACCACGCCGAGTCCGCAAGGCGCTCGACCTGGGACGAACTCCTCGTGTCAATGCGCGGTCGCGCGTCATGGGCAGACGAGAGCGTCGTACGCGACGACGAACGTGCTGAAATCGGCGTCATCGACCACGGCGTTGTGGTCGAGATCGGCGGGGCAGCCCGGCGCCATCGCGGGGTCGGCGCAATCGAGGATGTTGTACCCAACGACGAAGATGGAGAAGTCCGCGTCGTCCACTTGACGATCGCCGTTCAGATCTCCCGGGCAGGGTTTGACGAAGAAGTTGTTCACGATCCCTGCCTGCGCGCTGTTGGCGGTGTAGCCCGGCGGCAGATCGAAGACCGGGCGATCGGTCGCGAGCGTCAGTGTGTGCGAGAAATCGGCGTTCGAGGCGGAGTTCGAAAGAACGGAGTAAGGGGCGCCGACCGCCGCGTATACCGACATCCCGATACCGATCTTGAGGGGTGTGTTGGTCGGAACGACGATCGTCGGGCCCGTGATCACATCGTTTCCCGAGAAGCCCACGAGTGGGCCGCTCTCGGTGACAGTCAGATTGCCGGCGTATTCGCTCAACCCGTACAGGCCGCCTCCGACGTTGTCGTTGTTGTAGTAGAACGACAGCTGCACATTGCTCGATGAGTTGGCCTCGATCGACGCTTCGGTGATGAGCACGCCGCTCAGATGGACAAAGAACTTCGTGGAGATTGTTCCGGGTGGCCCGCCGATGAACACATCGTCCCACGTCACACCCGCGAACGCGCCCCCGGACAACGACTCGTTGAAGTTTCCTCCTCCGAGCCAGGGCTTCGTGAAGTCGGCGTGCGACGACGCCGAGAGATAGCCGGGCCCGGCCGAGGACGTGGCCGACATGTTGCGGCTCTCGTCCGAGAGCGGCGGAAACTCGTGGAATTGCACGTTCCCCTGCCCGCCGGCGTCGGAACGATCGAAGGACTGATCGATGATGCGTGTGCTGCCGCGCGAATCAACGATGCCGCCGGAGAAGCGGTATGCGACGCCCGCCCGAAGCGTCGACGGACTCATCGCAACACCAAGAAGAACAAGGGTAAGGGATGACCCCCGCGAACTCGAAAACACACCGCTTGGCATGGGGACCTCTCTGTGGAATTTGCACGACCGCGACCCCGCGCACCCTCCAATATTCGGGAGCCCGCGGGGTCACGAAGATACCCGATCCACGCCGAGATTCAACGAAAATCGGAGATTCGGGCGGGCGTGCGGGCACGAATCTGCTGCGGCGGCTCGGCTGGAAACGGCGAACGCATCGCCCTCTTCGCCGACCCGGCGGGACTGTTCGGTTGGAATTCGTCAATATCTTCGCCGGCACTGCAAGATGGAAGGGCGGGAGCCGCAGACTCTCCCGGGAGATCGAGACTGTCCACCCCCTCCGTTGGAAATTCCGCGGTCTCAAATGGGAGAGAGATGAGAATTTGCACGAGCGTGCTGGTGGGCGTTGCCGTGCTCCATTGCGCGCTGGGTATTGCGCAGGGCGCGAGCCTGTCGCTGAGCGGCGATTTTGAAAACAACACCTGGTTCCAGGGACCCGGCACGCTGCTCAATACTAATACCCTGCTGATGCCGTTCGTGTTCAATAACCCGGCGGGCCGCGGTTCTATTCAGGGCGACGTGATGGCTTCCCACAACGGGAGCATGTTCTCGCTGAAGATCACGAACCTCAGCATCCACGCGTTCGACTGGTCGCCGGTGCACAAGACCGATATGCGATTGACGCTCACGCAGGCGTTCGACTGTCTGCCCGGTCATTACGCTGCGACGCACTCCATCGATGGGGTCATGGACTCGACGCTGGGATGTCTGGTCAGCGCCAACACGCTCATCGACTCGGGATTCACCAGCGTGTTCCTTCCGGTTGTCACTTACGGAAGTCCCGGGCCGGGTTTGTACCCCTTCAACGTTGGTCCGACGGGGATGGATACGCACACAACGCATCACGACATTCTGATCAAGATGCAGCTGGACCTTTCCATCTTCGGCGACGGCACGATCATCATGCCGGGCAGCGACGCATCGGAGACGATTCCGGCGCCCGGAGCGGCTCTTGTGTTGGGGTTGGGAGCGATCGTGGCGCGCCGTCGGCGGCGGAATTGAGGTCCGGAACGACACGCCATATGGGGACCAGACTTCCGCGCCGTTACTGGGACGTCGGTCCCGGTGCCGGAGGCTCCTTCATCAGTCCCTGACGCTGCATCAGAGTCCAGAGTTCCTCGACCGTCTTCTGTGCCGCGGGGTCGGCCGCGCTCAGGGCCTGCCCGTTCACGAACGGGCGGAATCGGACGCTGGACCGGCCCGGACCGGTCGGGGTGATCTGCAGGCAGACGGCGTGATAGTCCGGGGGCTGGTCCTGAACAAACATGCCGCGCGAGGCGATCGCGCTCAGGAGAATGATGGCGACATTGGTCGCGACGGCGGGATCCTGACGCTTCTCGCCGGTCAGAAGTCCGGCGGCCGAATCGGATACCTCCACCTGGTAACCCGCATCGATCATTGCGTTGGTCGCCTGAGAAAAAGCGCGATCCTGCCCAACGTCGACCTCCCGCACCTGAAGCGCGTCGTTCTGGGTGATGGTCATTGGTTGAGGGGTGGAGCATCCGCAGAGACCGATTGCCGTGACGGCGCACAGGAGAGCCAAGCAACCCCGGGCGATGGCTGTGTGTCGGATCACGCTCCGGCCGCCTTCCGCGATTCCCTCGCTCGCTCCGCGCGCCCCACTCCCGCCGCGTGCTCCGCGGCCGGTGCTCCCGGCTTGAGCATTCGCTTCTGAACCGAGTTCCAGAAGGCCAGGACCCGCTCGCGGCTGGCGATGTGGCGCCCCCGGTCGTAGAACTGAACGCGAACCTGTGACCCGGAAGCGCCGCTTTCACAAACCCAGAGGCACACGCTGTCGAACATGGGGGACTCGTGCATCCCGCCGGTGCGCCGGTAGTGGTCCTGCTGCGAACCGGGCACGCGCGCGCCCGTGACCAGCCCCGCCTCGTGGTCGGAGGCGATGAAGAAATAGCCCTCGTCCAGGATGACTGCGCTCGCGGCGCGGAGCACGTCGTCTCTTGCGCCCGGAACTTCGCAGGTTTCGATCGCGCCCCATTGCGTGGCGGTCCGATCGGGCGCGGACTCGCAACCGAGCGCGCCGCACATCGCCAGCGCCGCAATGACGCCGGAAGGGCGCATCAGCGTGCACCCGCTTCCACGTTCAGTCGCCGGTCGATCGTGTCGAGAATCTGGTCGATCTGCTGCTTGTTGACGTGAGTCTGGCCCGACGTGCCCGTGCTCACGCGCACTGAGGTTCGGTTGCTCCCCTGCTGATCGAGCTTGATCTGCACCACCTCGCCGCTCCGGACGGCGCTGAGGAATCCGCCCCGCTTGTCCGAGGATCGGACGGTGTAGCCGAGATCGAAGAGCGCCCCCACCGCCGCGTCGTAGGTCGGATCGAACGGGTGATCGAACTCGCGGGTCTGGAGGGCGTTGAGGGCCGATTGGGAATAGAGCGTTTCGGTCTGGCACGCCGGCAGAGCGCCGGCGAGAAGGACGAGCGCGAGAATCGTCGTCTTCATGGCGTGCTCTCTCCTGCAATCAGTACTTGATCGCGCTGAGGCGATAGTCGGTCACGATGTCCTTGTCGTTGAAGTAGACGATGAGCATCGTGGACTTCGAGCTCGAGCGGACGCGGTCGCCCCCCTGGCCGATCAGAATCAGCGTGGCGTAGTCCGAACGCTTCTCGTAGTCGAAGTTCGTCTTGTCGTACGTCCAGATCTGCTGACCGTCCTTGTGGGTGACGAGATCGGGAGGCCCGAAAGCCTCCTGCACTTCCGCCTGGGTGGTCTTGTCCTTGACGAGATTCAGCTTGACGCCGCCGGGCGTGAGCGCCGACTGTTTGGTCGGGATGTCTTCCTGCTTCGGCTGCGTCTGGCAGCCCGTCGAACTGCCCAGGAGAAGCGCACCGACCACAACGAACGAGATGGGGAATCGCATGGCAGTCTCCATTATGCTAGTTTATACTAACATACTGCGGGCGAAAGTCAAGTGGCGTCCAGAACCGTTGAAAAGCGGCGGAGTCGCAACCACACGGCGTTCCAACGGCAGCGCCTCCCGGCGTGTTCGATCGATCATCTTTCGCATCTTGGCGCCTGCCGCCGGCCGACATCAACCGGGCGCTCCGCGCTTCGCGCCGGCTGAATGCGAATCGCGTCAATCCGGATTGCTCGCGCGTTGCGACAGCTCGCCAATGCGTTGCGACTACTCGAAGTCCGGGTTGGCCTGCCTCGAATCGCGCACTCGCGACAGGGATCGCCCGATGCCGCAAGCGTGCGCCGCATGATTTCCCCCGCGTGCCCGCAATTCAATGGAGCCATTCTTGGAGCTTTGCGGGGACCCGCGCCCGGCCGTCCAGCATCACGGACAGATCAAAAGGTCGTACGCGGCCGCGAACAGCACGAAATCGGTGTCGTCCACCTGCCCGTCGAAGTTGAAATCGCCGAGGCCGGTCAGGAGGATGTCGTACGCCGTCGCGAAAATGACGAAATCGGCATCGTCAACCACTCCATCGCCGTTCAGATCGGCGGCGCACGCACGCTTTGGCGTGAACGCCAGTCGAAGCACGGGAACCGGAACGCTCAATCCGGTGGTCCCCGAACTCGAACCGACGAACCGGCGCGCGGCAGACCCGGTGGTTCCGGACTGCGCGTCGAACGCGACGGACGCGGCCCCGGACAACGTGCCGCAGTGCATCGTGACGCACATCGTCCCGCCCTGATAGACAAATGGCTTGGTGAATTCCACGAAGAAGCCGTGCTCGCCGATGTCCGCGCCGACGACGGGCATCGAGTCCGCCGGGAGCGTGAGCGGGCCGGCATGGACCGGCGTCTTGCTCGGTCCCTCGTTGGCCGCGAACGTGCTGCTCATGGTCGCCGCGGTGTTCGGCGAGGTACTGATGTCCACGTCAAACTGGTTCAGGCTCGCGACCGCAGGCGGCCAGGTCACGAAGCCGGCGCCCGCGCCGTCATCAATGCGGAATGCGATGCCGTTGATGGAACTGCCAACCGGGATCGTGGGGAGCTGCGATTGATCGACGAGGACCTGGTACACGAGCGGCGTGTTCCACACGATCGCTCCCCCGCTGCCGGCGCTGGAAGACCTGTTGGCCGGAACCGCGATGGACGGCGTGTACCCAAGGCGGATCGCGGCGCCGGAGTCGTTCGCAAGAAAGCTCCCCGTGATCGCTGTTCGAGGCGAGGCGACGACCACCTTGTTTGCTCCCGCCGGGTTGGATGCGTCCAGAAGCGGACCTGCCTGATCGAACGCCGAATGCCGAACCGTGACGCAGAGATTCCCTCCTTCGTAGACGTAGCCCCGCTGGAAATCGATGGGCGTGCCAAAAACGCCGGTCGAGCCCGCAGGAATCGAGCCCGCCTCCAGCACCAGCACGCCGTCGCGCACGAGCAGAATCGCTCCACGCTGATTGTCTGAGAAGGTTGTGCTCATCGCGCCGGGTGCGCTGCCCGCATCGGACAGGGACACCTCGAAGTCGGTCGTCTCGGCGTCGGCCGGGGGCCACGCCGGTTGCCCCGGAAAGGCGCGGACGCTGAGCGACGTGATCAACGACCCCGGCGGAATGCCCGACAGTTCGTCCGCGCCGATGATCCACTGCTGCACGACGCTCGAATTGCCGAGAAGGCCCGAATACTGGCCTAGCGCGTTCGAGCCCTGCGCCGCCAGGCGCGGCGAGATCGCCTGCGCATCCACGCTCAGGCGCATGACGGGGAACGCGGAACTCGAGACCAGGGTCCCTGCGCTCTGGTTGGTGCTGAAGCGGGTCTGGAAGACGCTGTTGTACATCGGGTGCGACTCGAGCGCGGACTCGGTCGAGAGAACGCTCGAGGGTGAACTGGCGTTGTGCGACACATACACGTCCACATTTCCGCCGCGGTAGGAGTAGGTCTTTCCGAACGCGAGTTCGAAAGAAAACGGAGCGGTCACTCCGAGCGCGGGGCGCGGGGCAAACGTGTTGACCGGTATCGACAGGATGCCGCTGCGCGTCGTGACAGTGTCGCCGGCGCGGTTCGACGCGAGCAGATCGGACATGGCGCCGGGGGCGACCACGGCTCTGGAAAACTGAACGTCGTACGCCGTGTAGATCACGGGTCCCGCGGGAGACGCCGCCACACTCCCGCTGCGCGACGTCATCCCCACAAATTCGGACCCCAGCCCGACCCCGTCGAATTCCGAGCCCAGCACGACCGACTCCATCGAGGCCGCCGTGCTCGAAAAGGGCAGACCAAAGCTCGATCCCGCGGCCGTTGCGGCAAAGTCCTCCGCCAGATAGAGCTTGGTGGTCCCCGCCGGATTGAGCGCCGGCGTGGTCGTACCAAATCCCAGCCGGACAACCATGGCCGTCGTGAGCGTGCCCGTCGTCGCGGAGCTGCTCGCGTTGCTGAAGAGGCCGCGCATCGTCGTGGATGTGACGACAACGCCATCGCCCGCAACAGACGCGGCCCCGACAAACCCGGAAGAACGAATCTCGATCAGCAGCGCCCCGCCGCCGTACACGTAGGGCTGCGTAAACACGATCGCCGTCCCGAAGTCCTCGGGCGTCGTGCCGGTGTTCGCCCCGCCGGGCAGCGCGTTTGCGCCGAACGTGAGCGCCGAGTTGTAGACCGTCGTGAACGAGCCCGACACGTTGTTCGCGAAGGTCGTGGTCAGCGTGCCCGGCGTCAGGGAAGACGTGCCGAGTTTGACCACGAACGATGCCGCCGTGCTCGAGGAAGCGGGCCAGCCCACGCCGGCGCCGTTGTCCTGGCGCAGCTGGATCGAGGTCATCACCGCGCCGATCGGAATCGCCGACAGCTCGCTCGGCATGATCAGCAGTTGATACGACCGCGCGCCCGCCGCGAGCGGCCCCTGTTGCGTCGCCGATTGCTCTGTAGTCTCGGCGCCCGCCGGCGCCACGGTGAATTGGTCCGCGCCAGCCAAGGACGCCGCACACAGCCACGACACGCGCGCCAGTTTCTTGACCCACCCCATTCCGCCCTCCTGCGTTGATCCCGCTGCCTCCTCAAGTTACCGGCCCTTCGACATTACCTCAAACCAATTCGGGAAAACAGCGCCCGATCCGAGCCGGCGGCTCCGCGGCGGAGTCGCACGGAGAATGCGTGAACTCGACCGATTCCGAACGTCCTATAACTAAATGGTCCACAAATTGGGCGCGAATTGACGCAAAAACTGCTGGAATGGCCGGTTGAAATCCATTAGTCTTGTGGATCGTTACTGTAACTGTTTCGTGGACCGTTTCAGGAGAAGAGACATGAAGAGTTATCTTGCTTGCTTGGTTGTCGGCGCGCTCGGTGCAACGAGTGCGCAGGCTGTCGTCCTCGGCGTGGATGAAGGTCCCGCCGGTTACCTGGCGTACATGAACGTGTTCGAGTTGCCGTCCAACGGCGGCGCGTACGTGTTTGGCAGCCCTTGGGGAACGAATGACCTCACCTCATCGTTCAACAACGGCGCCCACACGCTTACGCTCGGACCCAACTCCATCAACGACCCCAGCCCCTTCTGGTACACCCCCGCGGGCGGCCCGGGCTCGACGGGGAACAAGGTCATGGAGGCGAACCTCTACCACGAAGTGACGGGCGCCTACGCCGGCCAGGTGGTTCAGTTCAAGGGCAAGGTGCTCTCGAACACGTTCGATCAGAACCACGTCGCCCGGATCTTCATCCGCGACTTCGCCCCGGACTATTCCTCGTCGGTTGACACGTTCATCAACGTGACCGTCGGTGATTTCGACATCAGCATGCTCGCCATCAACGACGCGGCTCGCCACATCCAGTGGGGCTTCCAGGTCAAGGGACCGTGCGTCTGGATCACGGACATCGGCCCGGTCGGGAACGCGGTGATCGAGACCATCCCCGCTCCCGCCTCGCTCGGCCTCGTCGGCTTCGGCATGATCGCCGCGGGCCGCCGTCGTCGCGCCTGATCGATCTTGTCCACACCTCCATCTCCGGCCGCCGGTCGCAAGACCGGCGGCTTCGTTTTTGGGGGCTCGGCGGCCGGTGCGGGCTCTTGTGTCACGGACACACAAAGTCGTCGTACGCCCCGGCAAAGACCACGAAATCGCTGTCTTCCACGAAGCCATCCTGCGTCAGGTCGGCATCGCAGCCGATGGGCATGGCGGCGGCAAAGCAATCAAGAAGGTCATACGCCGCGGCGAACTTCACGAAATCCAGGTCGTCCACGACGCCGTCGGCGAGCAGATCTCCGGGGCAGACGGACGCGGGCGCGAACGTAAATGTCGCGGCGGACATCGCCATGTCCTTGAATGTGAGCCCCGCGCCCGCCCCGTGCGCGACGGACAGCAGAAAGTAACGGGTCTGGTTGTAGACGTCGGCCGAGTACGTCCCGAGATTCTGCTCGATCCTGCCCGTGTTGTTGAACGGGTTCAGGCCAAAGCCATCGAACTGGCAGTGCAAGTGCGTCGGCTGGGGAAAGGTCCAGAACACCGTCGGGATATCAACCTGGTAGTAGACGTCCCCGCCCGAGAAAGCGACCTCGGTGGAATTGGTGCCGCGCCCCGGCGGCCTTCCCTGCACGGTCAGGACCGAGTGGGAGTGATTCACCCAGTACCAGGTCGTGAAGTTCTCGGGTTCATCTGAGAAGATGCTCTGGGTGTCGACGCGGACGCGGAATTGCACAGGCGTGCCCGGCGTCACACCCGAGTAGGGGGCGACGGTGATGGCGTTCGAAACAACCACGCCGCGCACGACGATGTCGATCAACGCCGCGTTGGCGATGGAGCCCGACGCCGCCAGCCCGATCAACGCTTGGATTGTCGCCCGCATGGAGAATCTCCGGTGCCGCCGATGCCGGGACCGGGCGGGGGGGCAGCCCGCCGGCCAGTTCCGTAAGTGCTTACGCACAGAATGTACGGCCGGAGGCGATCGCTTGCAGAATGGAGTTCGTCGTAGGGGCGCTCTCGCTCGAAATTCCGGGTCAGGGGCACCCGCTAGAAATGCAAGCCGCCACTGGATATGTGCGTGGGCCACTCCATGGACTCGCGGACGATCCGCGCCTCACTCTTGCTTGATCACCCGCGTCTGCCAGCCGTCGTACTCGCCACCGAGTTCCTCGGCGGCAACCGTGGCGCCGCATGTCTGCTCATAAATCGCGTCTATTTCAATCGCGCTGACTTTCGAGAATTCGACCGCGAAGCGGCCCTCGCCCCCGGCGTCGGCATCCATGACGTCAAACCCGTTCTCCCCGAGCCATTCGATGAACGCCTCCATGGCCCCGCGCGTCGGAAAGTACGCCAGGTGCTCGATCTCGCGCGGCTCGGTCAAAACGTCGCCGTTCTCCTCGAGCTGCTCGATCACCATCAGATCGTTATTCCAGCGTGCCTCTTCCGGCGTCGGCAGCATCTCCTCGAACTTCTTCCAGTCCGGATCGCGCTCCGCCCGTACGCCGATGCCGATCGCGACGCCCATCCCCATCCCTGCACCCATCGGCCCGGCACCCTTCGCGGCGGCACCGATCGCCGTGAGCACGGCATCGGGCTTCGCGGCATAGATCAGCCATGTGCGGCGTCCGTCCCGGGTCATGGTCGCGGGACAGACCGCGCCGCAGCGCTCGGCCGCGGTGTCGATGCTTTCGTCGAGCGCATGAAGCTGCTCAAGCGCCTCCGGCGTCGGCAGGCCGGTTTCCTGCACATCGCTCACCGTTGCCCATGCGACGATGCACGCGGGCAGCCCTTCTCGATTGCGCTCATCGAAGAATGCCTCGTTCACCAGCACGATCGCCGGCTTTTCATCGACCATCCGCTGATAGACCCGGAAGCTCTCTTCTCGCTTTGCCATAGGCAGGATCGTAACGAATCATCGGCACACGCGGAGTCGGCTGCCTTGGCGCCAATTCGGGGTCGGTCACGGCTCCCGGTACTTCTCGTCCGTCAGCGTCCTGAGAAACGCCACGATCGCCTTGCGATCCTCGCACGAGAGGGCCAACCCGCCGTCGGGATGCTTGGCGATGTTCGGATCAAGCGTGGCCGACGAAGCAATCCCGTCGGCGTAGTGGTCGATCACTTCCTCCAGCGTCGCGAAACGCCCATCGTGCATGTACGGCCCGGTCAATTCCACGTTCCGCAGAGAGGGTGTCTTGAATTTCCCGATGTCCGCGTCCCGCCCGGTCGCGTTGAACCGGCCGCGATCGACCGGCTCGGAGTCCAGCCCGTTGTTCTTGAACTGGAAATCGGTGAAGAACTCGTTGGAGTGGCAATGGAAACAATCGGCGCCGAGCTGCCCGCGCGCCGGGTCGAACTCGGTCACGAAGAGCAAGAGCCCCCGCTTCTCCTCTTCCGTAAACTGGACCTCTTCACGCATCGCCTTGTCAAATTTCGATTCCGACGAAATCAGCGTGAGCAGATACTGCTCGAGCGCGAGCCCGAGGCGCTCCGCTGTGATCCCGGGAGTCGCGAACGCCCTCTCGAACATCGCACGATAGTCCGCATCGGCTTCCAGCTTCTCGACGCTCTTCCCCAGAGTCTGGTGCATCTCTAACTCATCCTGGATCGGCGCCACCGCCTGATCCCGCACCCGCGCCCGCTTCCCATCCCACGTCATCGATCCCATCCACGCCAGATTGAACAGCGGCATCGTGTTCCGATGCCCATCCAGCCCGTCGATCCCTTTGCTGAGCGCTTTCCCCGGATCCGAAAAAGCCGCCTTGGGATGATGACAATCCGCGCACGATTGCGCGTCGTTCGCGGAGAGCCGCCGCTCGAAGAAGAGCTTCTCCCCGAGCGCGACCCCCTCCACCGTCAGCGGATTGTCCCGCGGCATCGGAGGCTCCGGATAGTTCGGTGGAATCTTCAAATAGAAGCGGCGAGTTCCGGCCGGTGGCTCGACGGCCGCGGGAGTTTCCGGATCACGCACCTGGGAATTGAGCGACACCTCCCCGAACGAAAACGCCCGGGGGATATTCGCGGCGAGGTCCGCGGCAAGTTGATCCCCCTTTCCCGAATGCGTCGAATCGCCCCCGGCTTCGTGCCGGATCACCACCGGACGCGCACCGGCAAACACCTTCGCCACATCGAAGCCGATCGTCAGCACGCTGTCCGCACGAATTTCGATCTTCCCCGGAAGCTCGACGTGCATCAGGTGCGCATCGGTCGCGATGTGAAACGAGTACCCGCCGAGCCGATCCGCCGGCAGAACGTAGCGCCCCTCGATCGCCATGAACACATACCCGCCCTGCCAGCCCCAATGCAGCCCGTTCACCAGCGGATTCAGCGGGTCCTGCGGCCCATACTTCGCCGGATCGCTGTGGTTGTGCGCCGGATCGAGCCCGATGTCGAAGGAGATTCCCGCGTATTCCCCAACCGGCACGCCCGGAAGCACAAACCATGTGCGTCCGAACGCAGCGTTGATCAGACCGAAGGTGTCCTTTGCCTCAACCTTCGTTCCGTCCGCCCGCCTCAGCGATGCGCCCGAAATCAGATACGTCAGCCGCGAAACCGAGATCGTGTTCCCCAGCGGCGAGCGCAGGCTCACGTCATCGAACCGAATCGGCTCGCCACCGAACGTGTGCCGGACCTCGACCTTCAGCGTCGCCGTCTTTGGCTCCGAGGCATCGCACACGCCCGGCGTCGCCGCGAGCGCACAGACAAGGGCCAGGATACCGCGCCACGCTCCCATGGAAGGCCGATGAAGCTCCCCAATCGCGGGCGAGCAATCCCGCTCACTCGCAGACGAGCGAATCGTAAGCCGTGGCGAACAGCACAAAATCCGCATCATCCACCGAGCCGTCATGGTCTATGTCGCCGTTGCACCCGGCCGACATCGCCCCGTCGGTGCACAAGAGGATGTCATACGAGGGCGCGAAGATTGCAAAATCCGCATCATCGATCTGCCCGTCGCAGTTGAAGTCGGCCTGGCAGTACTTGGCCGCTCCCCCCGGCACGCTCACGGTGTGGGACGTGTTATCAGTCGCGAGCACCCCGTAGTACTGCGGCCCGACGATGTACGGGTACACCGATGCGCCCGATGCATCGATCGTCGTGAAATACGCGTACGTCCCCGCCGGATAGTCCGGCGTCACGCAGAACCGCCCGTTGTACTGGTCGAGGTGCCCCAGCCCCGCCACGTACTCAAAGTCCTCGATGTAGTACCCAAGCGGGTAGGTCGTGCTCACGGCCGGGCCGTAGTTTGGCGCGGACAGCACGGTCCCGCTCGGCAACGTCGAGCGTGTCGAGATCGATCGCACCCGATAGCTCGTGTTCATCCGCACCACGCCGCCAGTCCCGTTCGTGTTCGCGAACCCGAACGGTCCGTAGATCGGAAACCCGTCGAACGCGAAGCCGAGGATCGGTGAGTGCTTCACCCCAGAATCTCCGAGCGCCAGCCGCAGCCCGATCGGCGTCTGGTGATGGTGATACGCCCCGCCCGGCGCCGGGTGCCCGCCCGCCGAATCAAAGCTCGGCCCCTCCACGACCACCGCGTTCTGGTTCCAGAATCCCTTGTTCTGATACGACCGCGCATCCTTTGCGTTGAAGATCTCCACCCCGTCGATCCAGAGCCCGATCGCGCCCAGGCCGGTGTTGGTATGTGTCCCCGTCTGCGCCTGCGGCACGCGAGGAAACCTCGCCAGAATATTCTGGTTTGACGGCGTGTTTGGATTCGAAGGCCACGGCCCGATCGCGTATGTCGGTATGCCCGTCGCGCTCACGTACGCGTTCGTGCTTGTGCTTTTCACCGTCTGCACGTCCGCCAAGATCGACGTCAGGATGCCGTTCAGGAACGCGTCGTTGCTCTTTCCCTTCGCGCCCGTTGTGTTCTGATCCCACGCCGTCAGCGCCGGATCAGCCTTCGCCCATCCCGGAAGAACGGCCCCAAAAAACGTCCCGCACAGCACCAACGCGACCTTGCAACTCATGACACACTCCTTGCCGATTGCCCCTCCGGGCTCCCGGCTAGTTGCCTTTCCACCTCCTCCGGGGGACAGTCCGAGCCGTTTTCTGCAATGATCGCCGTCTATCCACCGTTCTTGTCCCCCGGAAGGACCCTGCCGCCAATAGAAAGGAAGAGACCGTTGTCGAGTCCGGATGCGTCCAGCGAAGGCCCCCGGGTTGCCGGTTTCGAGACTTTGGCCCGCGCCAACGCCTCGATGCTTGCCTCCTACCTGAGAAGCCTTCTGGGCAATCCGACCTCGGTCGACGATCTCTTCCAGGAGACCATGGTGATCGCCTGGCGCCGGATGCCCGACTACGACGCTTCCCGCCCCTTCGACGCCTGGCTCCGAGGAATCGCGCGAAACCTTGTCATGGAGCACTGCCGCAAAACCTCGACCCGCCCCGCCTGCGAGGACCCGCACGTCCTCGATATGCTCGACGTGCGCTACACCACGCCCACACCCGCGCTCGCTTTCTCCGAACGCGCCGATCGCATCCTCCGCTGCCTCGCCGATCTGCCGCCGCCCATGCGCGAGGTCATCGACCTCTCCTACTCGCGCGGCATGATGCTCAAACAAATCGCTTCGGCACTCTCCATCGCCGAGGAAACCATCAAGAAACGCATGCAGCGAGCCCGCTCCACGCTCGCCGATTGCATGAGGAAGGCCGGGGCACTGCCATGAGCGACTCGCGCGAAACCAGCGGCGAATTCATCCCGCCCGATCCCGCCGGCGATCCGGCGGCCCAGGCCGACGAACTCTTCATCCACGGCGTCCTCGGCTCGGTCCACGATCAGGCTTCGGGCGCCGACGCCCGGCGAATGAGCCGCCTCGAAGCAACCATCCGCGAAGCCGGACGCGCCCCCACCCCCACCCCCACGCCCCGCCGAGTCGCCGGCCGTCGCCTGCGCCGTCTCGTCGGAGTCGGTTGTGTCGCGCTGTCGGTCGTCGTGGGTTCTTGGCTCCTCATCGCACCCGCAACGAGCCAGGCCCGCGCAACTCTCCTCGCCTCGATCTCCGCCGCGAAGGGCGCCGGCGAGCGCCGCTACGAAATCCGCACCACGCACGAGAAAGACGCTGCCCTGCCCGCAACTCCCGAAGGAATCTTCGACGGCGCCGACGGTCTCTGCCTCCTGCGCCTGCACGCTCCCGACGGTCACACCGTCATCGCCGGCCGCGACGCCACCGGCGAGTGGGCCATCCGGCGCGAGGGCGGCATCGAGCGCTCCAACCCGCGTGCCGCCTGGCCCAAGTGGGCCACCGCCGACGGAGAATCGATCTTTGCCGACTCCGTGGATCAACTGATGGAAGCCCTCACCAGCGGCTTTGACCTCAACTCACTCGAAAACGAGCGCTCCGGTGACCGCACGCTTCACAAGATCGAAGGAGTCCGGCGCGAGGGATCCTCGCCCCGCCTCGCCGACCGCGTCCGCCTCTGGATCGACGCCGACACCATGCTCCTCGACCGGATGGAGATGGAATGGGATCGCCCCCCGCGCCCGCCCGGCCCGGGCGTCGGCGCGCCCAACGGCGGCAATCCGCGCGAAGGCCAGCCCGATCGCAACGGTGACCACAAAGGCCCGCCCGGCATGCGCCCTCCTCCCCCCGACGGAATGCCGCCGCCTCCCGAAGGCCGACCTCCGTTCGATCCCGATCGTCCGCCCCCGCCCCGTCCGGGCGGACCGGAGGGACGCGAAGGCCCACCTCCTGCCCTTGGCGGCCCCAGTGCGCCCGGCGGCCCATTGCCCCGCGGCGGCCCGATCCGCAAGCTCGTTGTTACACGCGTCGAAGCGCCGACGCTCCCCGCCGACTGGTTCACGCCCGAGCGGCACGCCGACGGCTCTTGGGGCGAGCCGTGATTGAAGAAGAACAAAGAAAAACCGCCCGGATGATCCCGGGCGGTCTGCTTTACCCATCGGCTTGCCGCGCTATCGCAAACCCGCGGGTCTCGCGCCGGATCCATCAAACTGTGTGGCGCCGGCGGCGAAGACCCAGGCCGCCCGCAAACGCCAGAAACAAGCCGCCCGCCGGCGATGGAACTTCGAACGCCCCCGGCGCCCAAGCCGCCCCGCTCGCACGCTGCGTCGCGTCGGTCAGCGCAAACGTGAAAGACTTGTCGAAAGTCAACGTCGTCAGGTTGAACCCGAAGATGTTCACGAGGCTCGAGGCCGGCGCCTGCTCGGTCAGCCAGGCGTACCCGCCGCCGATGGCCAGGCCATCGATCGCGTTGTGCCCGACCGGGAAATCGGCGACCTTCACCATCGCCCCACTCCCGAACGCGTCGACCGTGTAGATCGCGCGCTGGTACGTGCCGCCCGAGGCCGTCGTGTCCGTCCCGTTGGTCACCCAGAACTTGCCGTCGGCTTGGTTGAAGTCGATTCCGCCGAACTGGATTGTGCCGCTGAGGGTGCCGACACCGGTCGGGTCGAGCCAGAGGGGGGTCATGACGCAGTGCGCTCCGGCGTCCGGCGTTGTGTTGACCTGGTAGATCCCGCGCTTGTACACGGTGCTCCCGAACGACGTCGAGGCGTACAGCTTTCCGTTTGCCCACGCCAGCCCGTCCGCGCCGGTGGCCGTAAACGTTACGTTGTCGTTGGTCCGGTACATTCCGGCAATGAGCGTCGGAGTCACGCCGATGCTGCCGTAGTTCCAGACATTCAAGCGCGCCGCGTCGTTGGCGTAGAGCTTCTTGTTCACGGTGTCGGCCGCGAGGCCGTTTACTTTCTTATTCGACGCCGAGTTCCACAGCGTGGTTGTCGTGCCCGAAGTCACGTCCAGGTAGATCGCCGACGGATTGGCGGTGTTCGTCGTCGTCGTACCGAAGACCAACTGGGCGCTCGCGTTCGAAGCCACGATTCCCGCCGCCGCTCCCGCGGCAACACAAATCAACATACGCATGATGTCTTGCTCCTTGTCTCTCTCCCGCTCTCGGGCAATCGCGCCCGAACCGGAGCCCGCTCCTACACGGGACCCGGCATGTGCACGGACAGCATAACAGAACGGCGTTCCCGGCTGATCGGCCATCTTGCAGGAATTCGGGCGTTTTTTTCGCTCAGGCACCGCCGTTTGGTCCTTCCCAACGCCGCTCGTACCACAACTCCAGCCCCTCGCGCCGGCGCACCGCACCCCGCCCGCTCAGGGTGATGCGTGTCAGTATCCGCACTATTTCCCACCCCGAATAATCCCGAAGCTTGCGGCCCGAGGTCAGCACCCGGGCCCGGATGATGACAAACCGCTTTCGACCGAATCGCCGCTTGATCGCGCTCGCCAGCGTGAGTTCTTCGCTCGCGTACAGCGTCTCGTCCCAGCCGCCCGCGGCGTTGAGCGCTTCGCGCGTGCAGAATAAGAAGCAGCCCCCGGTGAAACGGGCGACGCGGAAGAGCCAGAGCGTCGCGGGCAGCATGATCTTCGCCCAACCCGGAATCTCTCCATCGAATTGAATCGGAGCGCCGCCCCCCGCCGCTCCCGTTCTCCACGCGTCCAAAGCCTCGCGCACCGCTCCCGGCGGCACGACCGTGTCCGCATCCACGAAGATCAGCCTGTCCCCCGCCGCCGCGGCCGCGCCGGCATTCCGCGCCTTTGAGATCTGACGATGGTCGCACGCCACGACTCTCGCCCCGGCGCCCGCCGCAATCACCGCTGTCCGATCCGTGCAAGTGTCCGCCGCGACGACGACCTCGTACTCCACGCCCAGTTCGCGCGCCGCACGGTGCAGGGCGTTCACCGTCGCCCCGATCAGGCGCTCCTCGTTGTGCGCCGGGATGACGAAAGAGATCAGCACCAGTTCGCCCCTTTCCAGCCGCCTGCCCGCTTCGCTTCTCGGCTTCTTCGAGCGGGCGTCTGATCGTTCGCATACGCCGGCAGTCGGGTGGCACGAATCCCGTGCTGTACAATTCCGCCATGCAGAGCACCGCGCAAACCGTCGATCAGTACATCAAGTCACTCCCCGAAGACCGGCGTGCGGCGATCTCCGCCGTCCGCCAGGTCATTCTGAAAAATCTCGACAAGGACTACGAAGAAAACATGTCGTACGGCATGATCGGCTACTGCGTGCCGCACAGCGTCTACCCGGCCGGCTACCACTGCAATCCGGATCACGCCCTCCCATTCGCCGGGCTCGCCTCGCAGAAGAACTACATGTCCGTCTACATGATGTGCACCTACAGCGACGCTGATCAGGCCAAGTGGTTCAAGGACGCGTGGGCCAAGACCGGAAAAAAGCTCGACATGGGCAAGTGCTGCATCCGCTTCAGGAAATTGGAGGATGTCGCCCTCGACGTCATCGGCGAGGCGATCCGGCGCGTGCCGGTGAAAAAGTACATCGCCATCACCCAAGCCGCCCTGAAGGCCTCCGGCCGAACGCCCGACGGCAAGCGTGCCAAGGCGGCCACGAAGACGACCAAGCCCACCGCGAACAAATCCAAGGCGCGGAAGTAAACACTTCCCGTGCCCCCCATCGGCCTCATCCTCCTCGTCGCCGTCGCTGTCTTTCTGAACGGCATCATCATCTTCATTCTTGCGATCCGTGGACGCTCCGTTCCCGGCTCGCTCATCTGCTCCGGCTGCGGCTTCGATGTCCTTGGAATCCCCGATGAATCCGTCTGCCCGGAGTGCGGAAAGTCCCTTGGCGTCCCGGGCGCCGCACGGCCGCGCCGATCCCGCTCCGGAATTGCGCTGACGACCGGGGCTCTCCTCACGCTGCTTCCGCTGCTCGCGGTTGGAGGTCTCATCTACGCGAAGACGTCCAGCGCCAACCTCTATCCCTACGCGCCCGTCTGGCTGCTCATGATCGAGGCCGAACAGGGCACGCCGAGCCGAGCGACTGCCTCGCTCGATGAACTCGCCAAGCGCATGCGCTCCGGCTCGCTGCCAGAACCAACCATCGCCTCGCTCGTCGCGACCGCGATGCGTCTGCGCACGACGCCGAACATCACTTGGAATGATGGCTGGAGCGAGATCATCGAGCAGGCCCGCGCTAGCGGCCGGATCAACGACGCGCAGTGGGTGGACTATGTTCGGTACAGCATCGTTCCGATCTGCCTGCACCGAAAGGCGATTCGACGGGGCGCGGAACTGCCCATCAGCCTGACCATCTTCGGAACGCAATTGGGTCCCGGCTCGGCCGCTCGCGTCGTCGTCAGGCACGGCATCGACCGGCTGACCCTCTCGGGCCACGAGGTTGTCATGAACGATTTCGCGCACTCTCAGGTAACACTGCGCCGGAGCGGCACGTCGAGAATCGGGCAGCTCGTGCGTGTCGGCCTGCCGGAAGGCGAGCACAAGTCCGTTGCGACGTACAGGTTCGAGGTGCTCGACCCGTCCGACACTAACCGGGTGCTCGGAAGTTGGACGCAGGACTTCGACAATATCTTGGAAATCGCGAAGCCCGACGCCGGCGTCGTGTCGGGCATATCCGACGACTCGCTTGCGGACAAGATCCGCAAGGCGCTGACCGTCGCGCAGGTTGACCTGGGAAAGGACCGGTTCCTTTCCGCGATGATCTACTGCCGGGATGCGCCCGTGCCGCTGGCTTTCGAGGTCTTTGCCCGCCTCGCCGACGGCAGCGAACCGGGAACAAAGCTCTCGCTCGGCATTGTCTATTTTTCGAAAGGTGGATCGTCCGGCTTCAGCGCCGGCGGCTTTGCAAACAGTCTCGACGCGACGAGCGTCGACCTGATCTTCACCCCTTCAACCTCGGCGGCCGAACAAACGATCGACATGAACTCGGTCTGGATCGGACCGGACATCGTGATACCCAACGTGCCGATTCAGAAAGCCGGTGGGCGCTGACGCAGGATGGCGAAGAGGAATGGAGCGGCAGAACGCCTCCAATCCGGCATCGAGCTCCCGCCCGGAGGGTGCTCGATCGTTGCCGGGGCGGAGCGCTTCACCGGCCGCCGGAAAGCATCCCTACTTCATCCCGGCCCGGAGGGCCGACGAAGCAGGCTCGCCGCCCGCCTCAGCGCCAACGCCAAACTCTCACAACCGCCGCGAGGCTTACGACACACTCAACCCCGGCTCCGGCGCCGTCGGCTCCGCCCGCGGCGCTCCCTTGTAGCAAGGCCGATCCGGGCCGCACGCCTTCATCGTCACCGGCTTGTCATCCGGCCCGAGTACTTCCTGGGTCAGGATGCACAGCAAAACCCGCGTCTCCGACTCCGCGTCGATCATCCCCGGCCTCGCCTGGCGCGGATCGCAGTACATCATCTTGTGCCGCATATTCATGCAGCAGGGCTTCATGTTCAGCGGGGCATCGAAATTCATGATTCCACCTCCGCCTTGCGCCCGGCCGCGATCAGCACCGCGCGCCGAACCGCCACCGGCAGCAATTTCACCTTGTACGCGTTGTCGGTCATCGGCTTAGCCCCATCGGCCGCGACGGCGCAGGCCTTTTTCAAGGCATCCGCGTTCGCCACGTCCACGCCCTTGAGCGCCTCTTCGACGTTCGGCAGCGCCCACGGCACCGGCGCCACCGCCCCGGCGCACACCCGCGCCTTGGTGATAGTTGTCCCATTCAACTCAAGCGCCACCGCCGCGGCAACCAGCGGCCAATCGAACGACTGCTTCTCCTTGATCGCATAGAAGCCGCTCTTCGATGCCGCGTCGCAGGTGATGAAGGTCACGACCTCGCCCGGCTCGAGGTTGTTCTCGCTCTTGACGCCCTTGTCGGGCATGTGGAAGAGTCGAGCAAGCGGCAGTTCCTTCCGCGACGAACCAACCAGATGCACCACGCCGTCGCAGACCATGAGCGCCGGCGCGAGGTTGGACGGGTGCACGATGTGGCACGGACCATCGCCGAAGATCGCGTGATAGCGATTCTCGCCCTCCGCCGCGAAGCAGGTGCTCCCACCCTTCTTCAGGCAATTGAACTGCTCGTTGCGGTAATACCAGCAGCGGGGCCTCTGCAGCAAATTCCCGGCGGCGGTCGCCGCGTTGCGAACCTGGGGCGACGCGGCATTCTCAACCGCCTGCGCCAGCACCGGTGCCGCCTGGCGGAGTGCATCAGAGGCGGCAATCTCCGCGAGTGTCGTCCCCGCCTCGATCCGCACCGTGCCGCCCGAAACTCCAGGCGATCCTCGCCCGCCCTCAAACCTCAATCGGCGAACATCCACCAGAAGATCCGGCTCGATAAGCCCTTCCTTCAGATGATCCAGCAGATCGATCCCGCCCGCCTTGAGCACGGCGAGGCTGTACTTCTTGTCCGTCACGATCTTCGACGCATCCTCGAACGATTTGGGCTGGGCGATCGCAAAGCTGTTCATGCCACGGCTCCTTCCCAGGCCATGAGCACCTTGTCGGGCGTCAGCGGCATGTGGCGCACCGGCCTCCCAATCGCATTGAAGAGCGCACACCCGAGCGCCGCCGCGGTCGGCACCGAAGGTGGCTCGCCGAGCGCCTTCACACCGGTCTGCCCGTGCCACCACAGTACCGGCTCGATGTGCGGCATGTCGTTCGGCCCCAGAATCTTGTAGAACTCGAAATTCGGGTTCACCATCGCCCCCACATTGCGGTCGAGGATGCGATTCTCGAAGAGCCCGAACGAAAGCCCTTGGATCACGCCGCCGATGATCTGGCTCTCCGCCGTCTTGCGGCAGATGACCCGCCCGCACGACTGGATTGCGATCACATGGCGCGGATAGATGACACCCGTCTCGGTATCGACATCGATCCGCACGAACTGCACGCCCTGCGAAGCGCCCTTGCCGCCGTCGCCGGTGCTCGCCGAACCCTTCACTCCGTCGGCCGTGAGCTTGGAGCAGGCGTCTTTCCACGTGAGGAACTGCTTGCCGCCACGCAGCACCGCGCCGTCCTTCACCGAGAAGTCCGCGGCATTCGCGCCCGCTTCCTTCGCGAGCACTTCAAACAACTTCGCTTTCGCATCGGCCGCCGCCGCCATCATCGTCGGCGCGGTCGTCGGCGATGTCACACTTCCTCCCGAGCCCGGCCCCGGCGGAAGCGTCGAGCGCCCGATCTGCACCGTGACCAACGAAAGCGGAATCCCGATCGAGTCGGCCGTGCAGATAGCCATCGTCGTCCGCTGGCCGGTGCCGATGTCTTGCGTCCCGGTGCGGCTCTCGACCGAGCCGTCCTGGTGAATCACAACTTCCGCGTTTCCGCCCGGAGAAGCGCTCCCCCAGCCGCCGGCGCCGATGCCGAACCCCGTCCGCATCACCGAGGTCTGCGAGCCGTTGGCCTTGCGGTCTTTCCACCCGATCAGTTTCGACCCGACCTCGAGCATCTCTTTGTAGACGTCGTCCTTAAAGAGCTTGCGCCGCAGCTCGAGCGGGTTGATGCCCGCCTTTGCCGCGATCTCGTCGAGCATCAGTTCTTCCGCGAACGTCGCCTGCGGGTGTCCCGGTGCCCGGAACGGGCGAGGGCCGCCCGCGTTGAACTTCACATCCTCGTGCTTCTTGTCCACATTGCCGAGGTTGTACCGACCCGAAGGAATCGCGACTCCCCCGCCGCCGCCCGCAACACCGACGCCGCCGAACGTCCGGATTTCGCCCCCGGTAATCGTGCCGTCCTTCTCGAACGCGAGCCGGATCACGGTGCGGCTCGACGGCCGGTTGCCCGTGTCAAGATGTTCCTCGGCGCGATTGCACACGAGGTACGCCGGGCGATTGAGTTTTTTCGAGATCTTCGCCGCCAGCGTGAGTTCCTTTCCCGGCCCGCCAAGCTTGGAGCCGAAACCGCCTCCGACGTACTCGCAAATGACTTCGAATTCGGATGCCTTGAGCCCGAGCACATCGCCCATGCCGTCTCGCACCGAAAACGTCCCCTGCGTCGAGGCGTACACCGTCGCCTTGTCGCCCTTGTGATCGACCACGCCGCCGTGCGGCTCGAGCGATGAGTGCGTCTGCACCGGAGTCGAATAGACCGCGTCGTGCGAAAGCGCGGCTCCGGCCATGAGCTTCTTGGTTTCCTCGGTCGGCTCCGGCGCTTTCGTAATGGAATCCGTGATCAGCGTTTTGACAGGCAGCCGCTTCCACGTCAGCTTGAGCGCCGCGAGCGCCCGTGCCGCGGCGGCCGGCGAGTCCCCCACCACGTGCCCCACCGGCTGCCCGTTGTACTGGCATTCCTTCATCTGGATGTCGATATCCAGTACGCCCGGAACCTTGCGAGCCGCCGAATCATCGACCGATTCCAGGTTGGCCGCGCCGAAGGGGCAGCGGACAAAGCGGATGAAGACCGCTCCCGGCAGCAGCATGTCGCTCGAGTATTTCGCCGCGCCGGTTACCTTGGCGATTCCATCGAGGCGCGACGCGTTGTCGTTCATCGACTGCCCGAGATTCATCGGTCGGTTGGTCGTCGGCATGTCGAACGGGATCGACGAGGTTCCGTTCAAGGTTGGGGCTGTATCGATCTTCATGCCGTCACCCCTTTCTGGTCCATGATGGGCGACTGGCCCGATGCCTCGAGAGCCGCGTTGAAGATGTTCGTGTACGTACCGCAGCGGCAGATATTCCCGCCCAGCGCGTGCTTGATCTGATCAAGCGTGGGCTTGGGGATGTCGTTGAGCAACACGCGCGTCGCGACCACGAAGCCCGGCGTGCAGTAGCCGCACTGCAATGCGTCGTGCCGGACGAAGGACACCTGCACCGGATCGAGCTGGCCGTCTTTGGCCAAGCCTTCGACCGTCGTGATCTTCGCACCCATCGCGTCGATCGCCAGCGTCATGCACGCGTTCATGATCTTGCCGTCGATGATGACGGAACATCCGCCGCACGAGCCGCGGTCGCAGATGAGTTTGCTTCCCGTCATGTTGAGGTGAAGTCGCAGCGCCTCGAGCAGCGTTGTCGAGGGCTCGACCTTGACCTGTGCCGCCTTGCCGTTGACCGTGAACCTGATCGGAACCGGACCGGGTCCGAGCACCGGGGTTTCCTCCGCCCGCTCGTGCTCGATCGCCGCGGCCTCGGCGATCCCCGAGAGCGTGCTCACCGTCGCGGAGACACCAACAGTCTTAATAAAGGACCGCCGCGAAAATCCCTTGGGCTCATCCAGCGAACGTGGTGAATCGGGCATGGGTTCATCCTCCCGGCTGCGCGGGCCGTGACGACATCAATCTAGCACACCCGCCGATCGGGCACATTTCCCCTCCCCGGTGAAATGCCCGACCTCCGCCTCCGAACAATCAGCGATGCGGAAAGCCTCCATCGCGGGGACCGCTGCGAAGGCGGCCGTTCCACTGATAATTGCCGCCGGTGCCATCGGCACCTGGTTCTTTCTGAAAGAGCCGGGCGCCGACCTGACCTACGACGCGTCTGTTGTGGCCCCGGCACTCAGCGTCAAGCACCCACGCGTCACATTCGACCACGGCCACAACAACTCTCACTCCATCCGTGGCCGCTATGAGCCCTTCGCCAACCTGCTCCGCGCGGACGGATGCGTCGTTGAGACATCGTCCGCAAAGATCGATGACTCGCTCCTTTCACGCACCGATGTGCTGGTGATCGTGAACGCCTCGGCGGGCAAACCCAGACGCGAGGATTCCGCGTTCTCGCAGGATGAAATCGCGACTCTCGAACGCTGGGTCAGGAGCGGCGGATCTCTGCTGCTCGTCGCCGACCACCATCCGTACGGATCCTCCGCCGCCCCGCTCGCGAAGACCTTCGGCGTGACCATGTTCGGCGGGTGGTGCGACGACGAGGCAAACGCGCGTCCCGGCTCCGGCGATCCGGGGCAACTGGTCTTCACGGCAGCCAAGGGGCTCGGCACACACCCGATCATCAACGGCCGGAACGAAAAGGAACAAGTCGGAACCGTCGAGACCTTTGCCGGCCAGTCGCTCCTCGGCCCCTCCGAAGCGGACGCCCTGCTCGTGCTCGCCGATTCCGCCGTGGATCGTGTGCCGATCGGCTCCAAGTCGGAAACCAAGGGCGGCGTCACGACCACCACGTTCGAGACCGCGGACACCCCTGCCGCGGGTCACTGCCAGGGATTGGCAATGAGCCACGGCAAGGGCCGGGTCGTCATCCTCGGCGAGGCCGCGATGCTGACGGCGCAGATCGACGCCAATCGGGGTACCAAGTTCGGCATGAACGCGCCCGGGAATGACAACAAGCAATTCGTCCTGAACACGGTCCGGTGGCTCGCCGGCGAGTTGAGGTAGAACCCCGAGCCTTCGACGCTACTCCTGCGCGTGCGTGCCGTGCGTGATGGCCCCGCCGGCGCGGATGGCCGCGACGATCAACGTTGTCTCGGCGAGTTCCTGCTCGGTAGCGCCGGCCTGCTTGGCCTTCCTTGTGTGAATGTCGATGCAGTAGGGGCACTGCGCCGTGAGCGCGACGGCTACCGCGATCAGTTCCTTGTACTTGAGCGGGATGACTCCGCCCTTGACCACGGCTTCGTCGAAGGCGACGAAGGCCTTGAACGCTTCGGGGGCCAGCTGGGCGTAGCGGGGAAACTTGGACAGGTTCTTCGTGTCGTACATAAGAGGGTCCTTTCAGACAGGGCTTGGCGTTCGGCTTTCAACTCTCCGCTTGGCAGCCGCCCGCGTTGCGCGGCGGGGGCTGCTTGCGCCGTTCTTCGAAGAGTGCGCCGACCGAGGGCGGTCAGCCATGGACCGCCCTCATCCTGCACTACACCAGAGCCGGATAACACCTTTCGAAATTGAGCGGCGGATGCAAGCCCCGAAGAGAGCTACTTCCCTGCCGCGCCGCTCTCGATGATGAGACGCGAGTCGGTCGGGATGGCACGGGTGACGTTGTAGAGATTCGGGCTGGTCGCCCGGACCGCATCGTGCAATTGGGCGAACTGGGCAGGGGTTGCGTCGCCGCTGATGCGGACGACCTGATTCAGGGCGCCGTAGCCGGCTGGAACCTTGGGATCGATCCCGAGGAAGCCACGGAGATCGATGTCGCCGCTGATTTCGATTTCGAGTTTCGTCAGCGTGATGCCCATGTGCGCCGCGATGGCGGCGTACCCGACCACCATGCACGCGTTGAGCGAGGAGAGCAGGAGTTCCTGCGGGTTGGCGTAGCGGTTTGTGCCGCAGAGTTCTAGAGGTTCGTCGGAGCGGATCGTGAACTCGCGCTGGACATTTTTGCTTCCGATGACGCAGCCGTTGACCTGGTGGTCCGAGCGAGTGCCGCCCTTCCAGGAACTGCGGACGCGCCAGGAGGTCTTGCCTTCCTTGGGCGTCTTGCGGACGGTGTCGATCGTGCTCTGGAGCGCGCTGACGTCGATGCCGTTGATGATCGTGCTGGTTTCGGTTGCGTTGGTACCCATGTGTGATTCTCCGAGTGTGCCGGGTTACTGGCCCGACACGTTCAATGATGCCGCCGGACGCGTGTGTGAACAGAGCACTCGTGGTGCACCCTCCGGTTAACTTGAGGTACACCCCTACTGCCCGCGGGCCTGCATCAAACTCCTATCCTTCAGCAGGGAAACTCCCATGGGCATTCAGAGTCAATCCAAGAGCGTGGCGGAATTGCTCGGCCAGCCCCCTCCGCCCACGACCGGACGCGAGCGTCTGATCTCGGCGGGCATCGAGCTGTTCTACCGCGAGGGTTTTCAGGCGGTCGGTCTCGACCGCGTGATCGAGCACGCGGGGGTCACCAAGACCACGTTTTACAAGCATTTCGAGGCCAAGGACGACCTCGTTCTGGCGTGCGTGCAGGCACGCGACGAGTGGGAAATGCAGGCGTGGGACAGGGCGGCGAAGAAGCTTGCGGGCGATGACCCGCGCGGGCAATTAGTGGCGTTCTTTGATGTGCTGGACCTCTGGTTCAACGATCCGGACTTCCACGGGTGCATGTTCATCAACGTCGCGACCGAGTTCGCGGACAAGCGCGATCCGATCCACCGTATCGGCGCCGAGCACAAGCGTCGGACGCGGGATCACTTCCGGAACCTTGCCGCCAAGGCGGGCGCGAGCAACCCTGACGACTTCGCCGACCAGTTCACGATCCTTGTGGACGGAACGCTGGTGCTGCGCCATGTGCACGGTCGGGATGATGCGGCGCAGGTTGCGCGGCCGGCGGTGCTCGAATTGATCGAGCGGCACATGCCGGCGGCGCGGGCGAAGCGGGGCTGATTCGGCTTCCACAGGCGAGAACCGATTTGCAGGCCGCGTTGGCTGGCGTAGAGAAAGGCCCGGCATTCCATGTCTTCGACGATCTGCACCATTGCGCTTGATCGAGCTCCCGGCGGAAGTGGCGACCATTCGGCCGATGTCCGAATGAGCCTGACGGTGAACGGGGCACGATATCAAGTGGCGCAGGTCGGTGGTGGGCGCATTGTGCTGGCGGATGACGCGGTCATTGCCGGCGATCGCGGTGAATTTCTTGTTTCGATTGATGGGCAGGAGCAGGGGTGGGCGGTGGTGTTCGGGGAGCGGGATGGGAAGACCTGGCGTGTGATTTCGGCAACTCTACACCCGATTGATTCGTTGGGGGCTGAACGGACCGTCTGGCACTGACCTTTCGGCGGACCTCAAGGCCACTGGCACTTCACCGGTTGGGTTGATTCAGCCCCTCTCGACTCCGAAGCCTTGCCGGACGATTTGAAGATTGTGCGACTTCGGTTGAAGCGCCTATGGACACAGCAAAGTGTCGTACGCCGCGGCGAAGGCCACGAAGTCGGCGTCGTCCACAATGCCGTCGTCGTTGAGATCGCTGGGACAATTGGCCGGCATGGATGGATCGGAGCAGACGAGGATGTCGTAGGCGGTGGCAAATGCAACAAAGTCGTTGTCGTCGACCTGACCGTCGCAGAAAAAATCAGCGGCGCAAACACCCAAGATGGCTGTTTCGCTCGCGACTGAACCGCATTCGTTTGTCAGAACGCAATCGTAGAGACCCGAATCGGTTGCGCCGGGACCGTTGATCGTGAGTACGGGAGTAGTCGACCCGATGATAATCGCCCCCGCGGATGAGGCACCGTCGTTCAGCGGAATTCCGTTGTGCCTCCATCGCAGCGATGCTCCGGAGCAACCACGGGTTTCTACGGTGAAGGTGGCGGTTTCGCACGGCGACACGGAATCGGGTGCGGGCTGCCTAATGAATACTCCAGCCGCTCCGACGATCAGCGTCACATCCACCTCGCCGGAAGAAGTGCGGCTGGTCAAGTCTCCGGGAACGGTTCCCTGATAGATTTGTGCAGCTGCGCTGAGGCGGTAGTTCTGATTTCCCTGAATCGTCCCCCGCACCTCGAAAGGGCCAGCCATTGCCGGCATCATGAGTTCTATCCACTGGCCATTGTGAGTATCGATCCCGGGAGTGGTTGAAGCAAGCACGCCGCTGGCTTGGGCGTATAACTCGGTCCGAACGGTATTGTTCGGAGACCCGGCGATGTTCCTGGTGAGCGAACCCACGAGTACGAAGTTCGTCGTCGTGTGAACTCGTATCCAATACTCATCGCGAGCGGTTGCGCTCGCGTTCCCCGGGAAACCGTTTAGATGGGCCGGAGTATTCACCGTAAAAGCGCAGCGATGGCGTAGAGAGTTCCCCACCACAATTCCGGACTCTGCGGTCGCGGCGGCGGTCGCGAGTCGGCCGGGGCTGGCAGGGCTGCTTTGATACAGACTTTCTATGAGCGGAGTCGGATCAAGTATTCCGCGACTCACAGACACGGCCGGCTGATTGTTTGTTTGAACTGAAACGAGATTGTCGCTTGTCCGATTCAGGAACGTGAATGGCTGTGCGTGCGCGGAGGGCCCAACCACTCCAACCGCAACCAGAAGGAAATGGATCGCGGCTTGAGCGACAATTCGGGACCGGGAAGCGGCCGATACTTTCGTTGATGCCTCGCAGGGCGACTTTCGACAAAGGCCGCGGACGGCGAGGCTCACAGTTTCAGGGTCCCGGCGATCGCCTTTGAATTGATTCATTGCATTCCCTTCAATTCGTTCGGTACGAGAATCCGCAAATCGCTCGCGGTCCTCAATCGACAAGTCAAATACCACCCCCCTCCCCATGCGGATTCGCTGGAGAATTGCGACACGGGCTCCGCGATATTGCTGGGCGAAATCGGCACCGTGATCAGTCGGGCTGGCGGGAGGGGCGGGGTGCTGGGCCGGGGCTTGCTGATTCGGGGGCGATTTGGGTGCGAGCGATGATCGCCCGGCATTGATCGATCTCGGTCTGTTCCAGATAGGTGCGCGGTCGCTCGGGCATGAACGACTCGATCGTGCTAATGGCGTCGGTGGCGGCGGCGGCGGCCTCGCGCATCGTCGCGGCGTGTCGGTCGGGCGGTTCCTCGGCGGCCGCAGCGAGCAAGACTTGGGCGTGCTCGCGCTGTCGTGTAGCGTGGTCGAGTGCGGAGGGGCCGCTGGTGAGGTCGGCATCAACCAGGGAGCGGGTCTGGCGGGTCGCTTCGGCGGCTTGGCGTCGGGCGTCCGACCAGCGGTGCTCTGCCGCGGCGATCTGGGCGTCGAGCATGATGAAGCGTGCCGCGAGGCGGCTGAGCATCGCTTCACGCGGGACTTTGGGATTGAGGGAAGTCGGTTCGAGTGAGAGCGTGTCAAGCGTTTTTGCGAACTGGGTTCGGGCGACTTGCAATTCCTGAGCGGCGCGCTTCGGGTTCGTTGGAGCAAGCTCGCCCGCAATCGTGAGGTGGAGAATCATGATCTGGTGCCGGATCGAGGCCGCCCGCTTGGAGGTTGGGGGCACCAGTTCGAGCATCTGGGTCGTGCGGTCGAAGGCGTCGATTCGGACGTTTGGCGCCGGCTGCGCTTCGGCCCATGCGGCGAGAGTGCCCGCGACACTGACAATGACCTCATCATTTTCCGGGTACCTGGTGTAGACCTCGTCGGCGATGCTTCGCGCTCGTTCCATGAGCGATTGGCGCTCCGCGGCGTCGGGCGTCACACCGACCCGGCGCTTGATCGCGTTGGCGATCGACAGCCGGGCCAGATCCGCATCCGGGCGATTCTGCGACTTGTAGAGGGCGGCCGAACGGGTGGCGGCGTCGATCGATTGATCGTGCAGAGCGCGGGCGCGGGGCTCGTCTCCGAGGCTTCGTGCTCCCGGCATGCCGACGACGTTGGCGAGTTGGGCGTACGAGAGCGCGAGTTGATCGAGCAGCTCAATGTCGTCGGGGCGAACGCGGCTCGCTTCTTCGAGCGCTCTGATGACCGCTTCTGTCACCGGCACGAGCGCGGCTTCGGAGCCGGGCGTCTGAAAGGCGCGGAGGAAAGCACCCTGTGTCCACGACTTGACCATGGCGACGAGCCGATCGGTCTGGGCCTGTTCCGCACGGCGTGCGGACTCGGTGCGGATTGCGAGGATGCTGATCGCGATGACGCTGACCGTGCCCACAACGGCAAGAACAGCGAGAACCGCCGCGACACGGCGCTCGCGGGCGAGGAAGCGATGGGTGCGACGGAGTATGCCGGGGTGCTTGTGGAGTGGGGGTTGGCCCCGGGAGGCCCGCCTGAGTTCTTCGGCAAGGGCCACTCCGTTTGCGGGACGGTCTTCGGGGTCGGGAGAGAGGGCCGCGGCGATGACCGAGGCGGTCGGGCGGGAGATCGGACGGGAGTTCTTTCCGGCCAGACGCTGGATTGTGCGAGCGCTGATGCGGGCGGCCTCCTTTCGTTGGGCGGCTTCGACGATCGAAAGACCGTCGGTGTTCAAGGGCCGACGGCCGGAGAAGGCCTCGAAGAGCATCACGCCAAGGGCGTAGACATCGGCGCGAGGATCAACCGCGCGGGCGCCGGCGTAGAACTGTTCGGGCGCCATGTACGCGGGCGTACCGACGATCGTGCCGCCGTGGGTTGCGAGCGAATTCGGGGGCGAGTCCGAATCCCTGATGAGCAACGCGACACCGAAGTCGATGACCCGGGCCCGCCACACGGGTTTTCCTTCGTGCTCACGCTGTTCGACCATGACGTTGGAGGGCTTGAGGTCGCGATGGACCAGGCCGAATTCGGCGTGCGCCGACCCGACGGCGTGGGCAGCCTGCGCGAGGATCTCCGAAATGGACGACACGGAGGGCGCGGCCTCGGCGAGCCAGATGTCGAATGTGGGGCCTTGGACGAGGTCCATCACCAGAAATGGAAAGCCGGAGGGAAGAACTCCCCAATCGATCACGCGGACCAAACCCTCGTGCCTGACCTCGCCGAGGGTGGTGGCGTGGAGCCGAAATCGGCGCATCGAAGTCCGCGAGCCGAAGAGTTTCATTGCGGCCCGGACTTGGGCGTTCACCGGAACCGCTGATTCTGGAGACGGCGAGGCTCCGACCACTTCGTAGATGGTTGCGGAGGACTCGGAGGCGGCGGGCGCAATCACGCGCGTCAGCTTCCAGCCGGCGATCACATCTCCGACGTTGTGCGCCGGCGGCAATCGCTCGTCGGAATCGTCCGCCGGGATCGCGAAGGAAAATATGGGCGCGATGGGGTCCGGGTCGCCCGGTGGTGTTGCCGGCGTTTTGTGCTGGGGCATCTGCGGGCTCCTGATCTCTCCTCCACTCCATGCGCACGAGGTGAAGAATCGCGACAGCGTCAGGCGAGTCGCTCGCGGAGCCACCGCGATGCCTGTTCCCAGTATCGCTCGGCGGTTCGCCGGGAAATCCCCAAACGCTCGGCGATCATGTCTGCCGGCAGATTGCCGAACAGCTTCATCTCTGCCACATCGGCCCAGCCACTCTCGAGGAGGGTGAGTTCTTTCAGTGCGGCGTCGATTTCGAGAACCCGGTGCAATTGGTCGGCCGGATCGGCCCCGGCGGCCGGAATCGAGTCGGATGCAATGGATGAGGTCTTTGCTTCCTGACGTTTTGCGGCATTACGACGGCGCGCCTGATCGATGAGGCTCTGACGCATCGCGTGGGAGGCCGAGCCGAAGAAGTGCGCGCGGGATTGCCAGCCGCCGGAAGGAGGATTTTGTCGGAGCTTGGTCCAGGCTTCGTGGACGATCGCGGTCAGGCCGCCGTCAACCGGATGCGGTCGCTCGCTTCCCACAATGGTGGACCCGAGGCGGCGCATCTCGACGTAGACCTCGGGCCACGCTTCGGGCCGCTGGCCATTCACGCATTGGGTGACATCGTTCATGCTCGGAATGCCACGAGTGAGACTGCCCGCACGCGCAGGGTCGTGTGCCCGATGCCAGTGTAATGGCAGGAAGTCAAAACGAAAACACCCCGCCTTGTGGGCGGGGTGTGTCGCCGAGTTTCCTCGGGTAAGCAAAGAACAGTTGGGGTGCTTGACCGGTGGGTCGCCTTGCGGCGGGTCGGTCATCCCGGGCCGGTGAGGGCCCGAGGGAGAATGTGTTGACGTCCAGATTGAGATCGCTCTCTGAGTCACTCGTCCAGGCCACTTGCCAATGGTTTTGAGGCCTTTGGCGACCTGAGAGGAGAAGACTCGTCTGGTCTAAGGAAATCCCTTAGAAAGGAGGTGATCCAGCCGCAGGTTCTCCTACGGCTACCTTGTTACGACTTCGTCCCAGTCACCAGCATCGCCGTAGACACCCTTGAAACAGGGCGGCTTCGGGCGCTTCTGGCTCCCATGACGTGACGGGCGGTGTGTACAAAGCTCAGGAACATATTCACCGGAGCGTAGCTGATCTCCGATTACTAGCGATTCCGACTTCATGCAGGCGAGTTGCAGCCTGCAATCCGAACTGGGGTGCATTTTTTGCGATTTGCTCCGCCTCGCGGCCTCGCGTCGCTCTGTATGCACCATTGTAGCACGTTTGCAACCCTGGATGTAAGGGCCATGAGGACTTGACGTCATCCCCACCTTCCTCCGGTTTGACACCGGCAGTCTCGTTAGAGTACTCAGCATAACCTGTGAGCAACTAACGACAGGGGTTGCGCTCGTTAAGGGACTTAACCCGACACTTCACAGCACGAGCTGACGACAGCCATGCAGCACCTGTGCTTGTTCCACCCGAAGGGCGTGGCCTCACTTTCATGAGGTTAATCCAAGCATGTCAAACCCAGGTAAGGTTCTTCGCGTTGCCTCGAATTAAGCAACATGCTCCACCGCTTGTGTGAGCTCCCGTCAATTCCTTTGAGTTTTAATCTTGCGACCGTACTCCCCAGGCGGCACACTTATCGTTTTTACTACGACCGATACGGCGTCAAAACCGCACCGGTCCAGTGTGCATCGTTTACAGCGTGGACTACCAGGGTATCTAATCCTGTTTGCTCCCCACGCTTTCGTGCCTCAGTGTCAGGACAAGCCCAGCTGACCGTCTTCACCATCGGCGTTCCAGTAGATATCTACGCATTTCACCGCTCCACCTACTGTTCCGTCAGCCCCTACTTGCCTCAAGCCCACCAGTATGCTCTGCTGTTCCACGGTTGAGCCGTGGGATTTCACAAAGCACTTGGTGAGCCACCTACGCACCCTTTAAGCCCAGTGATTCCGACTAATGCTTGTGGCCTCTGTATTACCGCGACTGCTGGCACAGAGTTAGTCGCCACTTCCTCTGGGGACAATCATTGTTTCGGTCCCCTGACAGCGGTTTACATACCAGAGATACTTCATCCCGCACGCGGCATTGCTCCGTCAGGCTTTCGCCCATTGCGGAAGATTCGTTACTGCAGCCTCCCGTAGGAGTCCGGACAGTGTCTCAGTTCCGATGTTGCGGGCCGTGCTCTCACACCCGCTACCCGTCTAAGGCTTGGTGGGCTTTTACCCCGCCAACTACCTGATAGGACGATCGCTGCTCCCAAGGCGCCAAAACTTTGGTCCGAAGACATCATGGAGTATTACCGGAAATTTCTTCCCGCTATCCTCCACCTCGGGGTACATTCGATCGCATTACTAACCCTTTCGCCACTCACCCTTGCGGGTTCGTTCGACTTGCATGTTTTAGCCATGCCGCCAGCATTCAATCTGAGCCAGGATCAAACTCTTCACTTGATTTTCTTTGACCTGCCGAGCCCTTGCGAGCCCGACCGGTGAATTTCAAAGGAAGCTTTTGAACCAGTTACCTTCGTCCGTTGACCTTGCGGCCCCGGTTCGAAGGCGGTCTTCGCCCCGCCCGAATCTTGCGACTCGTTCGAGGCCCGCCGGAGATCTTCCGGCGGTTTTTTCACTCTCGTGAATTTGATAGGTTTTCACCTTTCCATTCAACCACATCGAGAATGAAGACTGAACTGTGAACTTCAGTCGGCTCGACCCGTACCGACGTGTTTTTGCGTCGATCGGGTCACTTGATCGGCAGCGGACGACTCGAGCCAGAGTCTTCCCGGGTGATGCCCGGATGTCCGTGCCGCACATTCTCGCGCGGTCCCCAACTGTTCAATTGTCAGAGATATCCACCCGACTCCTTCGAGGCGGGAGGTCTGTCGATTTCTCGGCAGGGGGTGAGTTTAAGCCGCGACCCGGCGGGGTCAAGCCCAAGGGAGTCGGGGCGGCGCGAAAATCGTGTAAATTCAGATTTCGACGGCGCTTGCGCTGAGCACGGTTTGGGCGGCTGGGGCCGGTTTTGGCTCGTCGGGGCGCGGGGCGACCCCGACAGTGGCGGCCCAAAGGGTCGTTTGGGGGATGGTTGGATTGCTGACTGACCTCTGTTTCAGGGCATTGCGGAGGGTGCGGCAGGCCTCGGTCATGGTGGCGCCGGTGGTGCGGACGTCGTCGATCACGACAAGCACTGCATCCTTCGGCACTTGGAGCACTGCGCGGCGGCAGTAGAACGCGCCGGAGATGTTACTGCGGCGCTGGCTTGGAGGAAGGGAGAGCTGGCTGGGTCGATGGCGACGGACGAGGAGGTGTGCCAACTTGATGCCCGTGGATCGGCGCGCGGCGCGGGCGAGGACCAGGGTGTGGTCTATGCCGCGGGAGAGGCGACGCCAGGGGGTCATTGGAATTGGGACGATGAGAGCGCGATCGCGCGGGATGCTGCGGCGATCGAGTTCGGCGGCGACGCTCTCGCCCAGGAGTTCGCCGAGGCGATCGCCCATGGCGCGGAAGCGGGAGAACTTGAGTTCGCGGATGGCGCGGGCGAGTTCGGCGCGGTAGACGCCGAGGCGGACAAAACGGTCCCAGGCGGGGCGTTTGTCGCGGCAGCGGACGCAGGTTGAAGGGTCATCAAGTGTGTCGAGTTCGAAGGGGCGGCAGGAGAGGCCGCAGCGGGGGCAGTAGTCGCCGGGTTCGTCGGGGTGCCAGTTTGCGGCGCGGGCTCGCGTGTCCCATGGGGCGGCGGTGCGGCCGAGGAAGTGGATCTCGAAGGCTTCGAGCCAACGGAGTGGGCCGGAGGGGGCTTGTGGGATTTCTTCGGGTGAAGCGAAATTGCCCGAGAGTTCGTCGGTGGGTTCTTCGATGAGGACGTGGTCGAGTGGATCTTCGAAGTGGGTAAGAAGGTGGGCGGCGCCGGGGGAGATTGGTTGTGCGGGGGCGCTGAGTTCCTCAGAGCTGAGAGGCTTGGGAGGCCAGGTGAATTTGTCGGGCTTGGAAGGCATTTCAACACGGGGGGCCACGGAGGACCACGGAGAGGAAAGGCCGAGGGAGGCAGGAGAATACTGGAAGAAGAGGGAATGGGTCTCATGGGTCCTATGGGACCTGTGGGACTTATGAAGTGACGCTTGGTTGCGCGGCTCACTTACTTGGTGAGGCGCTCGCGGATCAGGGCGGCTCTTCCGATGCGGCGTTGTTCCTGGTCCATTTCTTTGCCGAGGACGCGCTGGAGATGCGCGGGCTGGACGAGGAGGAAGAGGAGATTTACGGACTGGATGGGGAGGCCTTCGATAAGGCCGAGGACGACGCCGAGGCGGACGAGGCTCAGGAGCTGCATCGATTCGTCGGCGGCGATGAGGCGGGCGTGGGTGAGGGCGCCCAGAGCCCGGAAGACCTGATCTTCGAGGGCGGCTCTTCGCTTGCCGAGGAGATTCCTACGGGCGTGGCGCTCGTACTGGATGACTTCGGGGATGATGGAGTCCTGCAGATCGGCGAGGACAGCGCCTTCGGGCTTTCCGAGGGTGGTTTGATTGGAGATCTGGTAGAGATCGCCGACGGCGTCGGAGCCTTCGCCGTAGAAGCCGCGGACGGCGAGGTTCATGTCGGTGGCGGCGCGTTTGACCTTTTCGATCTCGCCGGTGACCTTGAGGGCGGGGAGATGGAGCATGACGCTCATGCGCATGCCGGTGCCGACGTTGGTCGGGCAGGCGGTGAGGTAGCCCAGCTTTTTGGAGAAGGCGTAATCGAGGCCGGCCTCGATCTTGTCGTCGATGGCGCTGGCGTCGCGCCAGCAGTCGGAGAGGGAGAGGCCGGCTCTGAGCATCTGGACGCGAAGGTGATCTTCCTCGTTGACCATGATGGAGAGGCGCTCATCGGGGATGGAGATCGCGACGGCGCGGGGTTCTTCGGCGGCGGGAGTTGTTGCGCCGGCCTGGGACGAGGGCTTGCCTTTGGCGTGCTGCTTGGAAATCAGGTGGCGCTCGACGAGGAGATTGCGTTCGAGGACGGGGGACTCGTGCAGATCGACCCACATGATGCGGTCGCAGAGGTTGGCGCCGAGGATCCAATCGCGGCAGGTTTGCAGGGCGAGTTCGCGTTCGTCGCGGGCGGCCCGGTGGACGAAGAGATGGCCGGCGAGATTGCGGGCGAGGCGGACGCGGGAGGAGAGGACGACATCGCTGGCTTCGCCGCCGTTGGTGAGCCACTCGGCAATGGCGAGCGCCCCCCCACCTCCACCATTACCCGCGGTGCCGCCGTTGCTGGCGGATTTGCCCGGGCGCTTTTCGGGCTTGTGGCCTTCGGGGTTTTCGGGGTTGGCCTTGGTCATCGGGGAGACTTGGTGGGATCAGAAGCAGGTTCGCCAGCCTTGGAGACTTCGGCGGCGAGTTTCTGGAGTTGATCGCGGAGACGGGCGGCGAGTTCGTACTGCTCGGACTTCACGGCGTCTTCGAGCTGGCGGCGGAGGACTTTTTCTTTTTCGAGGCGTTCTCGCTTTTCGGCGAGTGCGCGGGCGTCGGCGAGCATGGCCTTGCCGGCGCCGGACTCGGTGGCGCGCCGGGGGAGTTTGCCGACGTGCTGATTGGCGCCCTCGTGCCAGCGTTCGAGGAGGGGAACGAGGAGGGATTCAAATGCGGTGTAGCAGTCTGGACAGCCGAGGAGGCCGGCCTGACGGAATTGCTCGAAGGTGAAAGCGCAGCGCGGGCAGACGGGCGGGCGGGCCTTGGGGGCGCGGGCGGGGCGGGCGGCTTCGCCGGTGATCTGCGGGAGGACGAAGTTGGTGAGGAGATCGCCGAGGGTCGAGCCGGCGGCGGCCATGCCCAATTTGGCGGCGCAGGCTTCGCAGAGGTGCTTTTCGACGCGGACACCGTTCTTGAGGGAGACCTCGTGGACGGTGGCTTCGTTGTCGCAGGTGTCGCACTTCATGAAGAGACAGCCAATTCAACCGGGTCCGCCAAAGACACAGCGTACACGCTGATTCTTGGATTGGAAGAGGGAGCGCGGTGCCGAAATGTCTTTGGTCGGATCAGGCCGGAACGAGCGCGTTCTTTTCGAGAAAGGTTGGGGGCTCGTAGGTCCAGCCGCGGGAGAGGCGGGCTTCTTCCTTGGCGAGCATGTGCGCGAGGTAGCGGCCGACGAGGGGGGCGGCGAGTCGGGCCTTGAGGCCGAATTCTCGCTTGATGTCGGTGAGTGTTGAGGCGATGCGGGCGGAGAGCTTTGGGTTCGAATCACGGAAGTAGCGGTGCGAGGCCCAGAGGGCGCCGGCGTAGGTGACGGGGAGGTCGGCGGCTTCCGCGGCGAAACGGGCGCGGAGGCGCTTGTCGGGTGAGTTCTTGTAGCGCTGCCAGCCCTGGAGTATGGTGCGGGCGATGCGGACGACGCTGGGGCCGTTGACTTCGAAATCGCGGCTGAAGGCGCGGACGAGGAATTCGCTCTCTTCGCCGTTCTTGATGAGCGGGTGGCGGTAGTTGAAGCGGAGCTGGCCGTGGATGTCGGCCTCGGCCTCGATGCCTTCGTTCAGCATG
>JBGAPK010000052.1:0-15628 GCA_044221315.1 Phycisphaerales bacterium | reverse complement strand
GATCCGCTGCCACCGGCGGGTGGGGCGGGTGGGGCGGGTGGGGCGGGTGAGGGCGATGGCGCCGACGATCTCGATGATCGCGACCTGCTCTGCTGAGCCTACTTGGGCTTCTTGAAAATATCCTTGACCGAGTCGATCACGTTGGCGGGGTTGACCGACTTGATCGCGCTCTGGCCGAACAGGCCGAGGTCGGGCGTGGCGGAGGTCGTGCCGATCGGGCCCTTTGAACGGAACGGGAGCATCGTTGTCTTGTCGATCGTGCCGGTGGCGATATTGACGCCCGGTATCTTCGAGAACAGGCTCATCACGTCGTTGGCCACTCTGCCGGCCGGGATCCAGTAGATCAGATCCTGCTGGTTCGCCGGCAGGTCCATCGTGCCCTCGACCTCGATGGAGAACTCCCCGACCGGGAACGCCCACCTCGGGTAGGTGAGGACGCCGTTGCGGATGGTGACGGTGAGCGGCTGCAGACGCTGGAGAATTTTGCCCTTGTCCTTGCCGTTGAAATCGCGGAGGATGGAGCCGATCCCGCCGGAAATCTTGAACCGCGCATCGCCGGGATCGATGGTGACGTTGCCGTTGAGCTTGCGCAGATCGCCGTCGAAAGGAAGCACGATCGGGGCGCAATTGATGACCGCGCGTTTGTCGTCGTAGGTCTTCTCGATCTCGCCGATGGACGGAAAAATCGTGGAGATCCGTTTCTCGAGCCCGACCTCGATCCGACGCAGCGAGATGCTCAGCGGCGCGGTCATCACGTTGTTCGCCACCGTGCCCTGCATCGAGAGTTCGGCACGCGGCTGGGCGATCTGCTTCCCGTTCTCCGTGACCATGCCCGTCTCGGTGCTCGAGCCATTCAGCGTGATCGATCCGCCCGCCTTGGAGAACGACTGGGCGTCCAGCGAAATATTGAGAGCCGGGCCCAGGATGTCGTTGGGAAGCCCGTTCTTCAGGCTGAACGCATCGACGAGGGCGGTGGGGATCGAGCGGATGTCGCCCTTGGCGGTGAGCGACGGATTCGCGGCATCGATCTTCCCGCCGGGGGTGGTGATATTGACCACGTTGCCCTTGATCGAACCGCCGCCGGGGCCGGACTTGCCGGGGTCGGGAACGATCGCCAGCTTGCCGAAAGAGAGATCGAACGCGACGCCGGGCCCTTGCGTCGGCGCGCTCGGCGCCTGCGATTGCAGCTTGAGCACCGCATCACCCATCTGAGTACGAACCGATCGCGAGTCCACGAACTCCATGGCAGGTATTCGAGCGGTCGCGTCGAGCGCGAAGCACGACGCGTGGGCCGGCCCTTCGATCCCCTTCGCGCTGTCGGCCCGGGAAATCACCGCCTTGGCGATCACGAGCTCGGCCTTGCAAGGCGAGGCGAGTTTCAGGTCAACGTCCTTTGCGCCCTGGCCCTTGCCGAGCACGAACCTGTCGAACCACGCCGGGTCGATCGTCCACTTGATCGGATCGGGCGATTCGAGAGAGATCCGGTCCGCGAGCACGCGGGCGTGGAGCGGGCGGGCGATCTCCAGCCGCTGCGTCACGAGCGTGACGTCCGCCGCCATCTCGACCTTCGAGAATGCATCGGCGAGGCCGACACTTTTTCCCGGCGGCGGAACGACACTAGTCGTCGCGGTCAGTTGGGCGGTCGGCCCCAGCGCGCCCGAGAGCATCCCGGGCTGATTGATCGCCCGGTCGAGGCCGGCGGTCTGCAGATCGGATAAGCGGACCTCGATCGCGGCGGGGCCCGTGAGTGTGAGGTTTGGTCCGAGCGGCGCCCCGACCCGCGCCGCCAGCGCGCCCATGGCGCTGCCGTCGGACGAAAGAAGCCCAGCCGTCGCCTGCACCGCCGCGTCGCCGCCGGCGCCCGTGCCAAGTGTGGACAAGGGCAGCGACACATTGACAGTCAGATCCTGTGCCCCGTACGCCTGATCGCCGGTCTGAACAATTGCCTGCCCTGCGATCGCCAGGCGCGCCTTCAGCGTCCCCGCCTTCGCCAGGTTCGGCGAACCGTCCGCGTTCAGGGGAACATCCACGGGCTCGCTTGTAAGCGTGAACGGAGCCGGCGCCCGCAACTTCGGCTTGTCGGGGGCGTTGCCCGCGAGCAGCGAATCGAAGAGCCCGGGCGTGATCGTACCGGTGCCGCTGGTCGTGAGTTTGAGATTCGATCCCGAGATGTCGCCCAGGAGCGCCAGTTTCGTCCGCGTTGAATCGATATTCGCATGGACTTTCGCGGAGTCGGCCGACGCGCCGGCCACGGTTTCGAACGAGAGGCTAAACGTGTCGCCGAGCGCTTCGCGTGCGAGTCCTGCCATGTTCAATCCCGGCGTCGACGCGTGCGGCATCGCCTCTGCGAGTGAACTGGGAACGCCCGTCACCTGGATCTTCGCGAGTGTGTAGAACGCGCCGAGCAACTTGGCCAGCATGTTCGGGGCCGCCGCCGGGCCGGCGCCCAGCGCCGCGCCCACGTTGGGAAGCGAGAGATCTCCGGCAATCTTGACAGGCGAGCCGTTGGCGGTGGCGTCGCCGTCGATCTTCGCCGTTGCGCCCGCGCCCGGTTTGAGGACCGCATCGAGGTTCAGGGTCTGAAGGTCGATCGCCGCGGGCTTCCCGGCAACCTGTCCCTCCCCCGGCGCGAGCGTGGCCAGCACCGAGAAGGCGCTGATCTCGGCGTGGGCCGTAGCGCCCGCCCGGTCGAGCTTGGGCTTCCGCGTCGCCTTGTCGAGCGGAACGTTGAGATTCTTGACATCGAAGGCGACCTGCCCGGTCGGCTTGCTCAATGAGAGCGTGCCGCCCTTGAGCGCCCGTGCCGCGATCTGCCCCGCGCTCGCGAGACGTGCCGAGATGCCCGCATCGCGCGAAACGATCGCGTCGTCGGTGATCCGCAGCGCCGCGATGGCGCCGGCAGACTGCGCCCGCGCGTTCAGATCGATGTCGATCGCCCCCGAGGCCGACTTGGCCACCAGATCGATATCGGCCGTGGGACCAAGGTCCCGCGGCAGATCAACCACGACGCCGCTCTTCGTGAGTGCTGCGGCGACGAAAGGCTGCAGGATGCTCGTCGATGCCCCCTTGAGCGAGACCTTGCCGTCGATCGACTTGGGCAGCCCCTGGACAGGCGCGCCCCCGTTGTCGAGAAGCCCGGAAATGGCAATGTCCGCGTTGAGATCGCCCGCCGACGCCGTCTGGCCCTGCGTGGTGATGGTCGAGCTCGCCGATGCCAGAATCCGAGTTGTCCCCGCAAGATCGTCGCTGTTCAACGAGGCCTTGAACCCCGGGATCTCAAGCGTCGACGGCTGACCTTCGGTCAGCGAAAGCCGCCCCTGGGCCTTGTCGAGCTGCGCGGTCATCGCGACCGCGCCGCCGCGCAGATCGAGCTTTCCGTCGCTCCCGGGCAGTTTGATCGAGAACTTTTCCACGAGCAGGTTGGCGCCGGGAGCCTCGGTGATCTCGAGCGCACCCATCTGCTCCTTGGTCACGAAACGTGCAATCAGGGCCTTCGTCCCGGCCGACTGCACGCGGACCTTCACCGGTTCGGCAAGGCTCAACGCGCCGTCGCGAACCGTGAGCTTGGCGGAGGCCTGCGCGCCGGTGCTCGTCATGTCAAAGCCCGCGCTGCCCCCGTTGTAATCGCCCGTCGCCTGCGAATGGACGGTGACGGTTTCCCCCAGAACAGACCGGAGGTCCTGATTCGTTCCCGTGGTGGTCGCCACGATCGCATCGATCAGCGCGACCGACAGGCTCTCCGCGCTCACGCTCGCATCCACCTTCGGTGAGTTCTTGGCAAGGCTGGCGCTGTCGTACCGCACCAGGCCGTTCGCGTCCGACCAGTTGTCCACCTTCACCTTCACGCTGAGCGGCGACGTTCCCGAAACTGCGCTCACATCGAGCGTCAGCGGCGTGCCCACCATTACATCCGCAACCGCCTTGACGTCCTTCAACTCCGCCAGCGGCTTCATCGCCTTGTCGAGCACGCTGAGCTTCGTGAGGCTCAGTTCAATCCGCGCCTGCAGGCCCTTTGGAAGAGCAACCTCCTTCTTCCCCGAGGCCGGCGCTGCCCCGGTTGCGGGAACCGCCGGCGCGCCGGCCGTGGCGGGCCCAGCGCCTTCGCGAAGTTCCACATCGCCCATCACCCGGACCGTTCCGAGGTTGTTCCAATTCGTCGCCAGCCCGAGCAGCCCGCGATCCACCGTGACATCGAGCGCCCCCGCCGGCTTGTTCTGAAGGTCGGTCAGAGCCAGCCGCACGTTCTGCGATCCGAACCAACCGAGCGACGCGGACTGAACGGTCCCCATCACCTGGTCGGATCGGAAGACTTCCCTCCCCCGGACGAACGGTCCGGCGATCATCGGCAGAAGCGCGACAACACCGACGAGGACGACCAGCAGGCCGCCCAGAACGAAGAGGATCTTCCTCCCCGAACGCTTCGGCCCCTTGCCCGTCGGTTGATTGAGTAGTGAATCAGACTCTTCGCGGGTCAGTCCGGTCTCGCTCGACATTGCATGCTCCCTTGGGCGGGCCTTCCCGCCCTCACCTCACCACCGAGAGTATTCGACCCCGACCGCCAACCTCCGCGTGATCGCCTGTCAGGCGCGTTCAAGGCACCAGAAGCCATTCATTTGCAAGGCCTTGCGGGCGCTCCGACAGCTTTCATTCATTTTTGAAAACTCCGCTATACTTTCTCAGCCAGAGCCGTGCACCTGGGCACTTGAGTCACCGCGATGCCAACCACCCAACTCAGAGAAGCACAGGACCGATTTGTGGCTGTCTGGGGCCAGATGGGTAGCGCCTGGGGCATCAGCCGCACCATGGCCGAGGTCCACGCCCTGCTTTTCATCCTGGGCCAGCCGCTCTGCACCGATGATGTCATGGACCGCCTCCAGATCTCCCGCGGCAACGCCAGCATGTCGCTCCGGGCCTTGGTCGATTGGGGCATCGTCGAGCGAGTCCACCGGCGGGGTGACCGCAAGGAATATTTCAAGGCCGAGCAGGACGTCTGGGCACTCTTCCGCGCCATCGTCCGCGAGCGGATGAAGCGGGAGGTCGATCCGCTCCGCGCCCAACTCTACGAAATCCGCGATCAGACCGGCGAGCGGGCCGTCAAGGACCCGAGCCCCGATCTGGCGGCACACAACAAACGCCTCGACGAGATGCTGCGGTTCTTCCAGACACTCGACGGCGTCTCGACCTCGTTTGTCAGCCCCGCCGGGCGCGGGCTCCAGGCCGCCGCCAAGATCCTGGGCTATGTCGGCGGCGCCATCACCCGGCCCGTCACAGACGAGGCGCGCTCCGACAGCAAAGAAGCGGGCTGAGAAACGCCGCGCGCTCGGACCTCCCGCGGCTACACTCGGCCCCGTGGCGTCCAACGAGGCTCCAACTCCGTCGCCTGTGCCGCTCGACTGGCTCCGCAATCTCGCGGGCAAGTTCCTCGTTTTCGAAGGACCCGACGGCTCGGGCAAGAGCACGCAGCTCAAACGCTTCATCGAAGCCTGCGCCGCGCAGGGCGTGGAAGTCACCACCGTCCGCGAGCCCGGCGGCACAGCGGTGGGGGAGCAGATCAGGAGCGTGCTCCTCGATCCGTCCTCGACGATGACGCTCCGCTGCGAGATGCTGCTCTACATGGCGAGCCGCGCCCAACTCGTGGAGCAGATCGTGCAGCCGGCGCTGGCGAAAGGCCACCTCGTGATCGCCGACCGCTTCCTCACCTCAACCTTCGCCTACCAGGGCGCCGGAGGCGGCCTGCCCGAGGCGGAAATCCGCGAGGTCGGGCGCGTCGCGACTCTGAACATCCGCCCCGATCTCGTTCTGATCTATTACGTGGATGTGGTGACCGCCACCAGCCGCACCCGGGGGCTCCCTCCTCCGACTGGTCGGAAGAAGACGCCGCCCGCCCAGGCGCTCCACGGCGCAACGCTCTTCGACGACCGAATCGAGCAGCGCCCCGACGAATTCCGCCGGCGGGTGCACGACAGTTACATGGCCCAGGCCGCGGCCGATCCGGTCCATCACGCGCTGATCGACGCCAAGGGCAACGCCGAGCAGGTTTGGAACCTGACGACGGAAGCGCTGCGTTCACGATTTGGAAAGGGCTCTTAGGGAGCGCGGTAATACCCCGCATACGGCCGGTAGTACACCACATCGGCCGGGCGACGGAAGACTGTCACGTTGTTCGCCGTTTGGTTGAGCGTGAACTGATATTGCAGGTACAGCGACGGCGCCTCGGCGGTGGCGTAGTAGCTCATCGGCTGGCCGGGCGGTCCCGTGACCACGCCGAGCGCTTCGTTATTGCGGATCGAATCCTCCGTGAACTCAGCCATCGCGAGCGGCTGCGTATTCACAGTCGCGTTCGGAAGCACACCCGCCCACGCGGATGAATGGGAAGGACCGGAGAGTGGCGCGCCCGGCCCAACAGGCTGCGCCTCGGGCGCGTCCTGTATTTGAGTGACGGTGATGTTCTGCCCGGCGCACGCGCCCAGCAGCGAGGCGAGCGAGCCGACCGCCGCGCCCCGAAGGACATTTCTGATCTTGGTCTTCACACGTTCAACCTAGCCCAGAACTGAAGTCGAAACCTCAAAAAAACTACTACGAGGCTCCCGCGCAGGATGTTTGCGCCATTTGTGCCGACATGTTCGTACTGCGGGCGGGTAGCCACCGATTCGCCGAAGCGGTTTGGGACCGATATCCCTCCCGGTTCGCACTCAGAAATTCAGCACGGAAAGACGCTCTCAATGCGGCGCCGCGAACGTGCCCCGGGTCGTTCTGCAACCTGGCCGGACGAATTGCCTTGGGTTCCGAGCCGGTGTCCGGTATAACTGCGACAGCGAAAGGACGATGCCTGAAACTCGTTCCGCAGATTTCCTCGTCGTTCGTAGCCGCGGCACTGGCGGTCACCACGAGTGCGGCACGCGCTCCTTTCAACCACGTCGTCATCGTCATCGAGGAGAATCACGGATTCACTCAGGTGATCGGCGACCCCGCCGCTCCTTACATCAACTCCCTGGCCTCGTCGGGAGCGTTGTTCACGAGCTTCTACGGCCTCACTCATCCGAGCCAGCCGAACTACCTGCATTTCTTCTCGGGATCCAACCAGGGCGTCTTCGACAACAACGTCCCGGCGGGAATTCCGTTCTCGACCGCCAATCTCGGGAGCGCCCTCGCCTCCGCCGGCGCGACGTTTGTCGGATTCAGCGAAGACCTGCCCGCACCGGGATCGGAAGTGGCAGGCTCGGGGGCGTACGTGCGCCGGCACAACCCCTGGGTCAACTGGCAGAGCGATACTCCGGGCCCGAACCAGCTCCCGCCCTCGGCCAACCAGCCGTTCACCGCCTTTCCCGCCGACTTCGCGCTTCTCCCGTCCGTCTCGATCGTCGTTCCAAACCTGATCAACGACATGCACGACGGCACCATCGCCCAGGCGGACGCGTGGCTCGTCTCTCACATCAAGCCCTACGCCGACTGGGCCGTGACGCACAACAGCCTGCTCATCGTCGCCTGGGACGAGGACGGCTTCGCCCAGCGAAACCGCATTCCCACTATTTTCTACGGAGCGTCCGTGGTTCCGGGTGAGTCAGAGGTCACCGGCACGCTGCACAATCTGCTCCGGACCGTCGGCGACATGTTCGGCGCCGCGCCCTCCGGCGCCGCGGCCCGCGTTCGCCCGGTCGTGGGCGCCTTTGAATCAGATCCCCACGCCGCGACCGTTCGCTTCCAGCGCGGCCTGCCCGGCGCGGACGTGAAAGACACCTACATCGATTCCGCGGCACCGGGCTCCCCGCGCACGGCGATCAGCCCGATCGTCGTCGACGGATCACCATCCAACATTCAGGGCCTCGTGCGATTCGATTCGATCTTCGGTCGCGCCCCCGGCATGGTTCCGCCGGGGGCAAAAATCCTCTCCGCGAAACTGCTCCTCCTCACCGGAACGGGCGCGAGCGACAGCTCCGCGGACGAGGTGCGACTGCACCGGATCCTCCGCCCCTGGGCGGAAGCGGACACATGGAATTCACTGGGCGCAGGGATGAGCACCGACGATACCGAAGCGAGTTCGAGCTTCGAGTTCGCGGCGATCTCAAACGTGCTCGACGCGTGGGCGATCTGCGACGTCTCGGATTCGGTGCAGGCAATGACGCTCGACCCCGCTTCCAATCACGGATGGCTGCTCCTGCCCACCGGACCGGACGGCTGGCGATTCAAATCGAGCGAATCGGCGATCGCGGGCGACCGCCCCATGCTCGAGGTCACGTTCGTGTCCCCGGTCTGTGCCGGCGATCTGTCCGGTGACGGGCTTGTGGACGATTCTGATTTCGTACTCTTCGTCGCGGCCTACGACCTCTTCGAGTCGCCCCCCGCAAGTTCATTCGCCGATTTCAACGCCGACGGCAGCGTGGACAACCCGGACTTCGCTATGTTCGCGACGGCCTACGACGCGCTCCTCTGTCCGTGAGACGCGACGGTCGTCGGTTTTCGGCGATGAATGCCCCGCCAACGCGCCCGGGAGGACTCGAACCTCCGACCGCCGGATTAGAAATCCGATGCTCTATCCAACTGAGCTACGGGCGCCGCGCCAAAATGGTACGAGCGTTCGTCGAAAGAAGCCTTGGTTCCAGCGCCCGCCGCCGGTATCCTCAATATCCGCCGTTCCGGGAGACCGTTCATGCGATCCGCGTTCCTGCTCGCGAGCGCCGTTCTGGCCGCCAGCGCCGCCGCTCAGACTTTTCACAAGGCGATCGGCACCAGCCAGATCGAAATCGCCAACGACATCATCGCGACCAGCTCCTGCGGCTTCGCAGTCACGGGCTATCGCGCGCTCAACCCGCAGTCCACCGAGTACGTCCTGGTCTCGCAGCTCGATGACAGCGGCGTCAAGATCTGGGCCAATCAGTTCGGGCCACTTGAAGGCCGCGCTCGGGGTTACACCCTCGCCGAATGTTCGGACGGAGGCTACATCGTCGGAGCCGAGACCGCATTCGGCGGCACAACCCTGGGCAAGTACATCCTCCGCCTCACCTCCGCCGGCGCTCTGCAATGGAGCCTGCTGCAGCCCGGCACGCCGTTCCTGGGCGTGCTGCCGCTGGGTGTCAGCGTGCGGGAACTCCATGATCGCTCCACCATCTCCGTCAACCGGATCGCGAACACGCAGTCGGCGCCCATGTCCGGTGTCTTCTCGCGCATTCGCGACGATGGTGCGCCACTGCTCTCGCGTGTGTTCTCGCTCGCGGGCGTTTCTGCGCAAAGCTACATCGACTTCGCCGATGTGGGCCAGACGCTCCGCACGCCGTGGGGCGACAACATCTTCATCGTCGGGAATTTCCGCGAGTTCCAGCCCACCGGCGGCTTCGGCAACTTCCAGGTGCTCGCCGTGCGGCTCGATCCGTCGGGCTCCGTCTCCTGGGCCCACACCTACGCCCATCCGACGCAGAACATCACGGCCGACGGGCTCTGTTTCGCTTCCGACGGAGATCTGATCGTCAGCGGCAGACTCGGCACGGGCATCGCCTCCGCCGGCCCTTCCGACCTCGCGGTCATGCGCATCGATCTCAACTCGGGCGCCGTGCAATGGGCCGTCTCCGCAGTCGGCCAATCCACGCACTTCACCAACGCCGCCCAGGGAATTCAGCACGACGACGCTGCGACCGAAGTGGTGATCGCGGGCCGCGCCGAGTCCACCTCCTCCGGCGTCACCTGGCACAACGCCGCGGCCGTCCGCTTCGATGCCAAGTCCGGCGCCTTCAAGGCCGGCATGCTCTACGGCCGCTTCCAGACCGTGCTCTCCGACAGCGCCGCCGGGGGCGTCTGCGTCGCCGCGCCCTACGGCGGACTCGCGCTCGCAGGGTTCACCAACGACATCGGTTGGGGCCAGACCGACATCAAGCTCATCCGCACCTTTGACAACCTCGAGAGCGGATGCCGCCAGGCTCCGTTCTCGCCCATCGTTACCTCGTTCACTCCCGCCGTGAAAAAACGCACGCTCTCGTCGTTCGATGCTTCGTTCCAGGTTCCTCAGACCAGCACAGTCTCGGCGCCGCTGCTCGATATCGCCGCCTGCTTCCTCGCCCGCTGCGTGGGCGACCTGAACAACGACGGCCTCGTCGACGACCGTGACTTCGTCTTCTTCGTGCTCGCGTACAACAAGCTCGAGTGCCCGACCAACCCGCTGCTCACCTGCTGCCCCGCCGACCTGAACAACGACGGCGTGGTCGACGACGCCGACTTCGTCGCGTTCATCCCCGGCTACAACGCGCTCGAGTGCCCCTGATCGCCGACCGGAACACCAATACGCCCGGCAGGATTTGAACCTGCGACCCTCGGTTTCGAAGACCGATGCTCTATCCAGGCTGAGCTACGGACGCGGCAGCGAGATAATAGAGCAGCAGAGCAGCAGATTGGCAGAACAGCAGATCGAAAGCCGCAAAGCCTCAAAGCGGAGGGGAGCAAATCGGCGCAGGTTCGGCGGAATTGCTGGTTCGCCGACCTTCGTCCTTTCCAATTTGCCGCTTTGCGGCTTTGCTGCTTTGAATCTGCTGCTCTCTTGCTCAGCCCCTCTACCATCCGCCCCCTATGGAAGCAGGAATCGTCGGTCTCCCCAACGTCGGCAAAAGCACGCTCTTTAACGCCCTCACCAAGGCGGGGGCGCTCGCCGCCAATTACCCCTTCGCCACCATCGAGCCCAACGTCGGCGTCGTGCCGATCCCCGATCCGCGCCTCGAGATCATCCGCTCCCACATCGAATCGCAGAAGGTTCTCCCGGCGATGCTGCGCCTCGTCGATATCGCCGGCATCGTCAAGGGCGCCAGCGAGGGCGCGGGCCTGGGCAACAAGTTCCTCTCCCACATCCGCGAGACCGAGGCCGTCCTCCAGGTCGTCCGTTGCTTCACCAAGGCCCCCGGCGGCGAGGACATCACCCACGTCGAGGGCTCCGTCGATCCTCTCCGCGATATCGAGACCATCAACACCGAACTGATCCTCGCCGATCTCGAAGTCGTCTCCGGCGCGCGGTCCAAAGCCGAACGCGCCGCCAAGTCCGGCGACAAGGAAGCCATCGTCCGCTTCGAAGTCCTCAAGAAACTCGAACCAGTTCTCGACTCCGGCAAGACGGCCCGCTCCGTCCACTTCGACGACGTCGATCACCAGAAGTGCCTCAAGTCTCTCAACCTCATCACCTCGAAAAAAGTTCTCTACGTCATGAACGTGGACGAGGACGACGTGAACGGTGAGGGCGAACTGGCGCAGCGCGTGCGGGCGCACGCCGCGAAGGAGGGCGCCGAATGCGTCCCCATCTGCGCCAAGATCGAGAGCGAACTCTCGGAAATGAGCGACGCCGACCGCCTCGAAATGCTCCAGTCCCTGGGCATGGCCGAGCCCGCCCTCAACCGCCTCGCCCGTTCGGCCTACAAGCTCCTCGGCCTCCAGTCCTTCTACACCGCCGGCCCCAAGGAGATCCGGGCCTGGACGGTGCCGATCGGGGCTACCGCCCCGCAGGCCGCGGGGGTGATCCACACGGATTTCGAGCGGGGCTTCATCCGCGCCGAGATCTATTCCGTCGCCGATCTCGAGAAATACAAGACCGAAAAGGCCATCAAAGAGCACGGCAAGATGCGGATCGAGGGCAAGGACTACGTCATGCACGACGCGGATATCTGCCATTTCCTCTTCAACGTCTGACCGTTCCGTGGTACGCTGACCCCCATGTTCGGGGGTACTCGGCACGCCAATTCCGGCGTCTACTTTTACGTGCACCCAGGGCCGTACGACCCGGGGTATCACCACTACGCGGCCCACGGACTTGCCCAGGGCCTTCGCCGGCTCGGCGTGCCGCTCTTCGCCAACTTCCACGCTCCGGGATTCACCCACTGCCCCTTCTCGGCGACCGGCGAGTCCCGCCAGGTGGTCTTCTGCGTCTCGCATCTCGAGACCTGGGGTCAGTACGCACAGTCGATCGCCGCCTTCCGCGGGCGCCGGTGCATCCTGTGCATGAGCGACTTCACTTACCAGCTTGTCCCCCCGCCCGGCGTGCACGCGTTCGTCGCCCACGAGAGTTCGATGATGGTCACCCGGGGAGATCGCTCGCCCTGGGCATTCGGCTACACCGACGAGCGCCTCGCCCAGTGCGGCAAGCCGGGCGACTTCAGCGCCCGCCGGTCGGTCCTGATCCGCGATTTCCGTCCCTCGATGGTGCAGGGAGTCCGGCTCTCGCTCGACCTCGCGCTCGTTCCGCACCTGGCGAAACATTTTACGATCGACCGCTCCATCGACGAGTCACATTTCGAGCGACTGCGCTCGTCGATCGGCTGCCTCTGCTACGGCGGCGAGTTTGCGGAGAACCTCCTGCGCAGCCGCTTCTTCGCCGAGCAGCAGGCCGTGCGGGATCAATTGTCCGTCTTCGAGTTCCGCGCCGAGCCGGCGATCTTCCGATGGGATTCGTGGCGGTTCTGGGAATCGCTCGCCTGCGGTGCGCTCTCCATCCATCTGGATCTTGAGAAGTACGGCTGCCGCCTGCCCGTGATGCCCGTCGCCTGGCAGCACTATGTCCCTGTCGATTTCGGCGACCTTCCCGGAACTGTCCAGAGGCTGATGGACGAAAAGCCGCGCTGGGCGAGCATCGCGGCGGCGGGGCGTGAGTGGGCGATGAAGCACTATTCGCCGGATGCCGTTGCGGTGCGGTTTCTCAATTCGATGATGGCGCCGAACGCGGATCGACCGGTCGTGGTTACCCGGCTCGGCCGCGGGGCAGTCCCCACACAAGCGAACGGCTGACGCCGGGGATTCCCTTGACACCCGGGGGCCATGCGGCGGCAGCCCGGGCGGTCGGCCGCGTTTTCTGCGTCGCAATTGTTCTGGATGCGGCAGAGATCAACTCAGTCTGCTTCAATAATCCGAAGTGCATATGACGATGAGAAGGCCCCGAGCGCGGGAGGATGAAATGCGACGCCACGCCTTCACGCTGGTCGAACTGCTCGTCGTCATCGCCGTGATCTCCCTTCTCATCGCGATCCTTCTCCCGGCGCTCGGCAGCGCCCGCGATTCCGGCCGCACGCTCAAGTGCCGGAGCGTGCTTCGCCAGATCCAGGTCGCGGCCGGCCTCTACGCCAACGGCAACCGGGACTATGTCCCCCGCGAAGGAACGCTCGGCACCACCAAAGAGACCGAGCGGAAAAACCTCCCCTGGGACATCGGCTTCCGCCCGACCTTCGACGACCGTGCCGGCCCGTTCCTCGATGTCGGCGACCAGTTCGCAACCGCGCCCTACTACCGATGCCCGTCGGTGAAGATGGGCGATCAGCCCGTGCACTACGTCAGCAACGGCTTCGCGTTCTCTCGGCCCGGAGTAGTTGACGAGCGCGGCGCCATCGACCCCGCCTTCCGCCGCGGCCCGACCCCGATCACGTTCGCCCGCACGCCCTCAGCGACGCCCTACATGTCCGAACTCGCCGATGATGCCGACGACCTGCTCTTTAAAGGATGGAAGACGCTCGGCACCTCCGACATGGCGATCGGCCAGTGCTACGACGTTTGGAAGGTGCGCCACCTGACTCCCGGCTCGGGCGACTACCGCATCAACCCCGCCCGCCACGGCGGCAAGAACGCCGCCATCGCCGGCAGCAACGCCGCGTTCTTCGACGGCCACGTCACGATTGTGAAACCAGAATTCCTCGCCGATCCGAACAGTTGGGATGATGGGTTCTACACGGGCGGTTGATTCACCGATTCTCGCTGCGGTGATCGAGCCGGTAACCCGCGGGCAAAACGAGACTCTTATGCCGCGAGGCCAATCCGAATGTTGTTCGGCCGACCCTCGATAGTCGGTCCCTCTTCCGCCCGCATCTCCGGCACATGCTTGCGGATCGCCCGCACTACCGCCTGCTTGTCGGTCAATGCCCGCGCTGCACTCAACTCCGCGATCATCGCCCCCCGGTCGCTTCCCCGTCACCGCAACTTCCAACAGCGGCATTCCACTGTCCGGAGCCCCCTCCCCGAGGGAGGGGGTTGGGGGTGGGTTCGTTCGCGCAGCGGTCATTCGAGATTCGGCCAAATCGCCATTCGGTCCCGCAATCCCCTTCAACACCGGCGCAAACCCGTGTGCCCGTGCGAACCGCATCGCCAGGTCCACGATTCGCACCGGCTCACCCATGTCGAGCACGTACATCGCCGCGTCCTCGCCCGCCTCGATCGCGGCAGACTGGATCACCAGCATCGCTGCCTCGTGGATCGTCATGAAATACCGCGTCATCCGCGGATCCGTCACCGTGATCGGCCCGCCCTCCGAAATCTGCGTGCTCCAGATCGGAAGCACGCTGCACGCGCTCCCCAGCACATTGCCGAAGCGCACCATGCTGAAGCTCGTCGATCCAAAGGCCGACCCGCGAGTCGCCCGGTGCGCCTGCCGGTGCAGACCCTGCGTGTACATCTCCGCCAGCCGCTTGGTCGCGCCCATCACGCTCGTCGGGTTCACCGCCTTGTCGCTGCTGATCAGGACAAACCGCTTCGCTCCTGCCGCAAGCGCCGCGTCCGCTACGCTCTTGGTGCCGAACAGGTTGTTCGTCAGCGCGTGCGCCGGATGGTCTTCCATCAAGGGCACATGCTTGTGCGCGGCCGCGTGGAAAACCACATCGGGCTTGAGTTCCAATAGATGCCGCATCGTCGCGTCCGCGTCCGCGATGTCATGCAACAGCGCCCGGCGCTCCACCTCCGGGAACTTCCGTCCGATTTGCCGGTCAATCTCGAAGAGCGCATTCTCGCTCCGCTCCATAAGGATTAGTTGCCCCGGATGAAACGTCGCCGCAATCCGCGCAATCTCCGACCCGATCGACCCGCCCGCCCCGGTGATGAGCACCCGCGCGCCGGTGAGCACACCCGCCACCGCCCTCCGATCCACGCCGTACGGCGTCCGCCCGATCAGGTCCGTGACGTCGATCTCCCGGCGAGGCGACACAAGCCCGGCGTTCGACCGCTCGGAGTGACGCTCGGCCGCGCCATCAAGCAGTTCGTTCAGCGGGGGCACGGTCCGAATTTCCAGCCCAACCTGGCGGCAGGCGGACAGGGCGACTTCGGCCTCACGCACCATGTTCGCGGGGATCGAGACGATCGCCAGGGTCGCCCCGGTCTCGCGCTTGAGCGCATCCAGATTGCTCAGGTTCGAAAGCCCCTCGACGGCCCGCTCGACCGACACAAACGCCGACGCCTCCGGCGCATCCGGCAGCAACCGCAACTGGTCAACCAGCAGACTCATCGTCTGCGCTGTCCCCACCACAATGGCCCGATCCCTTCGACCCGTTTGACGTTGCAACATGTGCGGCGAATCTCCCACCCAGTTATCGGCCGATCAACCCCCAAACTTCGGCACGAGCGGAGATTCCGACGCCCAGAAAAGCCAAACCCAACGCGCCCGGCAAGAAGTTCACCATCCGCAAAGAAAAGGCCCGGGAAGTCCCGGGCCTCGCATGAACCAACTTTGTGCAATCGGCCGAGCCTACCACCCGCCCCCATCCCCGCCCCGATCCCGACCACCCCCGCCACCGCCCCGACCGCCGCCAAACCCGCCGCGCCCGCCACCACCACCGCCGAAACCACCGCGGCCGCCGCCGCCGAAGCCGCCTCGGCCGCCGCCGGCGCCGGCTTCACGGGGCTTGGCCTCGTT
>JBGAPK010000016.1:0-87391 GCA_044221315.1 Phycisphaerales bacterium | reverse complement strand
TTCTGGACCCATCCCGAGACACGGAGATTGATGTCGGTTCGCGCCGACTCAGGCTCCACGATGGTGGCGGTCGCACGCACCCGCTGCGTGAGCGCGCTCCGCGTCGCGGCCACGGTGCGAACGCCCATGTTCTGGACAATAGCGGGATCGATAACGACCGCTGCTCCTGCGGGTTTGGCCTCTTCCTCGTAGACCGGCACAAGGTCCATGCCCATCGGGCTCTTGCCGGGACGGTCCGAGGTGTACGGAGGGTTCATCATCGGATCGTGCCAGTACTTGACTTTCCGCTCCCGGTTGCCGGGGCTGCTTGCGGGCGCACCCAGGGACACTGCCGACGTGGCTGCCGCGTCGCCAGTCACGAGCGGTGTGAGCTTCATGTGGCAGATCGGACAATCGCCCGGGTGGTCCTGGATGACTTGGGGATGCATCCCGCAGGTCCAGAGCTGCTTCTTTGCTGCGCCGCCTCCAGCACTGGATGGCTCGGATGCCGCCGCCTGCCTGTTCCCCGCGCCGGGAACCAGCCAGTGTTCGAACGTCGTGTGCCAGCGCATGCCCGCATAGATGCCTCCGGCGGTGAAAGCGAGGATCGCGATGAGAGTCGCGGAGCGTCCCCGATGGGGCTGGTGCGCGTGAGCACTATTGGGTGAGTTGGGAGTCGTGGTCTCAGCGGTCATGGCGGGCCTCCTCTCGGGCCGTGGTCATCGGTTCGGTGTGTGCGGCGAGCGGCGGCTGCGACGCGGTGAGCGTCTCGATGTCGGTTCCCATGAGCGCTTCGAGTTCCGCGAGCCGTTTGTCGCGAGCCGCGTGGGCCTCGATCACCACCAGCTTCGTGTCGAGCACCACCCCCTGAGCTTCCAGCAGATCCAGGTATGTCGCCGAACCTGCGGTGTAGGACTGACGCGTGCTCACCAGCAAGCGGTCGGCGAGCGGGACGAGCGTCGTCTCGAACAACGCAGCCTGGCGTTCACTGTTCCGCAGCGCGACAAGCGTTGCCACGAGCGTGGCGGCTCGGTCGCTGCGTGTCTGGCGGAGCATGGCATCGCCCGCTCTGAGCATCGCCTCGGCCTCGCGGATGCCGCCGCGGATCTCCGCGATGGTGGTTGGCAGCATGACTGTCGCACCGACGGCCTGGGACACGTTGCCGGTGAACATGAACGACGGGTTGATGTCCGGAATCCACTGCATCCGGGCCAGCTCCAGCGCATCCGAACGCCCCTCGGCCTGGCGGGCCAAGACAGCGATCTCAGGATTCAGGTCTATAGCCCCGGCGAGGATCTGTCCGTCTGTTGCCGTGACCTCCCGTGGAATATCGTGCGAGGCGTCGATCGCGGCGTTGGGGTCCCTTGCGAGCATGCCGTTGAGCATCGCCCGCATCGCGGAGAGCTCCGCCTGGGTGTTCTGCAGGTTGTTCTCCTGCGTCCGCAGAGCCGCCTCGGCCCGGAGCAGGTCCCGCTGAACTCCGCCGACCTGCGCCTTGGCCCGGATGGCCTCGATCGCGAGGCGATTGAGCGCGACCTGCTCGGCCTGCACGCGGTGCTTGGCTTCGAGCATCCGCAGGTCGGCCCACTGCCCGAGCACGCGGCGCTGCAGATCAAACTTCGCCGTGCGGAATCGCTCCCCGGCGGCCCGGGCCTCGTCGAGCGCGACCTTCCCCTTCTGCTGGACCTTGGTGGGGAACGACAGGTTCATCGAAGGGTCAAACCCAAACGCGAACGTCTGCCGGTCGAACGTCTTCATCTTCTCCGATGAGAACATGTACGAGTACCCGACCTGGACATTCGAGTTGGGGTAGGCCGAGGCCATCTCGATCCGCTGCACCGCCGCTTTCCACTCGAAGTAGGTGGCTTCCAGATCGCCGTTGGCGAGGAACGCGCGGCTCAACACTTCCCGCCAGGTTGGGGAGGCCGGCAGTTCCGGGAGCACCCGTTGCCCCACCGGCGGCTCGTAGGGGCGACCCGCCTTTTCGAGCTTGGCCTGCTCCTGCTTGGTCCCCTCCGGCGTGAGGGAGCATCCGGTGAGTGCCACACTCCCGAGGATGGTCAAGGTCATCATCGCGAGCAGGCAACGGCGGGGGTACGCCGGAGGCGGATTTCTACGGGCGTCAACGGCCGCCCTCGCGCCACTGCGGCGCGGGCCGATCGATCGAGCAGACATGGTGGTGGTCCTGAGTTGTGAGAAGGGTTGAGGAGCGGCTCGTCTTCATGAGCCACTCCCACGACGGGAGTACGCGGCGACGTCCTCAGCGCGCAATGCCGCTAAGGCGTCAAGTCGCTACACCACCCAAACGCACAAAACGGACTGAACAGAGTTCGCCGGGCGCTTTGGTGGTGCGCCGAGCAAACCCTCGCTGGGGGCTGGCTGGTCCACCGCTTCAAAAACGAAGCCGAGGAAACCCGGAAGCATGGCGACAGCGAGTTGGACCTGTTCGGTCCTCGAGTCCGACGGCGGAGCCTTCGGCTGCTCAGGCTGCGGCATGCCGCATTTACATACCGTCACGGCATCGCTGTTGGAGCACCCAGATCCAGCCGGCACGCCTTTGCGACCTGAGCAGCACGGACACGCGGAATTTTCCGTCTCGGTAGTGTCAACGGCCGACATCCCCGTGCCCCGCGCCAACTCAGCGCAACGTTCGACCGCAAGCCCTGGCAGGGATTGCACGACGAGCATGAGGGCGAGGATGAGTCGGGTCACGACAGCCATCGATCAGATCATACCCCCTGGGGGTGTAGAGAGTTCACCATTTTCATCGGCGCTTTTGGACCGCGGGTTTGACGCGTTCGGTGGTTCGCGGAATGTTTGGGCGATTGGATTCGCCCAAACAGGCCGCGATTATGAGGTGCGAAGTCAGCATCCGAGGGCGGGACCAACACGCCGGCGCACCGACATTGTGTGCATTGCCGACAAGCTTTCGTCCGGTTCGGTTCCTCCCCGCGCGGCTAGGCATTCGATCCTCGCGCGTAAGCCGAGCCGTTCCAGCCGATTGGCGGTATTACCAAAGAGAAGCGGTTCGTGAAAGGTGTTGATACGGACACTCGACTCACCTCATGCAGTCGCACGAGCGCACTGGGTGAGACCCGCTCGACCGTCCGATCATGGCGGCTTTGGGCGTGAGCGGCGGAGCCCCGTTCGATCCGGGCTATCCATCCTCTATTCGATAACCCCCGGGTCGTAAGACTCGGGGGTTGTCGTTTTCCTGGGAGAAGTCTCTTCGGAACGCGAGCTCCGCTCCAGCGTATCGTGAACGATGGGTTTGACCGGCCATACCGCGGCACGAGAGCGTGTGAAGTCCTCGAACGGCCGCACAGAGGCAACTGACGCACTTGGCAGACCCGTGCGACTGGTCGACCCCGCCATCGATTGGCTTCGCGGCACGACGGATCGCATAGACAAAGAGTCATCTGATCGGATCATGCGCGAACTGACGGGCGTTCAGAGTGCGTATCGCCGCTCGCTGCTCCGGGGCATCGCCTGTGTGGTCGCTCTCTTCGTGATTGCCGCGGCGGCGATCGCGATCGACATTGCGATCGAGGGCCGAAGCGCGCTTTCGGATCTGCTTTCGTCGCTCATTTTCACCGGGCCGGCGGCCGCTGCCATGCTCGTAGCCGGGATCGTCGTGCCGGCAGTTCGAGCTCGGCGACTCCGTCTGAGCGGCGTGCGCGACGTGATGCTTCGGAATGCGCGATGCCCCCAGTGCGTGTATCCGATCGGCGGAGTCCTGCACGAAGCAACGACCGGGCTGGTGACCTGCCCGGAGTGTGGGGCGGCTTGGCGCATTGAATCGGAACGCTTCGATCAACCAGGCAACGTACCGCATGGATGATGTCCAGAGTCCGATGCGAGCCGTGCTCTCATGCGTCCGAAGCGGCACTCTTACGACTCTGCCGGACAGCAAAACCCGCTCGCCACGTCTCTGGGTCTCCGAAACGCGGATCGTCAGACCACCCCTCGTCCTCTATTCGCATAACCCCCGGGTCGCGAGACTCGGGGGTTCTCGTTTCTGGACTGATCGAGCGACGGTTGATGACTGTCAACAAAGGGGAGTGGCCGGAGTGCTTGCCCGAGCCCGACAGATGCTCCCGTCTACGGTTTTCGCCGCGGGCGATCTAATCAGCGACGACGGGGGCCAGCGCCACATGAGGTCAGTACGGCGAGTCACGCGAGTGCGGAGGATGCCGGTATCAGTGGATCCTGTCGAACGACGTTCCGTTGAACTTGAACACGCCGTTCCCTGCCAACCACAGCGCGCCCCGGCGGTCGGTGTAGATGCCCAAGATTTGCTTGCTCGTCAGTCCGTCATTGGCCGAGAAATTCCGCAATGACTTGCCGTCGTATTGCCAGGCGCCATGCTCGATGGTACCAAACCAGATGTTCCCAGCACGGTCTTCTCCGATCGAGAACACCCGATTCAGCGAAGGGTAACCACCGGTCAGATCGCCGGGCTGAGGCGTCATCCGCCCAACGCGCTGGTCCACCTTGCCAAGCGTCTTTTCCTGGGTGAAGTGTGTGGCGGTCTGTCCATCATGCAGGATGACTCCGATCCCGTTGTTCCCAATCCAGAGGTTTCCTTTGCTATCCTCGAGGACGCAACGGACGAGAAGCCGCCCGGTGTCGTCGTTGAGACCGAGGCTCTTGTCGTCGATGATGGTGAAGGACTTCCCGTCATACCCGACCACCGCTTGGTACGTGGCGAACCAGAGCCTCCCGCCCTTTCCGTTCGCAAAGCCTGTGCTGGCGTACGCGGCGTTGGGATGATCCGCAGGGAGAGGGAGAGCGAGGTAGGTGAAGGTGTTTCCGTCATATCGATAGACACCCGGCTGGCCTTCGATCTCGGTTGCCCCGCTCGAGCCATCCTCCTTGAACCACAGGTCTCCCGGCTGTAGACGCCAATCGTCCTTCGACGTGTAGTTCCTGCTCGAGGGTCTGATGATCCTCTCTCCGTCGAAGCCGCTTATCCCCACGCCCCCCTCGAACCAAACAACTCCGTTCCGATCCTCACGGATCGACCTGATCTGATTGTCGCTCAGGCCGTCCTCCACGGTGAAATAGGTGAAACGCTCGCCGTCGAATCGGCAGGCGCCCTCCTTCCCACTGCCGAACCAGAAGTTGCCCTTGCTGTCCTCAAGGATGGATCGCACCACCTCGAAACGGAGGCGATCTGGGGGCGGGCGCGAGCAGGCGCCGAGCAGTGCAACAAGAAGTGCCAGATGGAGCACGATCGCGTTTCGCATGGTTCTCGCTCAGTGCTCTTGAATCGAACCATCGAGGTTACACTGTCTGCGACGATCGCGCAAGATAGCCCGGTAATGGGCCTGTCACATTCTGGCCGGTATCGTTCGAATGTGGCTCATGACCGGGCGATCAGCACTTGTGCCCGGCGAGTGAACGAGCAGCCCGGGGTAGCTGTACTCAGTCTTCCCGACTGTACGTAAGACGGCTGCGCCCGCTCTATTCGCATAACCCCAGGGTCGCGAGACTCGGGGGCTGTCGTTTTCGGTATCCCCACCGCGCCGGGGTTTACCGCAGGGAGACCTTGAAGAGGCCCTCGGGCAGCGCGGGGTTGACTTCGAACGCGTCGATCTTCGCGGCGGCCGCGGGTAGGGCCTTGCCGTTGAACGTCACGCTGTACGCCGTCGGCATCGTGACTCCATCCACCGTCGCGTACGCGCTGAAGGTGCGGACGGAATCGCCGACCGACGTCGTCCCATCGCGACCGCGGCAACTCAGTTGCATCGGCCTCCCGGTCGTCGCCTCGACAGCCATTCGCGAGGCCGCGCCGTTGAGCCAGACCTTGACGTATTCGACGGGCGTCTCGCCGATCTTCCCATCCCCGTCGGCGACCACGATGAGCCCGGGGCAATCGGCCTTGGGCGCACCGTCGGCGTGGGCTTTCAGGATCACGATCGGCCAGCGGGCCATCGCACGCCGGAACGCCCGCGCGCGGCTGTTCGCGATCCGCTCCTCACCGCGCGTGGAAGCCATCGCGGCGCCTTCGGGTCCGCACGTCGTCGAGAACCACGAGTCGTTCCACGATTCTCTCTGGTACGCACAATCAGGGAACGCGAGGGCCGTCTGGTTGGTGATCGTGTAGTCAGTTTCGCCGTGCTTCTCCTTCCGCTCCGCCGCGGTGCGGAGAGTCTTGACGCTCCGCAATCGCTCCGCTCCCCCGGCCCACGCGACAACCCTGTCGAGCAGCGCCCGCCCGCGTTCAACCTGCTCGTTGGAGCCGAAGATCTTTTCATCCTCCGTCTCGATGTATTTCGCAGGCTCCTTGAGGAACCCCGCGCGGCACCCGTCGGATGCGAAGAGAAAGATGCGGCCCTCATGCACGGCGTAGCGGCGTGCATCGCCCAGCCCCGACAGCGGGCCCATTCGTCCGCACGCCCCACCGTCGGCCACCTCGAACTTCTCCGGGTTCTTCTCAAAGGCCGCCTTGCTCTCTTGTGTCGCGAAGAGGTACGCGACACCCTCTCGCTCGAGCGTGAGTTCAGGCTTACCGGGCACCTCGCGACCGGCGACGAGCTCGACCGGATCGACCAGCAGCGTGCGCTCGGGAGCCGCGGCGATGCCCGGTGCGGCCAGAAATGCAGAAACCAAGATCGCGATCACGCGTGTGGCGACATGCGGGGTGTTCATCGGCGGTTCTCCTGCAACGCAGTCGCTCGGCCGGATGGCGAGCCCACCGGTCTCGAGAGGAGTCTAGCAAAATGAAACTCGGGAAACCGCTGTTCAAGGACGGATGCAGCCGCTTTGCCGTTGCCCACGGATACCGGGGTCCCGAGTTCAACCGGAACGTCCCGCCGGCTTGGTGGATCGGCACGCCATCTCTTTGGATCTCTCGGTAGGGATTCGTCACACCACCCTTCGCCCTCTATTCGAAGGCCGTTTGCGGAAGCAACCGGCTCTTTTGTCTGTGGGGTTCGCGGTAAGGCGACACAGGACGCAAAAAAAGCCCCGGGGTTCTCCCGGGGCCATCTCGCTCTCTCAGCGTTGATCGCACGCGCCGCCCGCACCCGGAAGGGACGGTACATTCCTGGTGATCAATCGCCAACTCAGGTCTTCAGCACCGCGATGATCGCCGCCAACTCCTCACGGACGATGGCACGCAGACGATCGCCGGCCTCCTGGACCTGCGGCCGATAGGACATCCGGATCGCCTCGATCTGGACCTTCTGCTGATCCGTCAGGTTGAGTTCTTTGAAGTTCATGATGCCGAAAGCGATGCGGTCACGGACGAACTCCTTCCGGTCTGCCTTCGCGGCCGCGAGCTTCTCCTGCTGTTCGGGGTCGAGCACCGCACGCATCTTCTCGATTTCTTCCTTCGCGAGGACCCGCACTTCCTTGCCGACCGCCTCCACCTTGGCCTTCTGCTCATCGGTGAGGTTCAGGGACGCAAAGACTTCCTTGCGGCTCTTGCCGGCCTTGAGGCCCTCCTCACGGAGCTTGGCCTGCTCCGGCGTCAGTATGCCCTTCAGGTTGTCGAGCGCCTTCACGATCTTGGGGCGGAACTCCTTGCGGATGTCCGTGATCTTCGCGACTTCGTCGTCGGTCAGATCAATGTCGTACAGGTGCGCGATACGCAAGGCCAGCCCCTCGGCCCGGAGCACCTTGCGTTCCAGTTTCATTTTCTCGAGCTTGGCCAACTGGTCGGGAGTCAACAGGGCGCGGGCCTGATCCACTTCCTCCTTGGCGACCGTGGCGAGCTGCGCCAGGGCTTCCTGGACCTTGGGCGCGTATTCATCGCGGATCCCGGCGATCGCGGCTTCCTGCGCTTCGGTCAAGTTGATGTCCCTGATGCGTTCCACGACGATGCCGGAGATCACCGGTTGGGCCGTCGGCTGAACCTGGCGTGCGATGCAAGCGCCCGACCCGGCCAGTGCCAGAACCATTGCCGCAAGAGCAACTTTCGTCTTCATGTGCGATCCTTTCGCTTTCGACTTCCCAGACGTGTGGCTGAACAAGTCGAAGGTGGATGGGCGCCACCTTCGACCCGGTGACCCTTTTGCACGCCTCACGCTAGCGGTGCCCCGCGTCGAGCGAGACACAAAACGTACAGGGAAATTTCCCCTAATTCGATGCTCATCGGAGCGCTCGGATGGAGCCTCTCGCGTCAACGGAAGGTCGAAGTGTCGTGCCTTCCGAGATTTGGCCCTCGGCCCGTTCGGATGCGCCGGAACGAACTCTGCTCCAACTTTCCCATCGCCAAAGCACGACTGCCTGCCCGGGCATCCGGTCGATTCCATGACCGCCAGCGTGAATGCCGGAACAACCGTCTTGATCGGCCGCTCGGGTTCGGCTGCAAATCGCGAGTCGCGCTGATCCGGCAAGACGAACGCCCGACGAGCCGCCCCTGCTTCCGCGATTATCTTGGGGCCGGCCGCCCCGACTTGAAACTGGATTTCCGGGCCACAACGCGCTGCGCCGCATTCACACGCACCGCCGTTTGACCGGGATTAACGCCCCGTTTGGTGTGAAACTCCGCGAAGCTCGAGCATCGCGCGGGTGCCGGGAATGTTTGCCAGGCCCCACTCCTTGATGGCCCGAACGACAGGAAGCAGGCTCCTGCCGCGCGATGTGAGTTGGTACGCGTGGCTGCCCGCACGCTCACTTGAAGGCTTTGCGACAACCAGGCCGTGGTCGCAAAGAGCATGCAGCCGCGCCGCCAGGATGTTCGTCGCGATCTGCTCCGGCGAACCGAGAAATTCACGAAAATGCGATTTGCCGATCAGCAGATCTCGCAGCACGATCAACGTCCACCGATCGCCAATCAAATCGAGGGTGCACGCTACCGGGCACACCGACCGCCATTTCTTCGATGAACGCCGCGCCATACCCACTCCTTATCCCCCCGGGCTCCTCAGCCGTCGCAGGATCGCCACGATCTGCGCCCCGTGAATGGCCATATGCATCCCCGCCATGGCGTGCCATTCCGCGGCATCCAACGGCCCGAACCAAGGGTGAGAGTACCGGGCGCCGGTCCGAAGCGTCGGCGGCTTGCTCGCGGCTCGCAGCACCTGATCGCACGATTTCTCATACAACTCCACCACTCCAGCGTCGACACTAGCCGAAGGCTTTACCGCCGCCGTGCTGGCTTGCCCTTCGGGAGAGACGCCGCTCACGAGCGACCCAATCACGCGGGCGATCTGCCCGTTCACGATGCGCAAGTGGTCCAAGCACATCCAGACCGACCAGTAGCGGCTGCTGTCTTCAAGACCCCGAAGTCTCGAGATCAGAACGCGCCGCGCGCTCGTCTGTGCCGGGAGCGGTTCGTACAAACCGCGGATTCCCGCACGCTCAGCCTCGAACTTCCGGTCCGCCCCCCGGCGCCCATGTAGGCGACAACCCAGCCGTAGCACCCACTTGCCCACGAACTGCTCGATCTTCGGGACTCCGGCGCCCGGCTTGTCCAGGACAGGCTCCGCTGGAAGAGTGGTTTCCATGCCGTCATCATACGCGATCACTTGCACTTTGCAAGCGATCTCGCCGGATCATGTTTTTCGGGCCGTTCCGATCGGGCCTGTCGCCCTTCATCTCGTCGTTCGCGTCCCGCACAATTCCAGCACCGACACAACGAACGCCGCAGTCCCTGCCATGATCGTCCGCTCCCGATCCGGCGCAAAGCGGGAGTTGTGCGGCCCGGGCAGCATCATCGCTTGCCCGGCGGCCTTCGCCGCGACGAAAACCGCGGGCTCCACCGCGCCAATTCGAAACTGGATTGACGGTGCACCCGCCCGGCTGCCGAAGATCCCAAAGTCCTCCGATGTCATGTGCGGCTCCGAGGCGATCGCTCCCTGGTCACCCAGGTCACGTTTGAGTGCGTCCAGGAGCCGGGCGGCAAGCGCCGGGTCGTTCACCACCACCTCGCTCGATTCGGCCGCCACGACTGTGACCAGAGGTTCCTTCGGCGCTCCGCCCGCGATCGCTTCCCCCTTGGCAATCCGCTCGATCGAGGCCAGCATCTTCTTCTGCACCTCCGGCTTGTATGACCGCACGGTCAATTGAATCTTGGCCTCGTCGGGAATCACATTCCGCTTATTGCCGGCGTGGAAGGTGCCCACCGTCACCACCGCATCGTCGAACGGATCAACCTCACGAGACACAATCGTCTGGAGCGCTCCCACAGCGCGGGCCGCGATCACGAGCGGATCGATCGTGCGATTCGGCATCGCCCCGTGCCCGCCTCGCCCGTAGAAGGTGATATCCACCGAATCCGAAGCCGCCGACGCGGGCCCTGCCACGACCCCGATCTGCCCCGCCGGCATCGTGTTGGCCACATGAATCCCGAGCACATAGTCCGGCTTGGGGAAGCGTGTGAACAGCCCATCGTTCACCATGGCGATCGCCCCCTGCACGACCTCCTCGGCGGGCTGACCAACGAACACCAGCGTCCCATGCCAGCGGTCCTTCGACTGGGCCAGCAGAGTCGCCGCGCCGATCCAAGCGGCCATGTGGGCATCGTGGCCGCAGGCGTGCATCACCGGCACGGTCTCGCCGGCCTGGTTCACTCCCATCGCCTTGCTCGCAAAGGGCAGATCGGTCTGCTCTTTCACCGGCAATGCGTCCATGTCCGTACGAATCAGGACGGTCGGTCCCTGGCCGTTACGCAGCACGCCCACGACACCCAGACCCCCCACGTGTTCGGTCACGTCATATCCCGCGGCACGCAATCGCTCGGCCATCTTGGCGGCGGTCTTTTCTTCATGCAGCGACAGTTCGGGGTTCTGATGCAGATCGATGTAGAGCGCATCAAGCTTGGGATACAGCGCGTCCAGCCCATCGATACCCGGGGGATTGCCGGTCTTTGTCTGTGCCGCGGCAACCAGTGAAAGAGCGGCGGCGCCCAGAAACGCGATCATTTTCGCCTTGAGCATTCTTGCATGATACCGCGGACCGCCGAAGTGGTTCGGAGGATTGCACAACCGGCAGAGTCCCACGATTCAGGCGTAGGCCGGCACCCATTGAGTCGCCGCGATCTTTCGAGCCAGTTCCTCGCGCTCCATCGGCGGCGCCAGTCCCTCCTGCTGCGCCTGAACGGCCACCGCCGCCGCAACATGTCGGGCGACGGCGCGAAGGTCGCGCGGGTTCGGCAGGAGCGACGCGTTCCGATCCTTCAGTGCCGGAGACTTCTCCGCCAGCGCGCGTGCCGCCGCCAGGAACATGCCGTCCGAGACCCGACGCGCTCTGCACGCCGCGAGCGCGAGCCCGACCGCCGGGAAGATGTAGACGTTGTTGCATTGGGCGATCGGCACCGTGCGCGAGCCGTCACTGACCGGATTGAACGGCGAGCCGGTGGCGATCAGGGCCCGGCCTTCGGTCCATTTCAACAGGTCCGCCGGCGTCGCCTCGGCCTTTGACGTCGGATTCGACAACGGAAAGATGATCGGGCGCGGCGTCTTGCGCGCCATCTCCCGCACCAGCGGTTCGGTGAACGCTCCCGCAAGGGTTGAGAGCCCGATCAGGATGGTCGGCGATGTCGAACGAACGACCTCGTCCAGCCCCACGATTCCCGCGGCCGACCGCGGCATCCCGGCGAGGCGGTCGGCGGGCTGCGCAAAGGCCCGCTGCTCGGCTGAAAGGTCGGTGCGGGCGCTGTGCAGCACGCCGCTGCGGTTGATGAGCCAGAACCGGGCGCGTGCTTCCGCCTCTGTCAGGCCGTCCTGCACCATCGCGCGACACAAGTAGTCCGCCACACCAACGCCGGCAGATCCGGCGCCCAGGATGACGACCGTCTGATCTCGGAGCGGCCGGCCCGTCACCGCGATCGCACCGAGGATCGCGCCGAGCGCCACCGCCGCGGTCCCCTGAATGTCGTCGTTGAAACTTAGGATCTCGTCCCGATATCGATTAAGCAGCGTGCACGCGACGTTGTTCGGAAAATCCTCCCATTGCACGCAGGTGTTCGGCAATTCCGCCTTCACCGCGCGGACGAACTGCTCGACGAAGTCAAAGTATTCCTTGCCGCTCACCCGCTCGTGGCGCCACCCGAGGTAGCGAGGATCCGAAAGTCGCTCGGCGTTGTTGGTCCCGACGTCGAGGACGATCGGCAGGGTGCGATCGGGCCGGATGCCGCCGATGAGCGAATAGAGCGATAACTTGCCGATCGGGATACCCAGCCCGCCCACGCCCTGATCACCGATTCCCAGGATCCGGCCGCCGTCCGTCACGACGATGACGTCGATTTCCTTGCCGTATCGGTTTGCGAGGATCTCGGGAATCCGATCGCGGAGTGGATACGAAACAAAGAGCCCGCGCGGCCGCCGGTAGATGTGCGAGAACTGCTCGCAGGCGGATGCAACAGTCGGGGTGTAGACAATCGGCATGGTCTCTTCGATGTGATCGACCAGCAGCCGGTAGAACAGGACCTCGTTGGTATCCTGCAGTGCGCGAAGGAAAATGTGTTTGTCGAGCGCGGAGCCCCGCGTCTGGAACGCTTCGTACGCACGCTCGGTCTGCTGCTCCAGAGTTTCAATCTGGGGCGGCAGGAGCCCGAGCAGCCCGAACTGGGTGCGCTCCTCCTCGCTGAAAGCGGTGCCCTTGGTTCGGAACGGATTGTCGAGAAGTGCATGCCCGTGGCGGTATGAGCCGGGCCTGGTGGTTGGAGCGTTGAGCATGGCGCAGACCTCTTTCGTTCTGGTCTCGCCCGCGGGATCGGGCCGCCGCGAAGGCGGGATCACCGATCACGATAGGAGTATCGATTCCGCCCGCGGCGATTCTCATTGTCCGCCGGGCTTTTCCCGGCACACGCGATACACCCGCGATTCACGAAAGAAGCAGGCCCCGCAATCTTTCGATCGCGAGGCCAGCGAGAGAGGGAAGACAGGAGGAAACTGGCGTTCGAACGGACCGCGAGTTCCTTAACGCTCGGGCTTCACAACCACAAACCGGGCGTTGTCTCCCCGCTTCACACGGAGAAGCAGTCCCTTCTCGGCAGTCGCCTTGGCCGAGAGTTCGCCGAATTGCTCGGCGCTATCGAGTTCCTTGCCGGAGGTTCCGCCGGCAGAGAGGATCAGGTCGCCCGGCTGGAGACCGGCACGCTCGGCGGGTGAGCCGGCCGTGACATCGGTGATGACAAGCCCGCGCTGGTCTTCGCCCAGGTTGAACTGGCCGCGCAGCTCTTTGTCCAGGGGCTGAACCGACATGCCGAGCCGGTCGTTCGCGGTCGCGGCAGGCTTCGCCGCCTCAGCACCCGGGTTTGCAGGACGCTTGCCGAGCGTGACGGAGATCTTCTGTTCGCTGCCGTCGCGAAGGATGGTCAGCGATGCCGCCTTGCCGGGGCCGACGCGGGCGATGCGGCTCATGAGCTGTCCCGGCTCGGTCACGGCCTGGCCATTGACGGCGGTCACGATGTCGCCGTCCTGAATGCCGGCCTTGGCCGCGGGAGCGCCGACCATGACGTTGCCGATCAGCACGCCGGCCTTGGGCTTGGCGCTCATGCTGGCGGCAAGGTCCGGAGTCAGCGGCTGGATCGAAACTCCCAACCAGCCCCGCTCGACATGACCGTCTTTGATCAGGTCGGCCATCACCGACTGGATCGTGGTGGACGGAATCGCGAATCCGATGCCGATCGAACCGCCGGACGAACTGCGGATCGCGGTGTTCATGCCGATGATCTCGCCATCGAGATTCACGAGCGGCCCGCCCGAATTGCCCGGGTTGATCGACGCGTCGGTCTGGATGAAGTCCTCGAAGGCCGCTGCCCCGACGCCGCTGCGCCCTTTGGCGCTCACGATGCCCGCGGTTACCGTGTGATCGAGCCCGAACGGCGTCCCGACCGCCACGCACCAGTCGCCGGGCTGCACCTGATCGGAGTCCGCAAAGCGTGCGGCCGTCAGGCCGGTGGCATCAATCTTGATTACGGCAAGGTCCGAGTCCTTGTCGATGCCGATGAGTTTGGCCGGATACTCATTGGAGTCGGCGAGCACGACGGTCATCGTGTCGGCGCCGTCCACAACGTGGGCGTTGGTCACGATCATGCCGTCGGCCGTCGTGATCACGCCGCTGCCCTGGCCCTGCATCATCGGTGCGGCAGGATGGCGCCCTTGGGATGGATTCTGGCCCCGGGGTTCAGCGCCACCGTGAGGGGCCGGCATTCCCTGTCCTTGGAAGAAGCGTTCCATGAACTTCTCCATCCCCGGGGGAAGTGCGGGTGAGGCATCGCTTCCTTCCGGACCGCCATGAAAGAAGGCAGGAGAATCCGACGCCTTCTTCTCAACGCGGATGCTGACCACCGACCCCCCGACCGTGCTGGCGGCGTTGCGAAAGGCGGCGGAGAGACTTTTCGCAAAGGTGGCGGCCGCCTTTGCGTCCGGGCTTGATCCGGCCGTCGAAGAAGGAGCGATCTCGGCAAGAACACTGGACTGGGCGGCGAATGCCATTCCGGCAGCCGCGATCATGGCCAAAGCTGAAACTCCCAGTCGCCGTGTGGCGCTGCGAAGAGAAGTGCGGTTCGAGAAGTTGCTGGTCATTGGAATCTCCGGATGTCAGGTTGTCCTCTGGCTTCACTCCGTGTGAGGCCCACGGTGCAGTTACACGCACGGAAGTGCCTGAGTTCCTAGGTAAAACTGCTCGATTGCAGCTCGCGTTTTTTTCGACGGAAGACGAACCATCGCGCATCGGCCCGGCACCCGACGACGCCGATTTCGAGGCGAATGGCGCACAGCTTCCGCGAGTGCGCAGCACGTTTTTCAAACGCATTCACCTCTCGGCGCGCTCGACGTCCTGCGCAGTTTGCACGGCGCCGCGGCATGAATCGCTCGTGCGCCCGCGGCTTCAACATTTCATCAAACCGCTGCGGCGTCTGGTCTCGCGTATTTCAAATCAACCGATCCCACGAGCGGCCGGTTCGGCGCTTTCACTCGCTCGCTTCTCGATGGTGGTCGTCTGTTCCCTTCGGCACGACGCCATGGCGATCCGCGTCTCGGAGATTCTGATCCGATTTTGAAATTTCAGGGCCTCAAACCAAACAAATACTTGACAAACCGGATACCGTTCATTATACTAACAAAATGGTTGACGTGGTACTCCAATCTCAATGTCCTTTAGAGCAAAGACTTGCGTATCTCCACCGCCTTTGCCAAGGAACCTCTGGGTCCAAACCAGAAGCCGCAGCCGTCCCAACCCGTTGGGGAATCGACCCTGATCTCCCCCAACACGGCCTCGCCCGCGGCAAAGCCCACGAATGGCTCGGCCTGGCCCCTGCAGATGGCTCCAGAGCCGGGCGAGCCGCGTGGTCGCCGCCACTGCACCTGCTGACCGACTTGGCCTGCACCGCCCTAGTGCTCGCCGACAACACCGAGGCCCGGCTGATCTGGATCGGCCGCAATGTTTGGCCGTACGCCCCGGTTCTCGGCGCACCGACCCAACCCGAGAAAGCGTCCCGCCATCCCCTCGACTGTTCGCTCTTCGTGCACGCCTCTTCCCCCGCCCAGCGCCTCTGGGCGACCGACCTCGCCCTGCGTAGCCGCGCCGCCGTTGCCGTCATCGCCGACGCGTCCGGTTTCGATCTTCCCGCGACGCGGCGCCTGCAACTCGCGGCAGAAGCCGGCAACGCTCTCTGCCTTCTCGCCCGTCCGCCTTGGGAGCAATCGATCCTCTCCGCCTCAACGACCCGCTGGCTTGTCCATCCCTGTCCCTCTCCCACCCTCGCGCGACGATGGACTGTCTCGCTTCTGCGCTGCAAAGGAGTGCAACCAGGCGCCAACCGCCTCTGGACTCTGGAGCGCGATCATGCGACGCGTGCTTTCGCTGTGGTTCCCGACCTTCGCGACCGATCTCGTCAAACGCAGGCTGAACCGATCCGCCTCAGCGGGTGAAACACCGAAGCCCCTCGTGGTCCTGCTCACGCGAGAAGTCGCCGGGCGCGAACTGATCGCGCGCCGCTGTGAAAATGCCGCCAAAGCAGCCATCTCCGAAGGCATGGACCTCGCCCACGCCCGCTCGCTCGTCCCTCCGGGCGCCATTCTCCACATCGAACCGCACCGCCCCGATCGCGAGGGCGAAGCCCTCCACGCCTTGGCCTGCCGCCTTCTAAAACTCTCCCCCCTCGTCGCCCCCGATCCACCCGACGGCATCCTCATCGACACCACCGGCACGGATCGCGTCCACCGGGGCGAAGCACGGGTCATCCGATCCGCCGCGCGAGGCCTCCGCAAACTCGGCGTGCGCGCCCGCATCGGCGCCGCGTGCACCTTCGCCTGCGCCTGGGGCATCGCCCGCTTCGCAAACCATCCCTTTGCAACCGTCGCGCAAGGCTGCGAACGCGAAGCACTCGCCGGCCTGCCCGTTGCCGCCCTCCGGATCGATCCCGCCACCGATCTTGCCCTCCGCGAGATCGGCATCCTGCGCATCGAGCACATTCTCGCCCTCCCCCGCTCCTCGCTGGTCGCCCGCTTCGGTACCGAGATCCTCGACCGCCTGAACAAAGCCCTTGGCATCACCCCCGAGCGTCTCGACCCCGTCTGCCCCCCGCCACCTCTTCAAGCCTCCCTGCTCTTCGATGGTCCCACCGATCAATGGGAATCGATCGAGGCCGCCGCCAAACTGGTGCTGGAGGATCTCTGCGCCAAACTCACAACCCAGGAACGAGGCGTGCGCCGGCTCGAAATCGAACTCCGCCGTCCCGATGCCGTCGCCGATCGCATCCTCATCACCCTCAGCCGCCCCAGCAGAGCCAACAAGCATCTCTGGTCGCTCGTCCGCTCCAAGCTCGAACGAACCGATCTCGCCAAAGGCGTCGAGGGAATCGTGCTCTGGGCCCGGCGTGCGGCACGCCTCCGTCACGAACAACTCAACAGCCCCGCCCTTGGAGGAAGTACCGAGCAGGCAGCACAGGCCTCCTGGGGTGAACTGGTGGACACGCTGGTCGATCGCCTCGGCCCCAACTCCGTCACCCGCATCGAGCCCGTCGAGTCTCACCTCCCCGAATCCGCCTGGCGCGAACGCTCCATCTTGGAAGAACCCTCGCGCACGCAAGCCTCCGTCACGCCCGCCGACCGCCCCACGCGCCTTTTCTCAAAGCCCGAACCCGCCGAAGCCATCGCCCTCGTCCCCGACGGCCCGGTCTTCAGCCTCGGCTGGCGCCACAGGCGCTGGCAGGTGCTCGCCTGCGCCGGGCCCGAGCGCCTCGGACCCGAATGGTGGCGCTGGAGCGACGGCACGCCGCAGGCAGAATCCATGATGCCCCCCGACCGCGACTACTTCGCGCTCCAACTCGAAACCGGCCTCTGGGTCTGGGCCTGCCGCCAGGTGAAGACGCGCCGCTGGTTCGTCCACGGGGAATGGAGCTGAGCATGCCGGAAAATGAATTCCCCAAACTCCGCCCGCACCCGTTCCGCCATTCGCCGGAGCGGACTCTCCCCTTTCCCGCCCGCGAAGCCCCGCCCTACGCCGAACTCTGCGTTACCAGCAACTACACCTTCCTGACCGGCGCGAGCCATCCCGAAGAATTCATCGATCAGGCCGTGCTGCTCGGCTACCGGGCGATCGCCATCACCGACACGCACACGCTGGCGGGCGTGGTGCGGGCGCATGTCGCGGCGAAGGACTCAGCTCAGAAGATTCAATTCATGGTCGGGAGCCGCGTGCGGCCGAGCGACATGCAGGGGCTCTCGATCTTCCTGTACCCGACGGGCATGGACTCGTACCGGCGGCTCTGCCGTCTGCTCACAACCGGCAAGCGTCGAGCGCCCAAGGGAGAGTGCCACCTCACTTTTCAGGATCTTGCGTCGCTCCACGAGGGTTTGCTCGCGATTGCGATGGTGGACGATAACGCGGGTAGCGAGTTCCGTCGCCCTTCCGACCTCTCGCTTACGCGAGAGGCTCTATCAGCACTCAAGAACTCGTTCGGCGACGATCGCCTCTCGCTCGCGTTGCGCAGGCCTTACGGGGCCGATGATTCTCGGCGCATCGGCGACCTGTGCGAGCTGGCCGAGAGCCTTGGTATCCCGACCGTCGCCACCAACGACCCTCATCATCACGCGCAGGACCGCCGCATGCTCCAGGATGTCCTCACCTGCATCCGCCACGGCTGCACGATCGCAGAGGCCGGCTTCCGCCTGCACGCCAACGCCGAACGCCACTTGAAGCCCCCCGAAGAGATGCACCGGCTCTTCGCGGAATACCCGCAGGCGGTTCGGCGCACGGTCGAGATCGCCGAGCGTGCCGCGGGCTTCAGCCTGGACCAGCTCCGTTACGAATACCCCGACGAGGTCGTCCCCGCCGGCAAGACGCCGCAGCAGCATCTCACCGACCTCACGTGGGAGGGCGCTCGCGAGCGCTTTCCCGAGGGCGTGTCGGACAAGCTGAAGATGCAGATCGAGTACGAACTTAATCTGATCCAGGAACTAAACTACGCCCCCTATTTCCTCACCGTGCATGACCTGGTTGATTTCGCCCGCGGGCGCACAGGCAAGGCACCCATCCTCTGCCAGGGCCGCGGCGGCGCCGCCAACTCCGCCGTCTGCTTCTGCCTGGGCGTCACCAGCGTCGATCCCACCAAATTCCAGCTTCTCTTCGAGCGCTTCATCAGCAAGGAGCGCAACGAACCGCCTGATATCGACATCGATTTCGAGCACGAGCGGCGCGAGGAGGTGATCCAGTACATCTACAAGAAGTACGGGCGCGAGCGTGCCGCACTCACGGCCGAGGTCATCTCCTACCGCCGGCGCAGCGCCATTCGCGATGTCGGCAAGGCCCTGGGCCTCTCCCTCGACCTCGTCGATCGCCTCGCCAAATCCATCGAGTGGTGGGACAAGGGAGGCGTCGATCCCGACAGCCTTCGCGAGATGGGTCTCAATCCCGACGACATCACCCTCCGCTGGCTCGCCCGCCTCGTCGGCGAACTTCTCGGTTTCCCACGCCACCTCTCCCAGCACGTCGGGGGGTTCATCATCACGCGAACCCCCCTCTGCGAACTCGTCCCCGTCGAGAACGCCGCCATGCCCGACCGCACCGTGGTGGAGTGGGACAAGGACGACATCGACGCGGTGGGAATGCTGAAGGTGGACGTCCTGGGGCTAGGCATGCTGACGTGTTTGTCGAAGTGTCTGAATCTTGTAAACAGAGGTGTCGAGGTGTCAAGGTGTCGAGGTGTCGAGGGAAAGCAGGAAAGCCAACAGAATGCTGGGGCACTTGAAAGTGTCGAGGCGTCGGTTTTTCAAAGTGTCACAATTCCAAAGGAGACTCACGATGGGAACCATCAGCTCGTATCGGGATCTGATCGTCTGGCAGAAGAGCAAGAAGTTGGCCACAACGGTGTATCGCGCGACGGAAAAGATGCCGCGGTCGGAGATGTTCGGACTCACTTCACAAATGCGGAGAGCGGCAGTTTCAATCCCGTCGAATATCGCCGAGGGATACAACCGAAAGACTCGCCCGGAGTATCTCCGCGGCCTCCGGATCGCATCGGGCTCTCAAGCGGAACTCTCAACTCAATGGGAGATCGCAACAGACCTCGGTTACATCAAAGACCGATCGGACGTGACGAATCTGATGGTGGAAATCGACCGGATGCTCTTTGCCCTCATCCGGAAGCTGGAAGAGAAGAAATAGACCTCGCCCGGTTTCCTCAACCATTCCCATCTCGACACCTTGACACCTTGACACCTTATCACCTTCCCCCCTCGGCACCTCGACACCTCGACACCTCGACACCTCTCTTCCTCCACACCATCCCCTTCGAAGACCCCGCCACCTACGCCATGATCCAGAAGGCCGACACCATCGGCGTCTTCCAGATCGAGAGCCGGGCGCAGATGTCGATGCTGCCGCGCCTCCGGCCCAAGGAGTTCTACGACCTCGTCATCGAGGTCGCGATTGTCCGCCCCGGGCCGATCCAGGGCGACATGGTGCATCCGTATCTGCGCCGGCGCAACAAGGAAGAACCGATTCCAAAGCCCCCACACCCCTCCTTCGACGAGGTGCTTGGACGCACCCTCGGCGTACCTCTTTTCCAAGAGCAGTGCATGGCCCTCGCCGTCAAGGCCGCGGGTTTTACGCCGGGCGAGGCCGATCAGCTCCGCCGTGCTATGGCCGCGTGGAAACGCAAGGGCGACCAGATCTACCGCTTCGGCGCCAAACTTGTCGACGGCATGATGAAGAACGGCATCCCGCGCGAATTCGCCGAGCGCTGCTTCGAGCAGATCAAGGGTTTCAGCGAGTACGGCTTCCCCGAGAGCCATGCCGCGTCTTTCGCTCTCCTGGTCTACGCCTCTGCCTGGCTCAAGTGCCATCACCCCGCCGAGTTCGCTGCCGCCATTCTCAACAGCCAGCCCATGGGCTTCTACGCCCCCGCCCAGCTCGTCCGCGACGCCAAAGAGCACGGCGTCGAAGTCCGCCCCATCGACGTCAACCACAGCCACTGGGACTGCACCATCGAGGACGGAGCCTTGCGCCTCGGCATGCGCCTCGTCAGCGGCGCCACGAAGGCCGACGCCGACAAAGTGCGCGCCGCCATTGAAAGCCGCGGCCCATTTCACACGCTGCTCTCGCTCTGGCGTGCCTCGGGAGCCGGCGCGGGCACCTTCCGGCGTCTCGCCGGTGCCGACGCCTTCGCTTCCATGAACCTCTCCCGCCAGGAGGCCCTCTGGCACGCCCGCCTGCTCCGCGACGACCGCCTGCCGCTCTTCGAAAACACCGAAGCGAAGGAAGAACCCGCTCCGCTCCCGCTCATCAGCGCCGAGCGCCAGGTTTCTCTCGATTACAACTCCACGGGGCTCTCGCTCAAGGCACATCCGGTCGGCTTCATGCGAGCGAAGCTCAGCGCACTGCGGGCGATTCCCTGCGGGGCTCTGCGTGACGAAGCCAAAGCCCGGGACGGCACCCTCGTCACGGTCGCCGGCCTGGTCCTGGTCCGCCAACGCCCCGGCACCGCGGAAGGCGTGACCTTCATCACGCTGGAAGACGAGACCGGCATCGCCAATCTCATCGTCTGGCGCCAGGTCTACCAGCGCTTCCGCCGCCAGGCGGCGGCACGGCTTCTGATCGCCGACGGACGCGTTCAGCGCCAGGGAGAGGTGGTGCACGTAATTGTGACGCGGCTGCGGAGCATGAAAGAGTCGGAAGACATCGCCGTAAGGTCGCGGGATTTTCGATGAGTTACTTCTGGTCCTGAACGTTCGACTTGAGCCGGAACAGAAGCAGTTTAATGGGCCGGGCAAGGGAGTCGTAATTCCCGGCCATGGCCTCGGCATCACGCAAAAGCGATAGACGCCTGGCGAGCGCGTCGGGAGCCGACAAATCCACGCACATGAACTCGCCGCACTTCCGCATGATCTTCAGATGACGCAACCAGTCGTCGTCGGGGCTGAGCAGTTTGGTCCAATGAGGCTCGATGATGTCGAGGTGTGCGAGCGCATCGACAGCCTTGTTGGCGCGCAACAGCCAGACACAGAGGCAAGATTCGATGAGCAGAGGCTCCAGTTGTTCACGCGTGCCGGCGGATTGCGCCGCCTGAAGGTAGCGCTGCGCAGTGAAAATCCGCTGGTCCCAAAGGAGCTGGTTCTCCTTTTCATCGACCGTCAGCTTGGGGCCCAGCACGGTTTCGATGAAGGTCGTCGCGTGAATCCAATTCGCGGACAAGTTATCGTCCGAATTCGGCTGAAAGAAATTCTTGACGAAGCCCAGCGCGATATCGGCGCGGTGAATGCGTTCGGCCTGTCTTGCCTGCTCGTTCTGGGCCAATTCGAGCGCGGCCGATGCCCGAAGAGTCTCGGCATGGCCGATCCGATACGCCGCGACGATCGCCCCGAGCACCGCGACAAGCGTGATGACAACCGTCGAACTCCACGCCCGGGGAGATCGACGAAAGCCCAACCGGATTCTCCTGCCAAGCGAAGGACTTGTCCACGCGAGTGGTTCGGATCGCAGCCAGGCCTGAAGGTCGGATGCGAACCCGTCCGCGGATTGATGCCTTGCGTCTGGCTTCACGGACAGCGCACGCTCGCAGACGCGCCTCAGATCCTCGTCGATGACGGAATCGGCCTCGAAGCGAGAATCTAATCGCGATTGCGGATGACCCAGGAACTTCGTTGCCTCCTGCTTTGTTGCGCCGTTCGGGCTCTTGCCCGTGAGCAACCAAAGGAGCATGCCGCCGAGCGCGTAGACGTCATCCTGCACGGTTGTGGGCGCGCCGCGAAATTGCTCCGGCGACATGAACGCGAGCGAGCCGACCCTCTGCTCTGTCGCAAGATCGCTGACCCGGTGGCTGATTCCAAAGTCTGTCACCCGCGCACGACCGTCTTCGCCCAGAAGAACGTTGGACGGCTTGAGATCCCGGTGCACCAACCCGGCGGCGTGGGCTGCGCCGATACCTCTGGCAACCTCGACCATGATCTCGACCGCTCGCCGAACTGAAATGCCCGCCGGGTTCGCCCGCCGGACGTTGTCAAGCGAGCCGCCTCGAACGTATTCGAACACGACCATCCACGAATGCGTCGGCCCCGGCAACCTGTCCAACACTCTCACCGCGTTTGGGTGAACGACCCGGCGTGCCTTCGAGGCTTCCTCCGCGCTCCAATCAGAATGCACATGCTTGACCGCCACCCAGGCGGGATTGGCAGGCTCCGACAAGGACCGATCCTGCCCGAGGTATACGACTCCCTGCGATCCCACGCCAATCACCTGGTGCAACTGGTAGCGGGACTTCCCGCTCGCCAACGGCGGCCCGCACTCGTACGGAAGATCGAGCATTTTCGAGTTCGATTCACGAGCCGCCAACAGGGTTGTATCGATCATCGCCTCGGCCAGCGCGTGGGCCGTGCGGACCGCGGTGGCGATGGTCGGGTGCTGCGAGGCGAGTAGCTCGCACGCCTCTCTCGCCTCCATTCCCTCTCGGCGCATCGAAGCCAACGTCATCTCGATCGCGGCGTCCAAAGCCACCGGACGTACCGGAAGGTCTGGGATCGCCCGCAGGAACATGGCGAGTCGTAAATTTTCCACCCCCACGCATTTCTCAACAATCACATCCGCCAATTCGTCATCAGAGAGAAACGACGCCGCGCTGAGGGAACGGGCCAGATCGCTTTGCTCGTCGGAGCCCGGCACGTCTTTGAGCGAAACCAAACGCAGCATGCTCATGCTTCCTCCCCGACGCGCACGCGCAGGCGATCGCAAATCCGCTCCCATCTCTTACGGACGGCAGGGGCTTCCATGCTCAACTCCTCCGCGATGACCGCGTGTTCAATCCCCATTAGCCACATGCTCAGGATCTGTCGATCCAGCGGGATTTCCAATCTCCTCAGCATCGCGTCCAATTCACCTTCCATGCCTTCCGGACTCGACCGCTCCGCACGCGCGAAGCGGATTCTCCATTCCCGCGCCAATTCGGAATCCGGCCCCTCCACATGTTCGAGGTGGGCCAGGATCCGCGACTTGTCGGCCAGGGCGTGATCGCCGATTGTGAAAATGAGTGCCCACAGTTGACGCTCACTCTCCGCCCTCACGCCGCCGGTGGAAACAAGCCGATCGAGCCGACGCGCGATGGTCGAGACCAATTCCTGCGAATCGCACAACCGGCGCATGGCGCGCCCCAACTTCTGGCGATAGCGCCGTCGAATGAGCGCCTCATTCTGCGTGAGAAACTCCGCAGCGGCGTTGCGATCACCGGTCCGGATCCTGTCGATGGTGTGCGCCAACTCTCCCATAACCCGCAGTCCGATCTTGCCGGCTTTCAGAACCGGTCTTCCGGCTCGGTCCGATCACAGTCCTCCATGATTCCATAACCCGCGACCGCCCACGCCTTTGTGGAAATCTTACACAAAATCCTCTCGCGTGTGTCACACGACCCCAATTTGTCCCGCCCACTCCATGGTCTCGAGGGAAATGCCCCTCAAAGCCAAGGAGGTTCGTTATGGGAAGGTCACAAATCTCATCATTTGTGGTTGGCGGTGGGCTTCTCTTCTCACTCCTTACAAACGCAGGAGTTCACGCCCAACCGCTTCGGGGCGCCGACTCCGAGCGAGCCCTGGATGGCATTACCTCTGCAGAACTACTGGACACATGGGAAGACCTGGAGCAGTACCTCGTGCTCCTGTGCATGGTCCTCGACTGTGACCTCAACCGGCCAATGACGGCCGCGGCCTCCGCCGACTCAATCGACGCCGCCGCGCTCCAAATTGCTCAGACCTACGAGACCCGCGGCGTCCGCCCAAATCTCACAATTGATGAGAAGGTGATCGGCCACCTGACCGTCTCCCGCATCCTTCGGATTCTGGGTGCCAATCCGGATCGGATGTCGCGGTCCATCCGGGACCGATTCGCGGCAGATCTTGTCTGCCTTCGTGCCGAGCTCGAGCAATGACATCGCCCCTCTCGGCGGCGCTCTATCCCACCCCCGTGCTGCTCCGGAGTCCAGAATGAACCAGAGACAACGCGTTCTTCGAATCAGTCCGGAATTCGGAACCCCGATGCCCCCGCCGACGACGCTCGGGGAGCGCATTCGCGCACTGGTCGGGCACGATTCCTGCCGCGAGATCGGGGAACGCACCGACACTCATCCCGAAACGGTTCGGCGCTACCTCCTCAGCGGAAAACCATCGGTCGAGTTTGTCCGGGCGTTTGCGGATGCGTACGGCGTGTGCGCCGACTGGCTGCTGTTCGGCACCGGGGCGATCCGCAGGCGGGACCAGCTCGAGGCCGCTCTGAAGGACGCCACGCTCGGGCAGCTCATGCGCTCGCTCAGCGACCGGTTCGCGCTCATCGAGGAGACGCTCCAGGCACATTCGGGTTCGCGGAGGCAGGCCACTCGGGCCTTGCCGTCGGGCGCCGGCGAATCCAAGAGAAGGCGACACACCGGCGCGGACAGTGCTGCGGGTTCGATTTCCGGATAGTGGCCGTGCTGGATCCTCGCGACTTCTTTTCTCCTCCTAAAACATGAAGAACAGACCCGAGAACCGCCCGTTCACAATTCACTTCGGCCACACCACCGGGCCGGGGTCGATCGTTGTGCAGGATCTTGTCGCAATGATCGAGGCCGTCTCGCTCCGTCGGCTCCACGCACGTCACTCTTCTCAATTCACGCTCGATCGACACTGGCAGGCGCAGGTCGTTGCCTCGCTCAATCGGACCGACTGGCTGGTCCTCTTGCTTTCCGGATCGTCCCTCGACCGCGAATGGTGGCTCTGGGAGGCGGGCTATTTCTCCGGACGCGCCCGCGAGCGGCCGGGGCGAACACTCTGCATCCACGACCCATCCGCTGCCGTTCCGCTGCCGCTACGAGCATGCGAGCTTCTTCCCGCGACCCGGGAAGGCGCAGAGCGCTTCCTGAGGTTTGTATTCGTCGACCCGCCGCTGGCGATCCGCCCCGAACTCTTCACACGTGAACTGGAACTCGTCCGGAGTCGGATGATTGAGCTGTTCGTGTGTTGCTGCACGCCCGCCTCGGCATGACGTGCCGGCGCATCCGGCCCGGGAAAGCGAGTTCGCTAGACGAGGTCAAGACTGCTTTCAACGCCCAGCGTTGCGTATATCTCTCTGGTCGCGGTTGACCGATTGAGCGTGTAGAAGTGAATGCCCGAAACGCGATGGTCGAGCAAATCGCGGCACTGCTCCGTCGCCCAGTGCACTCCTACCCGCCTCACTGCCGCTTCGTCGCCGTTCGTTCGATTGAGCGCCCTCAGTAACGGCGCCGGATATCGAGCGCCGAGAGCCAGTTCGGCCATTTTCTTCATGCCGGTCATCGACGTGATCGGCATCACGCCCGCGATCATCGGTTGCGAGATTCCGGCGAGGCCGCAGCGGTCGCGATAGTCGAAGAAATCGTGGTTGTCGAAAAAGAGCTGCGTGACGATGAAGTCGGCACCCTCGTCGCACTTGGCCTTCATACGCTCGATCTCGAGCACGCGGTTGGGGGTGTCCGGATGACCCTCCGGGAATCCCGCGACCGCGATCGCGAATCCCCGCTTGTTCGGATGCCGCCCCGCATCATTGAATTTCCGGATGGCCCGAACCAGATCCGACGCCTGGCGGAAATGCTTGTACGGGTCTTCACCACCCCCGTCCTTTGTCTTCGGCGGATCACCGCGCAACGCGAGGATCTTGTTGATTCCGGCATCGGCGTACTTCTGAAGAATCTCGTCGATCTGCCTTTCGTCGTGCCCGACACATGTGAGGTGGGGCATCGGGTCGAGCGGCGTCTGGGTCTTCAGCCGCACGACAAGATTGTGGGTCAGGTCGCGCGTCGATCCACCGGCGCCGTACGTCACGCTCACAAACGTGGGCCGCAGACGCTCAAGGTCGGTGATGTGCTTGTACAACTCCTCCGCGCCCTCGGGCGTCTTTGGCGGGAAAAACTCGAAACTGAACGTGGCCCGCTTCTGCGCGAAGAGATCGCGGATGTCGGCCGGCCCCGGTTTGATTGCATTCGCCCACATCGTGCGGCACCTTCGATCCGTGCCGCACTCCGCGGCACACCGTTCCCTGGAAGAAGACGGGCCGGCTCTCGCCGGCGCGTCTCGTTGAAGACTGATCAATACCGGTAGTGATTGGGCTTGTAGGGGCCGTCTGCGGGTATGCCGAGATAATCGGCCTGGTCCTTCGAGAGCTTTGTGAGCTTCACGCCCAGCTTGTCGAGGTGGAAGCGGGCGACGCGCTCGTCGAGGTGCTTGGGCAGCGTGTAAACCTTCTTCTCGTATTTACCCGCGTTGTTGTGCAGTTCGATCTGAGCCATCACCTGGTTGCTGAACGAGCAGCTCATCACAAAGCTCGGGTGGCCCGTGGCGCAGCCGAGGTTCAGGAGCCGGCCCTCGGCCAGGATCATGACGCTGTGCGCCGGCTTGCCCTTGGCCGCCGGGAAGACCCACTCGTCGTACTGCGGCTTGATGTTGATCGTCTTGATGCCCTTGTACTTCTTGAGACCGGCCATGTCGATCTCATTGTCAAAGTGGCCGATGTTGCCCACGATCGCCTTGTCCTTCATGCGGGACATGTGCTCGACGCTGATGATGTCCTTGTTGCCCGTCGCCGTGATGAAGACGTCGGCCCGCTCGACCACGTCCTCGAGCGTCGTGACTTCGTACCCCTCCATCGCCGCCTGCAGAGCACAGATCGGGTCGATCTCGGTGATGATCACACGTGCGCCCTGCCCACGCAGCGATTGCGCGCAGCCCTTGCCCACGTCGCCGTAGCCGAGCACCACGCAGATCTTGCCCGAGAGCATCACGTCGGACGCACGCAGGATGCCGTCCGTCAGAGAGTGGCGGCAGCCGTATAGATTGTCGAACTTGCTCTTGGTCACGCTGTCGTTCACGTTGATCGCGGGGAAGGCCAGCTTGCCCTGCTCCATCATCTGGTAGAGCCGATGCACGCCGGTGGTTGTCTCTTCAGACACGCCGCGGATGTCCTTGATCACCTTCGACCAGCGCCCGGGGTTCTTCTTCTGCTGCTGCTCGCAGAGCGCGAGGATGTAGCCCCACTCCTCCGCGTCCTTGTTCTCATTGAACTTCGGAACCTTGCCCGCCTTTTCCCACTCCGCACCGCGATGCACGAGCAGAGTTGCGTCTCCGCCGTCGTCGAGGATCAGGTTCGGACCGCTTCCGTCCGGCCACATGAGCGCCTGATCAGTGCACCACCAATATTCCTCAAGCGTCTCGCCCTTCCACGCGAACACCGGCACGCCCTTGGGATTCTCCGGGGTTCCGTCCTTGCCGACGACAACCGCCGCCGCCGCGTGGTCCTGCGTGCTGAAGATGTTGCAGGAGACCCAGCGCACATCGGCGCCCAGCTCGGTCAATGTCTCGATGAGCACCGCCGTCTGGATGGTCATGTGCAGCGAGCCCATGATCTTCGCGCCCTTGAGGGGCTTCTTGCCCTTGTACTCGTCGCGGATCGCCATCAGGCCCGGCATTTCCGTCTCGGCGAGACGGATCTCGTTGCGCCCGAACTCGTGGAGGTTGATGTCCTTGACCTTGTAGTCCATTGCCGCGACTTTGTGCTTCGCGCTGTCTTTGGTGAGGCTCTTGGGCTTGGTGGCGATGCTGGTCATTTCCTTCCGCTCCTGGATCAAAGTGAGGTGTTCAACGCCTTGTGATTCCGCCGGAACACTCGCCCCGGCGGGTTGTTCTTACCTGGTCCGTTTCCGTGTTCCTGACGCTCTCGCGGTGGCCACAAATAACCCGGGCCCCCGCGCGTCCGGATCGATCGGAAGCTCGCGAAAACTCATCGGCTCAAGCCCGGCCTGATCGAAAAGGGATTCGATCTGATCGCGTGAGAAGCCCAGATGCTGATGTCCCATCAGGTGCCGGTATTCACTGCGATCGTGCCGCAGCATGTCCAGCACCAGCACACGTCCGGGAACTCCGCCTTCTCCCCGCTTCAGGATCCGCGCGGCTTCACGCAATGGCTGTTCGGGAGCGGCCAAATGGTGGAGCACCAAGCCGAACGCCGCAATGTCAACGCCGCCAGATTCCAGCGGAAGACGGGAGAGTTCGCTCATTACGAATTCGACGTTCTTCACACCCGCGAGCCGACGCTTCGCGGCCTCGAGCATCGGGCCGGACTGGTCCACCGCGATGACCCGTTTCACAATCGGAGCGAGTACTTCCGCAATGTTCCCCGTGCCGCAACCCAGATCGGCCACGACCCACGGTCCCGCCAAAAGCTCCAGAAGGGCATGGCCGGTGAATCGCGTTCCAAAGAGCTCCTGCCGAACCGCGTCCCATTCGCCCGCAACTCGGCCGAAATAAGCCTGGCTGTCGGTCCTTCGCTCGTCAAGCACCGCCGCGACCCGGCGCATGTCTTCGGCGTGTTCTGACTTTTCGATGCCGGCGGCCTGTTCGCGAATTGTCAACCAGAGCTGGCGGGTCGGCTGGGTCAGGTCGTCCATCACCATACGGTAAAACGTTGCGGTTCCCTCGCTCCGACGGGCGATCCACCCCGCGTCGGCGAGCACCTTCAGGTGGCGGCTAATCGTCGATTGGGGACTCTGGAAAACCTGCGCCAGTTCGCCCACCGACAACTCAGCCCCTTCGAGGACGCGAAGGAGACGCAACCTCGTGCGATCCGCGAGCACTGCGAGGCGTTCTGCGACCGGAATGTCCGAGATCCTGCCTTTCATCCGTTTATCCGGATGAATGGTAGAAACAACCCCAAGCCCGGTCAACACCCTCCCCAATAGACCGCTCACTCCGGGTGGAGCACATAGCTGGGACCGGGAACCTCGCCCAATTCGCGGATCCGCTTCTGGATGTCCTGGTTCTTGGGCTCAATGTAGAGGGCCATCCGCAGCCGCTTGAGCTCGTTTTCCTTGTCCCCCAGGCTGCGGTAGAGATTGGCCAGTTCCATCTGCGGCTTGATGGACTTCCCATCGTCCAGTTTCGCCGCGGTGATCATCGCGAGCTTGGCCTCGTCCACGTTTCCGAGCAGGAATTGATAGTGGCCAAGGCGCAGGTAGTCGCCCGGACGCCCTCGATCGCGCGCCTCACGGGTCAGAAACGTGATCAGCTCCTCACGTTCGTTGCAGGCGAAAAGGGCTTCGGAAAGGCCGTTCGCGTAGTCCTGATTATCCGGATGCACCGCCAGGCACTGATAGAACTGCTCGCGTGCGAGCTGCGGCTGTCCGAGTTTCATATAAGTTTCGGCGAGCGAGTAGCGCACGTCCACGCCGTCGGGCTTGCGGGTGACATACTCCTTGTAGTTCGCGAGAGCCTTGTCGTAGTCGCCCTGTTCGTACTCTCGGTTTCCCATCTCGCGCACGAGATCGAGGTTTCGCTCCGCCTGGCAGCCCCAGACAAGCGACGCGAGCCCAACCATCAACACCGTCCACAGCGTGCGTGCCATCATCCGAATCTCCTGCCAACCGCGGCCGACAACCAAAAGAGCCCGTATCGGCCGGACAGAATACGCCGCCGGAATCATCCGGGCAGGCGTGCGAACATACTCTCAAACATGTCGACCCCGCAAGTCAAACCGCCGAATCTGCGCGTCCGACCGGCCGTGCCCGCCGACGTCGCATTCCTGCTGGCGATGATCAAGGAATTAGCCGAGTACGAACGCGACCCCGACGCCGTGCATTCCACCGAGGAGTCCCTCCACCGTTTCCTTTTCGGCCCGGGATTCGGCAAGGGTCCGTGTGTTGAGGCTGTTGTCGGCGAGCTCGATGGTGTGCCGCAGGCCGCAGCCATCTACTTCATGAACTTCTCAACTTGGTCCGGCGGGGTCGGACTCTACCTCGAGGACCTTTACGTCCGCCCAAACGCAAGGCGCCACGGGCTCGGGCGGGCACTTCTCCGCGAACTGGCGGCTATCGCCCGGTCGCGCGGCTGCCGCCGGATGGAGTGGGCTGTGCTCGACTGGAACGCCCCGGCCCAGAAGTTCTATACAACCTTGAAAGCCCGCGAGCTCTCCGGCTGGCACGTTTGGCGGATGGAGGAGTCCGCGATCGGCGAACTCGCGAGGTTTCCGGTTGCCTGATCTTTCCAGTTCCCTTTTTAGCCCGCGGTCCGTCCCGCCGCCTCGGGAAAATCGATCGAACGGCGATCGCGGTTGTGCTCCATCCAGATCGCGAGATTCATCATCGGCCAGGCGACGTTCCAATACTGGGAAGGGTTGGCCGAAGCGGTCTGGATCGCCTCGGGCGTGAACACCTCGCCGAGTGAATCGCTCTCGAGCAGCACACGTCTCATCGAGCCGATCCAGCCGGCGAATGGCAGCGGAAAGCTCGCCTTTTCTCGCGCCAGCACCTCCCGCGGCAAATCGGTTGCGAACGCCCTGCGGAGGACGATCTTGGTGTTCTCCGCCCTCCGCGGTTCAGCTTCGATGAACCGATCGGAAACTGGCAATGACTCGGCGTACCGCGCGACCGTGATGTCCGCGAACGGGGTGCGGCCTTCGACTCCCTCGAGCATCGTCGCAGAATCAAGGCGCAGGAGCAATTGTGCGAGATTGGTGCGCCGTTGAAATGCCAGGTGTGTCGCGAGAACTTCGGCCCGGAGCGGCTCGGGAACCATGGCGCCGCAGCGATCGAACTCTTCGCGGTACCAGCGCCGAACCGGGGCTCCACCTTCGACCTGATCGAGAAAGCCGGGCTGAAAGACCCGCGGATACGAATCAAACGAAAGCCACGCGTTGACGAGCAATTCAAACTCACCCGGATGCAGGTCCGGCTGTCCGACGACCAGCGGGTGCGAGCCCCGATGGAACCGAAGCGCGGCAAGGAGCGCAAAGTCGTAGCCGCCGAAGAGTTCGTCCGCGCCCTCCCCGCTCAGCGCTACGACGCACCCGTCCGCGCGCAGGACCCGGGCAACTTCATTGATCGCGACCTCGTTGGGGGTGCTCAAAGGCAAGCCCTGGCGCCCGACCATCTCGGCCCATCGCCGTTCGAACATCGTCGCCGTCACGGGCGCCTCGGTGTGCGCCGTTCCGAGACGCTCGGCCATCATCCGCGCATACGCAAAATCGTCGGCCCCCGGCGCGCTGGCGCCCTTGGCGCCCGACGCGTACGTTCGCAGCGTCGGCGCACCCGGCGTCGATCGCACGACGTCATTGGTCACAAGGGCCACGATGGAACTATCCAACCCGCCGGAAAGCAGCGAACAGAGCGGGACATCGCTGCGGAGATGCCGCCGGACGCTTTCGCGGACGATGCCGGCAGTCTCGGAAGCATCGCCCTCTTCCCGCGCCGGATCCCAGCCTGATCGCTTTGTTCGCGAAATACGATCCGACGCGAAGTTGATGCGAAGCACGCCGCCCGGCTCCAGGATTCGCGCATCCCGATACAGCGTTCGTTCGCCCAGGGTCGTCCGCGTTGTGGACATATACGAAGCAATCACAACGGGATCATGACCGCTCGTGAACAGCGGGTGCGCGCGAAGAGCAACCAATTCACTCGCGAAAGCGAACTCGGCCGCCGCGTGGCCGGCTGGTCCGAAGTCCGCGTAATAGAGCGGCTTTACGCCGAGCGGATCGCGTGCCAAGAGCGCGACGCGGCGCTGCCCGTCCACGAAACAGAAGGCGTACATGCCCCGCAGCCGGCCGATCGCATCCTCGCCCCAGGTCGAAAGCGCCGCCAGCACCGTTTCCGTGTCGCTCCGCGTCCGAAAGACGACGCCAATTCGACCGAGTTCGGCCCTGATCTCCTTGTCGTTGTACAACTCGCCGTTGTAGACAATCGCGAAGCGACCATCGACCGAGACCATCGGCTGTGCGGCCTCGAGAGAAAGGTCCACTACCGCCAGCCTTCGATGCCCGAGGGCGAATCCCCGACCTTCGAAATACCCGGAGCCGTCCGGCCCACGATGCGCCAGTCGGTCCCGCATTCTCTCAACGATAACCCGGCGCGACGCCCCGATTCGCGCATCACAACTCAAAATGCCGGCGATTCCGCACAAGCACCCCTTCTATCGGATACTCGCGCCCAGCGTGATCGAAAGAGAGCCGTCGCTCCGACCCCGGTTCAAACCCAGACCTGGATGATCAGGTTGGGCTCCTTCAATTTGCCGGTCCACTCACCGACGGTCGAAGTCGAAAACTTCACTTCGTGGTCCGGGTGCGAATCCAGCCATTCGTTGATCTGCTTGTCCAGAAACTCGAGTGAATCGCCCGTGAGCTTCGCATGAAAGGTCTTCACGTGCGTCGCCCCCACGCCGGTCTTGTTCGACTTGCGCTGCCAGCTGGTTTCGGACTTGAGACCGGCCCCGAGCTTCTGGTCGATGACCTGGATCTTCGGGCGTACTTCCGGCGAGTCCGGCCCGCCACCTCCGTTGGCGGTCAACGGAGCCGGAGCGTGCGTTCCCGCTGGACCGGGAGCAGGTGCGCCCGGCTTGAACACGTTGCCGCCGCCGCCGAGAGGAGGCAGCCCGCCGCCTCTTGAGCAGATCCTTGATGACCTGCTCCTCGTGGTTGAGGAGGCAGCCCGCCGCCTCCCGACCCCCCTCCCCCTGTCGAACCATGCCCGTCCGGTGCACGACGCTCGAAGTTCTGGCTCATGTCGCCCCCTTTGCAGTGTCAATCCAGCATACCGCGCCCGGAGAATCTCCACAGGGACTGATTCTTCATTCTGCCGAGCCACTCCACAGGTCGGCCTTCGTCGATCCGGGGCTTCAGAATCACCCGGAGGAACTCCGGCTGGTCCTCAAGTTCGAGGACATCGAAGTTTCCCTCGCAATGGACTTCTCCCCTCCCGCCCGAAATCGGCCCCTCGTAGTGCAGGTAGCTCCGCCGGTGATCCGCGATACGTTCGGCCTCAAACTCGCCCCCAGCCTTGAGATCCGTTCCGATCGCAAGCCGAAAGGAAATGAGCATCTCCGGCGCCCAGCGGCGCTCAATCATCCAATCAAAGTGCTGGCTCCCATCGGGCAGGGTGTGCCGCAGAAGCACGCTTCGCCCGATCTGGCCCGATGGAACGTCCAATGCGGCCCCTTCCGGCGGCCTCGAGGCCGCCACGGTTTCAGCCCGCCTTGCGAAGGTGATCGGGGACTGGAACGGCCCCCAGCAGGCGCTTGGTGTAGTCATGCTCGGGACTGCCGAGCACCCGGTCCCTCGAGCCTTCCTCAACAATCTTTCCGGCGTACATCACGGCAATCCGGTCGCACATGTGCTGGATCACATTCATGTCGTGGCTGATGAACAGGTAGCTCAGCCCAAATTCTCTCTGCAGGTCCTTCAACAGATTGAGAATCTGTGCTTGGATCGAGACATCGAGAGCGCTCGTCGGCTCGTCGCACACGATGAACTTTGGCCCGAGCGCCAGCGCCCGGGCGATCCCAATCCGCTGCCGTTGCCCCCCGGAAAACTCGTGCGGATATCGCTCCGCCGCCTGCCGCGGCATGCCGCATCGCTCCAAGAGGAGCCCCACGCGTTCCCGCAATTCGTCGCGCCCCTGAACCTCGGAGTGAACAACCAACGGCTCGCCCACGATTGTCCCCACCCGGAGCCGGGGGTTGAGCGAACCGCCCGGATCCTGAAATACGATCTGCATGTGGCGCCGAAGCGACCGCAACTCGCGAGCGCCGGCGGCAAAGACATCGCGTCCTTCGAATCGCACCTCGCCGGACGTCCTCGGGACCAATCCAAGCACCGATCGCCCGAAAGTGGTCTTCCCGCACCCCGACTCCCCCACAAGCCCGACAGTTTCTCCCCGATGGACGCGCAACGAAACCCCGTCGATCGCCCGAACCCATCCGACCCGCCGTTGAAGAATCCCGGCACGGACCGGAAAATGGGTGCACAAATCGCGAACGTCCAGCAGCGGAACATCCGCAGATCCCGCGGGTGTTGTCGCCAGGCTTGGATTCTGGGCCGTCACCATTCAGGCCGATCCTAACCGGTCTAGTACTCGCTTGACGCGGCACACTCCACGTCTACCCTTCCGCCTCTAGGTCCGGGCAGATAGCTCAATTGGTAGAGCACGGCACTGAAAATGCCGGGGTTGCCGGTTCAAGTCCGGCTCTGCCCATTCGACGGTTTGGCGCGTTCGCGTCAGACTTCGCACCAACACGCACAAGCTTCACGTTCACAGGAGTTTGCAACTCCTTTTGCGATTCTTTGCGATCAGGAGCGGCTACCGACTGCGCCACTTTTTGCGTCATAAGTGCGCCGCTTTTGGACTCGGTGGCGCGGTTGCAATCGGTATCGGTAACGAGCAGGGAGTGCCCTGACGCTGTCGCTTTCGTGTTTCCCATTCAGGCGCAGACCGGTCGCGTCAATGCGCCGCCCCCCGGTGGCAGGCGGAACGCTTTCTGGGCTCAAGGACCGATTCCGGCCCTATCCCATAGAGGCTTCAACTCAACGACGCGCCGTTCATCGAGCGCCAAATCGATCCCGAAGCACGTCACGGCCGAGTCGATCGCGTGGTCAATGCCGGTCCGAGGCGGTTCGGAACGAAGGATCCAATCGGCGAGGGCAAGAACAAGCTGGGAATCCGCGCCGGCGTGGTCGGCGAGTGTGGAGCTGACTCGGTAGACGATGCGGGGTTCGTCCCATCCGATTTTCTGATATTCGACGGTCCCGGTGTTGAGGTCGGCGCGAATCGCGCCGCGGAGGCCCAGGAGGACGAGGCGCCGCTCGGGCATGGCCGCGGCGCAGTTGGTGTGGAAGGATGCGCGGACGCCGCTGGCGTATTCGATGATGGCGACCTGATGATCGACGATGTCTTTGTCGAGCGTGAATGGATCGCGATTCGACTGTGGCCAATCCTGAAAGGCGCGGCGGCCGGCGGGGCTCGGGCCGATCTCGTCCGCGATGGATCGGTTCTTGGGGATGAAGTAGCGAAGGCCGCCGAAACTGGCGACGCTGGCGGCGCGACTGCCGACCATCCAGTTCACGATGTCGATGTCGTGGCAGCACTTCTCGAGCATGTGCGTGCCGGCGGCGGCGCGATGACGGCGCCAGTCCTGATGGATGTAGCCGCCGTGGTTGAAGCCGAGGGTCTCGTTGAATTCGACGGAGATGATCTCGCCGATTGAGTCTTCGTCGAGCAGCGCACGGATGCGGGTGTAGAGCGGAGCGTAGCGGAGGACCAGGCCGAAGAAGAACGAGCGGCCCGTCTGGCCGACGGCGTCGCGGATCGCGAGGCAGTCGGCGAGATTGGTGGCGAGGGGCTTCTCGCAGAAGACGTGGTGGCCGGACTTCATCGCGGCGATGGCGTGGTCGCGATGGAACTGATTCGGCGAGCCGATGAGGACCCAGCCGACGCGAGGGTTCTTGAGCAACTCGGCGGGATCGGCGCAAACCTGCACGGAGGGGGCGAGTGCGCGGGCGGAGGCGATGGATTCGGGGTTGGGATCGCAGACAGCGGCGAACTCGATCTCCGGGCGGCCCGCGAGAAGCTGTGAGACCAGGCCGCCGACGCGGTTGCCGAATCCGATGACACCGATTCCGAAACGCTGAGTCATGGGAACTCCCAATCGAGAAAAGGCGTGGTCAGGGTGAGACGGGCGTCGGTTCCGGCTGGATGGACTCGATGAAGAAGGGGCCGGCTTTGGCGGTGATCGGGCGGCAGGGAGGGAGGTTGACGCCCTCGATCTTGATGATGGCCCAGCGGCAGGCGCCGCCGACGGATACGGTGCTGTTTTCGGCTTCGTACAACTCGCGGAGCGTTGGCAGGGCTTCGCGTGCGCCCATGCGGCCGAGTGCGATGGCAGAGAATCGGCGGACGTCGGCGGCTTCGGGGTCCAGGGGGTTGTTGTCGGCGGCGCGTTCGAGGAGTTGTGCGGCGAGGTCGGGGATGGATTGAGATTCGAAGATCCTGCCGAGCGCGTAAATCGCGCTGCCGCGGGCGGTCGGGTGAAAACCGGAGCGTTTGGGGACGTACTTCCGCAGCAACTCGGCTGCGGGGCGATAGCGCTGCTGTGCGAAGGCGATGAAGATCTGCGTGACTTCCTGTCCGTCGGACTCGAAACGTGCTTGGTCTTTTGCGGCTTCGCGGGCCGAATCGGTGAGCGTGCCGGCGCGTTTCATGAGGGCGGGGAGGGATTCGGGGAGATGGAGCGTGCGGAGGGATGTGGCGGCGGCGAGGCGGACTTCGGGACGGGCCGAATCGAGGAGCGCGGCGAGGTGAGCGGCGGCGTCGGGAGTGCGGAGGTCACCGGCGAGGATCGCCGCTTGCTCGGATTCTCTCCAGCGTCCGCTGGAGAGCGCGTGCGTGGTTGCCTGGATGACGCTGGCGGATGTTGGTGGTTCGTGGCCGAGGCGGAGGAGGCCGAGACGCGCGGCGACGCGAACGGGCTCGCTGATGTCGTCGAGAGCGCCCGCGAGAGGGGCAACGGCGCGGGGCTCCGCGGGAGCGGCGGCGAGCGTGCGGACGGCCTCGAGCCTGACCTCATCGTCGGAATCGCGAACCAGGCTGACCTTGGAGAGGGCGCGGGAAGGATCGGCGCGGCGGAGCAGGGAGAGCGCCTTGGCGCGGATGCGGGCGTCGGGGCTGGATGTCAGAGAGTCGGTGAGCGCGATCGCGGCGGCGTCGAGCTTTGGCGCTCCCGGCGAATCGACATCCGCGCCGAGGACCACAAGCGCGAGCAGAGGTCCCCACCCCGATGGCTCGGGTTCAGTCGCGAGGGATCCGGCCAAGGGGGAAAGCCCGGGTGCATCGATCCCGTGGAGTGCCCGTGCGGCTTCGAGCCGGACGCATATTGGGTGTGAGCGATCCCGAAGGCACTTTTCGAGCGCTTCTGCGGCTTCGATCGCGTGGACGGCTGCGAGGCTTTGAATTGCTGAGACGGCAACCGCGGGACGCGCCGGCGAAAGACCGAGCCTCGCGATCCACATTGCTCGAGCATCCGGGTGGTTCCAGCGCGCCAGCGCGGCGTCGACGGCGAGAACGAAGCCGGGCGGGACCTTTGAGATGTCTGCCACCGCGGCCTGGAGTGAAGCGGCGGAGACCTGGATGTCGAATTCGATGAGAGCGCGTGCGGCGGCGAGGCGGACGGCGGGATGCGGATCGGTTTGCAGCAGATTCTTGATGGGAGGAATCGCTTCGGTGAGATCTTTCACGCCTTGGCGGTGCGCGGTGGAGAAGGCCTCGATCGCGGCGACGCGGAGATCGAATTCGGGGCGACGGAGTGCGGCGAGCCAGAGCGTGACGTTGCGCCGGTCGAAGGTCACTTCCGGAGCGGGCTGCTCGAGCGCGGGGTCGAGCATCATTGGGAGAGTCGGTGCGGCCGGAGCACTCCGAGCGTTCACCAGCGCGGCAAGAAGGAACAGCCGACCGAACTTGAACGACCGCCGATGAAAGCGCGAATTATCCGCCGGAGTGCGGCTCATCGCGGCCTCCCCAGTCTCGCGACTTGGAGAAGAAGCAGCACGCCGCCCGCGACCGTGGTCGCGCCCATGATGTACCAGTTGGCCGGGATAAGGCGATACTCAGTGAATCCGGGGGTACCGATGATGCTGAGGGTCGTGGCAAGAGGATTTGGCGAGAGCACCCGTTCCACGAACGACGATGAGAATGGCGCATCGCGCCCCAGCCAGATGAACAGCGTGCCGACGCAGACTGCAGCGATGGCCGCGTATGCCACCGCCGTCGCGGCGGCCGTCTGCCGGAAGAGGCTTCCTATTCCCGCGGAGAGGAAGACGGCCATGCAGGCGAAGATCGCGAGCGTGATCTGAGTTGAGAGGGAAGTTCGGAGCTGCGCGGGGTCGAGGGCGAGGAGCGCGCCGTAGGCGGGAAGCGTCGCGAGCAGCACGAGGCCGAGGGGAACAAACGCGCTCAGGAGTTTGCCGATGACGATCGCCCTGGGGGAGAGCGGGGTCATCTGGAGCAGTTGCCAGCCCCGGCTCTCCCTCTCGGCGCTGATCAGCCCGGACGCGACGCTCGGTGCGAGGAGCATGATCAGGCTGACCTGCATGATGGCAATTGCCGAGAGCACACCGACGACCCCCTGGCTCTGGCTCAGCGTTGTCGCTCCGAGCACGAGGGCGAGTGAGAGGATGAAATAGATCCCGATCAGACGCATCATCCAGTTGGCCCGGCCGAGGGGGCGGCAGCGCTGCTCCTTCACCATGACCGGGTTCTGCCATGGAGCGATGAGGCCGGAACGGCGCTGGGGATCGAAGAACCAGAGATACATGACCCGGCGAAGGAATTGGGCCCGGACCGAACGCTCATCGGTGATTCGGCCGGCGTCGCGGGCGCGGTCCATCGGCCGCGAGCCAAGGCGCTGAACGGTGGCGACGATACACAGGACGCTGACCAACGCGGCGCCGGCCGCGAACCGCAGAGGTTCCGAGACTCCGGCGGCACCCCCCACCCCCAGGATTCCGGTGTCGCCGAGTACATGCATGACGGCCGGGATCGGGGATATTGCGCGGAATGCCGTGGCGGCGCTGATCAACTCCGCGCCGGCCCATGCCGCGTCTTTGAGCAGGTAATGCGGGGCAATTGCGCCGAGCGCGAGGAAGAGAATGACGACGTAGGTCATTCGGAGTGCCGCGTCGGTGCTGCGGACGAGGCTGCTCACGAGCAGACCGATGGCCGCATACTCGAGGGCGAGCATCACCAGCACGAGGTACAGCCCGCCGAGTTGCTCGGTGAGGCCGATCCCTCCCATGGCGAAGCACGCGGCGGCCGCGGGGAAAGAAAGCACCAGGAGCAGCAGGACAAATCCGAGAGAGCCCGCCAGCTTGCCCAGCACCAGCGCGAACGCTGGGATTGGCGAATTCAGAAGGAGAGCGAGCGTTCCCTGAAGCCGTTCGCGGACAATGCTTGTGGCCGGGAAGGCGGGGCTCACCAGCATCAGCCCGATCATCAGGCCGTAGCCGAATATGCGGAAGACCTGGCGAGATGCGACGCCGCCCAAATCGACACGGGCCTCCGACGGCCAGCGCAAAGTGACGAGCACGCCGAGGCAAACGAGAAATCCGATCTGCAGCCCGACCGCCTTCCAGGAGCGGAGCATCGCGGTCAATTCGCGTCGGATGATCGCGTTCAATCGAGCACCTCGACTCTCGAAACCGCTGCTTGGGGCGTTGACGGGGCATCCGACGGCTTGCGACCCGATTGGCCGGTAACCGAAAGGAATGCATCTTCGAGATCCATCGGCATCTCGCGGAACTGTGCCACGCGAACGCCGGATTCGAGCAATCGACCGAGCAGGGCCGCCAGCCCCGCATCGTCGCGATCGGTCGTGAACCGGAGTTCGGCCGCGGCCACGGACTGACTCACCTCAGCTCCTTCTCCGAGTTCCCGCCGGAGCACCGACGCGGCGTCCGCGACGCCGGCGCGATCGGCGAGCACGATCTCGACCACGCGGCTGTGCCGCACCGTGCGCATGATCTCATCGAGCGTTCCGAAAGCCCGGAGTTTTCCGCCGGTGATGATCGCGACGGTGTCGCAGATCCGGGCCAGTTCGGGGAGGATGTGGCTGGTGACAATCAGGCTCTTGCCGCGCCGGGCGAGTTCGAGCAGCGTCTGTCGCATCTCGACCCTTGCCTGCGGATCGAGCCCGTTGGCGGGTTCGTCGAGAATGAGCATCTGCGGGTCGTGGAGGAGAGTGCGGGTGAGCGCCACACGCTGCTTCATGCCGTGGCTGAGCGATTCGACGAAGAGATCCTTCATCCGCGCGGCGCCGGTGAGTTCGAGACACTCATCGATCCGGCGCGAGCGATCGCGCCGGGGGATGCCGAAGGCGGCGCCGAAAAAATCAAGGTATTCGAGCACCCGCATGTTGTCGTAGGAGCCGAAGACGTCGGGCATGTAGCCGACGAGGCGCTTGATCCTGGCGGTGTCCTTCCCGCAGATCGCGCCGCAGATGCTTGCCTCGCCGCGGGTGGCGCGGACCAGCCCAACAAGGATCTTGATGGTTGTTGTCTTGCCGGCACCGTTGGGGCCGATGAACCCGAGGATGCGCCCTCGCACCAGCGAGATGGAGAGCGAGTCGAGCGCGGTAAAGGTCCCGTAGACCTTTGTGAGATCGGACGTTCGCAGGACGAACTCATCGTTCATCTCGCTCTCCCCCGGACAGACAGGTCCATGCGTTGGAGCGACCAACCCGGGCCGTCGGCCAGAGCGTCACTTGCGTGAACTTCGATTCCGACAAGAATGCGCCCGTCGGCGTCCATCTCCGGGGTATTGTCGCCCGAAAGATCCAGGGTCGTGCGCCCGGCGGGGTTGAGTCCGCCTCCGACGACACGGAGTTTTCCGTCTCGGACGACCACCACATCGAATCGACACCCGGGGGCCCGAAGATCAAACGTGAGCGCGGCGGATAGCACATCGATTCGCCCGAACGCCGCGGGAGGTCGGAACTGCATCACGACGAGCATTGGTTGGTGCACATCCCCGAGCCATGAACGCTTGATCGGGTCGTAGACCGCGCCGCTCTTTCGCCCGGCGATTGTGCCTCGCAGCGGTTCTGGAGTCAGCAGAACGGACGGGACCGCGATCTCGGCGCCCGGCTCGGGAGGCTCGAACTCGACCGGGATGGCCCGCAGCGAACTGCCTTTCTCGGGCGCGGGCAACGTCATTCCGATATCCACGAGATCACTCCAAACCAGGATCGTGGGACGACTTGGAAACCAGGCACCGGCGAGCAGATCGCGGCAGGCCCGCTGACGGGCGATCTGTTCTTCGCTCAGGAGCGTGCCCTCACCGAGCGATCCACCCTTTGACTCGCGGAAAATCGCGTGTTCGTCGGTCTGCAGCCTTTCGATGCCGGCGGCGGTTACAAGCATTGGGCGATCCCTCTCGGCCCCGCCGGCAAGATCCAACAAGCCGCGAATTCCGGAGGCGTCAACGCCGATCGTCGCCTTTGGTGTGCCGGCCGGAGCCGCGGATTGGTGCGTCGTGAGGTTCAGCGCTGTCCCCGGCCGCAAGTCCAAACCCAATATCTCGCAGGAGTCCGGATCGCTCCAGATCATCTGCTCCAGCGACCCGGTGCCCGTGCGATCGGGGACGACCACGCCGCCGCGCGACGATCGGAGCGTCGACGGCGTGGGAGCGTCGCCCGGGCGGATGTAGATACTGCTTCGAGCCAGGACTTCCGCATGTCCCGGCTCGCCGGAATAAAGGACCAGCTGGTCTGAGGCGCTGGTCGACGATGTGTGCGATTGGCCGGCTCGGCCGAGACTGATGAGCACGGCGCCGCTCGCGAGTGCAAACACGGCACTCGCGGGTGCGGCGAGTTCAAGCCTGCCAAGTCGGGCCGCCCAGGCTGCGGCTGCAATGATGCAGGCGAGCGCGAATCCGAGAATGAGTGTGACCGTTCCCCGCCCGAGAATCTCGTGACCGATTTCCCTTCGGATGTGCGGATCGAAGACCTTCATGTCCGTAGGCGTGAGCGGTTTGGGGTCGTCCGCCGGAGCGACGAAGGCTTGAAGGTCACCAAGGGCCGGGGTTGCCGTCCCACTCGCGTCGAGCCAACCACGCGGGCTCAATGTTGTCACGACGAGCTGTCCCCGCCCGACGAATTTTCGAAGAGCCGCAGGGATTCCCTGGACGGTGTGCGTAGCTTCAAACGTCGGCGCACACACCCGGACGAGGCGAACGCCATGGTCGAATTCCTGTGATGTCTCGCCGCTCGTCCCTTTCAAAACGAACTGGGTGACCTCAACAGAATCGAGAATCGCAAGGTCCCATCGATCGCCGAACAGCGCCGCCGGCCAGGACTGCCCGGCCTCGTCGAGCATCACCCAAAGACGGCCTCCGCTCTCCAGAAACCCGATGAGCGCGTCGCGCCGAATGGGGTCGAGATCGAGGTCTCTTCCGCAGAGAAAGACACTGTCAATCGCCTCGTATCCGGGCGCCGAAATCGGGAGAGCTTGCGGCCTGAGCGAAATGATCGTGGGCTTGAGACCGGCCGATTGGCGCAGGGCTGCGACCATCGCCTGCGCGTCCGCGTCATCCTCAGCGGCAATGAGGGCGCTATCAAACCGGCCGCGTGTCATGGGTGTTCGTGCGCTCGCCGGTTCGCCGGCCCGGTCCGTATCGGGCAATCTGAGGCGCGTGACGATTTCGACGCCGGAAACGTCGGCTTCGGCACGCGGCAGCACCGGCGTCTGAACCTCGCGCACACTCCAGGAAGGAAGCCAAGCGTGCGTCCCGAACTTTCGGAGAGGATCATCGGAGAACCCGACGATCACCAGTGGAACGGCCTCGCGGTCGGATCGGTTCGCAACAACCGTGCGCATGGCCCCCCACTTGCCCGGCTGGAGAAGCCGCACTCCCGCGACTTCGTTTGCCGTCTCGATTGAGGGTGCGGTGCCGTAGGCGGGCAACACAGACAACCAGAGAGCGATGCTCGCGATGATCACAGGCCATCGAAAGGCGCCGAAAGCAGGGTGATCCGGACGGCATCTCATTGCTGGGGCAGTCCTCAAAAGGGGCGGGAAGGAGCCCGGGTGGCGTCGGTCTTTCCGCTCTCGTTCAGCAGCCCGCGGATTGCCGCGCTCACGCTGTCGATGAGCAACTCGAGGCAGCCCGAGGCGTACGGACTCTGCTGAGATTGGTAGACACGCTTCTCATAGCGTACGGCCGGGCAGATGTATCCCCCCCATCCATTCACCACGTTCATGACGAGCAGGCCGAATTGCGGAAAGTGCTCCCGTAGTTTTCGCTGGAAGAGCGAATAGGCTTCGTCGCTCTGGCCCACGAGCAGCACGTCGCCGAGACGCCAGACCCACACCGATCGCCTGGACGTGGCCCGACCGGCTCCGACCGTGCGGGCCACCAGCAGTTCACGGTGAAGGCGTTCCTTCGTCGCCCGATCCTCGCACAGGGACACTTCCTGCGAGATCTGCGATTCGCTCCGCAGCGATGGCTTGAGCGGAAGATCGACGGGCATCTCGATCGCGCGGACGAGCGAGCCGGCGCGGGTCTTCCGCGCCTTCCACATCGCCAGCGGAGCCCCCGACTCGACCACTTCCTCCATTGCGAGCGCCGTCCCGGGCGCGAGCATCCCCTCGAGTGCCGCCACGGCGGCGTGCCCGAGTTCCCGCCCGTGGGCATCGGCGGCATGCACGTCATCGGTGTACTGCACTCTCGGCGCGAGTTCCCCGGAAGCGCCCTGAAGAAACAGGCACAGAGCGCCGCCCGAGTGTGCTTCCACAGTCTCTCGCATCGCGCCAACGAAGTCGGGTGAGATCAACCGATTGGTGGCTCCGAGCGTCGTGGGATGGCAGGCATAATTGACGAGCGTGGCGAGCATAACGCCGTCGGAGGTGCGACTGACGCGCCCGACGAGACAGGTGTCATCCGCTGCGACGCCGGGATTGAAGCCGCATACCAGCCGCCCACCTGCCGGATCGGGCAGGTCGCGGTCGGCGGCGAGTGCGCAGCGGCCCGTTGCGAATCGCAATTCCGCGGGGCACTCAGTCCGGAGCGCGTCCCGTGCGGACTCAATGATCGCTTGTGCGACGCTCTCCACGTACGGCCTGATCAAATTCCCCCCGGGCTTGTGCGCTTCGGCCGGCGAGACCGAGGGTCCGGAGTGCGTGTGCGAGATCGAGATCATCAGCGCCGAAGATGGAATGTTAAGCTCGCGGCAGACGTGCTCGCGGATGAGCACGGCGCCCTCCGGTCCACGGAACCAAGTGGCGTCCAACGCCGCCAGTACGAGCGGGCATTCGCTGCGGGCCTCCCGAGTCGTCAGCACGGTGCACAGCAGCGGCTTGTGCACGCCGTCCGCAACATCGTGGGTCGCCGCGCCCCAATTCCGGGCGTAGATTCCCGGTGGCGGCGTGACGTCCCGCCTTCCGACGCCCAAGATCCCTTCGAAGCATGGCTCCGCCCACGTGAGGGGAATGCCGCTCATCGCTGCGATCCTTCCTCTGGTTTCGCAGGAACACCGAGCGATAGTCCGCCGTCCATCAGCAGGACCGATCCGGTGGTGTGCGGGCTTGCGTCAAAGCACAAGTAGGCAACCTGCGTTGCAACTTCCGCCGCGGAAATGAGCCGTCCGACGGGCACCCGCGATTCGGCCTGGCCGCGAGCGCCCGGATTCTCTCGAAAGACAACCGCGCTCAAGCCCGCGTCCACGTAGCCGGGCGCGATTTCGTTGACCACGATGCCGCGCGGCGCGAGTTCAAGAGCCATGCACTTGCAGAGCATCCGCAGGCCGGCCTTCGAGACGCTGTACGCGGGCAGATTGACATGAGCCGCGTGCGCCGCCCAACTCCCAACGAGGATGATCCGGCCTTCGCGCCCGCCGGCGAGCATGCGGGCCGCGCCCGCCCGCGCCATCAGGAATGAACCGGTCAGGTTGACATCGAGCTCACGCTTCCACTGTTCGACGGTGACCTGCATTGCACCGGCAAGAGTGACCGTCGCCGCGGCCGCAATGACCCAACGAACGATTCCCACTTCCTTCTCAACGGTCGTCGCCCAACTTTCCACCGCGGCCCCGTCGGCGACGTCCACCCGGTCGTAGCGGATAGGGCGCCCCAAATTGCGAATCTCCGCGACCAGCGGCGCGGCCGCGTCGGGAGAGACGATGTCGGACAGTCCGAGTGCCGCACCACGCCGGGCGAGCTCGACCGCGATCGCGCGCCCGATATCGCCGCAAGCGCCGCTGATGATCGCCACCGGTTCACGTCGTGTCGTGCTCACGCGTTCTACCAATCTCCCACGCTGCCGTCGGAATAGAAGTGTCTCTGAAGAACTTCCTGCTCGAATGGGTGCTTGCGGATCGCGGCCTCATCAAGCTCGATTCCAAGTCCCGGCCGGCGATTGGGCCGAACGATTCTTCCTTTCGGCTCGACCGTGAATCCCTCCCGAACGACCTCGGGCCGCCACGGCACGTCATTGTGAACACTTTCGCAGATGATGTAGCTGGGCGTGGCAAACCCCAATTCCAACGACGCTGCGGTGCTCACCGGTCCTTGAGGGTTGTGTGGAGCCAACGATACCCGATACGCCTCGGCCAAACCCGCGATCCGGCGAGCCTCGGTCAGCCCGCCGCAGTGCGTGATATCCGGCTGAAGCACGCTCGCGGCCCGCTTGTTCAGGATTTCGCAGAACGGGAACTGGGTCACCAGCCGTTCGCCTGTCGCGATCGGCGTCCGCACTGCGCGCTGCACCTCGGCGATCCCGTCCACGGATTCGGGCCAGCAGGGCTCCTCGAGGAAATAGAGGTTGTACTGCTCGAGCGCCTTCGCGAACAGCAGCCCCATACGCGGGCTGGGTCTCGCGTGACAATCCACCATTATGTCGATGTCGGGGCCAACGGCTTCACGCATCGCCGCGACACATTGCTCGGCGTAGCGGATCGGCCGGTTGCCTTCGAGCGGCATCGTCTCGGGCACCGCCATGCTCTTGAATGCCGTGAATCCCTCTTCAACGGCACGGTGCGCAAGATCCCCGAAACGTCCGGCGTCGGAAGTCTTGGTTTCGTAGAAGTCCTCCATCCTGCCGCCGCCCAAGTGGCAATACAGGCGCACGTGATTCCGCACCGGTCCGCCCCACAGTTTGTGGCAGGGGACGCCGAGATGTTTTCCAAGAATGTCCCACAGCGCGATGTCGATACCACTGATGGCCGTCCCGCGCACGATGCCGTTGCCGTGCCAGAAGTGCTGGCGGTACATCATCTGCCAGAGGTGCTCGATCCGCGTCGGGTCCTCCCCGATAAGGAGAGAGGCCAAATCCTCAACCGCACCGACCACCGCACGGGTGTGCCATTCCAGCGTCGCTTCGCCCCAGCCCCACAAGCCGGGCTGATCGGTGAGCACCTTTACAAAAACCCAATTGCGCATCCGAGCGTTGCAGACCTGAGTCTCGATCGCGGTAATCTTCAAGGTTCGTCCCGCCGGGAAAGTGTCTATTTCTTGGGAAGCGAAGGAGTTCCCGCGGACGATGCTCCGGAATTCGCCGCCGGGGTCGGGGGCGCGGGACGCAGCGAGATCTTTACTTCCTGTGACGGCGCACCGTGGAGTGCGATCTTGGCGACCTCAGTCGCAAATCCATCGCGGGACACGTTGAGCGGAAAATCATCCGCCAGAACGTTCGGGAATGCAAAGGCGCCCTGCGAATCCGTGATCACTGTGGTCGAGACGGCGGTAACGCTCGCCCCACCGACCGGCCGACCGTCGCCATCGACCACAACCCCGTGAACTTCCGCCGGCGAAAGCGTCGCATCCTTCATAGCTTCAGGCTTCATGCCGTGCGTGAAGTCCTCCGTCGAAACCAGCCGCCAGTTCTTGCCCCCGTCCGCCGACATCAGCAGCCCGAGATAGTGGTTCTCGGCTTCGCCCGTGCCGTACGCCGGCTTCTCGTTGCGGTACCCGTAGGAAAGAAAGATGCGGTCCTGGCGATCGATCGCGAGGTTCTGGTAGTAAATGGAATATCCGTCCAGAGGCGGCACGATCATCAGCCGCGAATCGGCGGGCCATTCACCGTCCGCCGGTTTGCTCGAATACGAAAGGCCGCCGAAGTGATTGTCAAGGAAATACGGCTCGGTCCCCTTGTACCACTGGCGGAACGCCGTGTGAAGTGTGCCGTCCGCCGTGCAGACGAACGAGAGATAGCTCTGCCGTCCGCGGCTGTACCCAAACTCCAGCCACCCGTGTTTGAGCATCGTCGCCGGCTCGCTCATCCCACCCGCCGTCGAATAGGGCAGAAGAGATTTGGCGTACATGAAATTCTCGCCGTGCGAACTCGTAATGACGTGCAGGTAGCCCCGCGGGTCCATTACGATGCCGGGGCTGTTGTGCCCGTCGTTGGGCGGATACCCGAAGCCGCAGAATTTTCGATCGGTGATCGCGAGCGTCTTGGGGTCCACCGTGGCCACCAGAGTCGGAACGCCCGGGAAGTAGTTCCCCTCGGTCGTCTCCGCCCAGGTCACATACGTCTTGTCGGGACCCGACACCGCGAAACTCGGGTTTCCCGCGTGGCGTGACATGTACAGACCGTGATCGGTCAGCAGCACCGGCTTGCCAAGTTCGAGCCCGCCATCCACCTTCTGCGGCTGGAACAGGTACATGTTGTAATGGGCCGTCCACTGGCCCAGCGGATGATTCGCCCGCTTGCGCAGCGTCGCGAGCAGCGGCGGACGCGTGAGCGTGTTCCCGCCAACACGCAGTTCCATGTTCACGAAGCCTTCTGGTTTGGAGCCTTGCGGCTCGTCGTTTGGGATCTCGACGACCTTGAAGGTATCGGCGTAGTCGGAAGAGTACAGCAGGATGTCGCGGTCCGTGCCGTCCGCGAGCCGGATCCGTAGAAGCGTGTAGAGACAATCGTCGGCATCAAAGGTGATGCAGGCACCGAGCGTGCCGCCGCCGAATCGGACCTGAGCAAAGGTTGGGTAGGCGGACTTAATTGCGCCGAGAAAATCCTTGCGTACCCAGCGTCCACCGCGGATCGTTTGGATAGCGCTGGTGGGATGCTGATCGACCTCGCGATCTCTCATGTACGGCCGGTTGAACTTATCGAAAGCTGGCGCGTTCGGCACGTACCAGGGCTTGTAACCGAACTGCACTGCCTCGTGCTCGTGCGGTCGCTCGACGATTGGCAGGCTCACCGGCTGGGCGTCGGCTAGCAGCCAGGGAAGGCAGCAAGCCACGAGTACCGAAAGCGTTCCCGCGACTCTGCGGGACCGATGGAACTGACCGAACAAAGACATCAAGTCCCTACCTTGCTCTGAAGATACGTGAGACGTATGTAGGCGTCTGCCGCGGAAGGCGCGACCTGGTTCACTTCACCCAACTGCACGTTTGCCGCATGCCCGTCCATCCAGAGCACGTTCGAAGCCTTCTTGTGGGGTGGTGGCCCGTAGAGCGTCGGAACCGCGTTGGCGTAGGGCGCCCAACCCAGGTCGGTCACGATGGCGTTGCGAGGGTTGTACGTGGTGCGTGAAGTGCCTAGCCCGTTCGCCCGAACTGGGTGCGTCGGATCGGTGAATTCATCGGGATTCCAGAACTCCCACCAATAGCTCGCGTTGACCGCCCCGGCCGAGTTGTGATTGACCGACCACCAGCCCGAAGGCTTGATCGACGTAAAAGACGGACAGTAAAACACCTGCGTGGAAGTGATGTAGGAGCCATTGTCCACCCAGGCCGCATTCGGAATCTGGTTCTTCCCCCAATCGACGAGTTTCCCGCCGAGCCGGTGCCACCAATCGATCCCCTGAGTGCTCCGCGGGATGGCCTTGCGCGGAATGGGGAATACGTGCGTGGGAGTTTCGTAGTTGATCGGCGTCCAGCTGGCGTAGTCGTTTGAGTACGTGACGATTCCCATGGCCGTCTGCTTCAGGTTGCTGAGGCACTTGACCCTGCGGGCCGCCTCGCGGGCCTGGCCGAGCGCCGGCAGCAGGATTGAGATCAGAAGTGCGATTACAGCGATCACCACCAGCAGTTCAATAAGCGTGAACGCCTCGCGTTGGGCTTTGCGGTCCATATGTGCTCCTTGGACAAAAGTGCCAGCGGAAGAATCCCGGCGGCGCCCAGAACTAGACGCATGGAGCTGCCGTTGCGATCGATTGGCCCATGACGATTTCAGGCTTCAGACTGAGAGAAACGCGTTCCTGCGCCGACGAGCGAACGCCCGTCTGCGCGATCAATGAACTGATTCCCAACCTCGAGAGGTGGATGAGCGGAATCTTGACGACGGTCAACCGCGGCACGTTTAGCGCCGCTTCGACCGTGTCGTCCACCGCGATGATTGAAAGGTCCTTGGGCACGGACAATCCGGCCGCCCGGATCGCGTCGAGCGCGATCGGCGTTATGACGCCGCCGGCAACAACGAGCGCTGTCGGGCGGTCCGCCTGACGGAGCAGCTTCTCAATATTCGCACGAGCTACGACAGAATCGACGCCCACATGCACGATCGTCGCCTCGTGCTCTCCCAGCCCCGCCGCTCTTGCCGCGCGGATGAACCCCGCTTCCCTTTCGGTTGCCGCGGGTCCCGGCGAGATCGCCGGCTCTCCGAGCAATGCAATGCGCCGATGGCCGTAGCGGAACAGCAGTTCGGTCGCGTCGAATGCACCGGCTTCATGGTCCACGTAGAACTGCGAAGCGGCCTGCGAATCCAGCCTGTTGTAGACGCTCACCACCGGCACATTCAGCCGTTCCGCGAGCCCCCGCATCGCTTTGATTCCGTCGTGCGTGAAGGGAGCCATCAGCACGCCGTGGCAGCCCTGGATACTCTCGGGTTCGACCATTGCCGGGTTCCGGTGGAACTGGAATGTGAGACGGTACCGTTCGCCCGCTTCCTCTGCGGCGCGACTGAGCCCGTCGATCAGTTCGTGCACGACAAAATTCGCCGGCGTCGCGCCCACCGAATTGACAAGTACGAGAAGTTGCCTCACCGCTACCGTCCCGTTGACCGCGATGGGGTTGTGCACAAAGCTGCCCTTGCCGGGCCGGGCCCTTACCAATCCCTGCCTCTGGAGTTCGGCGAGCGCCTGGCGGATCGGACCACGGCTCGCCTTGAGCTTCTGACAAAGTTGGGATTCGGAGGCGAGCGCCGCCCCGTGCGGGAGGACCCCCGACTCAATCTCCTGCCTGATAGCCTCGAGAATCTGCTCGTGCTTGGGCTTCTTGCGTTCGAGAGTTTGCGTCCTCAATGCGCGTTCTCCGTGACGATCCTTGTCCTCGCAAATCTGGCGAGGCGGCGGCGGTACCGGCGCCGCCGCCTCGGCCAATTCTACTTCTCAATCCTCGTCGGTCCGGAGCCACCTGCCCCCAAGACCGCCAAGGAGGGATGCTTCAGTTCGCCACCATACGTCGCCGCCGCAGGAGCACAAAGCCGCCCGCACAAATGGCCAGCGCAGGTGCCGGAGCGGGTATGTCGTAGGTGATCACCAGCAGCGGACGACGGCTGTCATCGGCGTATTCGGAATTGTAGAGACGGAAGACACCGTCCGTCGTATCGCCGTTGACGGCGTTGAAGTTCGGAACCCCCGTTGGCCCCTGGATGCACAGACCATAATTCTGGGCCGCACCGCTAACCCAGTTCTTGTAGAGCGAGGTGATATCCCACGACAAATAGGATTCCTGCATCGAAGAGTTCACCGCGACCGTTGAAAGCGCCGCGCCGTAGTCGACTCCCGCGGCCATGCCCGGGCTGCTCCACGCATTGCCCGTGGTCCGCTCGTTCCAGCAGGACGTCGTCTCGCTCCAGCCCGTCAGCATCTGGTGCATCGAGAAGTTTTGCGTGACCGACGCGTTGCCGTTGTTCGAATCTATGTACGTGTACTGCTGCAGCTTGATCTGAACTTGAACATTCGTGATGACCGCACCCGACGGCAGGCTGGCCAGACCGAACTGGATCAACGGACGGGCGCGATCGTTCGCGGTTCCTCGCTGGTCGTAGTAGAACAAACCGCTGTTCGCGAAGTTCGAAGTCGGTCCGTTGTTGTACAGGAAATTATCGCCGCTGTTGCCATCGTTCAGGATCACAGTCGTCGTTGCCCCCTGCGCTGCGGCCACGAAGGTGCAGCCGAGAACGAGCACCGAAAAAAGGCCCCTCCGACAGTTCACGCTTTTCAGATTCGCATTCATGTCTCATCTTCCTCTTCGTGACTGGCGCGCCCCGCAGTGCGAGCCCCTTTCGGGGCGCTCGCGCTCGGACGCCGAGCACGAGTGCCGAAACCAGACTACCCTGAAAGACAACAATAATGCAAGTCCATTACCTGTCAAAAAATCAGAAATTCGTTGACGAATATGTTCGTATTTTGTTTGGATCGGCAACTTTCACGCGTGGAAAACGCCCGGATCGCGTGATCCGAGGCCAACCTCCCGTATAGTTTTTCGAACAGGCCGCTCGCCCCGTACTCGTGGGCGTCCTCAATTCAAGAATTCCGCACCGACCGAGCATCGCGAAAAGTGAGCCCTGAATGCGCGTGGTTTTTCTGCTGACGGCGCCCATGGTCGAGCTTTGCTTTGATCAGGAGGACCTGCGACGACTGAGCGGTCACGCGGCCGCATTCAGCACCGCATCGACGGCGGATCGGCTCGCCGAGTTCTGGACACGACACGCGGGTCAGGCGGAATTCCTCGTCACCGGCTGGAAAACACCCCCTCTCTCCGACGCGATGCTCGACATGGCTCCGAGACTCGGTGCCATTCTGCACGCCGCCGGATCGACGCGCCACCTGCTGCCGCCGTCGATTTGGTCGAGAGGGCTGCGGATCGCGTCCGCCCGGGAAGCCCTCGCGGTCGGTGTTGCAGAGACCACGCTCGGGTTGATCATCGCCGGCCTCAAGGGGTTCTTCCCCGCGTCACGCATGGCGCGAGAGGGCGGGTGGCTAATCGACTCAAACCGCGTTCAAGGCTATGAAATAAGGGAAATGTACCAGAGCACCATCGGACTAATCGGCCTGAGCAAGACCGCGAGACACCTCCTTCGCCTGTTGAAACAATTCGAAGTAAAGGTGCTCGCAACCGATCCTCATGTCGAGGCGGACGAAGTCGAGCGGCTCGGGGCGACAAAGGTTGAACTCGACGAGCTCATGCGGACCAGCGATGTCGTCTCGCTGCACGCGCCGGCACTTCCGGAAACCCGCCACATGCTCCAGAGCCGCCACTTCCAGCTCATGCGGGACGGCGCAATCTTTGTGAACACCGCCCGCGGGATGATCGTGGACGAAAACGCCCTCGCCGCGGAACTCCGCAGCGGCCGGATCTGGGCCCTGCTCGACGTGACCGATCCCGAACCGCCGGCACCGGACCACCCGTTCCGCACTCTCCCCAACGTGGTGCTCCTCCCGCATATCGCCGGGGCCGTGGGGACCGGCTGCCGTCGTCTCGGCCGCAGCGTCGTCGACCAGATCCTCGAGTACGCCGCCGGACGTCCGATGCACGGCGAGTTCTCCGCTCAGGAATGGGCCATCCTCGCCTAGCAGAGAGCTATTTCGCTGGATTCCACATTTTCCCGCCTTGCATGAACTGGTAATCTACTGGTATGCTCGGCGCGGCGACTGCCGCGGGCGGCCGAACCCGCGGAATCTCGAAGCGCCGACGAGGAGTCCTGCCCTCATGCCCCATTCCATCGTCGATTCGATCACCATCGGCGTCTATCTCCTCCTGCTCATCTCGGTCGGCCTCCGCGTCCGCGCTCTCAACCGAAACTCGGCCGACTTCTTCCGCAGCGGCTGTCAGGGAACCTGGTGGCTTGTCGGCGTCAGCGATTTCATGAGCAGCTTCAGCGCCTGGACCTTCACGGGAGCCGCCGGCGTTGCGTTCGAGGCCGGATGGAGCGTCGCCGTTATCTTCCTTGCAAACGCTTTCGGCTTTCTGCTCAACGCCATCTGGTTCGCGCCATGGTTCCGACAGCTCCGAGCCACCACCGTGCCCGAGATCATTCGCAACCGATTCGGAACGCTCACGCAGCAGTTCTACGCGTGGTGCAACGTGCCAATCCGCATCCTCTATTCGGCGTTGCATTTGAGCGCCCTTGCCATCTTCACAGCCGCCGCATTCGGCCTGAATGTCCGCGACGTCATCATCATCGTGGGGATCGTCCTGCTCGTAAACGCCGTCGCCGGCGGCAGCTGGGCCGTGCTCTCCACCGACTTCATCCAGATGCTCGTGCTCATGCCCCTCACCGTCCTGATCGCGACGCTCTGCATCATTAAAGTCGGCGGCCCGTCGGAGTTCTTCTCGCTCATTCAGAGCAAGGGGCTCAACGACCAGTTCGCAATCGTCAAGCCACAGGGCGCTTTCCCGAACGGCTCGTATACATGGCTCTGGGCCGCCGCGATGTTCCTGCAGAGCCTCTTCATGTCCAACTCGATGACCTCGGCCTCGCGCTACTTCGCGGCCAAGGACGGCTCCGCGGCCCGCAAGGCCGCCTTGGTGGCCGGCGGCCTGACGCTCGTCGGCGGCCTCGTCTGGTTCATCCCCCCCATCACCGCCCGCCTTCTATTCGCCGATGAAGTTTTGGCATCGACCGCCGCCAAGCCCGCGGAAGTCGCGTACGCGGTCGCCAGCGCCAAGCTGCTGCCGGCCGGCCTGACCGGTCTGATGGTTGTGGCGATGTTTGCTGCGACCGGCAGTTCCATGGACACCGGGCTCAACCAGACCTCCGCCATCTTCACACGCGACATTCTCCCGGGGCTTTGCCGACTCTTCCGGCGCGCGAGCCCCGGCGAACGGTGGCTTCTCACGATCGGACGCATCGCAACGGCAGTGCTGGGCGTGTGCATCATCCAGCTCGCGCTCTACTTCTCCGCTACCAAGGGTGCCGGCATCTTCGAACACATGCTCGCGCTCGGATCGATGCTGGTCATGCCGATGTCCATCCCTCTCTTCCTGGCGCTGTTCATCCGGCGCGCCCCCTGGTGGTCTGCGCTCGCCGCGGCGGCCTGCGCCCTCGTCCCTTCCGCGATCAGTCTCGCCCAGAGCCAGGCCGGGCACCCGTGGTCATTCCAGAAAGAGATCTTCATCGGAGTGGGCGTCGGCATCGCGTCGTTTCTCGCCACGACCCCGTTCTGGCGCCTCGCGACTAATGACTACCGGGCGCAAGTCGCCCGCTTTTTCACTGTTATGCACACTCCGGTCGATTTCGCTCGGGAAGTCGGATTCGAATCCGACAATCGCCAACTGCGCACCGCCGGCTGGTTCGCCGCGCTCATCGGTTCGCTGGTTTGCCTGCTGGCACTGCTCCCCAACCCCGCCAACGGCCGGGTCCAGATCCTCATCATCGGCGGATCGGTTGCGGCTCTCGGCCTGTTCATGGCCCGCGCCGGCCGAGGACGCTCAACCGGAACGGTCAACGGCACGCCGGCCAATGTGCCCGCGATCGCTCCAAGCCTCGGAGGCACGCCATGAGGGTTGCCTCGTCGCCCATTGCTGATATCGGCGCATTAGAGGAGAACCTCAGCGAGCCCACCACTCATCTCGTCGGAATGTTCTCGCGGCTTCTTGGCGACGTGCTCGTGATGGGAGTTGCGGGGAAGATGGGGCCGACGCTCGCCCGAATGGCCCGTCGCGCGAGCGAACTTGCACGAACACCCCGCCGTGTGATAGGTGTCGCGCGGTTCAGCAACCCCTCCGCCGCCCGAGACCTTGAAGCGCACGGTATCGAGACGATTCAGGGAAACCTGCTCGATCCGCAGTTTCTTTCTTCGCTTCCCGAAGCCCCCCTCGTCGTCTACGCAGCCGGCATGAAGTTCGGCGCGACGGGCAATGAACCCCTCACGTGGGCGACCAACACACACCTTCCCTCGCTGGTCTGCCGGCGTTACCCCAAGAGTCGGATCGTCGCCTTCTCTACAGGCAACGTCTACGGAACTGTCCCAAGCAGCCGACGATCCATCGAGACCGACACACTCAATCCTGTCGGCGAGTACGCGATGAGCTGCCTCGGGCGCGAGCGCATCTTCCAGTACTTCGCCCAGGCGCACGCGACTCCGATCGCGATCCTGCGTCTCAACTACGCCACAGAACTCCGCTACGGCGTGATCGTGGACCTGGCCCGCAGGGTGTGGGCCGGAGAACCGATCGACGTCACCATGGGATACGCCAACGTCATCTGGCAGACCGATGCGAACGCGATTGCCTTGAGCCTGCTCGAACACGCCTCCTCGCCCGCGGCCGTGATCAACATCGCCGGGCCCGAAGTTTTCCGCGTCCGCGATGTCTGCAAGCGACTCGGCGAGATACTCGGCCGCCCGCCGACGCTTGTCGGCTCCGAAGCACCGGACGCTCTTCTCAGCAACGGAGAAAAAGCTGTGAGTCTCGTCGGCGCCCCACGCGTCGATCTCGAACAAATCATGCAATGGACTGCCGAATGGGTCAGGCGCGACGGCGCCTCGCTCGGCAAGCCCACGCACTTTGAAGTCCGCAACGGCCGGTTTTAGACCGGGGGAGCTCGACCGGGCATGTCTCACGCCTCCTTCTCCAGAATCGACCCAAAGGCGCTGATCGCGCTGCGGCGCGGCATCGCGATCCCCGCCCATCCTCTCGCCCTAACGGCTCGCCGCACCCTCGACGAGCGCCGGCAGAGAGCGCTCGCCCGCTATTACATCGCCGCCGGCGCCGGTGGCCTCGCGGTCGGAGTGCACACCACCCAGTTCCGCATCCGAGACCCCGAGGTTGGACTCTTCCGTCCTGTCCTGACAATCGCCCGTGAAGAAATGGACCGCGCCGACGCATCCCGCCCTTGCCCGCTCATCCGGATCGGCGGCGTCACGGGATCGACCGACCGCGCGTGCGCCGAGGCGGCACTGCTGAGCGAACTCGGCTACCACGCGGGGCTGCTCTCGCTGGCCGCCCTTCAGACCGCGAGCGACGACAGCCTCATCGATCACTGCCGTGCCGTGGGCGCCGTGATCCCGCTCATCGGGTTTTACCTTCAGCCCCGCGTGGGCGGACGCGAGCTCGCCTACTCCTTTTGGCGGCGATTCGCCGAGTTGCCCTCCGTTCTCGCGATTAAGATCGCTCCGTTCGATCGCTACCGGACGCTCGACGTGGTCCGGGCCGTAGTTGAATCCGGCCGCGACGACATCTCGCTCTACACCGGCAACGACGACAATATCGTCCACGATCTGATCAGCCCGTACCGGCTTAGCGTCCACGGGAATTGGGTCGAGCGACGAATCGTCGGCGGCCTTCTCGGGCATTGGTCGGTCTGGACCGGGCGCGCTGTCGAACTCCTCGACCGCTGCCACAAAGCCTCGGCTTCCGGCCAAGTCCCGCCCGAACTGCTCGTCGAGGCGAATCAGGTCACCGATTCCAATGCCGCATTCTTCGATGCCGCCAACGGCTTCCGCGGCGTCATCGCGGGGCTCCACGAGATTCTCCGGCGCCAGGGCCTGCTCGAGGGCACGTGGTGCCTCGATGAGCACGAAGCGCTCGGACCCGGTCAACTCGAAGAAATCGACCGCGTGACCGCCGCGTATCCGCATCTTGCCGACGACGAGTTCGTTGCCCGGCACCGCTCGGAGTGGCTGAGCGGCTGACGAATTCGCCCGCCAACGCACCAAAGAGGAACTTCCCATGCAGCGCGAACCCGAATCCTCCAACCTGAAGCGGAACATCACCGTCGCGGCCTGCATCGTTGCCATTGTGGGCGCGGCCGTGTTTCTTGGTCGCGGCTTCTTTGATCGCTCCGACCGAATCGTCGGTGTCTACTTCTTCGATCTCAATACGAAGAAGATCTTTGTGGGACCGGCCAACGCTTGGGCTCCCGTAGAGACCCCTTCCGGCCCATTTGAAAACGAACCGGCGGGCGTCCGCCTGTTTCTGTTCTCCTGCAAGCCCTGCCCCAATCTCAACGGCAAGACGCTGGACGAGGCCAATGCCCTCGGCGCCACCGCCGGATGGCTCGAGAAGTACCGCGCCGACGCGAAAAAGCTTCTCGACGGGGGCGATCGTAAACCCGAGACGCTGATGGAAGGCCTTCAGATGCGGGCCTTCACAGGAACTCGCTGGATCTCACCCACCAGTAGGGAGGCACTTGCGATCCGCGACACGATCTCGAGGTTGTGCTCCGGCAGTCCCGGTGCCGCGTGCAGTCCGGAGTAATTCCGATCAACGATCACTGCCCGACCTGACAACCAGGGGACCGAAATGAACATTCAACGCTCCAACGAGCTTCTCCGACGAAACCAGGAGGTCATCCCCGGCGGTCTGGCCTCCATCAACCGAAAAGCGGACCCCTGCATCGCCTTCGCGCGGGCGCAGGGCTCGCGGATGTGGGACGTCGACGGGAAGGAATACATCGATTACCACGCCGGCTTCGCGCCCTACATCCTCGGGCACAATGACCCCGACCAGAACAAGGCCGTGATCGAGGCGATGGCCCGCTGCCACAGCAACTACGGCAGCGGACCGACATCCGACGAAGGGGACCTCGCCCGACTCTTCCTGAAATGCGTCCCGAGCGCCGACAAAGTCCAGTTTCTGAATACCGGCTCGGAAGCTACCGCCCAGGCCATCCGCGTCGCCCGCGCCTGGACCGGGGCGGACCACATCCTCCGCATGCAGGGCGGTTACAACGGCAACCACAACATGGTCGCCGCCAACGTCATGAGCACCAAAGAGCAGCTCGGCGGGCGCCAGATCGTCGGCGACGAATACCCGCTCGCCCCAATCACCGCCGGAATTCCCGCCGCAGAACGAGCCCTCATGCATGTAGTGGAGTTCAACGATCTCGAAGCAGTCGAAACCGTCGCCCGCCGCCACAAGCTCGCGGCGATCATCACCGAACCGGTGCTTCAGAACGTGGGCGTGATCAAGCCGCGGGCCGGCTATCTGGAGGGCCTCCGCCGCCTCGCCGACCGATACGGCTTCCTCCTGATCTTCGATGAAGTAAAGACCGGCTTCCGCTCCGGACCCGGCGCCTATCACACTCTCCGCGGCATCGAGCCCGACCTCTCTACCTTCGGCAAGGCGATCGCCAACGGATTCCCAATCGCCGCGCTTGCCGGAAAGGCGAAGTTCATGGACCTCGTCATCAGCCTCGATCCCGAGAAGCGTGTGCTTATCGCCGGGACTTACAACTGCCATCCGGTCCCCGTCGCCGCCGCAATCGCCTGCCTTCGAAAACTCACAGATCCTGCGTTCAACGTCTACGCCACTCTCGAGAAGCTCTCGGCCCGTCTCGAGGAGGGAGTCAAACGCCTGATGGTCGATCATGGAATCGACGCGACATTCGTCCGTCAGGGCAGCGGCTACTGCACCTATTTCATGCCGGCCGCACCCAACAGCTGGTGGGAAGTCCTTACCGGCCACGACTTCGACTTCGACGTCCGCTACCGGCGGGCACTCATCGAGCGAGGCGTTTACCAATTCCCTGTCGCGGCCAAACAGGGCAGCATTAGCTTCGCCCACACCGAGTCCGACATCGACCAGACGCTGGAAGCGACCGACTCGGCTCTCGAGGAAATCACGGCCTCTCCGCTGAAAGTGGGCGTGTGACCGCCATCCCTTCCACTCCCCCCGATCCGGCAACGCACGCGAGTCAGCGCCGTGCCCGGCTGATCGAGCGCCTGACCGGATCGAAACTCGACGGCGCTCTCATCACCGATCCCCGCGATATCACCTACTTCACCGCCTCGCAGCTCGGCACGTCCACCGCGGTCCCTGCGTGCCTTCTCGTCCGTACCTCCGGCGAGGCCGTCCTGGCCTGCGGCGAATCGGAAGTTGAGCACCACGTTGATCGGATCGTGCCCTACCGCTGGCACGACGGTGGCACCATCCCGACCGAACTGATGCCCCGGCTGGTCGAGCACGCCGCACCGCATTTCGGTCCGCTCGGCCTTCGCATCGGTGTGCAGGTCGAGTCGGTCAGTTCGCAGCTGGTGTCGGGCCTCAGTCTCGGCTCGTTCTTGGCGATCGATCGGATCGTTCTCGACTTGCAGCGCACCAAAGACTCGCTCGACCTGTTCCGGCTCAACGGCGCCATTCAGGCCAATCTGGCCGCCCTCAACTCCGCGGAGATGGCGATCAAGCCCGGGGCCAACGAACTCGAGGTCTTTGCCGCTGCTGTCCGCGGCGCCACGCTCCGTGCCGGAGAGAGAATCGTTCACGACGGCGATTACCGGTGCGGCTCCCCCTCAGGCGCGTGCCGCAATCGCATAATCACGTCCGGAGAACTCTACACAATCGATGCCTGGACGAACCGGGCAGGCTACTGGTCCGATCTCGCGCGAGTATTTCCCGTGGGAACTGCTTCGGATGAGCAGTCGCAGCTCATCCGGCACGTCGGCGGCGTGCACGATCGAATCCGCCCGATGCTCCGACCGGGCATCTCCGGCGCTGAGATCTGGTTGGCCATGGATGCTGCGCTGCGCGAGCGTCCGGATTTCGGCACTTCGGGACTGGTTCACCACGGCGGCCACGGCATCGGTGTACGCCTCCACGAAGCCCCCGACATCAATCCGGGGGTGACCGACACGCTTCGCGCCGGAGACGTCATCTGCATCGAGCCGGGCGCGTACACCGCCAGCGGAAATGTCCGGATCGAAGAAACCTATTTGATTGCTCCAACCGGAGCTTTCTGCCTGTCCCGGGCCGCGAACGATTGACACCCGACTGAGCCATCGGCTCGCCGATCAAACGGCAAAGGAACCCGCAATGGCCGCTCACGACATTGGCTCCGGGGTCGAGAAAATTCCGGTCACGGTGCATGTCTCCAGCCATGCCGCCAGCAGCGCTGTTGCCGGCGAAATTGCTGCACTGATCCGCGAACGAGCGGCAAACGGTCAGAAGGCGGTGCTCGGCCTGGCCACCGGCTCAACCCCCCAGGCCGTCTACGAGGAACTCGTCCGGCTCCACACGCACGAAGGTCTGTCGTTCGGGAACGTCATCTCATTCAATCTGGACGAGTACTGGCCGATGCAGCCCGAGGAGTTGCAGTCGTACCGGCGGTTCATGCGCGAGTATCTCTTCGATTTAGTCGATATCGACCCCCGAAATGTGCATGTGCCCGATGGAACGCTGAAGCCGGAGCAGATCGCCGGCTTCTGCGACAACTACGAACGCCTGATACGCGACTCCGGCGGCATCGACATTCAGCTCCTGGGCATCGGTCGAACCGGCCACGTCGGTTTCAACGAGCCCGGATCCGCCCGCGACAGCCGAACCAGGCTCATCACACTCGACCGAGTCACGCGCATGGACGCGGCGAGTGATTTCTTCGGCGAGCGTCACGTACCGCGCAAGGCCGTCACCATGGGGGTCGGCTCCATCCTCGACGCCCGGCACATCATCCTGCTCGCTTTCGGCGAGCACAAGGCTCACGTCATCAAAAAAGCTGTTGAAGGTGAAATCACCAGCACCATCGCCGCGTCCTATCTCCAGCAGCACCCCAACGCGCGCATCATGCTCGACGCCGCCGCCGCCGCGGAACTCACCCGCTTCAAGACCCCGTGGCTGCTCGGTGCGATAGACCAATTCGGCGGCACGTGGGACGAACCGACCGTGCGCAAGGCGGTGATCTGGCTCGCGCGCACACTCAAGAAGCCAATCCTCAAGCTCACCGACGAAGACTACAACGAGCACGGACTCCAGGACATGCTCAGCACCCGCGGCAGCGCGTACGACATTAACATCGACGTATTCCGCGGCCTGCAAAACACAATCACCGGTTGGCCCGGAGGTAAGCCGCCCGAGAAGAAAGGCCAAACGCACGAACGTCACGGGCGCATCCGCGTTCCCGGCCATGAAATCTTTCCCAAGCGCGTCGTGGTCTTCAGCCCGCACCCGGACGACGATGTGATCAGCATGGGGGGCACCTTTATCCGCCTCTGCGATCAGGGACACGATGTCCACGTGGCTTACCAGACCAGCGGCAATATCGCCGTGTGGGATGAAGCCGCCATCCGCCACGCCGATTTCGTCGCCGAATTCGCCCACGCGTTCAAAGACCGCCTCGGCGACCTGGGACAGCAGGCAGCCGACGCGATCGAACAGAGCGTCGAGGAATTCGTGACGAAGAAGCACGCGGGTCAAGTGGACTCTCCCGAACTTCAACGGATCAAAACCCTGATCCGTCGCACCGAAGCCCGCGCGGGCGCCCGCTACTCCGGTGTTCGGCACGAGAACATCCATTTTCTGGATCTTCCGTTCTATGAAACCGGACGCGTCAGAAAGAAGCCGCTATGCGAAGAGGACATCCGCATCACCATGGACATTCTGGATCGGGTGAAGCCGCACCAGGTCTACGCCGCCGGCGACCTCTCCGACCCGCACGGCACCCATCGCGTCTGCCTCGCCGCCGTCACCACAGCCATACACCGGCTCGCCGGGCGCGACTGGATGAAACAGTGCACGCTCTGGCTCTACCGCGGAGCCTGGCAGGAGTGGGAACCCGAGCAGATCGAGATGGCGGTTCCTCTCTCCCCCGACGAAGTCATGCGGAAGCGATATGCGATCTTCAAGCACGAGAGCCAGAAGGACAGCGCGCTCTTTCCCGGCCCCAGCGACCAACGAGAATTCTGGCAACGCGCCGAACAGCGAAATCGCAATACCGCCAAGCTCTACGATCTCCTGGGTTTAGCTGAATACGAGGCGATCGAGGGGTTTGTCCGGTGGATTCCGAGCGCTGCGGACGGTTCGCTGATGGAAGCCGAGCCGCTCCGCAGGGCAGCATCAACCAACCGAAGCGGGGCCGCGTCATGATTGGGGAACATGGATTTCGGAACGCGCGCGATCAGTTTCGCGGACCTCGTCCAGACAATGCCGCGAAGCCCGATGAGACACAGCTTTGAGCGACTCAATTGTCCAACTCGGGGGCTCGGACTTTGAGGAAGCCATCGCGCACCTAAGCCTGGTGTTTAACGATCCCGACTTCGCGTCTCTCGTTCCGGCGCTCTACCAGCCGACCGACGAGCACATGGGTTGCAATTTGGCCCTGCGGCGCAACGGCAACATCGTCGCAATGGTCGGGTTGTTCCCCATCGAGTGGGAGATCGGACTCCAGAAACTCCACCTCGCCGGTATCGGCGGAGTCAGCGTCCACCCCGATTTCCGCGGCCGGGGCTTTATGCGACTCCTTATGGATGCGACCATGTCCACGGTGTCCCGGGACGGCTACCACGCCGCCTGCCTGGGCGGAAATCGCAGGCGCTACGGGTACTGGGGTTTCGAAAAGGCAGGAGTCGAGGCGAGCTTTCTTGTGACCGCCAACAGCCTCGAACATTCGCTTTCGCGCGACACCAAAGAAGCCCAAGGCTCGCTCCGTGTCGGTCCGGCGACCGACCGCGATCTACCGGCCATGCACGCTCTGTATCGCCAACTCGCTGTTCACTGCAACCGGTCGGCCGAGGCTTTCCCCAGACACCTTTGCAACTGGCGGCGGAAGCCTCAGGTTGTACACTCTGAGAATGGCCGGGTCATCGGCTACGGCTGCATCGACCCGAACGACGGTAGTTGTGTGGAATGCTGCTGCGAACGCACCGACGCCCTCGAATCGTTGCTAAGACACCAAACCGCATCGGCTGGCCGGCCCGTGCGAGTTTCTGCACCTCTGATTCAGGACCCGCTCTTCGAGACACTCGATGGCCTATCAGACGACTGCTCGCTGATCGAAGCGGGCAACTGGAAGATCAATGACTGGCCGGCCGTCATCAGGGCGCTGTTGAAAGTCAAACACGCGTCCACCCCACTGCCCCCCGGGACATGCGTTCTCAAACCGAGGCCTCAATCGGGTTCATGCGCGTCCACAAGCCCCGAAGTGCAATCGTTTCGCCTGTCGGTGGACAACGAGGCTCATTGCGAGCCCTGCGATGATCGACCCGACTTCGAAGCCGATCCCGCAGAACTCCTTCGCTGCCTCGCCGCTCCCCTTCCGTCAACATTGCCACCGCAAGCTTCGTCTCTGGCAGCCTGGCGTCCGCTCCCACTGATGATTCCTATGCAGGATCGGATTTGAATGCCCAGGCAGGCGGCGCAGGTCGCGCGCAAGGAGGCTTTTCGTGCAAATCGGTGTGATCGGCCTCGACTCTTCGCACACGCTCGAGTTCTGCCGCCGATTCCATGATCTCCATGCGCACGGCAAGTCTCCCTGCCGAGTGAGTTGTTGCTGGGATGCCAAGACTCCAAAAGGCCTCGACGACATCGGACTCCAAGCGGCAACCGAAGCGCTGCGCCCCTTCGGGGTTCGCCCCGCGACCACGCTCGACGGATTGCTCTCTTCGGTTGAAGCCGTGATGGTGCTCACCGTGGACGGTCATCGTCATTTCGACTTGGCGATTCAGGCGCTCGGCCGCGGACTGCCCACGTTCATCGATAAGCCGCTGACCTGCTCTGCGGCGGAGGCGAAGTCGCTCCGGACTTATTCGCAAGCACATCAAGCAAGGTGCTTCTCGGCTTCGTCGCTCCGGTTCATTTCCGGAATACCGGAGAAGTTGACGAACACTTTGGGCCGCTTGACAGCGGTCGAAGCCACCGGACCGGCTCAGGAAACGGCGCACATGCCGGGCCTCTGGTACTACGGATGCCACACCTTTGAATTGGTTGATGCGCTCTGGTCTCACCCAGGCGGTCTTCATCGCGTTCTCGCCCACGCAAATCCGGATCGATACCACATTGAGTTCGCATATCGCGATGGGAGAACCGCAGTTATCGGACTTGATCGATCAGGCTCGGCGCCATTTCGAGTCAAACTCGTGGGCGAGCGACAAGCGGTGCAATTCACCCCAGACCTCACCCAGAGCTACGACCGCATTGTCGCTTCCATTGCACGTTTCTTTGAGGGAGGCTCACCCCCGGTTCCTCTCGAAAATGCCGTGGAAATCATGTGCGCAATTGACTCTTGCCACAGGTCGATCGCCATGGGCGGCACATGGACGAATCTCGACTGATTCTCAACTTTGGCACCTCGAAACTGGCCTCCGGAAACCTCGAAAAAAAAATAAAATTGACCTGTAGTTGACTTGTTGTTCTTTGTCCAATTTCTGTATACTGCGGCTTGGTCACCGACCACAGGAGATTCCCAATGAAGAAGACGATCGTCGCAACTCTCGTTCTGGCTTCCGGGATCTGCGGCGCAGCCACCGCGGCCCAGGTCACGATCCCTCTCAACGATTCCAACGCCGCCGACAACTTCCTTTACAACAACGGACCCACGACCAATTTCGGTCCCAACGGCATCTTCTACTACGACGAGCGCGGCACCAGCAAGGACACGGGCCGCCCGCTCATCCGATTCGACCTCGCTTCCCTTCCCCCTTGCTCCAAGATCATCAAGGTGGAATACCAGGCTTGGCTCAACACCTACACATTCATCGACACGAACAACGGCAATGCGGTCGTCCCGTGGCCATTCACGGTTCATCCCATGCAGGTCGAATGGGCCGAATACGAGTCGAACTGGAATGAAAGAAAGACAGGCGTTCCGTGGAGCGCTCCCGGCATGACCGCGGGCGTGGACTACGACACGACGTCGGCCTCGACACTCGTGGTGTCGACCCCGATCAACCGTTACATCTCCTGGGATGTTACCGGTCTGTACATGGATTGGCTCCACGGCAGCCGGCCGAACTACGGCTTCTACCTCCGCGGGCCCACGGGAAACCCCAACATCACGACCAGCACCGGCGATACGACGGACGGCGTCTTCAACCTGCTTTCGTCGGAATACGCCGACGATCTCCGCCGGCCTCACCTTGTCATCACCTACGCCGCCTGGGCCGACCTCAACGGTGACAGCCAGGTCGATGACAGCGACTTCGTCATCTTTGCAGGAGCCTACAACGTCCTGGACTGCACGGATCCCGCCATGCCCGAAGGCTGCCCCGCCGATCTCAACAGCGACGGCTTCGTGGACGACACAGATTTCGTGCAATTCGTGGGTGACTATGACATGCTGATATGCGAGTGAGCCGATCGTCGGGCTCCGCGTCGTCGAAGGAAGATCTCGGCCGGCATCGCCTCGATTCGGAGTTGCGGAACGGAGTTTCTTCGCCGTGAGGTGCGTCTCCAACCCGCCCCTTGCGTAGTCCGCTGCGCCCCAGTTCTGCAGTCAGTTCGCCGCTTGTCTTTCAGCCTCCGAAGTGCCGGAGACATTCGTCTCGCCTTCAAACGGCAGCCTGAGCGACGCCCGCGGCAATCCGCTACTTCTTCCGCTTCCCTTCGATCCGTTCCGCAGACGGCACCGTCACATGGCTCGCCAAGCCCAGTAATTCCAGCAGGCGGATCGTGATATAGCTCGGGTCGAACTGCCACCACCACAGCCCGTGGCGCGCCGAGGTTGGAAATGCGTGGTGGTTATTGTGCCACCCTTCGCCCAGCGCCAGCACCCCAACGATCGCGTTGTTGCGGCTGTGATCTCCCGTCCGGAACGGGCTCGCGCCCCACAGGTGACACACCGAATTCACACTCCACGCGATGTGGTGCCCGAGAAAAATCCGGGTCAGTCCGCCCCAAAGGAAACCCAACAGAGCACCCTTCCATGAGAGCGTGAGCACGCCGCCGAGAAGCGCTGGAAAGAGAAGGCCGGTAGCGGCCCAGAAAAGGAACTGTCGGTTGACCCGCGAGGCGATGGAATCCGCCCTCAGATCCTGAACATATTTCCCCAGCCCCTTCGAATGCCCGAGGAACAACCACCCCACATGCGCGTGATAGAACCCGCGCAACATGGTCAGGGTACCGTGCTGATCGCCCCCGTCTTCAAAGACGTGCGGCGAATGCGGGTCGAGCGCCCGATCCGAATGCTGGTGATGCCGGCGGTGCACTCCCACCCACTCGATCACCGACCCCTGCACCGACATGGAGCCGAGCGCCGCCAGCGCGTACCGCACCGGGGCAACCGCCACGAAGGAGCGATGCGTGAACAGCCGGTGATATCCGACCGTAATCCCCAGCGACGATGCCATGAACATGCCGAACAAAATCGCCGCCTGCGTCCAATCGAACGCAATTCCCCAAGCGAAGTAGATCGTGAGCGCGAGTCCGACGAACGGCGCGACCACGGCGACCAGATTCAGAAGTCTTGCCTTCTTTTCGGCCGGTGAAAAGCCTTTGCCCGGCGTCTTGAGGTCGTCATCGAGAGGAGCAGACTCGGGCCGAACAGCCACCCCGATCGCACTCCGTGCAGCGTGGACTCTCTCAGATTGCGTTAGCGACCGCAGACTCAACTCTACGCACGACATTCCAACCAGATGCCAAGCCGGCTTCTGGCTCCGTACGAAGACATCCGTCCGCCGTTCGCCGTCCGTCCCAGTCCGGCAATGCTCCTCACAGATCAGATGGTCTCTGGCTCCATTCGGATCGCCCCGCACGGACACTCCGTGGCACACAACCCGCAGCCCTTGCAGTAGTCGTAGTTGAACCGGTAGCGGTTTCCCTGCCCAAGCTTGATCACCGCGTTGTCCGGGCAGACCCCGAAGCAGTTGTCGCACTCAAAGCAGTTACCGCAGGAAAGACAGCGCCGGGCCTCGAACAGCGCGTTGCTCTCGTCCAGACCGCCCACCACTTCATCAAACGTCGAACTCCGGCGGACCGCATCGAGCGCCGGCTGCACGGTCGCGGGAGCGTCCGTGTAATACCACGTATTCAGTTTTTCAAACTGCGCAAGTTCGTGCTTCGGCGCCGTCGCCTCGGGTTTCGCGCGGAGATAGGCGTCGATCTTCCGCGCGGCCTTCTTCCCGTGCCCCACAGCGACCGTCACTGTCCGCTCCGCCGGCACCATGTCGCCGCCGGCGAAAACACCGCGCCTTCCCGTCATCATGTCCGGACCGACCTCGACCACCCCGTCGGTAATCGTCAGCCCTTCAACCCGAGATAGGAACGAAAGGTCAACGTCCTGGCCAAGCGCCAGCACACACGAGTCCGCCTCGATCGTCTCGAACTCGCCGGTCGGCTGCGGCTTGCCGCTCTCATCCAGCCGCATCTTCTCCACCGTGAACTTCCCCTTGTCCTCCGCCTTGATGGTCGAGAGCCACACGAACATGACTCCCTCGTCCAATGCCTCCTGCACCTCGAAGTCGTGCGCCGGCATCTTCTCGCGTGTGCGCCGGTACACCACGATCGCTTCGGATGCACCCAGCCGCTTGACGGACCGAGCCACGTCCATCGCCGTGTTCCCGCCGCCATAGACCAGAACGCGGCGCCCGAGCAGCGGCGTCTCTCCGGTCTCAACGCCCTTGAGCAGATGAAGCGCATCCAGGATCTTCGACGCATCCCCGGCCGGGATGTACGCCCTCTTCGCGAGGTGCGCACCCACCGCGAGAAACACCGCGTCGAATTTCTCCGCGCTCATTGTCTCTTCGAGGTTCGTCACTTTGTGGTTCAGCCGGATCTTCACCCCCATGTCGGTAATCCGCTTGACCTCCGCATCCAGCACCTCCCGCGGCATCCGGTACTTGGGTATCCCGAACCGCATCATGCCACCCGCCATCGGGCCCGCCTCGAAGATCGTCACCGCATGACCCAGCAACGCGAGGTGATACGCGCACGCCAAGCCCGACGGTCCCGCTCCGACAACCAGCACGCGCTTGCCGCTCGGCGGCGCTTCTATCTTCACCGTCCAGCCGTTCTTGATCGCCAGATCGCCGAGGAACCGCTCGACCGCATGGATGCTCACGGCCGTATCCAACTTCGCCCGATTGCAGCCATCCTCGCAGGTGTGATAGCAAACCCGCCCCATGACCGCGGGCATCGGGTTGTTCACCATGATCTCCCGCCACGCCGCCTCGTAATTCCCCTCTTCGGCGAGGTAAAGCCATCGCTGGATGTTTTCTCCGGCGGGACAGGCGTTGTTGCAGGGTGGCAGGCGATCGACATAGACCGGTCGCTCGGTACGCCACGACCCGGTCTTATTTGCAAGGCTGGACCCGACATCCAGAGTGATGGCAAAGGGCTTGTTCACGCGGGCACTCCTTCCGGCATGAGTCCGAAGCGCCGGATGTTTCGGTCGGCGATCGCCTGGATCATCGCGATACGCGTGGGATCACCGCCCCCTTTGAACAGGTGCGCAAACCTTCCCTGCATCTTCAGATACTCGTCCACCGGCACGCGTCGGCGGATCGTCCGGCGTCCGGTCACCTCGCCGGCTTCCGCCTCGAAGATCGGGAACAGCCCGCATTCCGCCGCAAGCCGCGCCACCTTGAGCGTGTCGCCGGTATCGCAGCCCCAGCCAAGCGGACACGGCACATGCACATGCAGGTAGCGTGCGCCGTGAATTCCCATCGCCTTCTCGACCTTGTACTCAAGATCGCGCAGATCCGCCACCGACGCCGTCGCCACGTACGGAATCCCGTGCGCCATCGCGATCAAAGGCACGCTCTTGCCCTGGCCGAACACATTACCCGGTTGAGAACCGACAGCGGGGGTCGTCGCGGTCCTCGCCGCGGCCGGCGTCGCCGATGAACGCTGGACGCCGGTGTTCATGTACGCCTCGTTGTCGTAACAGATGTAGAGCACATCGTCGTTTCGTTCGAACATGCCCGACAGGCACGCAAACCCGATGTCTACCGTGCCGCCGTCGCCGCCCTGCGCAATCACTCGGACGTCGTGCCGTCCTTTCACCTTCATCGCGGCGGCCATCCCGGTAGCGACCGAGGACGCGTTGGCAAACAGCGAGTGCAACCACGCCACGCGCCAGGACGATTCGGGATACGGAGTGGAAAAGACTTCCAGACAGCCGGTGGCGTTCGCCACCACCAGCCGCCCGTTCAGCGCCCGCATCGCGGCATCGAGCGCATAGCGCGCTCCCAGGGCTTCGCCACACCCCTGGCAGGCCCGGTGCCCGGAGTTGAGCGAGTTGTTGCGGCCCTTGTCCGACTGCACGCTGCGCACGGCAACGTCAAGAAGCCGGTTGCCCACCGTGAATGTGCCGGTCTGATAGAACTTGATTCTCTGGGGACCGCTCATGGACACTCCTCACTTCACGCCGGCGCCAACCGTCTGAACATCGCGCAGGATCGCCTCGGCCACCGGCCCCGTTCGCCGGACCTGCCGCTCACGCTCGATCTGCCGGTTCACCACCGCATGGTTCAGGTCGAGGAAGCTCAGCGGCTCCAACCTCCCGCTCATCGCGGCGTTGAATACTCCTCGCAGGCTCGCCTTTGTAATCGGGCGCCCGCCCAGCCCCGCGATAACCGTGTACACGCTCGCAGCCCGATTGGGCAGAGCCATCCTCAGGTTGTGCGAGAGGTTTCCGCCGATCCCGACCGACAGGCTTTTTTCGATCGTGATGACTCGCGAGGCGTGACCGATCGCTCTCCCCAATGCGGCGCTGGGGAACGGCCTGAATGAGCACAGACTGGCCGCGCCGATCTTGACGCCCTCTTCCCGCAATTCGTCAACGACATCCTTGATCGTCCCGTTCACCGATCCGAGCGCGCACACGATTGTCTCCGCGTCTTCGGTCCGGTAGGTGCGGAGCAGCCCGCCCGAGTCCCGTCCAAACGACGCTTTGAACTCCGCCGCAAGTTCCGGGATCATCTCCAGCGCCTGCATCTGCTTGGCGTGCGCGAGATACCGGACCTCCATGAATGCCTCGGGCCCCACCATCGCGCCGATGGTCACGGGATCATCGGGATCCACGATCTGCCGCGGCTCGTAGGGCGGCAAGAACGCGTCCACCTGCGCCTGCGTCGGTACGTCAATCCGGTCGTACGCGTGCGTCAGGATGAATCCGTCCATGCACACCATGACCGGCATCGAGAGCGCCTCGGCCAGTTTGAACGCCTGGATATGAAGGTCCACCGCCTCCTGGTTGTCCTCGGCAAACAACTGGATCCAGCCCGCATCCCGCAGCGCCATGCTGTCGGTGTGATCGTTCCAGATATTGATCGGCGCTCCGATCGACCGGTTGCCCACCGTCATCACGATCGGCAGCCCGAGCCCCGACGCGTTGTACACCGCCTCGGCCATGTACAGAATGCCCTGGCTCGCCGTCGCCGTGTACGCGCGCGCACCACACGCCGAGGCGCCGATCGCCACCGACATCGCGGCGAACTCGCTCTCGACGTTGATGTACTCGCACTTCTTGAGCGACTCGCTCTTCACGAGCGATCCCAGCATCTCGACAATGTGCGTCTGCGGCGTGATCGGGTAGGCGCAGATCACCTCCGGACGGCACAACGCGATCGCCTCCGCGACAGCCTGAGAACCTTCACACTGCTTGAGCATGGGCCATCGCTCCTTCCGCTATCCGCTCGCCACGGCACAGGAGAAATGCTTCGCGCGCCGCCGCGATGTTCTTTTCCACAACTTCGCCCTTGAATTTCTGACGGATCGCCGCCTCGACCGACGCGAGCTTGAGCCGTCCCGTAATCGCGCACAGTCCCGCCAGCAGGATCGCGTTCGGCAACGGCCGCCCGATGTGCCGGATCGCAAGCTCAGTCGCGGGAACGCACCTTGCATGCCCCGGCGGAAGCTTGCCCACAAATTCCCCGATCCCGAGTTCATCCAGACTCCGCACGGAATTGATCAGCACATAGCCGTCCTTTGAGAGCCCTTCAAAGACCTTCACTTGGTGCAAAAGCGTCGGATCCTGGATCACCACCGCGTCGGGCGAGGTGATCGGCTCCCGGGAGCGAATCTCGGTCTCGTTAATGCGGCAGAACGCCAGGACCGGCGCTCCCATCCGTTCCGATCCGAAACTGGGGATCGCCTGGGCCCAGTGCCCCTCGACAAACCCCGCGATCGAGAGCATCTCCGCCGCGGTCACCACACCCTGCCCACCCCGCCCGTGGATTCGTACTTCAAACACGTTCGCCTCTCTGATAGTCAGACACCGATGTCAATCTGCTGCAAACACCGAGCCGGAAAGCAGGATGAGGCCGGCCTCCCTCGCGGTCGCCGTCCTGCGGGCATTTCTGATGCGGAGTTCCGAATCTGGGAATCGCATGCGATCGCGTTCCCAGTTCCGGGAACTCCAATTCACTTCTTCGGCGGCACCGTCTTTTCGCCGCCGCCGTTCTGGCCGCCGGCGGGCATGTCTGCGTCATGCACCAGCCGTCCCAGCCCCTCGCGATACTGCTCAATCGCTTTCCCTTGCTGCCCGCGCGCCTCGTAGATGCGCCCGAGGTAGTAGTGTGCCACTTCCGGATTGGGATTTAGATAGACCGCCTCAACAAGCACTTTCTCCGCATCGTCCAGCTTTCCGCGCTTAAAGAGAATGATCCCGCTGAGCTGCTTGGCCCGCTTGTGGTCCGCCTGCGCCTGCAGCACCTTTCCAAGAAGCGCATCGGCCGCGTCAAAGTCTCCCTTCGCGACGTCGATCTCGGCCAGGTCGAGCATCACCTCCCGATTGTCGGGATCCTGCTCCAGCGCCTTGTTTAGTTCCACCGCCGCGGCATCGGGCTGCCCCTTCTCCCGCAGCGAACGCGCCAGGGCCCGATGCGCCGACGCGAAGCTCTTCGGCGATGAGTTGTCCGAAGGCTGCGCCGCCAGGCGCTGTTTGAACTCCTCATCATTGATCGTGCCCTCCGCGTGACGCACCGAAGCATCAAGCACACGCTTGTACTCGGCGCTGTGGAGCGATATCACGTTGTCCAGCTTTCCGTCCTTGCCGATGATCACCGTCGTCGGGAAGACGATTAGGCCGAGCTTGTTGTAGCAGGCCCGGTCCGGATCAAACGCCAACGTCGCCGTGATGCTCCGGTCCTGCCGAAACTTCTCGAAATACGGCTTCTGTACCACGTCGGCAGTGATATGAACAAGCTTCACGGGCTCGGATCCGAGCGCCTGAAAGACCTGCTGCGATTCCATCGCCGCAAGTTCCGACCGCCGCTGCTCCGCAGAGAGACACACCAGGACGACGACTGTCCCTTTGAGGGACTCGCTGTCAAGGACGGTCCCGTCCAGCGTGGGCAGGCGGAAGGCCGGCACCGGCTCGCCCCGCTTTACGTTGCGAAGTTCATCGGCGCCAGCCTGGAGGCAGCTCACGCCGAACACGAGACACAGGGCGACAATTCGGAGGATGGATCTGGACATGGGACGCTCCTTGCTGGTGTGCATCGACAACTGATCTCGGAGGGAGAATTTCATTTGCGTGGTCCTTTCTTGGCCGGCGCTTCCGGCTCGGCGAGCGAGCCCGGCGCCAGACCCTCGCCTTTCCATTCACCATCCAGTTTCATCGCCGGATAGGTAACGGGATTGACTCGGTTGTACTCGTACGCCGCGTGGCAGGCGGCAGCGCACTTGCCGCCCTCGGGCAAGGTCTCGTACCCGATCTTCAGCTTCCAGCCCGCCTTGCCGAACGGCACTTCCTCGCGGATGTGCTTCTCCCGCGACGCCGCGTGCGAATCGTGGCAGACCTTGCAGCTCCGCCCCTTGTTGTCGCGATTCACGTGCGCGAAGTGCAGGTTGGTCTCGCCGTTCCGGAACGCGGTGGCCCCCGACGTCTTGGGCGACATCACAAGCTGCTTGTCGTGACAGCTGAAACACAGCGCGTACGAGGACTCACGGAACGGGTAATAGAGCCCCGACGGATACTCGTTGTTCAGAAGCCGCTGGTGACCCCCGCCGTGTATCTCATGGCACTCCACACAACTCCGCTGCGTAATCGCCCCGTGCAGGCTTTTGCCCGACTCGATCACCTGCTTCATATTCACCAGTTTCGTCCCGTCCGGCAGCGGCACAGGCTGGTTGTGGCACTCAAAGCACAGGTTCTTCGGATCGTCCTTGAGCAGCGCCGCATGGTCGCTCGAATGCGGCGTGTGACAGTTCAGGCAGGCACGCTTGGTCGTCACCGCCGCGTGCTGCGTCGTTGCCGCCGCCATCGTGTGCGCAATGTCCTGGTGGCATTCGGTGCAGAGAGTCGCCGGATCGCTCGTGAGCAGGCCCGGCTGATCCGTGGCATGCGGATCATGGCATGTGCGGCAGTCGCCCAGAACCGGCGCGTGCACGACTGACCGCGTTCGAATCTCAAGATCCGTCCGCACGTGGCAGCGGAGGCAAAGCTCTCGTCCGTTCGCCTTGAGAAGCTTCGGCAGGCGCGCTCCGTGCGGCTCGTGGCACGCCCCGCACGCCCCCACCGACGCCGGCCCGTGCACCCGATCGTGCGCACCCGTCATGTCCTTGTGGCACGCCGCGCACGCATCGGCATACCGCTCGCCCCGCAGCAGCCGCGATTCCGAACTCCCGTGCGGATCATGGCACGAAAGACACTCGTTCTTGGCATAGGGCTCGTGGAGCATCGATCCCGGGGGCGTCTCGGGCGTGTGACAAAACGAGCACATCTCGTTCTTGCTGCGGATCGCCTCAAACTTGTGCGTGGGCGCATCGGTCAGCTTGTGGCACCCGTCGCATCCGCTCGCCCGAACCGGACCGTGGAGGAAGGCCTTCGCCTTGATGCCCGGATGGCACTCCGCCGTCACGCATCCCTCGCGCGGCACAACCGTCGTCGGCGCCGGCAAAGTCGATCCGCTCGCGTCCAGAGCTTTGTTCTGGATCTGCCCAACCGCCGCGGACGCACCAAAGAGGGCGATCAGCCCCAGCACGATTCGTGAGGAGCGGGCATTCATCGGACACCTCCCTGAGTCGCGCCACCCGCGCGGCGCGAATAGGACAATGGCTCGTGACAGGAAGCGGCGCACCGCCCTCCGTCTTCCGTCGCCGTAAACCCGAGGGGCATCTCCCACTTCGAGCCTTCAAAGTTCACCGCCTTCGCGATCAGCTTCGGCAAATCGCCCGCATGGACGGCATGGCACGCGGCACACGAACGAGTCCGATCCCCCGGCCGCAGATGCACCTCGTGAAGATTGCGGTCGCCGTCCCGGAATCGCGTGGCCGCGCTCGAACGCGCCAACGCCGGATCATGGCAGCCGAAGCACAGCGTGTAATTGTGATCGTCGTACGCGCCGCCCGGCGCCGACGCCGCCGCCTCCCGCAGCAGCCCCTCGTGACTCCCCCCGTGCACGCTGTGACAGGCGCTGCATTCGCCGATGCGGATCGCTCCGTGCACCAGCGCCGAATTCGCAAGCACCGACGCCAATTCCGGAATCTTCCGCCCATCCGCCGCCTGCACTGCCTTGTTGTGGCACGACAGGCAAACTTTGGCCTGGGTCTGCCGCAGCATCCTCGCCTCGCCCGCCCCGTGCGGATCGTGGCACGTGGTGCACCGCTCTCCCTTCAACACGGGATCGTGCGAGACCGTCGCCCCCGTGATCGTGCGCCCCACATCCGCGTGGCACCCGAGACACACCGCCCCGTTCTCACCGATCATCAGGTTCTTGTGCTCCGACGCGTGCGGTGCGTGGCACGCCAGGCATTCGCCCTTCAAATCGCGATGCTGCCCCGCCCGCACCCGCCGCACCGTCGTCTCGTGGCAAGTCGCGCAATGCTCCGGCCCGGCCCCGCCAACCAGCAGCGTGGCATTGGCCGCGCCATGTGGAGCGTGGCACAACTCGCACCGCTCGCTCTTGTACGACGCATGCTGAACCGATCCCTCCGTGCGAGGATGGCACCGGACACAGGTCTGAGCGACCGAAGCGCCGACCATCAGCGATCTGGATCCCGACGAATGCGGGTCATGACACGCCAGGCATCCGTCCGCATTCTCGGCCTTGTGCTGGAACGCCATCCCAGCGCCGGTGGTGTGGCACCCAGCGCACAACTCACCCTTCGCCCGTACCAGCGGATACGTGTGATTCCCCGCATCCGCCGCGTGGCAATCATCGCACTTCCCGTTCGCCACCGGAGAGTGGACCGCCGCCCGATCCTTCAGATCGCTGTGGCAGCGGGACGTCAGACACCCTTCACCGAACGTGACAACGCGCGTCGGCTTGGGCGCCGGTCCCGACACCAGGACGGCATCCGCCGCGCCGCGGCTCAGGCTCTCCCGAGTCCTCCGAAACGCCCGAACCTCCCACCACGCCGCCAGCACGCAGCCGAGCACGATCACCGCCGCAAAAGCGATCACCACCCGCCGGTGATTCCGGATCACGGGGCCAAGGCGTTGGATCAACTTAGGTGCTCGCATACGCGCAACCGATCAACTCAACCCTCCGACGATGATGAAGCCCAGAAGAACCAACCCAAATGCCACCGACACGATCGCCACGATCACAATCACTGGCCGGCGCGCCGGATCCGGCGCCTTCACCCTCAACGCCTCAAGCCGCCCCGCCGCCACCAGCCTGCCGTATTCCTCCGGCCGCTGATGCTTCAGCTCGTCCTCCGGTACGCTCCCGGTGAAGATCACCTCGTCCACGGGGAAAGTCCCCGGCCTCACGTGCGCATTGAAAAAGTGAATCGTGAAGATGAACCCGATTGCCAGCAGCGCTTCATACCCGTGCACGATCATCGCGATGTTGAACGCCCAGCCCGGCACCAACTTCGCCGCCAGTTCCGGGAACCACAGCAGCAACCCCGAGCCCCCGATGATGAACGACCCGCCCACCTCCGCCCAGTAGTCGAACTTCTCCCAGTACGTCCACCGGTCAAACCGCGGCAGTTTCCCCAGCCCCACAAACCACTTGAACATCCCCGCCACGTCCTTCGCGTCCTTCCAGCGCGGGATCAGCGAGTTCGGCCCGAACAGCCATTCCTTCCACGAGCACGTCCGGCGGACAAACGCCACCGCCATCCCACCAAAGTGCAGCGCGAGATTCGCAATCAGCATGATCGCAAACGCCCGATGCCACAGCCCCGCGGCTTCCACGCCCCCCACGACGCCCGCCAGCCGGCGCGCCCAGTCCTGCTGCGCGAACACCAGCGGAATCCCCGTCGCCGTCAGACCAAAGAACGTGAGCGCTACCAGCGCGTGGTTCACGCGATCAAGACCCGTGAACCGCCGGATCGCCGTCTCCGCCCTCGGGTGTTTCGGTTCCGCGCCGTGCCGGACACGGTGCGCGATCGACCGGACAAACCACAGAATCGTGTGCAGACCGAAGAAGGTGAAGACCGTCGTCATCATCACCATGAAGTACAGCCACACCGCGTGCAGCACCGGATAGTTCCGCGCATCGCGGTGATTCGCGTGCGGATCAAACTGCACGAACTTCGCGTTCGACCCCGGATGGCACTTGCCGCAGGTCCCCACCAGATTCGCCACCGCCACCCGCGAGGTCGGATCGCTCAACGCCTTGATGTCGTGCGAGCCATGACAATCCGAGCACCGCGCCGCGCGCGTCGTACCCAGCCGCGTCACCTGCCCGTGGTAACTGTTCGCGTACGTCTGGTAGTACGTCCCCACCCGCTCCCCCGACGCGTCCGCGCTGTCGTGACAACGCCCGCACTCGTTGATCACATCGAGCATGAACTTGGGCGACGACGCCAGCGTGATCTGGTGCGCCGCGTGGCAGTCCGTGCACACCGCCGCCTTTTCGTTCTTCTCCGCGTGCTTCTTCCCGTGCACGCTCGTCGCGTACGTCTCCACCACGCCCACGTGGCACTTCCCGCACGTCTGCGGAATATTGGCCCGATTCACCATCGACGCCGGATCCGCCGCCCGCCGCACCGCATGCGGGCTGTGGCAGTCCGAGCACGTCGCCGCCGCCGGCACGCCCGCCTTCGTCAAAGCACGCGCATGGGTCGAATCAAGATAATCCGACACCCGAGCCGCCGCATCCGGAGTCTGCGCCGTCGGCGTGTGTTTCTTGTGGCAATCTCCGCACAAGTGCAGCGAGTTCAGCTTGTTCTGCGGCGCGTGCCGGTCCGTCGCCTTCAGAATCTCGTGCCCCCCATGGCACGACACACACGTCGGCGCCAGCGGCTCTTTCTTCGTCAACGCCTCAAAGTGAACCCCCGACCGGTACGCCTCCGACTCCGGCGCGTGACACGCCGTCGCGCATACCGCACGCTCCAACCTTGCCGCGTGAGGTAGTTTTACCGCGTCCTCATGGCACTCCACGCACCGCAGGCCGCTGTGCGGCGACTGCAATAGCGCATCCGTCTTCACCAGCAGCGCCGGCCGCGTCGCCGGTTCGTCACCTTTCAATGGCTCAGCCGGTGGAGGCGTGGTCGCCGCTGGCGTGCCCGCATCAAGCCACGTCCCCACCATCGACCGCCGCTCCGCCGGTCCCAACGTCGCGATGTGCTCCTGCCCGTGACACCGCAGGCATCGCCGATCATCCTCCGGCAGCCCCTTCCCAACCTGCCCAAACGCCCCGCGCCCCACGAACAACCCGAGGCATACCGCCGCCATCGCCCACACACCCGCGCGCCAAGTCTTCTTTGTTTCGCTCCCGGCAGGTCCGTTCTGGATGGGTTCGTTCTTCATGGCAAGCCTGTCTCATCAACTCGCAGTCGTCCTCGCCTCCGTCTCCAACGCCTACGGACCCGTCAGACGCGAAGTCATCGCGAACACAATCAGCACCAGCAGCACCAGCCCAAGCCCGAACGCCAGGAACCCCAGCGGATGAATCACCTTCTTCCACTGCCCCCACTCATCCCGATTGCGGATGCTGTCCAGTTTCCCTGTCGCCACCAGCCGGTCGTACCAGCGCTTCCGCTCGTGCAGCATCTCCGTCTTGGAGATCCGTCCCGAGAAGATCACCGAGTCGATCGGGAACTTCTCCGGCCGGAAGTGCACGTTGAAGAAATGGAACGCAAAGATGAACCCGGCCGCCAGCAGCGCCTCGTCGCTGTGCACGATCAGCGCCACATTGATCCACCACCCCGGCAGCACCCGAGTAAACGTCTCCGGAAACCACATCACCAGCCCGCTGATGCCGATCACCGCCACGCCCCAGAAAACGGCCATGTAATCAAACTTCTCCCAGTACGTCCACTTGTCGAATTGCGGCTGCGGCCCCCGCCCGAAGAACCACTTCTGGTGCGCCCACCAGTCCTTCAGATCCTGCACATGCGGATACGGAAGATCCGGGCCAAACACCTGCGCCAGCAGTTTCTTCGGGCTGAACCGCTTCCCATCCGCGCTCCGGTACTGCGCCCGGTTCATGTACGCCGCCCGGATCAGGCTCCCGATGTGCAGCGCAAAGTATGTGAACGTGATGATCGCACCGAACCGGTGCAACTGCGCCGCCGCCTGCAAGCCCCCGATCCACTGCACAAGGTTCTTGGCCCACGCCGTGTAATAGAACTTCAGCGGCATCCCGGTCGCCACCAGCAGCAGAAAACTCGTCATCACCAGCACGTGCAGGAACCGCTCGAACGGCCGGAACCGCACAAACGTCTCCTCGTCCATCGCCGCCTTGAGCTTGGCTTCCCGGAACGCCTTCCGGTTGAAGATGTACACAACCGCCGTCCGCCCGAGCCACAGAATCGTGTGCGCCCCGAAGAACAGAAACGTCCCCACCACGATCATCGTCATGAACACAAACGTCCAGTACAGGATCGGATACAGCTTCCGATCGGTGTGATCCGCGTGCGCGATGTACCCGGTGAACTTCGGTCCCGCGCTCGGATGGCAAGCCTGGCACGTCTTGAGTTTGGCGTCGCCGAACAGCCGGCTCGTCGGATCCGAGATCGGCACGATGTCGTGGTGCCCGTGGCAGTCGTAGCACGCCGCGACCTGCGCCCGCCCCAGAGCCAGCGCCTTCCCGTGAAACGTCTCCCGATAGTGCTTGATCCGCTCCTCGTGGCATTTCCCGCACCGGTCGCCGCTCGCCAGCTTGAACGCCACCTTGTCGTGCGTGATGATCTCGTGCGACGTGTGGCAGTCCGTGCAGACCGGCGCCCGTGTATCCCCCTCGCCCGACAGCTTCCCGTGCACACTCTTCTCGTAGATGCTCAGAATCCCGACGTGGCACCCGCCGCAGGTCTTGGCAATCTTGTCCCGATGAACGGGTGACGCCGGATCCGAAACCGGATGGACCGCGTGCGCACTATGGCAATCCGTGCACGTCGGCGCCGCGACCAGCCCGGCCTCCGCCACCGCCTTGCCGTGCGCACTCTGCAGATACGCCTCGATGTGCAGTTTGGGCTTGTACCCTCCCGGCGTGTCGTGCCCATGCCGCTCATGGCAATTTGCGCATAGAAAGATGCTGTTCAGCCGGTGCTGCGCCGACTGCCGGTTCCCAACGGCGAGGATGTTGTGCCCGCCATGGCACGAGACGCACGTCGGTGCCAGCGGATCGCCCCGTTTGAGCGCCTCATAATGCGCACCGCTCGGATACGCCTTCGCCTCTTTCTCATGGCACGCCGTCGCGCAATCGCGCGACTTCAACTTCGGCTCGTGCGGCAGGTTCCCCGCGTCCGGGTGGCACTCCACGCACCGCACCGACTTGTGAACGCTCGATTCAAGCGCCTCGTGCGTTACGAAGAGCCCCGGCCGCACCGGCGGCTCGTTCCCGCTCAGTTTCGGCGCCTCCGCCCCCGGCCGCTCCGGCTTGGGCTCCGTCCCTAACCAAGTACCAACCATCGACAACCGCTCACCGGGGTCGAGCTGCCCGATATGCGACTGCCCATGGCAGTTCAGGCACCGTTTGTCAGAATCCTCCGACGGGGAAATTCCCTGCGACATCGCCGGACGGCAATTCAGGACCATCCACAGGACGAGTGCGAGAGTTCCGAAGTGACGCGTGCTTGGCGTCGCCCTACGCCCCGCACTCGCCGCCCGGGTACCACGAGGGGTCGCCGAGGCAGACACAGTTCACCATCCGTTTCCCAAAGCTCACTTGGGGTGTTTTCGTCCGCCCGGTGAGTCTAAAGGAGTAAAAGATGACCAAATCCAGTATAGCCGCCAACATCAGACTTTTCCCCTCGTTGACAAGCCAAAACCTGTCCCCAACCGCCAAACCAACGTCGATCGTAAAATGTTTGGTATTGGCAAACACCCCCCGAATAGGATAAATTGATGCAACTCCCGACGTTCTCTCCCACCACGCTTTGTCCCACCGGCGCCCGAAAGGAATCCATGCGTCTCATCGCACCTTTGTCGCGGCTCGCCCGCGTCCTGATGCCGGTCATCCTTGCCTTCTGCTGCCAAACCTCCACCCGAGCCCAGTGCACCCCCACGTGGCTCGAACTGAGCGGTCTCCCCGGCTTCGACAACGCTTGCCGCGCTCTCATGACGCACGACGATGGCGGCGGCTCAAAGCTCTATGCCGTCGGTGATTTTCAAGTCGCCGGAGGCGAAACCGCGCTCCGCGTCGCTCGTTTCGACGGCGTCAAATGGAGTGCTTTGGGCGCCGGGCTCAATAGCCAGGTCTTCTGCATCACCGCCTTCAACGGGCAGATCTACGCCGGCGGCAACTTCAACACCTCGGGCGCGACACCCGTCAATCGTGTCGCCCGCTGGAACGGCACGGCGTGGGAAGCCGTCGGCTCCGGATTCGCGGACGGCGAAGTTCGCGCCCTGCACGTGTTCAACAACGAGCTCTACGCCGGCGGAAGCTTTACGCTTTCGGGCGCGGCAACCACGCGTCGCATCGCGAAATGGACCGGTTCCGCGTGGCAGGAAGTCGGCGGCGGCTTCGGCGAGCAAACTGTCTTTTCGCTCACCACCTTCCAGAATCAGTTGCACGCCGGCGGCACGTTCAAGACTTCAGGAGCAACCAACGTCTCCTACATCGCCCGATTCGACGGCACCGCGTGGCAACCGCTCGCCGGAGGGGCCAGCGGCGGGGACTCCTTTCCCGGCGTCCTCAGCATGCTCGAGTTCAACTCTGAACTCTACATCGCCGGCGGATTCACCAACGTCAACGGCTCGCTCTGCCCCTACGCCGCACGCTGGAACGGCACATCGTGGACCCCGATGCCGTTTCCCCTCGGCGGCTCGACCAACGGCGCCCGCTCGCTCGCGGTGTTCGACGGCACGCTCTACTGCGCCGGCACATTCGGTATTGCGGGAGGCGAGTACTTCGCCAAGTGGAATGGTTCATCCTGGATCAACGGGGGCGCAAACTTCAACACTCCCAGCGGCGCCTATTGCCTGGGCGTCTACGCCAACAACCTGTACATCGGCGGCGTCTTTACCCGCGTCAACGACAACGCCTACAACCGCATCGTTCGATTCGATGGCACCAACTTTTCTCAGGTCGGCGCCGGCTTCGACAATCGCGTCGCGGCTCTCTACGAGTTCAACGGATCCCTCATCATCGGCGGCTACTTCATCTCCGCCGGCGGCGTTCCCAATTTCCACGTCGTCCGCTACGACGGCATCAACTACTTCCCCATGAACGGTCTCGGTGGCGACGGCACCAACTTCGTCGTCACCGATTTCTGCACCCACAACAACGAGCTCTACGCGACCGGACAGTTCTCCATGACCGGCGGCACCAAGCGCGTCGCCAAATGGAACGGCTCCGCCTGGGTGGCCCTCGGTGCCCAGCCCAGCAGCAACGCGCCCAACTGCATCGCCAGTTTCAACGGCGATCTGATCGTCGGCGGCTTTAACATCAACGGCACCGGAAACCACATTGCGCGCTACAACGGCGCAACCTGGGTCCCGATGGCGAGCAGCCTCAACAACGAGGTCTTCGACCTCATCGTCTACAACAACTCGCTCTACGCCTGCGGCGGATTCAGCGCCTCGGGTGCAACCCCCATGTCCTTTGTCGCACGCTGGGACGGCGCGAACTGGAACGCCGTCGGCGGCTCCATCGCATCCCCCGGCACTTCCGAACGCGGCTGGATGATGACAACCTTTGGTGGCGACCTGGTCGTCGCAGGACGCTTCGCCTCTCTCGGCGGCGTCACCGTCAACAACGTCGCCCGCTGGAACGGCTCAGCCTGGAGCGGCTTTGGCTCAGGCTTCTCCGCCTCAAGCACCGCGACCGCCGTGGCCGAGTTCAACGGCAGCCTCGCAGTCGCCGGCAACGTGCCCGTCACCGGCTTCCCCACGCCCAACTACGTCTCCCTCTGGAACGGAACGGCGTGGTCCGCCTTCGGTCCGGGTTTCAGCGGATTCGTGAACGGAGCCAATTCCGGCCCGAGCATCGCCGCACTCACAACCTTCCAGAACGAACTCTTCGTCGGCGGCGATTTCTTCAAAGCCGGCGGCCGCGTCTCGTCCTTCCTCGCCCACTGGGGCAGCGAGCCGCCCTGCGTCCAATCCTTCAACGCCAGCGTCACCACCTGCACAGGGGGCGACGCCACCATCACGGCCGTTGCGACGGGCGTACCGACGCTCTCCTATCAGTGGAAACGCAACGACATCGATCTCGTGGAAGGGATGCTGCCCAACGGCACGCAGGTCAGCAACGTCGACACGCCTTCTCTCTCCTTTGCGAACTGCCAGGCCGCCGATCTGCAAGGTTTCGTCTTCAAACTCCACATCACCAACTCGTTCGGCACCGCCGACACCGCCGGCTCGGTCGTCAACGTCTGCGCCGCCGATTTCAATTGCGACGGCCTCGTCGACGACACCGATTTCTCTCTCTTCGTCGTCGCCTACAACGACCTGCTCTGCCCCGAAGCACCCGCCCCTTGCCCATGCGACCTCAACGGCGACGGACTGGTTGAAGACTCCGATTTCTCGATCTTCGTCGTGGCCTACAACGAACTGATCTGTTCGTAATCCCGCCACCCGATCTCGGCTTCGCCATGTGCCGCCCGGCGTGATATAACGTGGTCATGGCACCGTCATCTCACCCGTCGAACACTCAGAAGCTCGCATCCAGGAAATGGTCGCGCCGCAAGCGCATCCTGCTCGCCTATCTCCCGATCGCCCTCGTCCTCTACACCCTCTTCGGCTTCTTCGCCGTCCCCCTCATCATCACGAAGATCATCGTCCCCCAGGTCCAGAAGCGCCTCAACGCCACCATCACGCTCGAGAAGGCCTACACCAACCCCTTCTCATTCTGGCTCTCGCTTTACAAGCTCGAGGTCAAAGACCCCGCCGGCGACAAGATCTTCGCCTTCGACCGCTTCGACGCCAACCTCCAAACGCTCGACACCATCTTTTCCCGCGGCTGGCACCTCGACGAGGTCAAGGTTGTCGCCCCGTACATCAAGGGCCGCGTCGAGGCCGACGGCACCAGCACCCTCGCCAGGATCCTCAAGGCCACGCCCGTCGATCCCAACGCCAAGCCAAAGGAACCGCTCAAGGTTCTCCCGCGACTGGTCGTTCGCGACCTCGCAATCGAGAACGGCACAGTCGATTTCAAGGACCTCTCGCTGCCCAAGCCCTTTGAACGCAATATCACCGGTGCGTCCTTCCGAATCACCCACGTCGATACACAGCCCGACGTCGTGAACCCGATGACCATCGAGTTCTCAACCGACGACGGCGCCAAGGTCACCTGGACCGGCTCGATCCAGGTAAACCCCCTCACCAGCAAGGGCGAGATCACGATCGAGGGCATTCAGTCTTCTCGGTTCATGCCCTACGCGATGCGCTACACCGACATCGCAGTCGAGGGCGCCAAACTCGCGGCCAAACTCTCCTACGAATTCGCCCCCGCCGCCTCGCCACGCGTCGCCAAGGTGCACATTTCGACAGCCACCGTCGAGTCCCCCAAGCTCATCGTTCCCTGGCAGGAATCAATTACGGGACGCGCCGACGCCAGTGCCGACACCGTCGTCGTCTCCGACATCATCGCCGACGCCGACGCCCGATCCATCACTATCGCAAAGGTCGAGGTAAAGGGAGGCGAGAGCCTTCTCGAACTAAGCAAGGGCCGCACCGTCCCGCAGCGCGTCGCCGACGCCCTCCTCAGCCAGGCACGCCGCGACCCCGACGCCAAGCCCGTCGAGGCCCCGGCACGCCAGGACCTTGCCTCGATCCCCTACCCGCTCGTCCGTTTGTTCACGGGCCTCACGCAACTCGTCACCGACGTGCAGAATCCGTGGACGATCGAGTTGCACTCCCTGGACGTCACCGCTCACCGGTACTCCTTCGCCGATCTCTCCGTTTCCGAGGCCGTGCGCCTTTCTACATCCAACGTGACCCTTCACGCCGGACCAATCAAGAGCACCGAGCAGTTCCTGACCCCGATTTCGCTCAACGCAGTCGTCGAGAAGAACGGGAAGATCGCGATCAAAGGCACCATCGAGCCAATCGCCCGGAAGATCGAGGTTGATATTGACGGCACCGGTCTGAACGCCGCCACCGCCGCGCCGTACATCCCCGCGTCGGCCCTCAGCCCGCTCCCCCCGGCCCGCCTGGGCGACAGCCTCTTCGCCCTCAAAGGCAAGTTCAAGGCCGAACTCCCAAAGAGCGGCGGCGCCAAGACCAGTTGGGCCGGCCGCACCCAGATCGCGCCGCTCGCCTTCGAGTCCAGCGAGAAGAAAAACCTGCTCCTCGGCGCCAAAATGCTCGACATCAAGAGTGAAGCAACCCTCAACACCTCCGCCGAAGCAGACATCGATATCGTGTGGATTGGCACCATCAAGGGCGAAGCCTTCACCGCCAACGGCCCGCTCCCGCAAACCGGCGACACCAAGGCCGCCATGACCACGCTCGCTATCGACGGAAAAGCAACGGTCCAGCGCGCCAGCGCCGGTGGCGTCAAAATCGGATACTCCGGCTCCGCTTCACTGGGCGGCGTCGAAGCCGGCGCCAGCGACGCCTACGGCCCCGTCACCGCCGGCCTCGGCGAAGGCTCCTTCAAAGGCGACCTCGCCGTCAACGCGACACCGGGCGCCGACCCCGTTCTCTCGCTCCAGGGCGAAACCAGCGCCAGCGGCGTCAAGGCCGGCGTCGAGAAGCTCGGCCACGCCGCGCTCTCCGTCGCCACCGCCAAAGTCACAGGCCTCAAGGTCAACTCCGCCGACAAGTCCATCGCCGCAACCCTCGTCGGAGTTGACGGCCTGAACCTGAAGGCCGCCCCGCCGATGCTCCCTCCCGAAGGCTTCACCAAGCAGCCGCCCGGCGAAAAGCGAAAGTTCACTCTTGCCGGACTGATCCCGTTCACGGTGAACCTCGACCGCTTCGAAATGACCGGAGGCAGCATCGAGCTCACCGACGCTTCCGCGACGCCCACCACCCCCGCAACCGTCATCGCCGCCGAAGACATCTCCGTCACCGCCGCGCCCTTCTCCACCAGCGGCAGCGCACCTTCCGAAATCGGCATCGCCGCCAAAGTAAACAACAGCGGCAAGTTCGCCCTCACCGGCACACTCGACGCATTCAAGGAATCCCCCGGCGCGAATGTCAAAGTCGAACTCACCACGATTCCGGTCGTCCCCTACTCCGGCCCCACAGGCCGCTTCCTCGGCTACCAGATGGCCGACGGCCGCATGACCACCCAGATCCCCGTCCAGATCGAAAACGAGAAGATGAAGGGCGAGATCGACTTCGCCTTCGATCACCTCAAACTCGGCGAGCGCGTCCAGAGCCAGGACGCCATCGACGCCCCCCTCGAACTCGGCCTCGCGCTCCTCCGCGATTCCAACGATCAAATCAAGAGCAAGATCCCCTTTTCCGGCGACCTCTCCGATCCGAAGTTCAGCCTCGGAGGCGTCATCTGGCAGGCATTTACCGGGCTGCTTGTGAAGGCCGCCACCGCGCCCTTCCAGATCCTCGGCGCCATTTTCGGCGGCGGAAGCCAGGACCTCTCGCAGGTGACATTCGCCGCGGGCTCGTTCGAACTCTCGCCCGAATCCGTCTCCGCCCTCGACTCACTCGCCAAGGGAATGGAAGCACGACCCGGCATCTCGCTCATGGTGCGAGGCCAGATCGAGGAAGAGTCCGACAGCCTCGAACTCCGCCGCCAGATTCTCCGCGAGGGCTACGCCGAGAAAGTCTTCGGCAAGGGCAAGACCGCGCAGAAGCTCAGCGATCAGCAACTCAAAGATCAGACCATGATCGCCTTTGATCAGTTGCAGATCGAAAAGGCGAAAGCCGAGAACAAGCCGCCGCCCCCCTCAGTCCGCCGCATCGGCTCCGACGCAGCCACCCCGCCACCGATCGAAGAAATGGAAAAGCAACTGATCGAAGCGACCAAGCTCCCGCCCGAGCGCGTCGCCGAGCTCGCCAAAAAGCGCGCCGATGCCGTCGTCGACTTCCTCGTCAAGGAAAAGAAGCTCGACCCCACCCGCGCCAAAGCCGCTGAACCCGACCCCGCAAAACAAAATGCCGAAAAACCCCGAGCGGCCTTTGAAGTTTTCAAGTAACCCGCACTCCCAACGCTGCCAATCAGCATTCCCGCCCGGTTCGATTCGTTCTCGATAATCTGACGTGCCTTTCAGGCCGCTTCAGCGGCCTTGCCCGCTCGTAGGCCATGGCTTCAGCCATGGTTCGCGAGCCCATGCAATGGGACGCCAATCGCGTATTTCCGATCAGCCCGTTTCAACGGGCTTCCCCCTCGTGGCTTCAGCCACTCGGCCCAGAGACCCGCATTCGGGCCGAACGCCTTCCTGTTCGTGCTTCTTTTGGCATTCCGCCGAAATAACCCGGCCCTGATACCGTTAATCAAACAGTCTTTCCAATTGCGGGAGCCTCCGCGCCCATGTTCAGTTCCAATATCAGCGTTCGAAACCCGGGCCGAAGGGCCGCCTTCACCATCATCGAAGTGCTGGTGGTCATCTCCATCATCGCCACGCTCATCGCCATCCTGCTCCCCGCCCTCGGCCCGGCACGCGATTCAGCCCGCCGCGCCGCCTGCACCGTCAACATGCGCTCCTGCGGCCAAGCCGTCGAGATCTACAAGAACGTCTGGAAAGAGCAGTTCCCCGTCGCCAAGTACATGCCCGACCCCTGGCTCAGCGGCAGCAAAGACCCCGCTCTCAACATCGCCATGATCGACCAGCTCGATCGCGAGAGTCCCGCCTGGCGCTGCCCCGGCGATCGAACCATCTGGAAAGAAACCTTCAACGACACTTCGACAACCCCAAACGTCCGCAAGATCGGCGGCATGTCGTACACCTACGTCACCGCCCTCAGCGGCCAGATGCTCGAAAACACCTTCTTCAATAGGTACGCCAAGATCACACCCAGCGACACCCCCATCCTCTACGACTTCGACGGCGGCACCTTCGACAAGCAGCCCGGCGAGGGCGACCCTGTCACAACTTCCTTCTTCCACAAAGTCCGCAACGTGCTCTTCGCCGACGGCCACGCCGGCCGATTCGCCAACTTCGCCAAGTAGACCCGGAGAGGAACAGCCATGCAAAAGCAACCCAGCCTGCTCGAGGGTCTCGAACTCCCCGACAAACTCAAGGGCGGCGGCAAGACCACACGGCGCGACGGCTTCACCGCCAGCGCCCGCCGCGCCGTCTCGCACGACTGGACCCCCAAGCAGAAGAAAATCGCCGCGATCGGCCTCGCCGCCGGCGCCGTCGTCGCCCTCATCTACGGCGGAATTTCGGTCTACCACCACATCCCGCCCCAGCTCCCCAAGACTTTCGACGAGGGAACGAAGGTAATGGCCTCGGCCAATTTCAAGAATCTCGATCAGGTCCGTCAGGAGCAGTACCTGGCCGAAATGGGTCGCCTGGTCCAGGGCAAGATGACCTCGATGTCCGACGAGGATCGCCGCAAGTTCTTCCGCGACCCCGCCAACCGGGAAATCCTCGACCAGATCCGCGAGCAGCAGTTCGACGAAGCCGCCAAAAAGGTCGCACGGGGCGAGAAGCTTGAAATGCCCTTCGGCCCCGGCGGGTTCCGCGGCATGCGAGGCCCCGAAGGAGCGCCCGGCGCGAACGCCGTCGTCTCAACCACCGGTCTCCGCCCAGGCGATGACCCGCCCAGCCCACCCCCGCGCATCGGCGACGAACGCCGAAGTGACCAGCAGCGCGATCCCAACAACCCCGGCAACCGCAACAACCAACCCAGCGGCCAAGGCGCCCCCGGCACCCCAACACCCGGCGCTCCAACGCCCGGCAGCCAAAGCCCAGCTCCCGGCGGCAGCGC
>JBGAPK010000015.1:0-89833 GCA_044221315.1 Phycisphaerales bacterium | reverse complement strand
ATGCGGATGTGCTCGTGATAGACGCCCGGTCCGATCTCGACCGTCGAACCCGGCGCCGCCGCGTCGATCCGGCGCGCGATCTCTCCGCCCGAGACGTGTCCGGCGCCGAGCGCCGCACCGAGTGCGAACATGATCGCGGACCTCTTCATGCGCTGACCCCGGCGGTCCGTCCCGCCATCCGGTCCACCAGCGGCTTGTACGCCCGCCGATGGAACACGAACCCGACGATCGTCAGCACCGCGCAGCCCACCGCCAGCCAGTAGCCAGTCCCCATCTCGGCGTACGTCCGGAACTGGCCGATCCCGCCCTCACCGATCACCGTCGGCACGAACGGCTTGACCGACGCCGATAGAGGCGCATCGGGGTTCAGATTGAGCCCGAACGTCCGCATCCAGTAGTAGATGTCCACCAGGAACCCGACCGGGAAGAGCACCGCCGGAACCGCCAGCAGCACCGCCCACCGGCTGTGCACAAACGCCGCCCCTTCGACAAGGAGCAGCATCGCGATCATCATCCAGATTCCCGTCGCGCGCTCGAACGCCGCCGCCTCGCCCAGCGGGCGCATGCCGATGTAGTGGTTCAGCCCGTCGATTTCCCGCACGTCCCCCGCCAGGTGATTCACATACGCCGTCAGGAACAGGCCCTTGGGGTACTGCGGCGCCTCAAGCTCCATCTTCCAGTACGGCAGAAAGATCGAGACCAGGAGCAGCACCCGTGCGATCATGAACAAGAAGGTGGGCGTCGCGTACCGAACGCGGTGCTCGCGCAGTTCTTCCACCGACACCCGCGGACCCACGAGATGCTCAAGGAAACTCGGCATGGTTTGCTCCGGATCTGCCGGGCCGCGGCGTGTCCGCGGCACCGGCCCGAAAAGCCCGCGAAGGACTTTCGCCCCGCGCGGACGGGAGGGGATTCGTCTAACGCTGCGCGTCGGACACGGCCGTGCCCTTGGGCTTGATGTGCAGGTAGCCCATCATCTCAAGGTGCAGCGCCGAGCAGAACTCCGTGCAGTAGAACGGGAACGTGCCCGGCTTGTCCGCGACAAACGTGAACTCCTCGAACTTGCCCGGTTCGAGCGAGAGGTTGATGTTGTAACCGCCGATGCAGAACCCGTGCGTCGCGTCCTGCGTCGTTTCGAGCGCCGTGATCCGCCACGTTACCGTGTCACCCTCGGTGATCGCAACGTGCTCGGGGAAGTAGTGGCTCCGCAGCGCCGTCATCTTGACCAGCACCTTGTTGCCGTCTCGCGTCACGCCCTCGTCGCCCTTCTTCGGAGCGTTCGGATCCAGCGACTGCGTCCTCGCGTTCCAGCCGACCTCCGGGTACACCAGCCAGCTCTTGAGCTTGTCCGCCTTGATCATCTGGCAGTAGTGGGGCTCTCCCACGCCCACAGGCATGTCGTACGTCACCGGCATCGCGGTCCCCGGCTGACCAATGTCGACCAGCTGGAAGTTCTGGGGCAGCAATGGTCCGGTGCAAAGGAACCGATCTACCGACCACTTGTTCATAGCGATCAGGTACTTTCCGTCCGGCGAGACCGTGTCGCCTTCCGCGGCACACAGGTGTCCGATGTTGTACTGCACCGGCGTCTTGGTGACCAGCTTCCACGGCTGCTCCTGGTGCAGCGATGAGTACTCGCCACCCAGACTCCACCGAGCCACCGCCGAATCCAGGAAGAGAGACGTGTACGCGTACCCCTTGTCATCGAATTGCGTGTGCAGCGGCCCCAGGCCCAGCTCGACCTGGGCTTCCTTCACCGCGTCGAAATCCAGAATCGGCACGCCGTAGTCGTCCTTGCCGCTGAACTTCCTGTCCGCGATCGCCTTCTTCACTTTTTCAATGGAGTACACCGTCACGTGCGGATCGAGCTTGCCGGCGACGACCATGTACTGCCCGTTGGGCGTCACGTCCACCCCGTGCGGGCTCTTGGGCTCCGGCGCGAAGTAGAGGATTCCATCCGCGATGCTCGTATCGAGCATGATCACCGCGAATCCGTTGATCTTCTTCGCCTTGCCGCCCTTGAACGCCGCCTCGGCCTTCTTCCAGTCCACGATGTGCAGGTAGTCCATGTCCCGCTTGCTGGCGCCGGCCTCGAAGGGCGGGTTTCCCTTCTCGATGCCGCCCGTCGCCATCTCGGTGTTGAATGAATTCACAAAGAACCAGCCGTCGCTCGCGAGCTTGCCCGCGTCGGCCAGGTCCTGCCAGTATGGAGGCAGTTCGAGCGCGAAAGAGTTCGAAACGTCGATCCGGCCCTTGGCCCGGTCGAACTTCCACATCGTGACCATGCCGCGGTACGACTTCTGGTACTCTTCCGGCGGCGCGTAGCCGTAGCCGAGCACGGTCGCGTACTGGCCTCCCTCGATCACGTAGTCCGTGTTGGGAGTGACAAAGGCGGCGCCGTGGTCGCTCACCGTCAGCGGGTTCTTCACAATCTGTTTGGTCGTCCAGTCGTGCAGGTCGATCACGCCCAGGCGCGCATTCGCCTTGTCGCCGATGAACAGGAACTCCCCGTCGTAGTCGCCCTTGGTCTCGGACAACGCCGGGTGGTGCGTGTCGCCCCAGAGCACCGGCTTGTCGTTGATCTCGAGTTCCTTCCGCACCGGATCGTCCGCCCCGCCAAAGCCGTACCCCTGCCACGATTCCGGCGTGAACACCGAGATCGACCGGAGCAGACGCATGCTCGGCACCCCGATCGCGAACACCTGACCGCTCTGCCCGCCCGACGAGAAGAGCACATAGTCGTCGTGGCGCCCGCTGGGGGTGTACGTCTTCGCCGCGGCCACCAGATCGTCAAAGTTCAGTTTCCGCTCGTTCGCCAGCTTCGTGATCTGGGCCACCTGATCCGGCGCCAGTTCCACGGGCTTGTTGTCCTGCGACCCGGCCCGGCGACGCCTCGTCTCCTGCTGCGCGAGCGCCGACGGTGCCAGCCAGCCCGCCACCACTCCAGCCATCGCCAGCGTCAGTACAACCCTTCCGAGTTTCCGTCTTTGATGCATCATGGTCCGATTCTCCCGGTTGTTCCGGCGTGGACCGCTCGTTCGCGATCTGCCCACGCCGTGATGTGAGCCTTACTTGCCCGCGCTCGCCACGGGCTTGGTCCCCTGCAGCGTCCGCAGATACGAGATCACGTCCAGCAGGTCGTCGTCCGAGAGCGCCGGATTGCCGCCACGAGGCGGCATCGCGATGCCCGTCGTGTTCTTGGGGTCGCCGGGATCACGCCCCTTCTTTACAAACGCCAGCAGCCCGTCGTCGTTCTGGCTCTGGATGAATTCGTTCCCCGCCAGCTTCTTGCCGTTGCCCGGGATCCCGACCCCGCCGGCGCCGTGGCACGCGATGCAGACCGAGTTGAAGATCTTCGTGCCCGACGCGATGTACTCGGCCAGTTCCGCGTTCCCGCCTGCCGCATCGAGAGCCTTGGCCTTATCCGCCTCGGTCACGACGATCGGAGCAGCCACGTACTCCGCAAGCGCCGGCATCCGGCGCGGATCCTGCAGTCCGCGCACGTACGCCACCACATCCCGCAGGTCCTCGTCCGTCAAGTCCGGTCTGCCCGCACGAGGCGGCATCGGGACCGGCCTGGCTTCCGGTCGGCCGGTGACGATGAACTTGTAGAACTCCTCGTCCGATTGCGCGGCGACAAAGTTGCTCTGCGCCAGGTTCTTACCCAGACCCACGACGCCCGTTCCGTCACGGCCGTGGCACGTGATGCACACCGTCATGAAGATCTCGCGCCCGTGCGTCGCGGCCTGCGCCGGAACCACGCCGAGCGATGGCCGCTCAACCATCCGCTGCCACATCGTGTTCGCCTCGATCGTCGCGAGACGCGCGTTTTCCTGCTGCCTCCAGGTGTCGTAGCTCATCCACCCGCCCACCAGCCCGAATGGCAGCAGGAGCGCGGCCGCCGCGAGCAAAGACCACGCCACGCCCGCAAACCCATTTCCACTCTCGGGAGTCCAGTCCGAGCCGACATTCGCCTCTCGCCTCGCCATCCCCGGCTTGCCGCTCAGAATCGTCATTTCGAACCTCCCAGATCTGAATGAGAGATATACAGAGATCTAGATATATATATCGTTCATTCGGCCCAGGTTCAAGACCTAGACGCAAATATCCCGTCCGAATCTTGGTCAGACGCCAAGTATCGATGCCATGACGACTAAGAATTCCTATTAAAACAAGATCAAAAAACAATCAAAATGCAAACACAACCGAAAAGCACGCAGCCGGTCGCGCATGCGACAGTTTTCGCGTCGTCGGAGTCTCGCCGCGCTTCCCAAGAGACTCACTGCCGTGTGTGGCATCCGGTGAATGCGCGATCTACGGAGTCGGAGTTGGCGTGCGGGTCTGGGCTCGCGCCGCGTCGAGGATTTCGACGACGATCAGGTTTGTCTCGAGGCTTGAGAGCCCGTCCACCGGAGTCTCGCCCCGAACGACCTTGCGGAAGTACACCCACTCGTTCTCGAGTGCCGCGGCCTTGGGTGCCGGAGTGATCTTCCGCGCCGGCTGGTCCGCATCCCGCACCGAAAGGTCGTCCCATTTCCCGGCGTAGATCGAGCCCTTCTCGGTCGAAACATCCATCTCCTTGTTGTCGTTGGTCCACGCCCACGAGGCGCCGATTACCGCCGTCGCGCCCGGGTAGGAGAGCACGATGGTCGCATCGTCATCCACGCGCGGGTAGACGAGCGGCTTGAGCGTCGAGGCCGTCGCTGTCACCCGTATTGGCCGCTGACCGTCCATCAGCCACGTCGCCAGCACCGCTCCATAGCAGCCGAAATCAATGATCGCGCCGCCCCCGTTCTGCGCCGGGTCCGTCAGCCACTGCAGAAACTCCGGCGAGCAGCCGATCTCCTTCGGTCCCTTGTGCCCGTGCCGGAAGTACATGTGGCGCACCGGTGACATGCCGGCATCGATCAACCGCTTCGCCTCGCGGACCGAGGCATACCAACTCGTTTCGTAATTCGTGAGCACGAGCACCTGGTATTTCGCGACCAATTCGCTCATCCGGCGGGCGTCGTCGTTCGAATACGCCAGCGGTTTCTCCAGCAGCGTGTGCACGCCGCGTGGTGCGCAAGCCTCGACCGCGGCAAGGTGATCGTGGATCGACGTCATTACGCTCGCAGCCTCGGGCTTGGATGCATCGAGCATCGCGCCAAGATCGTTGAAATAGAGCGAAGGATCCAGGCCGTACTTCGCCGCCAACCGATCGAAGAGCGCCCGGTTCGGCTCGTAAATTCCCACGATCTTGATGTCCTCTCCCTGCTTGGCCCGCCAGAGCAGCCCTTCCACATGCCCGTGCACCAGCCCGATCACCGCGATCCGCAGCGGAACGATCCGAGCGGACGTGTCGTCGTGTCCTCGCGGCAAAGCCTCCGGAGTATCAGGAGCAAGGTGGGCGGCAAGCATCGAAAAGTGCACGGCAGACGCGATGAAGAAGGCTGAAACCAGCATGGCGCGAGAATGACCCTTTCGAACCGGTTCCCAGATAGTCCGGCCGCACGTCAATAGCGGCGGCGGTTGCGTCAGACCGGGCAAAAGCGGAGGGGAGGAGATTCGAACTCCTGATGGAGACAAGCCCCATGGCAGATTTCAAGTCTGCTGCTTTCAACCGCTCAGCCACCCCTCCGAGGGTGCCGCCAATTTTAGTCGTGGCGCGGCATCGCGATTCGGCTACTCCGCGCCCATGCGCAGGAACCACCGTTCGAGCAGCACCCTTCGTGCAAACCACCCGTTCTCCAGCAGCCTTGCCGCGAGCCATTCCTTCAACAGCCGGACCCAACCGCTCGACGCGGCACTCGACCCAGCGCGCCCGAAGCGGGCCGACAACCGCCGCGTATACGCCTCCAGCACCTCGCGGCGGTAGTCCCCGGCCGCCTTCAACGCAACTTCGGCGGCCATGATCCCCGATTCCACCGCCGGTCCGATCCCCTCGCCGCTCTCCGCATACGCCAGCCCCGCCGCGTCGCCGATCAGCATCACCCCGTGATCCACCGCCCGCCGGCGCGAGCGGCCGCGCAGCAGGTACGCGTGCCCGTGAAAGGATGCCGGCGCGTCACGCGGGATCTTCCCATCCTTCTTCATCCGTTCGCAGAATTCCGCGATCTTTCGCGGTAGCGCCCGTTCTCCCTCCCTCCCCATCCCCACGTTCAGATACCGACCCTTCCGAAAACACCACGCATATCCGGCCAAGTCGCGGCAGAACACCAACTCCGGCTGCTCCGCCGAGACGCCGCAGGCCTCGGCCATTTCGTCTGTCATCTCAAACTCAATCTCCTGCGCCGCAACCACTTCTTCCTTTTCCCCCGGCGGCATCATCATGCGCGCCACCGGGCAAAAGTGACCGCCCGCCCCGATCAGCAGCCGCGTTGAGATCGATCCGTTGATCATCCACCCGCCATCCGTTCGCTCAAACCGCTCCGCCTTCTCTCCCGTCCAAACCCGTGCCCCGCAGCGATCCAGCAGATAGTGATCAAACTCGCACCGGCGGATTCCGTAACTCACCGGTTCGTCATACTGCGTTTCCACCATCCGTCCGCCCATCATCCCCGTGCGGAACGATCGGATCGGCTGAAAGACCCGCGTTGACGAGTAATCCGCGATATCGAGCCCGAGCCGCCGGATCACCTGCGGCGTCACCCACCCCGCGCACGTCTTGTCCCGAGGAAACACAGCCTTGTCCATCACAAGAACGTCCTGCCCCGCACGAGCAAGCTCACGCGCGCACGTTGACCCCGCCGGACCTCCCCCGACAATGAGCACGTCGCACCGTTCCACGCGCTCCTCCTCCCGAGTCACGCCCCGCCCCGGTAGAGCGCCTCGCGCGTCATGGGCACGTCGTTGTTCGTCACGCGATTGAACAGAACCTGGTAGAGCTGCATCCACCCCGTCGTAAACGCCGCGAGCGACCCGGCCAGGTACAGCCGCCACACGCGCACGAACTCCTCGTCAAACATCGTTCGGACTTCGTCGGATCGCGCCTCAAACCTGTTCAGCCAGTGCCGAAGCGTCTCCGCATAGTGCAGCCGCAGGTTTTCGACATCCAGGACCGCGAACGACCACGGCTCGAAGATCTCGCAAATCTCACTGATCGCCGGAGGCCGTGCCCCGGGAAAAATCCGCGTCCCGATCCACGGCGTGATCCGCATCGGCCGATGCCGCCCGATCGTGTGGATCAGCCCGCGGCCCTCCGCCGTCAGGCTGCGATCGATCAATTTGCCCAGGTCCCTGTAGTTCGCCGGCCCCACATGCTCCAGCATCCCCACCGAAACAAAGGCGTCGTACCGACCCCTGATCGTGCGGTAGTCGTCCTCCACAAACTCCACCCGGTCTCCAAACCCGGCCTCCTTGGCCCGCTGCCGCGCAAAGGCAATCTGTTCATGCGAAATATTGAACGCCCGCACTTTGACCCCGTACTTCTGCGCCATGTGCAGCGAAAGCGAGCCCCACCCGCACCCCGCTTCCACGACCGACTCTCCCGGCTTCAGCCGCAGCTTGCGGCAGACATGATCCATCTTCGCCACCTGCGCCGCCTCAAGGGACATCGAATCATTCGCGAAATACGCGCACGTATACAACATCCGCTCGTCCAGCCAAAGCTGGTAGAACGCGTTGCCGATGTCGTAGTGGTGGTGGATGTTCCGCCGTGCGCTCGACAGCGACCCGCGTGCCATGCGTTCCATCCGCCGCGGCACATATTCTGCAAAGCCCTTCCCGCGCGACTGATGTCGGTAGAGCGCCTCGAGCACGGCGACCAGATCGCCCTCGATTTCCAGGCGCCCCGCCCCATAGAGGTCGCCAAACTCCATCTCGGGATTGACGAGCAGGCGATACAGACTTCCACGATCGCGCAGCGCGAGCCGGCCGATCTCCCGCCCGGGAGCTGCCGACCCTATCTGCTCCCCATCCCACAGCCTCACGCCCACCGGCGGATCGTTCGCCGCGCGCAGCAGCCGCCGCACAAGCGCTCGCTCAAACGCGAGGGAACGGTGTACCCCGCCGGCCAGTGTCTCGGCCTGGAACCGAAGCGATCTGTCCCGCGTTGGACCAGCGTCGAATGTCATGCGCGCATTCCCCGAATGCGAACCCGACCGCGAGCCTCATTCTATGAGGCGCGCCGACGCATGGCTGCTTTGCTCACCCGCCGCTCCGCGTTGCCGGCCAGAGTGTTCTCGATTTCAGGAATTGTTCAATCGCCGCCCGGTGCTTCGCCTCGTCCTCTCCCGGCAGATCGTTGTGGTCGCAATCCAGGGGCACAAGTTCCGCGTCCGGCCGCACACGCTTCAGAGCCTCGGCGTGCGAAAATGGAATGACCCGATCGTGCGTTCCGTGAAAGAGCAGCACCGGAGTCGTGATCTTCGCAAGCGCCTCGTCATTGCGGAATGGATGCCTCACCAGCCATTGGGGCACCCAGTACCGCCCGGCCATCGACGCCACCGACGTGAACGTGCTCTCGAGAATGATCGCCGCCGGCTTCGTCTGGAGCGCCACGCCGCAGGCAACCCCTCCGCCGAGCGACCTTCCCAGCAGAATCAGCTTCGACCTGTCCACCTCCGACCGCTCGAGTGCCGCACGCACCATCGCGATGCTATCCGCGACAATCGCCTTTTCCGACGGCTCACCCTCCGACTTGCCGTAGCCCCGGAATTCCGGCAAGAGCACGTTGAACCCCTCGCGCTGGCAAGTCTCCGCCATCCACGACCAGTTCTCGATGAAGTCGGCATTGCCGTGGAAGCACACCAAGAGCGGCCCCGGGCTCTCCGCGCTCCGGCCGTCACCTTTGAAGTACCATGATTCGATCTTCGTCCCGTCCGGTGCCGCGTACCACACCCGTTCCCCCGTCGGCGGCAACTCCCGCCCCGAGGAGCGGGCCGCGCTCCGCGGAAAGATCATGGCATCCTGCATGGACCACAGCGCGCACCCGAACAGCGTATACGCCAGCGCCCCCAGTACAAAGAGTGAAGCCGCCCCGCGCCGTATCCACCTTCCCACCCGCGAGCCCGTCTTCATTCGCCCTTCGCTCCATCACCGGGCACCAATCAAACCCGACGCCCGCAAGTAGAATCTGCCGCTCTGCTGCTCTCAAAGCCCCCGCACAATCCGTCTCACCTCGTTCATCCACGGAAAGTTCTTGTCCCACGGCCACGGATGCCCCGCGTCGCCGCCCTGCCCGACATCCTTGGTGCCGAACCACCAGCCTCCCCAGAGAATCGTGCTGTCGCACCTCTCCCGCACCGTGTCGAGCATCGTCCCGAACCACGCGACCAGCTTGTTCCGGAATTTCGGGTCGTTGTGGTGGTAGTGCGGGCAGATGAACGGGATCACCGGCTTGCCGTACCTGTATGCTTCCTCGATATTTGCGATGGCGAATTTCACCCAGTTCTTTTCCTCGTCGTACGGCGCATACAGCGAGGGGCAGATCACATCCAATTCGTCCGCGACCACCGAGTTGAACCGGTTGGTCCCATGCCAGGCAATCAGCTTCTCGTCGCTGGGCGTCACCGGCGTCCAGTAGTCGCCGACCGGGCACACCCCGTATGTGCCGATCTGTGCCAGCGGGTTCTTCCGGTCGCGCTTGGCCGCCCTGAACGCCGCGATCCGCTGTGCGTGCCCCTGCGCCACGCACTCGGCGTTCTGCACCCGCACGTCCGAGCACAGCGTCTCAAAGTCCACGATCAGAAGGTCCGACCGCTGCTCGCTCGCCCATTTCCCGACCACCACGGGGTCGAAAATCCCCTTTTGATACCACGAGACCGGCACCAGCCCCTCCAGCGAGAGGTCCGGCTGATCCTTGAACGCCATCAGGTTGTAGAGCTTGAATGCCATGCGGCAACAAGCGTATCAGCCCCCCAAGAGTGTTACGGACAGACCAGGGCGTCGTACTGAACCACGAAGACCTGAAAATCCAGATCGTCCACAAAGTGGTCCGCGTTCAGGTCCGCCGCGCACGCCGCCGGCTCCGCCGGGCACAGGAACTGGTCGTAGGCGTGCACGAAGTACACAAAGTCCGAATCCGCGACCAGGCCGTCCCGGTCAAGGTCCGCCGTGCAAACCACTTCGAGCATCGCCGGCCCGCTCACCTTCATGTTGCCGCAGTCGTTGGAGACCTGCGCCCGGTAGCTCCCCGCATCCGAGGCCGTCGGCGGATTGATCGTCAGCGTCGGAGTCTCAGCGCCCGAAATTCTCCCCCCGTTCGTCAGTGGCACGCCGTCCTTCAGCCAATGAATCGCCGTTCCCCCAGTTGAGGAAACAGAAAGCGTTGCCACTCCCGAGGGCTGCGCCGGGCTATTCGAATCTATCGACTGAAAGCTGATCGGCGGGCACGGGATGCCGCTCACGAGAATCGTTGCATTGATGTGAACGGGCGGCCCTTCGCTCGCCGCCGGCGCCCCGGACTGCTTGTTCGAGAGCGACGCATCGTGGTAGAACGTCAGCCCTGCGGTATTTCCCGAGCCAAACTGCTTATTCGAAATCGTCAGAATCCGCTGGGTACTAATCTGACCGATGTTGATGTAGCCCCGCAGAATCGCGACCGAGGTCTCCGGCGGATTCGGAAGATCTCCGAGAAAAAGTTGCGACGCGAACGACGTAATGCCCGTCCCGCCGATCAGGTTGCCCGTCACCTGGCCAATCGCCGCGCTCCCGCCCGAGAGCAGCCGGATCGCGGGGTTGGTGATCGAATCCCCGCCAGCATGCCCAGCACCTGCTGCTGGCCCGTGAACCTGTTCAGCGCGCGGGCATTCCCCGTCCCGTCCGCCGTCGTGATCTTTGTCCCGATGTCAAAGTACGAGAGCATCCGGAATTGAACCGTTTCTCCCGGGTTTGCCGCCACCGACGTGCTCCAGTCCACGCCGTCTTTCGAGACCTCGTAACGCAGGCCCCACGCCGCCCCGGCGTTCCAGGCCAGCGTCGCCGCCGCGCTGACCGCGAGCGCTGCGGCCGCACCGCGTCCAAAGAACGAGCGGCAAGGCTCATTCATCACTCGCGTCATAGTCCGGCTCCCTTCGGATCCCCCAGAAGCAGAATCATATCGTGCTTGTCCAGCGGCATGCCCTCAGGGACTCTTCCACCCCTGCGCAATCGGCATCCGCCTCCCCGATCCAAAAGCCACTCCCGTCACCTTCAGCCCGATCGCGGCCTGCTTCCGCTTGTACTCCGATAAGTCCGTCAGCCGTACCACCCTCCGCACCGTTGCCTCATCAAACCCCTCGCGCCCGGCGCACTCACGGATGATCGTTCCAGCGCTCTGCCGCCGCTCCACGTACCGATTCAGAATTTCATCCAGCACGTCGTAAGGCGGCAGCGAATCCTGATCCGTCTGATTCGGCCTCAATTCCGCGCTCGGCGGCTTCTCGATGCTCCCCGCCGGAATCGGCGCCGTCGCAAACCCGCACGCCGCCGCGTTCTCATTCATCCACCGCGCCAGCCGGTAGACCCAGTTCTTCGTCAGATCGCACAACACCGCCAGCCCGCCGTTCATATCTCCGTACAGCGTGCAGTAGCCCACCGCCAATTCGCTCTTGTTCCCCGTCGTCAGAACGATCGCCCCCGTCCGGTTCGAGATCGCCATCAGAATCGTTCCGCGCAGGCGTGATTGCAGATTCTCTTCCGCCAGATCGGGCAGTTTCTCACCCAGCCTGCTCGCCTCGATCGCCGTCATCGCCGGATCGATCACGCCCACCGCCCCCTCGAACATCCCCGCGATCGGCACCGTGATGCACTTCATGCCAAGCCGCTTCGCCAGGTCGTACGCATCGCTCTTGCTGTGCTCGCTCGAATAGGGGCCCGGCAGCGCCACGCCCAGCACGTTCCCGGGTCCGAGCGCCGCGCACGCGATCGCCGCCGTGACCGCGCTGTCGATCCCGCCCGACAAGCCCAGCAACGCGCTCTTGAAGCCGGTCTTCCTGCAATAGTCCCGGACGCCAAGAACCAGCGCCCGGAATAGATGCTCCTCATCGCTCTTCGTGCCGACCGGATCCGCGAGGGCAGTGGGGGATGTCGCCGACCTTGCATTCTCCGCCACATCAAAGAACGTCACAGCCTCCTCAAACCCCGGTCCCGCGGCAATCAACTCTCCCGTCGGCGAATACGCCGCCGCATGCCCGTCGAAGATCAACTCGTCATTCCCGCCCACCTCGTTCACGCTCGCCACGTACACACCGTGGTTCACCGCGTGCTTCTTCAGGATCGCCCGGTGCCGCGGGCTCTTCCCCAGCACAAACGGGCTTGCCGAAGCCGACAGAATCACCCGCGCCCCCGCCTTCACAACCTGCGCCACCGGATCGGGCGCGCTCGAATACCGCGATGAAAAGCCCGCGTCCTCCCCCTTCCACAAGTCCTCGCAGATCGTGAGCCCAACCTTGATGCCCTTCACCTCGATCACCACCGTCCGATCCCCCGGCGTGAAGTACCGGTCCTCATCAAAGATGTCGTACGTCGGCAAGAGCCGCTTGTCGTAGTAATCCACCATCTTCCCGTCGCGATACGCCAGCAGCGAATTCGCAATTCCATTCGGCTGTTCCGCCGATCCGCCCGAGGGCAACGGGCAACCGAACACAACTGTGATCCCCGCCGACTCCTTCTCTCCCAGTGCTTTCGCCGCATCCACACACGCCGACAAAAACCCGCCCTGCAAAAGCAAATCCCGCGGCGGATACCCGCACAGCGACAACTCCGGGAACAAAACACAGTCCGCGCCCCCCTCGCGCGCCCTTCCGACCATCCGCGCCATCGCCGCGCAATTGCCCGCGATATCCCCAACCGTCGGATTCATCTGTGCCAAAGCAATTCGCATCAATCAATCCTAAGGAAGCCATCCAAATTCTTCGACTCGATGCCTCACGCCTCGATGCCTTCTTCTCCTTCAATCCTCTTCGCCTATCTCTCCGTCTTTCTCCGTGTCTCCCTCCGTGTTTCTCCGTGGCCCTCCGTGTTTGTGCCCCGCGGCACGAACATCCGATGCACCCCCAGCCGCATCACCGACGCCACGGACAGCACCGAGTTCACAACCGCCTCGCTCGCCAGCACCAGCAGTGCCACGCCCGCCATCGCCGGCGCATTCGCCAGACCCAGCATCGTCGCCGTCCCCACGATCGCCGCCTCACGCGTTCCCACCATCCCCGCCGGGCTGATCACGCCCACCACAAAGTGCATCGACGCCAGCAGCACGCACGTATCAAGCGCGATCGGAGTCCCCACGATCATCCCAGCCAGGTAGAACCGCAGCGCCTGGCTTGCCATATCCACCAGCCGCACGCCGACAAGCAGGGCCACCCGCAGCGGCGACGCCAGAATGTCCAATCCTCCATGCGCCGTCCGTACAAACTTCGTCCGCACCAGCCTCCGGCCCCACGCCCCGCCCAGCCGATCCGCCAGCGCCCGCAGAATCGCCATCCCCCGCGTCCCGTGGAAGTACCACGCCAGCACGCAGACGCAGCAGAACCCAAAGAACCCCGTCGAGAGCGCGATCGCCAGCCATTTCGCGTTGATCTCCCGGGCAGCCATCGACGCCGCAAAGAGAGGCCCGATCGTCAGCAGCATCACGATCGATACCGCCCCGAACCACGCCCCGATCAGCGCCACCGGAACCCGGTCACGCCGGTTGTGCACCAGAATCCGAAAGAGCATCCCCGCCTTGAACGGCACATACCCCAGCAGCGTCGCGATCACGTTTGTCGCCTGCAAATCCCAGAAGTTCAGCCGCCGCAAGGGCCGCAGCGACCAGTAGAAACTGAGCCCCGAGCAGAGCAGCACCATCGCGCTCGCGCCGAACAACATCGCGATCAGATGCACCGGCGCATCCCTGAGCGCCGTCAACTGCTTCTGATTCTCCGGGCTGAATGCCTGCCGGATACACCAGCCGAGTAGCGCCAGGCCGATCAGAAAGCCCACGATCTGCACCGCGATTTTCAACGCGCCCGGACGCTTCTGTTCCGCCGTGGGGGTGGCCGTCATCGCTTCTCCTCCCGCGGCCGGGCCACCAGCACCGTCTCGTCAACCGTCGGCACCACCGTCGCCCCATCCCGGAGCCACTTGCCGACCACGTCCAGCGTCACCGCAGGGTCGTACCAACTCGCGCCGATCAGCCGGTCCAATTCCCCCGGGTTCACCAGCACCGCCCCGATCCCGCGCTCCCGCATCTTCTCCGACCACGCGATGGCCCCGCTCGGCGTGCCGCGCAGGATTTCTCCCAGAGGCGATGAATCCCACGTCGTGTGATACACCAGCGGCCCCGGAAAATAAAACGCCGCCGAATCCCCGAGCAGATACAGCTTCTCGCCCGGCTTCACCGGCGCTCGCTCACCGATCCGCAGATCACGCCGGGCCAACCCTTCCGGCCCGACTGCCAGCAGCCGATTCGGGCTCCCGCCGCGCTCCGACCAGAACGCATCCAGCGATCGCATCGACATGAACCCCGCGCACAACAGCACCGCCGCCGGCACCAATCCGGCACTCAGGAGCCCCCTCCCTGATGGGAGCGAGCGTTGGGGGTGGGCCTGCTTTGTCAATCGAGTGGTGATCCATAACCCGCTCCCCACAACGCCAACCACCGTCGCCCCCGGCACCGCCAGCGGCAACAGGAAACGCGATTGCAAGTGCGTCAGCGTCAGCCACGCCGCCACCTGCAAGAGAATCCCAATCACCAACATCGCCGCCACGCGATGCACCGACCGCACCGCAAGCCCCAGCACTCCCGCCACCCCGACGAGAGGAAAAAACACGCTCCACTGCGGATGCATCATCCCCCGATGCCTCGCCCCGGCCGGATCCGTCGGATCAATCAGGAACAGCAGCCGCAGCCGATCCGCCCACGTCCCACCGAAGTGGTGCGCCCCGGCAAACCGCGCGTACTGCTCCGCCGTCCAGTGCGCATCGCCGAACAGCCCGTGCACGTATGGAAACACCGGGTTCCCGCACGCAATCCAGTTTCGAATCATCCAGGGCGCCAGCGCCGCCGCGCCCGCGACCAGCGCGGCGACGGTGACGACAACCCACGATCGAAGCGGACTGAACCACAGAAGCGCCACGCCCGTCGCCGGCGCCGCCAGCACAATCGCGGTCGGCTTGAGCCCGCACGCCACTCCGAGCAGCCAACCGGCGAGCACGCCGCGCGCAATCGCCGTCAGCCCGCGATCACATGCCACAACCATCGCTCCCGCGAACAAAGCGCACATCGCTAACTCGTTGTACGCCATCGACCCCACAACCACCACCCACGGCACGCTCAAAAAGCACGCCGCGCCAATCCATCCCGTCCCCGACGTCCGATGACGAGCCCCGAACGAAATCAAGGGCACCGCGGCATCCACTCCCGTCAAATCGCCCGCCTCGCCATCAATCTCCGTGCGCGCCACCAACTCCCGCGTGCCCGCCGCAACCATCCATGCCGCCACGACCCCAAACCCCACATGCAGCATCTGGCACGAAAGCGCACGCCATCCATCCCCCGCCAGAATCCCGCTGACGCTGTCCGCCGTTGTTCTCGGTGCGAACGTCCACAACTGCAGCGTCAGAAACGCACTCTCGAAGTACGACGGCAGGTACGAATACACATTGTGCGTCACCGGCGACAGCCGCCCCATCTCCAGCCATTCTCTGGGCAACTGGAGGTGATAGCTCAGCACATCAAATCCGCCGAACTCGCTCGCCCACAACACCCCCGGAGCCTCGCACGCCGCAACCACCATCACCGCCAGCGCCAATCCGCCGGCCGCAAGCCCGAGCATCCAGGCCCCCGGACGCACGTGCCGTTCGCCGCCGCTCGCATCGCCCGTGCGCAGCGACGTCACGAGCAGTGCAAGCCCGACAACTCCCGGCACGAGCGAAACCAGATTCCACGCCACCCCCGGCAGCCACACTCCCGCGCAGTTGATCGCATGCCCAACCGTCAGTTGGATCGACAGCCCGACCGCCGCCTGAATCGCCCATCGCTCCTTCGCCCCCGCAAAGAACCTCAGCGCCGCCCGCCCCAGCCCGATCCCTGACATGATGTACAGCGCCGGCGCCCACGACGAGACCAGAATCCAGTACGTCACCGCCGCGCTCGCCTGCAACGGCGTCAGCGGCCCGCCGATCGAGGCAATCGCCCACGCCAATACGACAAATCCGGCCGCCGCCAGCAGCGCTACCCGCCCCCGCGTCCACGCAAATTCCGATTGTTTCGCCAACGCCGTGCTCATGCTCGCTGCGCGTAGGATAAACCATGCCGGGGTCCAAATCGCTCTCCGCTCCCCCTTCCCTCCAGAATCTGGACAACCTGTCCGTCATCGAGCCCGTCTGCGCCATCTTCCGGCGCACCCTCAAGGGAGCGGGCCTCAAGTACACCCTCGAACGCGCCCAGATCCTCGACTCGGTCATGCGCCAGCACGGCCTCTTCCACGCCGACGAACTGATCGCCTCGCTCAAGTCCGAGGGCTTCCGCGTCTCCAAGGCCACCGTCTACCGCACACTCAAGCTCATGCAGGAGGCCGGAATCATCCAGCGCGTCCTCTTCGACGACGACGACGCCGGCCGCTACCAGGTCGTCTTCGGCACCAAGGCCTGCGACATCCTCATCCGCAGCGATACCGGCGAGGCCGAGACCATCGAGATTCCCGAACTCCGCGCCCTCTGCGAACGTCTCTGCAAGCAGCGGGGCCTTCAACTCACCGTCCACCGCCTGCAACTCTTCGCCGTGGCGGCAAAGTAGAAATGCAACCGGTTCCATGGGACCCACAGGACCCATCGGTCCTATTTCCCGTCACTGCTTGTTCGGGTCCAGTATTCCGATCTTCTCCACGCCGATCTTCGCGCATTCCGAGTGCACCCGAACCACCGCCTCGTACGGCACGTTCTCCCGCGGCCGAACCACGATCGCCAGGTCCTTCGCCGACTGACCGCCCGTCACCGCCGTCAGCCAACTCGCCAGTTGATCCAGCGGGGCTTCCACCAGCGTCGGAATCTTTGACTGCGACCGCGTCGTCACCAGCGCTTCCTTGCCGTCCTTGCTCGTGAGAAGCAGTTCAACCCGCGTCATCTCCGACGGCACCGTCACCACCCGGGGCTTGCTCGGCGGCAGCGCCGTCTTCAGCAGCCACTCCGGCCCCAGCACGCTCGCGCTCGCCATGAAGAACACCAGGATCACCATGACGACATCCACCATCGGTGTCATGTTCGGCGTGGACTGCTCCTCGTGCACCGCCAGCGCGTTCCGCCTCCGAAATGCGTGCGCCCGCTGCGAACTCATGGCGTCCCACCCGCCCCAGCCGGTCCGCCGACCGGACCCTTGTGCGCCACAAGCTTCACGCTCAAGAGCCCCGCATCGCGGCAGGCCGACAGCACCGGCGCCACCTTCCCGTACCCAAGCCGCCGATCGGCCCGAATCTGCACCTCCGTGTCCGGAGAGAGCGCCGACCGCTCCTTCAGGATCTTCTCGAGCCCCCGCATCAGCACCCGCTCCTCGCCGAGGAGCAGGATCGGTTCATCACCCTCGTTCACCCCCGGCACGATGTTGATCACGATCGGCCCCGCCTTGTCCGCCGGCCGCCCATTCGTCGAATTCGGCAATTCAACGCTGCTCGATCGCCCAGCCGCAAGATGCCCGACCATCAGGTAGAAGATGATCAGGCACATCACCACGTCGATCAGCGGCGTCACGTTCACGTGCGCCGTATGCCCGCCAATCCTGTGCCGCCGAATCCGCATTGCCGTTCACAATCCTGTCCGCTTTGCCGCTTTGCCGCTTTGCCGTCTTCTAAGTGCCCCAGTGACTCTGCGGTGAATGCCTTCAAACGGTTGCCGCCACCCGCGATACCGGCTTGGCCTCCACCCGCGATTCGATCACGCCCCCCTCGTCATCCGTCGCCGGCAGCATCTCGACCAACTGCGAGCAGACCAGCATCCCCCGCGTGCAGATCCGGTCCACGATCGACCGGTAAAAACCGAACACAAGCAAACACGGAATCGCCAGCGTCAGACCCAGCAACGTGTGAAAGAGCGCCTTGCTGATGCCCTGCGACAGATCGCCCGGCCCCGCCTGCCCGCCCGATTCGCCCAGCGACGTGAACGCCAGGATCATCCCCCACACCGTTCCCGCCAGCCCGACCAGCGGCCCAAGGTTGCCGACCACGTTCAGCGGCTCAATCGCCCGGAACCACCGCGACGACTCTTCGCTCGCCGCGATCTCCGCCGTCTCCCGGATACCGATCCGGTCACGCTTCCGGTTCGAATCGAGCACCTGCCGCAATACCCGCGACGGAAAGCTCTCATCGGTCTTCACGAACGCCCGCAGGTCCTCCTCGCGACCGGCCTTCACAAGGTCGGTAATCCGTCCGACGCTTGCCTCGGGCAGGATCTTCCTCTCCCGCACATCGATCAGGCAGCGCACGATGATCGCCACCGCCACCAGCGAACCCGACAAGAGCAGCACCGTGAACGCATCGAACGACTGGACGAACAGCCCCCACAATCCCCCGCCCCCCGTCGCGCCCAGCGTGAGTGTTCCGCACACAAAGAGGTCTTGCATCATGCCTCTATCGTAGAGACCGGCGTGCTGGTGCGTCTGCCTTCGGAAGCCCCCTCCCTGATGGGAGCAAGGGTTGGGGGAAGAGTGCTCTCAATTCACTCGGGCGCCAAGGGAGGCCCGGAACCAGATTACCTGTCGTTCTTGGCAAACGCCAACGCGTCACCCGCTCTGCTCGTCGCGAAAGTCCTCTTCCCCCGCCTCCCGGCTCACCTTGTAGCGGCCGGTGAACCAACGGTTCAAGTCCGCCATCTTCTCCCGTTCGCCGGCGAACGGATACGTCGCCCGAGTCGGCTCGACCCAGACCCCGCTCACCGGGCACCTCACCGGCCCGCGCTCCAGCATCTCCGCCACGCCCGGCCGCCCATGCATCTCCTCCGGCCACTCAATCCCGATCTGCCGCAGCCCCTCGCCCACATCCAACATCCCGACTCGGACCGCCCCTGCGCCGAGCGCCCCTTCGATCCGTCCCGGCCATTCGATCAGCACCACGGCGTCCTCACTCGCTCTCCCATCCGCCATGAACCGATCCCACCCAAGCCCTTCCAAGTCCTCCTGCGACCGCAGCCGGTACGCATCGACATGCACAACCCGCCGCACCCCACGAACCTCTCGTGCCACCGGATATTCGTTCACCATCACAAAGGTCGGGCTGCTGACGAGTCCCGGCGCGACCCCAAGCGCCGTCGCCACCCCGCGCACGAACGTCGTCTTGCCCGCGCCCAGTTCTCCTTCCAGCCGGACGACATCGCCCGCGCGCAGAGTCCCGGCCAGTCCGCCCGCAAGCGAAAGCGTGTATTCCGTTCCCGTGCTTTCTCTTGTCGTTCCCGGCATCTACAGATCATTGGCCCCAGCCAACACGTTGCCGCAATCCCCTCCGCTTTGCGGCTCTGCGGCTTTGCAGCTTTGCCGTCTCTTTCTGCTGCTCTAAGAGTGCTCCCATCCAAGCCTCGTCGCATCCACCGCATCCGCCCCGTCCATCACAACGCATCCAGCGCCCGACAACACCCTGCCAATCCTTGTGACCGAAAGGCCATTGTCAGCCCGGGCGGCCACTTCGCCCTCGGCCGCAAACACCAACTCATAATCCTCGCCCTCGCCCGCCGCCCGCTTCCAATCGCCCGCGCCCGGCGCTCTCGGAATATCCGCGGCATCGATCTCTATCCGAATCCCAGACGCCCGCGCCATTCGGCCCGCATCTCTCCCCAGTCCATCCGACAAGTCCATCATCGCGTGCAGTCGATCGCCCAGCGTGTCGGCGAGCCACCGCGCCTCCCTAATCCGCGGCTCAAACATCAGGTGCTTCCCCAGCCCCGTCGCCCCATCGAACGTCGCGCCAAGCACGCCCGTCACATACACCCCGTCGCCCTCCCGCGCACCCGACCGCAGCACCGACCCACGCTTCTCGTGCGGCAGCCCCATCGCCGTCACCGTCAGCACCATCGGGTCCTCCGCGCGGGGCAGCGACGCGGTGTCCCCGCCGACCAGCGGGCAGCCCCAGCGCCCCGCCCACTGCTTGAGCGCCAGGTACAGCTCCTCCGCCTCTTCCTGCTTCATGCCCGGGCGCAGCGCCGCGGTCGCCACAATGCACACCGGAGTCCCCGCCATTGCCGCAATGTCCGAGACCGATCGCGCCACCGCCTTGCGTGCCACCAGATCGAGAGACGTCCCGGCGCGGAAGTGCCTTCCCTCCACAACCTGATCAACTGTCAGAAGCATTTCCTGCCGCCCGACCCGTACGACAGCACAGTCATCCCCGGGTCCAATCACCACCTGCCCGAACCGCCCCGCCAGCCCGCTCGAGCGATCTGCAATCTTCGCAAGCAGTTCATCCTCCCGCATGACGTCAGAATAGCGGGGTTTGCATCCAAGCCGGCGTTCGGAATCCGCCGGAGCCGGGGATTGTGCCCTGCCCCGTCGCTGCTTCTCACCTGAATACCCGGCGCCCTACCTGTTCCTCGACACCGCCGAGCGGAGAGTCATTGTCCGCGCGCTGGTGAGCCGCTCCTCCTCCCGCGGCTCCTCCAGCAGTAAATACAGCAAATCATCCGTGAACGGTGCGTTGCCCGTCAATTCGATGTGATCGCCCTGCAGGAACCGCACGCTCGACCACCGGATCGGCGAATCCAGCCGCGCCCGCCACGCCACGCCCGTCCGCTCGTCCATCAGCGCGCTCGCGCGTGTCACCGTCCCATCCCCCGGCGCGTTTTCAACGACTCTGAGCCGCCCGTCCGGGCTCACCGCGATCACGCTCGGAGTTGCGATCGTGTCCCCCGCGATCAGGTGGATGTGCGCTGGCACATCCCTCGGCATCGGCCGATCAAGCGCCGCGTGTAATTGTCTCGCCCGCGCAAGGCACTTGCCCAGTTCATCCAGCGCGATCGCCCGCCGCTCTTCCCGCGTTCCGATATCCGGAAGAAGCCACTTCAAGTACTCATCCTGCCTCGGATCCGCCAGCCCCCAGCCGTACTTCTCCCACGTCGCCACCTCGTACAGATCAACCGCCTCCCTGGTCCCGGAATCCACCACCCGCGCATGCCTCGTCCGCGGCAACAACTCGTATATGGACGGCATGCTCCCCAGGAGAGCCGCCCGGTACGTGGGAGTGATCGGCGAGTACGAAACACCCTCCACCATCTGCCGCAGCGCCAGCACCGACCCGGCGTTCGGCGTCCCGACGATGATTAGCCGGTCGATGTACCTCGCCCCTTCCCAATTGGGCTCCGGCACCGTGCCGTCATCCGGCAGCGGATGCGCGCCATACCGCAGGTAATAGAGCGCCACCAGCCCGCCCATCGAGTGCGCCACGATGTCCACCTTCGCCGGCTTCCCGTTCCCGCGCGCCGTTGCGGCAAGATCCGCCGCGTCACGCACCAGCCTGTCCAGCCGCACGGCGCTCTCCGAAATGTCGCGCCTCCAGTCGTAGTCAAATTGGAAGCACGTGTAGTGCAGCCCCGCGTAGTCGACCGGTCCCCCCGCATCCTGCTTCCGTGCCCGCGACAGATCGCGATCCACATACCGCCCCGCCGCCAGCGATCGGATGATCCCCTTGTACGGCTCGAGCGCGTTCACCTTCAGCAGCCCGACATTCGCCTCCAGCGACTCCAGCACCCCGTCGGGCTCCACTTCATCGCGCAGCTGATCCAGCGCCACCCCGCGCTCCATCGGCAGCGCAAAGGTCCGCGCCCCTTCCGGATTGTCCGTATCCACCGCCCCGTACGTGAACGCGCCCCACACGATCCGCCCTGTCCCCTTTTCCTTCAGGGTCGAGCCCAGGATCCCCGGGATCACGATCACCGGATTACGCTCATCCCCGATCTTCTGAGCCGATTCCTCATAGATCGCCTTCAGATCCGCCGACCGGCCCGCGCTCGATGCGCAACCGGCCGATATGACGACCGCCAGCACCGCGGCCATCCAAAGAATGATTTTCATACTCCACCGATGCCGGCCCTGTGGATCGGTGGCATTCCGACAAATCTTTCAGCCAGGGTTGTCGCCCGCCTCCCAGAGCCACCGCCCGGGTTTTCTCCGCGCTCTCCGCGAACTGAGGGATGAATCTTTCTCACCCCACAAATCGACCCGCCACCCGCCGCAAAACCCCCGAGACCAGCAACACCACAGGAAACCCCGCCACCCATCCCAGCGCCATCGCCCGCACACTCCGCGAAAGCAGCCTCCCGTCCACCCCAAACCAGGCGATCGACATCACCATCCCGCACACTGCCGCGATTACCAGCGTCAGCATCGCCAGAAACAGAATCTCGCCGCCTCGTTTGGAAAGCATGCCCCGCATATCGGTTACCCTTCCCGCCATGCTCGAAACCATCGACCCCGCGAGCGATCAAGGACGCTTGGGCGCCCGTACCAACAATCAGGCGTCCATGGAATCCATCTCCGCGTTCGATATCTTCAAGATCGGCGTCGGCCCCTCCTCCAGCCACACCATGGGTCCGTGGCGCGCCGCCCAGCGCTTCCTCGGCGCCGTCGAATCCCGCGCCTCCCTCTCCCGCGTCCGGCGCATCCGAACCGATCTATACGGCTCCCTCGCCAAGACCGGCAAGGGCCACGGCACCGACCTCGCCGTCATCCTCGCCCTCTCCGGCGAAGACCCCGTCACCTGCAAGGTCGAAGACCTCGCCGACCGCGTCGAAGAAATCAAGTCCCGCGGCATCATCCAGCTCCCGGACAAATCCGCCATCGACTTCGATTTCGCCCGCGACCTCCTCTTCCACACCGATACCGCCCTTCCCTTCCACGCAAACGGAATCACCTTCACCGCCACCCTCGACGATTCCTCCATCATCTCAGAAACCTACTACTCCGTCGGAGGCGGCTTCGTCGTCCAGGAGCACGAATCTCCCAGCGGCAGCCACGCGACGCAACTCCCATTCCCGATCTCATCCGCTGCAGACCTCCTCCGTTACGCGGCCGAGCAAAAGTGCTCTATCCCCGAGATCGTCATGCGCAACGAGCGCTCCTGGCGCTCCGACGCCGAAATCCGCTCCGGCCTCCTCAACATCTGGCACGAGATGAACGCCTGCATCTGGCGTGGCTGCAACACCGAAGGCACGCTTCCCGGCGGCCTCAACGTCGTCCGCCGCGCCGCCCGCCTCAGCAACAAGCTCCTCGCCGGCGCCCGCCCGCGCGACCTCATCGAATGGACCGGCGCCGTCACCGTTAGCGCCCGCGATTTCGAGTCCATCCTGAAGTGGGTCAGCGCCTTCGCCCTCGCCGTCAACGAAGAAAACGCCTGCTTCGGTCGCGTCGTCACCGCGCCCACCAACGGCGCAGCCGGCGTCATCCCCGCCGTCATGATGTACGCCCGCTGCTTCAAGAACATGTCCGACGACGCCACCATTGATTTCCTCCTTGCCGCCGCAGAAGTCGGCAGCCTCTTCAAAAAGGGCGCCACCATCTCCGCGGCGATGGGGGGGTGCCAGGCCGAGATCGGCGTCTCGAGCGCCATGGCCGCCGCCGGCCTCACCCAAATCCTCGGCGGCACGCCCGCCCAGGTCCTCATGGCCGCCGAGATCGCCATGGAACATCACCTCGGCATGACCTGCGACCCCATCGGCGGCCTGGTGCAAATCCCCTGCATCGAACGCAACACCATGGGCGCCGTCAAGGCCATCACCGCCGCCAACGTCGCCCTCGAGAGCGACCCCGCCAACGCCAAGGTCTCGCTCGATCAGGTCATCGCCACCATGTGGCAGACCGCCAAGGACATGAGCCACAAATACAAAGAAACCGCCGAGGGCGGCCTCGCCGTCGCCGTCAGCATCAGCGAGTGCTGAAAAAATCTCTCGCGCAGGCGAGAGATCGCTCATCACAACAAGACGCACTCAGCTCCAGCAGAAACGGGCCGGCGATCGCACGCCGGCCCGGCTTTGATCGAGCAAACACTCAGGGCGTGACCTGGAAGTTGACCGTCATGCCGCCGCCGCCGCCGAGTCCGCCCCCGCCGTGGCAACTGTTGGAGATCGTGTAGCGGCCCCGTTGCAGGACGCCCTCGAAGGAGCCCCCGGAACCAAAGTCGATGTTGATTCCCGGGCCGGTGAAGGAGCCCGTGACCTGGCAGCAATCCAAGACAGTGTTCAAGGAGAAATACGGGAAGTAATCGGAATCAAGGTCGAATGTGACCGAGAAACTCGAGTTGGAACTGGGGCCGCCCATTCCGCCGGCCTGGGCGTTGTGGGTGAGCGAGATGGCCGCGGCACCGAGCGTCGAATTCTGCGATGCGCCGGCGCTGCCGTTCTGGCACGAGACGCTCGCGGACTTGTTGAACGTCCCGAAATCCGGAGCACTGAAGCCCTGGCCGCCGCAGCTTGCGCTCGCCGAGACAGAGCGGCTCTGCGAGACGTACCGCAGCTCGATCGGGCAGAGGAGATTGTCGTAACCCACCTGGAAGACGATGAAATCGGCGTCGTCCACTACACCGTCGTGATTGAAATCGCCGGCGCAATCGGCGGGAGCGTCGGGGCAGAGCAGGGCGTTGTAGGCGACGACGAAGATGGCGAAATCGTCGTCGGAGACTGCGCCGTTGCTGTTGAGATCGCCGGGGCAGACGGTGACTTTGGACCTGCTGAGTTTGGCCGCGTCGAAGTTGGTCTGCGCGAAAGCGTTGGCCACGGGCGTGCCGACAAGCCGGACCGAAATCTTCTCGCCCAGATGATCCCAGGGCGAGACGGAGAGGAACGTGACGGAGGCGGGCACGAACTGGCCCTTGGTCAACTTGACGCTCTTCGAGGCGAGAAGTGTGCCGCCGCTGACCGAGCCTTGCGAGACCGTTCCGCCGGCCCACAGTTCGATGGAGCCCGTGGATTCGCCGTTGTCGTTGCGCCAGCCGAAAAACGCGGAAAAGGTGTACGCCACGTCGCGTTCGAGGACGTCGGTGAGTTGCTGGCAGATGGCGTTGCTGGTGGGCGTTCCGCCGCCGCCGGCGAAGTTGTTGACAAACGCGGCCTGTGAGCCATCGACCAGCGGCGGGAGTGCCGCCTGGGCGGTGACGCCGTGCCAGAAGACCTGGCCTGTGGGCCCGGACCAACCGTTGATCGATCCGTTCACAAAGCCGCCCGGGGCGGCAGCGGGGAGTTCAAAGGACCCGTTGACAAGCCCGGCGATGGAAACGCGAGGGACCTCAATGATGCTCTTGTGAGGAACATTGGGATCGAGCTCGTCGTGCCAAAGCCCGTCGAGCTGCATGACCCCAAAGGTGGGGTGAAGGGAGTACAACGGCGCGCCATTCGCCCACGGCAAGTAGGTCGGTGGTGTCCCATCAGCCCAGATCCAGCCATTTCCCGTAATAAAATAACCTTGAAGCCCGATCCAAGCGGGGGCGTTTCCGGGGAGCACAAGCGAGGTGAGGAGAAACTGATTGTCGTTCTGGTTCAGGATCTTCGCGAGATTTCCGCCCCGCGCCTGGGCAAATGCCTGCGCTTGATCCCAAGTGGAGGGGGTGAGCCGGTAGTACGCCAAGCCGTTCGTGGCGTGAGGAAACGGTCCGGCCTCGATGGTCTGGGCGTTGGCGAGGCCTGCGCTCAGAAGCAACGTCAAGAGTGTCAGAATGCAACGTCTCACGGTGATTCTCCGTTCTGCCGGGCCACGAAATCGCCCGGCTCACGGTTCGACCAACCCGGCAAGGAGCCAAAGGGACGTCAGGACCGTTCGACCGAAGCACTTCATCGCAATCTCCTCTGGTTCACCCGCCGCCGGGGGATTCGGCCAGGCTACCACGTCCGGCTCAATTCAAGAAACTCTTTTTCGCGGCGACTGCCGCCAATCGTGACCGTCTCGTCGAAAAATCGCCCCACTCCAAACACGAATTGTGCGCGGGGCGCGCCAGGTCCTTTTCCCTGATACCGCCGAAATCCGCTGGGAAAGAATTCTCCCAACCGGGGGAGTCCGTCCCGTCAGAAACCGGTCGGGCCGGCGGCTCTCGCGGCCGCCGGCAGGGTCTCAAGCCCACCCTGTCGGTCCCTGCCCACCAGCGCACCTCTACGGGCAGAGCAATGCGTTGTACGCGACGACAAAGATCGAAAAGTCCGCGTCCTCCACCAACTGGTCGCGGTTGAAGTCCGACGGACAGCCGGCGGGCACGGCCGGGTCGTCGCAGACCAGGGCGTTGTACGAGCCGCGACGCCGCCAAAGTAATCAGCCACCTCGACGCCGACACATCTCTCTCCCCCCTCGACCGCAAGACCGCCCTCCAACTCGTCCTCGCCAAGGGCCTCGCATCCCAGCCCACCTCCCAGGCCGCGGCAGCCGCCCGCTAAACGCTCCGTGGCGACAGTCCCAAATCCCGGAATAGACCCGGGCCGTCGCTCTCGCGTCGGCCCGGGTCTTTCGTTTCTATACCCTCTGCCCCTCTGCCCCTCTGCCCCTCTGCCCCTCTGCCCCTCTGCCCCTTCACACCCCGACACCTCTCCTCACGGACACACCAAGGCGTCATACCCCACCACAAACTTCGAAAAGTCCGTGTCATCCACAAACCCATCCCTCGTGATGTCCGCCGGGCAGCCCGCCGGCATCGAACCGTCGGCACAGTCGAGAATGTTGTACCCAACAACGAAGATCGAGAAATCGGCATCATCCACCACACCGTCGCCATTGAAGTCGCCGACGCACACCTTCCGCTGCACCGTCAGCATCTTGCTCGTCCCCACGCCGAACGCGGTGCTGTCGGCGATGAGCAACTCAACATCTGTGTTCGTGGCATTGCGGAAGTAGCCGCCGACCCTCGCCACGTTCTGATTAGGTTGCGCGACCGGAACGAGCGTGACATACACCGCATCGCCCAGCACCTGGATGATCTGCGGTCCGAAGGTTCCACCGAAACGAGCGTCATTCGCCCAGCCATAGGTATTGAGAGCGTTTGCGTACTGAGCCCCGCCGACACCCATGAACAGGAGCTGAGACTCCGGGCTCGGGTTGTAGTTGAGGAACAGCAGGGCGCAGTACTTGTTCTTGTCGTAGGTGATGCCGGGAACATCGGTGTTCAGCATCAGAAGCGCCGCAACCGTGTTCGGAGGCAGCGACGCGGGGTTCACGAGTGTTGTGGCTCTCAAGCCCGGGATCACGCCCGCCACCGCCGCACCACCCGCCAGCCCGGCGATGTACGGGACGGTCGGGCCTCCGCTGACGTAGGGCGAAGCCTGCGAGGCCTCGGGCACCATACCCGGCAGCGTGAGCAACGGTCCGTTGTTGGTCTCTGGATTGGCGCTGAACTGCCCGGCGATTGCGTGGTTGTACGAAACAACCATGCGCCCTGTATCCGCCGGCGGCAGCCCCGCGGTGTTCGAACCGCCTAGCACGGTGTACGACGCAGTGACATTCATTTCCGTCGCGGAGAGGAAGATCGTGCCGCCCGATCCGCCCGTTCCCAGACCGCCGGTTCCACCATCGCCGCCACTTCCGCTATTGCCGCCGTTGCCGCCATTGCCGCCGTTGCCACCGTTGCCTGCTGGTGTGTTCACCTTCTGGCCCGGTTGACCAGGCCCGCCGCCGTAGCCGAATGTTCCGGGCAGTCCGGCTGTTCCCGAGTTCCGCGTGCCCGAGGCGCTCTGGCCGGACGCATCAAACGCACCGCTGCCAACGGTCAACTTGCCGAGTGCGGTGAACTCGATCGCGCCGCCGCCGGCCCCGCCGGGCTGTCCGTTTCCGCCCGCGCCGCTGTTGCCGCCGGGGCGACCGCCGCCTGCGGTGCCCCCATTTCCCCCTCTGCCGCCGTTGTCGCACGACGTTGAGCCGCCACCTCCGCCTGCGCCGCCTCGAGTGCCGCCCTCGCCGCCGTTGCCTGGGCCCCCTCCTCCGCCTCCTGCTCCACCTCCGCCGCCGTTGCCGGCGATCAGGATGGCGGAGAGCGAGTTCTTCAACGGGTTGAAGGGATTGGTCGCGTCGCCGCCGTTGCCGCCCGGATTCGAGGGATTCTGATGTGGTCCGAAATAGCCGCCTTGTCCATTTCCGCCGTTGGAGCCGATGTAATACCCGAAACTCCCAGCCTCACCGCCCGAAGCAACCCCCTCTACAGAAACACGTGCTTTCTCTGGACCGCCCGCTCCGGCGCTGCCGCCCAGGCCGTTGCCGCCATTCAGGGCGGGTTGGTTGATGCCAAGGCCGCCGTCGCCTCCTGCGGCGCCTGGCTTTCCCGGTTGCGGGTTGTCGGCGCTGTAGGTGGGGTATCCATCCTCCCCGTTCTGCGCATAGCTCACAATATTGAGGCAGTTGGCACTTCCGCCCTCGCCACCTGCGGGTGCCGACCCAATGTCGTCGCCATTGAGGCCGATCGAGACTGCGCCGCCCTGACCCGCGGCGCCTGCTGCGCCGGCACCGGCGGTGCCGCTCGCGACAAGTTGCAGGCCACCCGGGAACTCGGCGTCGTTGCCGACGATGAAGCGGACGGGGTAGTCCGCGTTCTGAACCACAAACCGCATGGGGAATGGAAGGTCAACTTTCAGGTTTCCCTTGAAGTAGAACGTGATGGTCTTGGCGGCATCGTCGCGAACGGAACGAAATCCAACACCGTTGAAGACGGAAGCGTCGCCATTGATGGTGCGGGCGTTGCCGTTGACGATGATGGTGGCGACCTGGGCCCGGCAAGGCAGCGCGAAACCGGCGAGGAGTGTGCAGGCCAGAGCGCGAGTGAGTGTGCGAGTGAGTGTGCGAGCCATTGATGATCCCCTTAGTCGGGCCGCCGGAAGGTGGGGGCCGGGCTGGAAGACAGGACGGTGCCGGCCGCGCGATGCGGCAGGTGGGCACTACCTCATGAGTATCCACGCAGCCGCTTCGATGCGATCACATGAATCTCTAGAAATACGGCGAAAGGCGACTTTTTTCATCAAATCAGACCGTTGAACAGCGCGGCGACATGGGCAGGCCTTGTGCATTCGCGCGAGCAAACACAACCGAGCCGGCCCTTGCGGACCGGCCCGGCTCGTACTCGTGTTCCATCCGCGACACACCATCGCCATTCATCGAGACGGCTTACGGGCAGATCAGCGCGTCGTACGCCACCACAAACCTGCTGAAGTCCGTGTCGTCCACAAATCCATCCCGCGTGATATCCGCCGGGCACCCCGCCGGCATCGAACCGTCGGCACAGTCCAGGATGTTGTAGCCGACCACGAAGATCTGGAAGTCGGCATCATCCACCATGCCGTCGTTGTTGAAGTCCCCGGTGCACACCCGCTTCTGCAGCGTCATCATCCGCCCGAAACCAACTCCAAAGTCCGTCGTTTCCTTGCTGATCTCGTCCTCGGCGCTCGGCGTCGGCGATGGCGTCACGATGCGCATCTTCGCGATGTGCTGATTGAGCTGACCCGCCGGCACCAGAGTCATGTACACGGAGTTGCCGAGCGACGTGATGGTCTGCGGCTGAACCGTCACGTCGTTAAACCGCGGATCGTTCGCCCATCCAAACGTTCTGAGCAACGATGAATGCTGGGTTCCGCCCAGGCCCATGGAGAACAACTGCACGGTCGTGCTCGGCGCCATGTTGAGAAACAGCAGCGCGCGGTACTTCGACCGGTCGTACACGATCCCCGGCAATTCCGTTTCCACGAGCACCATCGCCGCGACCGTGTTGGCCGGAACGCTCTCCGCTCCCAGAACCATGGCGGGTGTCAGGTTCGGAACGATGCCGCCGATCGCCGCGCCGCCTTCCAGCCCCGCGATGTACGGCACGGTGGGGCCGCCGTAGATATATGGCGACGCGGCCTGCGCCTCCGGCGCCGGTCCGGGCAGCGTGAGCAGCGGGCCGTTGTCCTGTGCGAGGTTGGCGCTGATGGTCCCGGTATTTATGTGGCTGTACGAGACAATCGCGCGTCCCGAGTCAGAGCGCCCGAGCCCGAGGCCGTTGGTGCCGCCCGAAACCTTGTACGTGCCCGAAACATTCAGCTCCGTCGCTGAAAAGAAGATTGTGCCGCCCGAACCGCCGGTTCCAAGACCGCCCGCGCCTCCGTTTCCACCATTCCCGCTCACGCCGCCGTGACCCCCTCTCCCGCCCGCACCGCCATCGCCCGCAGGGCTGTTGACGTGCTGGCCGGGCGAACCCGCGCCGCCGTTGTAACCACCCAGGCCCGCGGTGCCGGGCGAGCCGGCGATGCGCGAGGCGGCTGCCGATTGTCCCTGCGCGTCGAAGTTGCCGGAAGAAATGGTGAGCCGACCGAGCGCGGTGATTTCGATCGCGCCGCCACCGGCACCACCGTAATTCCCATTTCCGCCGGCGCCGCCGTTTCCGCCCGGCTGACCACCGCCCCCCGTGCCTCCATCTCCGCCATCGCCGCCATCTTCACAATTGGTCGAACCGCCACCGCCTCCGGCACCTCCCGATGACCCTCCCTCTCCGCCATTTCCGGGCGCGCCGCCACCTCCGCCGGCACCACTTCCACCTCCGTTTCCGGAAACAAGAATCGGGTAGAGCGAGAAGTTCAGCGGGTTTCGCGCGAGCGCGGCGTCGCCGCCTTGGCCGCCGCTGGCGGACGGGTTCTGGTCCGGGCCGGCGCGTCCGGCTTCTCCATCGGCGCCATTGGTGCCGCTAAAAATGCCGCCGTTTCCACCCTGACCGCCGCTCGGGTAGTCCACCATCTCCACCCGGCTCGTGATGGGAGCGGGCGAGCCCGCGCCGCCGCCGGTTCCGAAACCGCCGAGCTGGCTGTTCTGATTGATCCCAAGGCCACCGTTGCTTCCCGGGTTGCCGGATGTGCCCGGTAGCGCATCTTCGGCGCCGGAATTGGGCGAGCCATTGTGCCCGTCCCCTCCATTGCTGATGTAGAGGCAAGAGTGTGACTTCCCGCCCCAGCCGCCCCAAGCGGAGTGGAAGTAGCCGTCGCCTTTCCGCCCCGGGGTTGACGCGCCGCCAGTCCCCGGCAATCCCGCGCCGCCAGCGCCCGCCGTGCCGGCAAAGACGTGCAGGCCGCCCGGGAACTCCGCGTCGTTGCCGAAGACAACCCGCACCGGATACGGCGAGCCCGTCACCTGAAGCTGAACCGTCGTGCCGGCGTCAAACCGGACATTACCCTTGATGTAGAAAGTCACCGTCCTGGCAACGTCATCCCGCACAGCGCGGAAGGGGACGCCGAAGAAGCTGGTGGCGCTCCCGCCCATCTTGAGCGCATTGCCGTCGATCAGGCAGACAAGTGTGTCGGCGCTCGCGGGAGCGGCCAGGCCAGAGGCGAGCGAGAGAGCCAGAACGAGCGAGCGGGCGCGATGCATGTGATTCCCCTTGAAAAGACAGACTTCGGGAAAGGCCCGCCGATTTTGGGGGCCTCCAATGCCTCCCACGCGGCGGCCGCACGGAAATCACACGAAACAGTCAATTTTTGAAAAACCGGCCCCGGGAGCGAGAAATAGGCCATCCGAACGCGTGGATGGGGCATGAGAGCACCGTGCGAAGTTCAGATAGGATGGATGCGGCCGCTGTGTCCGCGGCCAGATGTGGGCGAACTGCTTTCCAATGCCGCGGGTGGTGACGAACGGTCCATGGCCGAGCTCTTGCCGCTCGTGTATGCGGAGTTGAAAGCACTCGCGGGCAGTTACCTGAACAAGCATCGCGACGGTGGGGGACGCTCGCACACGCTCCAGCCGACGGCGCTGGTGCACGAAGCGTTCATGAAGATGGTTGGGCCCGGGACGAGCGGGGGGCGGCGGTGGGAACGCGAGCACTTCATGGCCGTCGCCGCAACGGCCATGAGGCAGGTGCTGGTCGATCACGCGCGGAAGAAAGGCGCGGTGAAGCGCGGGGGCGAGGGGCAGCGGGTGAGCATCTCGGGCGTTGCCGCGGCGAGTGATGATTCTCGCGAAGTGCTGGTGCTCGAATTGCACGAACTGCTCGCCGAGTTTGCGGCCCTCAGCCCGCGGGCGGCCCGGGTCGCCGAGATGAGGCTCTTTGGCGGCATGACGCCCGAGCAGATGGCGACGGTGCTGGGCGTCTCGCGGATGACGGCCGACCGCGACTGGGAGTTGGCGCGTGCGTGGCTTGCGGGAAAGATGATGGGAGAGGCGCGATGAGCGGGACGGGCGCTGGCGAATCGGAGGACGCGGCGCGCCTGGCGCGGGCGGGCGAGATCTTTTTCGAGGTCCGCGATCTCGGCCTCGCGGCACGCGAAGAGGCCATCGCCAAGGCCTGCGCCGACGACCCGAAACTCCGCGAAGTGGTGATGCTGCTTCTTCGTGGCGCCGAGGCTCCGATGCCGGTCGAATCGCTCGCGGAAGACATCCGTGCCGCGGCAGACGCCGGTGCGCCCTCCGATTCAGATGGCGACCGCATCGGCAACTACCGCCTGCTCTCCCGCATCGGCGAGGGCGGCTTCGGCGTCGTTTACGAGGCCGAACAGGAAAGGCCCGTCCGCCGGCGCGTCGCGCTCAAGGTGATCAAGCTCGGGATGGATACCAAGCAGGTGGTCGCCCGCTTCGAGGCCGAGCGCCAGGCACTCGCGCTCATGGACCACCCGAACATCGCAAAGGTGTTCGATGCCGGCGCGACAGCGACCGGCCGCCCGTACTTCGTGATGGAGTTGGTGAAGGGCGAGCCGGCGACAAAATTCTGCGATGACGAGAAACTGGGAATCCGCGAACGGCTCGAAATCGTCGCGATTGTCTGCGATGCGCTCCAGCACGCCCACCAGAAGGGCGTCATCCACCGCGATATCAAGCCGAGCAACGTGCTGGTCGCGCGGATCGACGGGAAGATCGTCCCCAAGATCATCGACTTCGGCATCGCCAAGGCCACCAGCGCCCGCCTCACCGAGAAAACGATCTTCACCGAGTTCCGGCAACTGATCGGCACGCCCGAGTACATGAGCCCCGAGCAGGCCGGCCAATCCGCCGACGACATCGACACGCGCACCGACGTCTACGCGATCGGCGTTCTGCTCTACGAACTCCTCACCGGCGCCACGCCCTTCGATTCCGACCGCCTCCGGTCCGCGGCATACGGCGAACTCCTCCGCATCATCCGCGAGGAAGACCCGCCCAAGCCCAGCACCCGCATCAGCACCCTCGCCGGCAAGATCGGCGACGTCGCCGCCACCCGCTCCACGCAGCCCGCCCGCCTCAGCACGCTCGTGCGGGGCGAACTCGACTGGATCGTGATGAAGGCGATGGAGAAGGACCGTGCCCGCCGGTACGACTCGGCCGGCGCACTCGGTGCGGACATCCACCGATATCTGAGCGGCGATGCCGTGCTCGCGGCTCCTCCAAGCCGCGCGTACCAGCTTCGGAAATTCGCGAAGCGGAATCGGGGCGTGGTGCTGGCGACGGGCGCCGTGGGTATGGCACTTCTGTTGGGTGCGATCGGATTCGCCTGGCAGGCCAATCGGGCGGAGCGGGAGCGCGATGCCGCGCAAGCGGAGCGCAGCCGCGCCGTCGCCGCCGAGGCCGAAACCGCCAAGCGAGCCGAAGAACTCAAAAAGGTCTCTGATTTCCAGGCCAAGATGCTCTCGCAGGTCGATCCGTCGGAGGCGGGCAAGCGGCTCACGGCCGATGTGAACGCAAAGTTCGTTGCGGCACTGGCCAAGGAGAACGTGCCGGAGCCCGAGCGGGCCACTCAGGGCGCCGCGTTCATGAAGCAGTGGGGGAAGGTGAACGCGACCGACGCGGCACGCGACCTGATCGATCAGACCATCCTGAAACCCGCGATCAAGGCAATCGAAACAGAGTTCAAAGACCAGCCCGCGGTGAACGCGGCACTCAAGCAGGCGATCGCCGATCGCTACGGCGATCTCTCGTTGTACGCCGAGGCGATGCCGCTGCAGGAGTCGGCCCTGGCCACTCGCCGCAAGGTGCTGGGGGACGATCACCCCGAGACACTGACCTCGCTCAACAACATGGCCATCCTGTTGCAGTGGTCCGGGAAGCTCAAAGAAGCCGAGCCGTACTTCCGCGAGTGTCTGGAGCGCAAGCGCCGCGTGCTCGGGGACGACAACAAGGAGACGGTCATCGCGATCGCGAACATGGGTTCGCAGATGATCTTCATGGGCAAGGCCGCCGAGGCCGAACCGTACTACAAGGAAGCCCTCGAGCGCAGCCGCAAGCTGACCGACAAGCCCAACCAGGTGATGATGAACATGCTGGGGGCGATGGGAACGCTGAAGAACGAGCAGGGGAAGTTCGAGGAGGCGGAGAAATTCGGGCGCGAGGCGCTCGAACTGAACCGCAAGGCGCACGGGAATGATCATCAGGACACGCTGACGTCGATGGGCAACCTGGCGACGGCCTTGAAGGCCCAGGGCAAGCTGGCGGAGGCCGAGCCCCTGATGCGCGAGACATTGGAGCGCCGGAGAAGACTGCTCGGGGAGGATCACCCGCACACGCTGGTGGCGATGAGCGAGCTGGAGGTGCTGCTGCAGGTGCAGGGCAAGCTCGACGAGGCAGAGCCGCTGTGCCGCGAGGCGCTGGAGAAGCAGTTGAAGGTGTTCGGGTTAGACAACCTCGACACGATGATTTCATTGAACAGTCTGGGCGGGCTCTTACTGACGCAGAAGAAGTACGACGAGGCGGTGAAGGTGATGGCGCCGGGCGAGGAGCCGGCGCACAACGTGCTCGACGGCACGGCGCGGCTGCACCGGTTTTTGCTGAATCTGGGGAAGGCGAGGGCGGGGGTGGGGGCGGGAGAGTTTGCGAGCGCGGAGAAGACGTTGATTGAGGCGCAGTCGCGTTCGGCGAAGATGCGGGGGGAGGCGCACAAGGACACGAAGGCGTGCGATCAGGCGCTGATCGATCTGTACACCGCCTGGAACACCGCCCAGCCCGGCAAGGGATACGACGCGAAGGCGACGGAGTGGAAGGCGAAGTTGGATGCGGCGCAAGCGGCGCCGGAACCGGCGAAGAAGTAGTTGGTGAAGTGCCAGCAAAGCAAAGATACACCGACCTCGGAAGTCCGTTCCACCTGCCCGGATTGAAAGATGTATCCTGCAGGGGTGGCCAACAAAGAGTTTCTTCTCCGAAGTCTCAAGGTCTGTCATGATCAACTACTCACGCTCCGCATGAACGAACAGGTGTGGCAGGCGTTGATCGGGCAGGTAAAGCGCTATCCGGAGCTCGGACGTCCGGGCGAGTTCTTGCGATTTGTGGCGATGACTCATCAAACGACCATGGCTGTCGGCCTTCGTCGCGTTACTGACGATGGCAAGGAAACACATAGCTTTCTTCGAGTGCTGCAGGCGATAGCGGAGCGCCAGTTCGTAATTCGTCGTCGGGACTATGCGCTGTTGTTTGGGACTTCTCGCGAGGCCATACGGCGGGGTGAGGCTGATTTTGCCCGAATCATCGGATCAGCCGGCGCCGAGTTTCCTGCGACGATCGCCGAAAAGCACCGCCACCAACTTGTTCGAATTGTCGATCCAATTAGGTCTTGGGTCGATCAGAGAGTCGCCCACAACGATCGGCGCCCACTTCGGTTCAATACCCCCCGTGTACGGCATCTCCGACATGCTTGGAACGGATGTTGGGCCGTCTACCGTTATTACACGGCATTGATGCAGGCAACTTCGGTGGAGAAGTGGCCCAGCATGCTGTTACCCGTTAGTTGGAACAAAGTGCTCACACAGCCGTGGTTTGTTGATGTTGAACAACATCTGGGATTACAAATGCCTTTGGAGAGCGGGAACGCCCTAGTGGACGTGCGCCGCGCACATTTTCGGCGTCGCGGTAAAGACTCTTGGTAGACACCCGGCTCCAATCTGTCAGCCGGTTTGGTTGGGGGCGGCGGGTGGCCCTGACCTCCTTCCACCGGCGATTCGAAAACCACCATACGAGTCGTGGCACTTCTATGAAGACCCGTCGGAAGTCAAGCCGTGAAGAGCACCCATTCGTCTATCCGAGCGCGGGATTGATCCCTGCCCATATGGGTTGAATTCGAGGCGTCGGAGCCGGCTGCCCTTTCGGACCTCCGGGTGGTAAGTCCAAGTGCCACTCGAGCGTGCCGGCCCCTTCGCGGGTTCTCATTCACGTCTTTGCTGCCTGTCGGCTCTGCCGGGGTTCGCGCCGGGCTTCAGGCCGCCGCGCGAGTCTCAACCTCCTTGATCTGGTAGTACAACCACCGCACCCATCGATTCGCCACCGCCGCCACGATCACGCTCGTCGGCTTGCCCCGCTTGGCCATCTGCTCCGAGAAGCTTTGCCAGCGCGGCACGTACCTCCGCAGGCGGTGCGCCGCCTCGATCAGCACGCTCTTGAGCGCCGGATCACCCGCCTTGATCAATCCGGAGTCCGCGACGCGCTCTCCGCTCGAACAGTTTCGCGGCGTGACCGCGCAGAATCGCGAGAGCTGCTTGCCGCAGTGGAAGCGGGAGAACTCTCCGATCAACGCCCGCATCGTCCACGCTGTCACCTTGCCCACGCCCGGCTGTTCGAGCAATTTCGCCACGACCGGATCGTCGTGCAGGGCATGATCCAATCGCGTCTCGACGCCCGCGACGCGCTCCGCCAGGCTCTTCCATTCCGTGAGGTGCGTCTCGATCACGAACGCGCCCGTCTCGCTCCGGCCGATCGCGCCCTCCAGCCAAGCCAGCCAGCCCCTGGTCCACCGCCCCGGCTTGGCTGGTTCAGCGATCCGCTGGGCACGCAGGACGCCGAGCATCCGCGTCTTGATCGCGCGGATGCGGCCCACCAGATCCGCACGCAGGCGGATCAAGAGCCTCAGCTCGCGTACCCACGTCGGCGCCAGCCAGACCGGGGGCACAAATCCCGCGCGGCACAATTCGGCCAGCATTCTCGCGTCGGCCAGGTCGCTCTTGTCGGGGTTGTGCTTCATGCGATGGGCATACCCCGGATGCGCCAGCGTGACCGGCCACCCCGCCTCCCGCTGCAGCGCGTCCGCCAGATCGGCGGCACCGCAGCAAGACTCGAGCGCCACCCGGCCCACATCGCGTCCCGGTCCGACCGCGCCGGCGATCTCCGCGACGCTGTTGCCGCACCGCCGATTGACCAGCACGCCGCCCTGTTGATCAACCACGCACACCTGAACGCTCCGATTGTGATAATCCAACCCGATGTACCCTGGTGCCGTTTGCATGCCTGTTGCTCCTTGACGGGAGTGGACGCTCCCACTGGGCATTGTCGCTCAGTTGGGGCAACAGGTCTTCATCCCCATCGGACCTCGGTTCCTCCGAGGTCAGTGTTCTGTAGCCCTCGACGCCCCGGTCACCATGCCCGAGCACGTGCATTCTCGCAGCACGCCCCCACAGCCCATGGCCTCCGAGGCCATGGGCTTTCTCTTTTTCACACGTACGGGCCGGTTATGATGACCCCCCTTGGGCCGGCGACCAAGCCCCAAACCCAACGCTCACGCTTCACTCGCTCACCTCCTTCCCTCAGGGAGGGCCTTCGGCGGTGCGATCGAAGACCCCGCTCGCTACACTTCTTTTGGATCGAACGGAGCCAATCGCACGCCGCCAATCTGGGGGATTCTTGAATGAACACATGTTTGCTTGGTCGCTGCTGCACCGTGTTTCTGGCGTTGATCGCGGGCACCGCGACGGCCGGCCCGATCGGTTCGGGCTTCACCTCCGGCGCGATCCGTGCCGCGGGATTCCCCGATCCGCTCCGTCAGTCCACCTACAGCCTCGTCAACCTGAAATCGGGCAACGGTGGCGGCTCGACCGGCGGCGGGTTCGGGAGGGGCACTCCGCTTGCCCCTCTCGCGGGTATGGCGTCGGCGAGTATCGGGATCACGGATGCGCTCGGCCTGACGACGGTGTCCGTCAACGGCACCGCGAATCACTTCATCTCCGACGGATTTACCGGCGCGTACACCCAGACTCCGATCGTCGTCGAACTGACCAAATCGGTGAGCTTTGAGATCACCAACAACAGCGGAACATGGTCCGGCGACTGGGTTTTGACCGAGCCGGTCACGCTGGAAGCCCTGACCGGTTCCATCATCACGGGCGATTCGAAGACAGGGGTGCTCACCGGCGGCACCTATCGCATCTCGTTCGGCGTCGCGGCCGGGCACATGAACAGCTACGAAGCGCAGCACTCGGTCTCGCAGTGGTACGGGCAGTTCGGCGGCAACCAGATCTATTCAACCGAGATGCACTGGAACCTGAAGCTCTCCGACGCCCAGCAGTTGGACATCGGCAGCAGTCTGCCGGAAACCGTCTATTACGTTCAGGGGCAGTCGTTCACGCCCGCGACGTTCGGAAATTTCGGAGCGCCGCCCTACCCGGCCTCAACGCCGGCGATCGTGCGGCTGAAGTTTTTCACGATCGATTACGACCTGGCCGAGACGCCGCTCGACAAGCTGTACATCTACACCTCGCCCCCGACGCCGGACGAGGCGTTGACCGGCGCCGGCAGCATGGCGACCGGCACGCACATCGGCTACGGGATATACCAGTTCGACAACGTGACGCTCGACTACCGGACGAAGTACTACGCGGTCCTGCCGCAGCCGGCGAACATTCATGACGGCCCGGGCGATCTCTATGAGGGCGGGGTCGATCTCTTCCCTCGCCTCGACATGGACCCGGTGCGGGTGGCGGAGGGGTACGGCTACTACGACATCGGATTCAGGGCGACGTTCGAGTACATCCCCGGCTGCCCGGCCGACATCAACCTCGACGGAGTCGTGGACGACGCGGATTTCTCCGCGTTTGTCGTGGGCTACAACGCCCTGCTCTGCTCGGACCCGGCGATGGTGTTGACGGGCTGCTCCTCGAATCTCAACTCGGACCTGGTCGTGGATGATGCGGACTTCGTCATTTTCGTGACGGCGTACAACGACCTGCTGTGTCCGTGAGAACTCGGAGCACGGGACTCAAAACGCCGATCCGGCCGGCGCGATTGCTGCATTTTCAGAACTACCGTTCTCCGATGCCCGCCGAGCCCCGCTTCTGCTGCGCCTTTCTCACCGACTCGCGCGGGCGCCAGATCCTCGAACGCCGCCCGCTCACCGAGGCGGATGCTCCGGGCAAACTCACCTGCTTCGGCGGCACGCGCCACGACGATGAGGATGCCGAGGAATGCATTCGCCGCGAACTCCGCGAGGAACTCGGATTCGAGGTCGGAGCGCTCGCGCGCGTGCTGACTCTTCACACCCCCAAGGGCGAGGCCTGGTTCTACACCGCCCGCGGGCCGGAGGTGGGTTCGGCCCGCGCTCTCGAGCACGGCTACGAAGCCGTCTGGCTCGAAGTGGAAGACATGCTCGCCTCGCCCGAACTTTCCGACTGGCACCGCGTCGCCTTCGAGGCCATTGCCCGGGGCGAGGCCGTCGCTTGGATTGCTTGATGCGGATGAAGCGATGGAGCGGGCGATGTGAAGACTCGATTTCTCTCGCAGATTCCCGCTTGACTCATTCCGACCGGCTGCTATTTTTCTTCCCTCGTTTGCAGGAAATACCCCGGAACCAGCCGCGGGTTCAGGAGTCCAACAGAGTCCAATGAAGCACATCGAGTCACAAACCAGAGGCCCGCAGAACGATCGGCGCACCGGCGTCCGTTCCGCGCTCGACCATCCGACTCCTCCGAGGTGACTCGATCTCACGATCGACATTGAACCCCGGAGGCCTCCTCCGGGGTTTTTCGTTTGGGGCTTTTCGTTTTGGCATTGCCCTGTGACGACTGAGGCGGGGAGGTGGGCCGAGGAATCCTGATGCGTGCGACCGTCCCGGGCGATGGGCGTAGGGGCTATCCCTGCGCCAGTGTGGGATCGGCGCGTCCGGCATCAGGAACCTCGGCCCACCCTGCGGGGATGTGGTGGCCGGAAAGAAAAGGAGCGGGCCGCTTGGCCCGCCCCTCTTGCTTTTCCAATTCGGATGTTCGCTCAGGGAGTCGTCTTGGCCTTCTTGGGGCCGAGGTTGCGCAGGGCGATTAGTTCGAACTCAATCGTGACCGGGACATCGCTCACGCGGGTGGCGTTGGCCTGGGGGTTGCCCTTGTTCATCTGGGCGGGGACGACGAGCTTGCGCTTGCCGCCGACTTTCATTCCCTCGAGGCCGTACTGCATGGGCTGCCACTCGGCGGGGATCCAGATGTAGGGGCTGCTGGCGTCGGCCTTTTCGATGACCGTGCCGCTCTGGTCCTTGATCTCGTGGGTGGTGACGGCGACGCACTGGCCGGAAACTTCCTCGCCTGTGCCGACCTTCTCGTCGATGATCTCGAGGGCGCCCTCGATCTGGATGATGAAGACAAGATCGGAGTTGGGCGGGATGCTCGGGCCGGCGCCGCGCTCGCCGTAACCCATCTTGGCGGGGACGGTGAGCTTGCGGATGCCTCCGACCTTCATGCCGGGGACGCCCTTCTGCCAGCCCTCGATAACGCCGTTCAGCGGGAAGGGCACGGGATCGCCCCGGCGGAAGGCCGAGTCGAATTCCTTGCCGCCGTCCTTGAGCGTGCCGTGATAGAACGCGACGACGGCGCCGCCGGGCTTGACCTCGTAGCCGGTGCCGATCTTCATGTCCTCGATGATCAGCCCGCCCTCGAGCTCCTGCTTGTTGACGATCGGGAGATCCGGGATCGGCACCTTCGGGGGCGGCGGCGGCAGGGCGTCGCCCTCGGGCTTAGGCTGGCCGGTCTGCTGGGCGTCGTTGGGGGCGGGACTTTGCGAGCCGGTTGGGGTCGCTTTGCGGGTGATGGGCTGATCGCCCTTGGGCGGATCGCCCCCGGCAAGCGCGTGCACGCTGCTGAACCCCACCATTCCGGCCACAAACGCTGCAAGCATCAGGCGCATCGAGTGATTCCTTTCAATAGGACAATTGAGCGGTAAGGGTAGCCGCTGCGGCTCGGGCTGAGTCAATCCCTGAAAGAGGCGGCCGGGGCTATCGCTCCGGCCGCCCGAGTTATTTCAGGCCGATGCCTTTCCGTTCTCCATGCTCTTCAGGAGCCGCTCACGGACGGCGAGGACTCTCGGATCGGGCGGGCCGCTCTGGGTCACGGCGGCGTTGCCGAGCATTTTCTCGGAGAGCATCATGGTGAGCAGGGCTTCCATGATGCTGGAGCCGCCTCCCCCCGAACCATTGGTGGCGCCGGCAGCGTTGCCTCCGATGACGATCTTGGGGACCACATCCACGCGTGATTCCTCGATCGCTTCGGCGAAGCGGCTCATCACCGCCTGCGTGAGCTGGTAGACAGGGCCGCCGTAGGCGCGGACCTGTTCTTCCACGGCCATCGCCTGCGCGATGCCCACGCGTGCGGCCTTCTCGGCGTCGGCTTCGGCGAGGAAGCGGACCTTGCTCGCCTCGGCCTCGGCCATGGCCTTGACCCGCGCGGCTTCCTGGAGCGAGCGCTGGTACTCGGCCTTGCCCTTGTTGGTCTCGATAGCCACGGCAATCTCCGACTCGGTGAGTTTGGACTGCTGTGCCGCGAGACTCTCGGCTTGGCGGAGTTCGCGTTCCTGGACTGCCGCTTTCTCCTGCTGGGCGTAGGTATGGATGCGTTCCTCCGCGACCTGGCGGATGCGGAGCTGATCCAGGATCTGCTCGAGCTTGTTGTCGCCCTTGACGCTCTTGGGCGTGCCGATGAGCACTTCCTCGAGCTGGAGGTTGTAGTAGGCGAACTTCTCACGCATCTCTTCGGAAGCCTGACGCTGGATGTTGCTGCGTTCCTGAAGGAGTTGGATGAGCGTGCGGGTCTGGGCGACGTTCTTGAAGTAGGCAGAGACCATCGGGTCGAGCGTCTGTTCGACGAGTTTCTGCACGTCGCCGAAGCGCTGGATGACCAGCGGGGCTTTTCGGTAGTCGATGTGAACTACCACACTGAGCGGCAGGGCCGGCTCGAAGGCGTCCTTGGTGATGAGCGAGACCTCGGCGAGATGCTCATCGAAGCTGTGATCGCCGACATCGCCACTGATCCACTTCAAGAGGAAGTTGGTGGTGGGGACCATGATTACCTTGCCGGCGTAGGTGTTGAAGGCGTACTTGCCGGGGAGGAGCGGATCGCTCCAGACGCCCCGCTCGCCGGGCCGGACGAGTTCGCCGTGGCGGTACTCGGTGCCCGAGAGATCGGCGCCGTGCTCGCCGGTGTAGGAGACGACCACGCCGACGTGGCCGACCTCGACGACGGTCTTGGGGATGAATTCGACCGTCGCGAAAAGGCGGTTGATGTAGTAGGTGCCGTCAACCAAGACTTGGAACTGGCGGCCGCGGTGGCCGCCGGCGGAGAGGAACTTCTCCGGGTCCTGGAAGCTGTTGTGCCCGACCTCGCCCTCGCCTCCGACGCTGGGCGCGATGATCTGGCCCGCGACCAGGCCGGGGCCGTCGTGGACGGTGACGACGCCGACGATGTCGTCGGCGCCCTTGATCACGATGGGCGTGAAGCCGTGGCGGTCTTCGATGATGTCGGCCATGTCGCCGAAGACTTTGGAGTCTTCGCGCTCCAAAGGCAGGTAGTAGAGTTTGGACTCGGTGATGACGACGAACTGGGCGAGGTTGAGGGCGTAGGTGCCCTCGCGCAGGACCTTTCGCTGCGGGCCGCGCTGGCCGCCCTGGGCGAGGAAATCGCGCACGCTTTCGTAGTTGCCGGCGTCGATGTTGGAACCGAGCGACTGCGTCGGGTCGAGGGGCTTGCCGTCGCGGGCGAAGATGTAGCCGATGTGCCCCTGCGGAATGGTGACGAGCGGCTGCTTGTGCACTTTGTACTGGAGGGGCATGCGCCAGTGGAGGCCGCCTCGGAGCAGATCGGGCTGATAGCCGGCCTCGCCGTTGAGGGCGATGAAGCCGTCGGCCACGGAACCTTTGGCGGCGAAGCGCTTCTCGACGACGCCGACCATGTTGTTTGGAACATGGCGAACGCCGAGGAGAGCGAAGATGATGGACAGTTTCAAGATCACGACGATCGCGATCAGGGTCGCGATCATGGTCGGGGTCAGCGCGAGAACTTGAACTCCGAGAATGGTCGCAAGCATAAAGGCTCCTCTCGAACATCACCGGCTGGGCGCACCGGCCAACAGGGCCGACGGATGCCGGTCGTGGACAGGTTGAAAAGAACGCTTGCCGCGGAGCCGGAACGGACCTTGGGCGTGGCCTACGCGTCTGTTACGCGAGGGCGGGCCGGGGTTCCGGGCCGGGCAGTGATGGATTCTCTAAGGGGGCGGAACGGGCTCCGCGCCACGGACGTGGTGCGGAACGATGAAGGACAGTTCGCCGCAGGAGAGAATCGGGATTTGGCGCACGCTCAGGAGCATAAAGCCCTCCGGGTGTACGTCGAACTTTGACCGCAAAACGATAGCGGGGAGTGCGGGGAAATCCATTCGGCGTTGGTGCGGCGTCGGGTAAGGCGAATGGGGGTCGAACGGGAGCCGAGTGGGATTTTGGCCCTGAATTGAAGAGAATCTTTCGGTTGGCAGTGCGTGAGTTCGGTCTTCATTCCTCGCGCCGGATTCACTGCTGCCAAGTCTTGGCCCTTCGGGCGAGAAGTTGGCATCGCCGCGTTGCGGCATGATTGGGTTCTCTGGCTCGCGCGGGGCTTACGCCCCGCGTTCTTTGGCGGGCGCTGCGTTGCAGCTTGGGGGGAGAGTGAACGCCGCGGAGCGTTGATCGCGTGGTGTGGCTTGGGAGCGAGGGGCTCCCTTCCCCCAACCCCTCCCCTCAGGGGAGGGGCTTTAGAGTGCGTGTGCGGACGCGGTGGTTTGTTTGGGTGCGCAAAGCGCCCACCCCCGGCCCCTCCCTCGGGGAGGGGGGAAGAGAAATCACTTGCGTTTGAAGAGGTAGAGGCCGAATCCCATCGTCGCGCGGCCGTGGTCTTGGTAGAGCTTGTGCCAGGCGCGGGAGCGGGTGAGCATGGATTCGGTGTCGGGGTCGGTGGGGTTTTCTTTGGCGGAGCGTTCGATGTTGTTGGCGTAGGCGTTCTCGTACGCGTCCCAGTCTTCGTCGGTGGCGGTGGTGGACCAGATGAGTTTCAGGTTGTGGGGCTCACCGAGTGACTGGTTGGCTTCGTGCGTGGACATTTCGTCTTCGGTGGCGCCGAAGGCGGCGAGGTAGGCGGGGTCGGGCTTCTTCTTCCAGTAGCCCTCGCCGAGGAGGACGTGGGCGCGGGGGGTGGCGAGGCGGGACATCTGCTCGAGGGCGCGGTGCTTGTCCTGGAGCGCGTGGGAGGAGCCGATGCAACTGACGAAATCGAAGCTGGCGCCGGGGAGAAGAGGGACGACGTGCTCGGCGTCGGTGAGGCGGAGAGAGATGCGGTCGGCGACTTTGTGGGCGGCGATTCGGGCGCGGGCTTCATCGAGCATGTAGGTGGAGTTGTCGATTCCGAGTGCGCGGAAGGGAGGGGGGAAGCGTTCGGTGAGGCGGATGAGGAGCTCGGCCTTGCCGCAGGCGATGTCGAGGGCGCTGGCGAGCGGGGGGGCGGCGGGGAGTTGGTGCGCGGCGGCGACGAGGTCGAGGGCTTGCTCGATGGCGGGCGCGGAGATCGGGTTGCAGTAGGAGTGGGAGGAGTGGGCGAGGGAGGAGAAGCGGGCGCGGTCCATTTGCGGAGGATATGAGAACCTTGAGGGGACCGGGGCGGTAGGCTGAGGGGCGAGGGAAACGCATGGTGCCGACGATTGAGCCGACGCTGATTCTGCCACTCGAGAGAAGCCCCGGTGGCGGCGCGGGGATGCCTCTGTTTCGCTTTGCCGGTGACCCGCCGTATCTCTTCGTCTGCGAGGGGATCTGGGGCTATCCGTGGTATCGATTTCTGCAATGGCACGCGCCGACGATCGCGGCGGTGGTGCTCTTGCTGACGCTCGGGGCAATGTCAGTGCGTGCCTTGCGGCGTTGGCGCTGGCCTCGTTCGGTGGGATTGATCTATTGCCGGCATTGCAATCATCAATTGAGCCCGCCGAATGCAGCGGTCGATGAGGCCGGGCGGGCGAAGTGGCTCACCGAAGCGGCGCTCTGTCCGGAGTGCGGTACGCGAACAGGGAATGTGCCCGCGGTCGGTCTCAGTTGCGGGAAGAGGACAGGGCTGGAGTGGCTGATTGGATTGCCGCTGGCGGTTGGATGTGCTGTCGTCCTGGCGCTGACGCTTTCTCCATATCCAGGAAACCAAAGGTTTGTCACGGAGCCGACTTGGCCGGTCGCGGGGCTGGAGAAGCACGCGGGCATCTTTGCGCTGACCAGGCGCATGGACTCGATCGATCAGCACGGCATGCGGATCACACGGGTTGATCCGCGGAGCGGCGAAACGAAGGTGTTACTGCGGCTCTGGAAGCCGGGATGGTCGGACCCGTTCGTGTCGCCGGACGGGCGCTGGGTTGTGCAGAGCGATGGGAGACAACGGAGCGTCCTTCTGCTGGTGAATTGCGAATCCGGGCGAGTGCGAGAAGTTCCAATTCCCGTTCCGTTCGATCGGTACGTGCGCGTTTCGGCGTTTTCGACGGATTCGAAGCGCATGTACGTCGATTCTCATGATTCCAGGCGCGACCGGGAAACCTGCACGCTTTGGTGCATTGAGTTGGAAACTGGGGCGATCAAGGAAATCAAGAAACTGGAGATCGAACATCCGGCGGAATGGCGCGATCGGACGAGCAGCGGATCGTGCTTTGCGGTGCGCGATGACGGCGGTGACGTGCGTTGGGTTCATCAGCAGATGTACGGCCAAGCGCGGACGGGCAAGGGCCTGTATGTGTTTCGAAGGCCGAGTGGAGACGGCGTGGAGGCGATCGAGTTCCCGGATTCGCATCTCGGGATCACATCCTGGCCTATTTTGCTGGAAGATGGATCCATTTCATTTGCGGACTTCTACGACGATCCGCATGCAATTGTCGATCTCAAGGCCAGGAAGATTGTGCCGCCACGCGGAGGAAGCGACGCGCTCTGGAGGAACGGCTATTTCAACTGGTCGGGAGACGGATACCGGGTCATGGAGTGGCGGAAGGACGAGCCTGTGGCGATCCTGAGTATTCCACTGGGATCCAACCCGTCGACGAAACTGCAGGTGTCTGCCGACGCACGGTGGGCCGTGGCATTTGTCAATCGCATGCCCCCCGGAACAGCGCCGGGAGTTCGGCCCGCCATCCAGGACAGGATCTATGAGATTCGGCTGTGGGATTTGAGTCGATTACCGCAGGTCCCCGTGAAATCGGAATCGAAGCAATCGCCTGCGAATGGCAACTGAGTCCGGTGCGAGGCTTGTCGTTCGACTCCGGAGACCCAAGGACTGACGCGGGCAGGAAATCTCGTGGCGGGGCGGCGGTGGAGCGGACGGCGGGGCGTGGCTCGGGAAAAAGATTGAATGTACTGCAAGGTTCGGGGTGCGGCGGGCAAGACTGTTGGCCGCGGTGAGGAATCGGGCCAAAAGGGGAAACAGATATGAACCGCAACGGGGTCGCTATAGGTCTGTCCACAGTCGGGGCCATTGCTGGGTCCATGGGGGTTGCGACGTTTTCGTCGGCGCAGATCCTGAACGGCGGGTTTGAAACGGGGTTTGTGACGGCGTCGGGCTCGGCGCAATTGCCGACGCCCTGGACGAGCACGGCCCCCGGGAACATTTTTGTGTCGTTCGATACCTGGGCGAGCGGCGGCGGGAATGGCCTTCCTCCGTGGTTCGCCGGCGTTTTCACGGGGGTTGTGGCGGCGCAGGGGAAGCGCTGGGCGGGCGGGTGGAACTTTGAGAACATGCACCAGCAGATGGCGTTTACGCTGACGCCGGGTCAGCAGTACACGATCTCGGCGCTGGTGCACGCGCCGAATGCCCCGTTTGGTTATGTGGCGGGGGGCTGGCGGTTCAAGCTCGGTCCGACGGGCGCGGCGGGGACGACGACGATCGCGACGTTTGCTCCGACGGTGACCTGGTCGATGGGCTGGGTGCTTCAGAGCGCGACGTTTACGGCGCCGGCGAACGCGGGGAGCCTGCAGTACTTCTTCCCCGAGGTGTACAAGACGGGGAATCTGAACACGTACATGGGGATTGACGACATCCGGATCACGCCGGTGCCGGGAGCGGGGCCGCTCGCGCTGCTGGGATTGGGAGGCGCGGCGTGTGTTTCTCGCCGGCGTCGCTGAATTCACTGCAAGAAGACTCGGTGATGCGACAACTCTGACAAAGGGGCATAAACATGAAGAGCGGCGTGATGATGGTGGCGGCGGCGGCGGGTTTGGTGGTTGGGGCGGGCTCGGCTTCGGCGTTGATCACGGGCGTGACGGGCTCGACGACCTGGCCGTTCGGCCCGCCCGCGAATTGCAGTCCCACCTTCCTGATGGGGCCGACGGTGTACGCGTGGGACGAGCAGCAGAACGTCACGACGTCGGGCGTGCTCGTGGACATGACCAACAACGGGCCGGATTCCGGGGCGATCCCCGGCGTGATCTCGGGCACGTTCAACAGCCATTTCCTGCACGTCGAGGATTACTCGGGTGTGGGTCCGTTCGTCGGATCGGCGACCTTTGACGGCCCGATCATCGGCGTGATCTTCAACAACCTGACGCTGGACGCCACGGACGCGCAGTTTGGCGCGGGCAGCACGATTTATCCGACGGGGTACCCGTTCCGCGGGTTGGGGCCGCAGTCCTCGTTCTTTGTGAGCGGAAACACGATCAGTTTCAGCCTGATGTGGATCTCGCCGGTGGCGGATGTGGTGCAGATCCGGATTTTGACGCATCCGGTGCCGGCCCCGGGCGGGCTGGCGGCGCTGGGTTTGGGCGGGCTGGTGGCGGCGCGTCGGCGGCGGTGAGCGAACTGGGAAATCGGGATTCGGGACCGGGAAGCAAGCACAAGCAACTTTGAACAAAGGAAACGGCACGTGAAGAACTGCATGATGATTGCGATGGTTGGTGCGGTGGGTCTGGCGGCGACGGTGGCGAACGGTGCGATCACGGGCGTGGCGGGGGCGACGAACTGGCTGGTCGTTCCTCCCTTGTCCTGCATGCCGAGTGCACTGACGGGGCCGACGGCGTTCACCTGGAACGAGAAGCAGAACCTGCTGGTTTCGAACATCGCCTGCAACATGGTGAACAACCCGGGGAACAGCGGCAGCCCGACGCCGGGCCTGGTGAGCGGCATCATCGACAGCCACTTCATCCACTTCGAGCCGAACACGGCGACCCAGGTTGTCAACGGGCAGGTGACGTTTGCCGGCAAGATCCGCGGCGTGATCTTCAAGCATGTCCTCCTGGACATCACGGACGGGCCGCTGGGCTCGCCCACGACGACGTACCCGACCGGCAATCCGTTCCGCGGCCTGAACGCTTCGTCGATTTTCCAGATCAACAACAACGTGCTGACGTTCCATTTTTCGGCCCCGATCCCGACGGCGGATCTGCTTCAACTGCGTGTGCTGACCGAGCATGTGGTGCCGGCCCCGGGCGCGATGGCGATGGTGGGCCTGGGCGGGCTGGTGGCGGCGCGTCGGCGTCGGGCGTAGCGCGGTGTTGGGTGCTGAGAAGACCTCTCGCTTACGTGAGAGGCTCCAAGCAGCATGCCGACATCGGGCGTGAGTGCGGAGTGTGGCGGAACCAAGGGAAACGAAAACGATCGGAAGTGAGTCATGAAGAGCCGTGGAATGAAACTTGTACTGGCGATGACGGGCCTGGGATTGACGGGGTCGATGGCGTGCGGCGCGATCGCGAACGTCTTCGGTCAGACGACCTGGCTGACGACTCCTCCGGCGTCGTGCGTGCTGGGGGCGTTGACGGGGCTCAATGCGTTCACCTGGGACGAGAAGCAGAATGTGGCGGTGAGCGGGCTGGCGGTGGACATGACGAACAACCCGGGGGCGAGCTCGGGGGCGATCGCCGGAGTCCTCAACGGCTCGTTCGACAGCCACTTCATCCACCTGGACCTGGTGGTTGGTACGTTCAACGCGGTGGGCGCGGTGCAATTCTCGGGGAAGATCCGCGGCGTGATCTTTACGGCGCCGCTGCTCGACGCGACGGATGCGTCGCTCGGTGCGACCACGACGACCTACCCGACGTTCTTTCCGTTCCGCGGGCTGATCGGCAATTCAAGCTTCTCGATCAACAACGACACGCTGAGCTTCAACCTCAGTTCGATTTCGCCTGTGGGTTCCGTGGTGCAGCTGCGTGTGCTGACGGACCCGGTGCCGGCGCCGGGCGCGGCGGGGCTGCTCGGTCTGAGCGGATTGGCTGCGGCGCGTCGGCGTCGGGTGTGAATGGGCGATCGCGAGGTTTGTGAACGAAAACGGATGTACGACGGTTTGAAGGAAGGACTCATGAACACTCTGACTCTCAAGGCATTGTTCGGAACCGCGGCTGTGGCGGCCGGCGCGACGGCGGCGTCGGCGGCGATCTTCACCACGTCGGGCGCGACGAACTGGCTGGGCTCGCCGCCCCCGAGCGCGGCGACGGGCTTCCTGATGGGCCCTCTGGCGTACGCGTGGGACGAGCAGCAGAACGTGTTCACGACGGGCGTGTATTGTGACATGCTGAACAACCCGGGGAGCAGCGGCTCGCCGGTGCCGGGGACGATCATCGGGGCGTTCGACAGCCACATGATCCACTTCCAGCAGCCGACGGGCGCGTTCGGCGTGAACGGCTCGGTGACGTTCACCGGCCAGATCATCGGTGTGATCTTCGTCGGGCTGAGCCTCGACAATACGGACGCGACGTTCGGCTCTTTCGGGACGGTGTATCCGACCTTTGATCCCAACCGCGGGTTGAATGCGTTCTCGAACTTCTCGATCAACGCCAATGTGCTGACGTTCAGCTTCGGCATGCTGCCGCCGACCAAGGACATCGTTGAAGTGCGCGTGCTGACGCATCCGGTCCCGGCTCCCGGCGCGGCGGCGCTGATCGGCCTGGGCGGGTTGGCGGCGTTGCGTCGGCGTCGGGCGTGAGCCGCGCCTGCCTGTGCGTTGATCACCTCCAGCTTTTGAATGGGACCCGTGAAAATCAGATCGTTGAAAGGACCTCCAGTCATGAATCTCGTGTGCAAACTTTCCGTGGCGGCTCTCGGTGCGACGTCCCTGATCTCCGGCGCGAACGGCGCGATCACGGGAGTGACGGGTCAGACGACGTGGCTGGGCTCGCCCCCCGTGTCGTGCAACCCCGGGGCACTGACCGGTATCACCGCGTTCGCGTGGGATGAGCAGCAGAACATCACGCTGGCGACGCTGGCGGTGGACATGACGAACAACCCGGGCAACAGCTCGTTCACGATTCCGGGGCTCCTGGGCGGCACGTTCGACAGCCACTTCATCCACTTCGAGGGAATTCCGGGGATCATCGGCGTGCAGGGAACGGTGACGTTCTCGGCCAACATCGTTGGCGTGATCTTCAAGAACACGACGCTCGATCTGTCGGACCCGACGTGCGGCGCGTTCGGGACGGTCTATCCCACCGGGTATCCGTTCCGCGGGACCAACACGGTTCAGCCGTCGTTCTTCTCCATCAACGCCAACGTGCTGACGTTCAACCTCAATTCTCTCGCCTCGATCGCCGAGGTTGCCCAGATCCGCGTGATCACGCATTCGGTGCCGGCGCCGGGTGCCGCGGCGATGCTCGGCTTGGGCGGGCTGGCGATGGCGCGGCGGCGTCGGAGCTAGACGACGGCGGCTGAAAGGGCGACCTCTCGCTTGCTCGAGAGGCTCGATAAGAAAAAGCACTCAGGGCCTGGAGGCCTGCTTCGCGGGTGCGCCGATCGCCCACGCTTCGCCGGAAACGGTGAGGGGTGGGCGGTTGTGTTCGGGGCGGGTGGAGCACCAAAGGAAAAGGCCCGGAATCGCCCCCGGGCCTTTGGCTGCGCTCCGGATGGAGGGTTACCAGAAAAAGCAGACCAAGGCGTCGTACGCCCCGACGAAGATGGTGAAGTCGGAGTCATCGACGACGCCGTCGCGGTTGAGATCGGCGGGGCAGCCGGCGGGCATGGTGGGGTCGGCACAGTCGAGGATGTTGTACGCCTTGAGGAAAATGGTGAAATCCTCGTCATCGACCATGCCGTTGCAGGTGAGATCGGAGACGCAGAGGAGCAGCGATGCGGGGTTGCTGGTTGTGACGCAGGAATCGGTCTCGGCGAGAATGCAGCGGAACTGGGCGGCGCTGGCGGCGCCCGCGAGCGGAGTTACGTCGAGATGGGTGGTATTTGCGCCGGCCGCGGACACACGGGGAGAGCCGAGGTAGGAGTTGCTGCCTTCGGCAAGGTTGAGCCAGAGGGGCGAGCCGGTCGGGAGCCACTGCCATTGCGCTGTGTAGAAGGGGTCGGAAAAAGGCGAGACGAGAACGGAGAACGTGGCGGGCTCGCCCCCGGCGCACGCTGGGGCATCGTGAGGCTGGAGCTGAATCACGGGCGAGAAGGTCGTAAAGACGTAGGCGCCCTTGCTGGTGACGTTGCCGCAGGGGCCGTCGACGATGCATCGCACAACCGCGTCCTGCTCGAACCAGTCGTTGAACGTAATCGTGGGCGTGTCCGAGCCGGTGATGTATGGCGGATAGTCTCCCTCTATCGCGCGCCAGTTGTATGGGAAGTTGTAGATATCCTGGACCTCCCAATAGTAACGAAGGCCCAGGCCGCTGGCCTGGACGCTGAAGACCCCGTCGCCGTTGCAGGAGTTGATGGGGCGGGGCTGACTGATGATGGTGGGGAGGCCGCTGGTGACCTGGAGATCGACCTCGTCGGTGGTGACTGTGGCGCAGGAGTTGGTGATGATGCAGCGGTACGAGGCGACGTCGGCGGCGTTGGCGTTGGAAACCGAAAGCGTGGCCGTGGTGGCACCGGAGATCTTGCCGGAGATATTGTTGAGATCGGTCTGGTTCTTTTGCCATCGGTAGCTTGGGGTGGGGGAGCCGGTCGCCTGAACGTGGAAGGAGGTGGTTCCTCCGAGGCATACGACAGTGCCCTGGGGTTGCTGCTGGATCGCGGGCGGAGCGTTGACGGTGAGAGCCACGGCGGTGCTGGTGAGGGCCGAGCAGGCGCCGGCGGCGCTGACCACGCAGGAATAGCTGCCGGCGTCGGCGGCGTCAACGCCGGTAAGCGTCAGTTGGTTTGTTGTCGCCCCCAGGACGCCGTTGCCGTTGGTCAGGGGCGTAGTTCCTTTCTTCCATTGGTAGGTTGGAGTGCTCGAGCCGGTCGCGGCGATGTTGAAAACGACATTAACCCCGGGGCAGGTTGTCACGGGCGAGGGTTGGGTTGTGATCGAAAGGGTGTTGACCGTGAGCGCGGCAACGGCGCTGGTGTCGCTGCCGCAGGAGTTGGAGACGGTGCACTTGTAGTTGCCCGCGTCGGTGGTGTCGATGTTGCTGAGGGTGAGCGTGGCGGTCTTGGATCCGGAGATCTGCCCCGCGGCGTCGGCGAGCGCGGTGTTGCCTTTCTTCCACTGGTATGTGGGAGCGGGTGAGCCGCTGGCGGTCACAGTGAATGTTGCGGTGGTTCCGGCGCAGCGTGCGATCGGCGTGGGATTGGCGGTGATGGCTGCGGGAGTGTTCACCGTGAAGGTTGCGGCTTTGCTGGTCTGGGGCGTGCAGGGGCCGCTGTCCCAGACGCAGTAGATGGAAGCGGTCGTGCTGCCGGTGTGGTGGTAGGTGCTGGTGGAGGCGCCGTTGGCCGGATCGGTCCAAGTCAGGACGTTGTTGACATACCACGCGGCGCGTCCGGTCGATGTCCACGCGCAGGTGAAGGTGAAATCGCCGGTGTCGGCGGCGCAAACGGTTGCAGATGCCGGGTCGGTGGTGATGGTGCAGGGGGCGGCGGCGGCGCTTGTCGTGCCGAAGGACAGGGTGAGCAGAGCCGCGCCGATCAGGATCGCGCGGGCCGCGGTTCGGGAGGCGGAGGCGAATCGGAAGGGCAGCTGCATGGGAGACTCCTGAATTGACCGAGCGTGAGGAAGCGCATCGGCGTGCTCCCTGCACCAACAACGGGGTTGACAGCGGCGAAGCGCAATCGAAAGGACTGAAAAGAAGGAGCAGCCGTAGATCGAAGCGTCCACGCGGGGTCGCGCGAGAAACGTCAAGGGCACTCGAGCACGTTGTACGCGGCAAGGAAGGTGACGAAGTCGTTGTCGTCGACCAAACCGTCTTTGTTGAGGTCTGACGGGCAACCGGCGGGCATGACGGGGTCGGTGCAGTCCAGGATGTTGTACGCGCCGACAAAGACGATGAAGTCGGCATCGTCCACGGCGCCGTCTGCCGTGAGATCGCTGGGGCACTCGACAAAGTGCACATGAACTGCGAAGTTGTCGTAATTGGCTTTTACATTGATTGCGCCGCTGCCCCCGCCGTTGGTGTTCGCGGTGTAATAGCCAAAGCGGATGGGATCGCCCGTTTTGGAGAAATCGGGTGTGCCGGGCTGGCCGTCGAAGCGGCTGAATTCGCCCGCTTTCATGCGGAGCGTCGAGTAGGTGGTCCAATCGGTTACACGCCCGGTTGCGAGGCTTCCGGCTTTGTAGGCGATGCCATTTTGCTCCAGGGCAAGTCCGAATCTCTGCCCGTTGTTTCCGGGACCGCTCACGAACTTGGCGTCGATGACAAGGTCCACAGATGCGACCTCCGCGAGCGCAGGGTCAATCTCGGCCCCGGGCGCGTTGTACTTGTGGAAGGCGTCCAGCGAGGCGGATCCGGCGTTCATGTGATTCAGAACCTGGCGGCAATCGGACGGATTGCCGCTGGTGGTTTGCGATCCGGTTGCGGTGCCGCCGGAGCCGGTGATGAAGTTGGTGACGGCCCAGTTGGAATCGTTGAACGTTCCGTCGCTGATCGTCAGGTTGGCGAAGAACGCGGTCATGGCGAAGTTGTCGTAGTTGAACGTGACGGTGAGGTCGGCGGAGCCGCTGTTGCCGCTCCGGAACCCGACGGTGATTGGCGAACCCGAGGACGAAAAGTCGGGACTGCCGGGCTGGCCATCGAATCGGGTGAAGTCGGACGCGACGAAAGTTCCTTTGCGGGTGACCCAGTTGGTGCTGTTGCCCGTCGTCAGGCTGCCGGCGCGATAGGCCACCCCTGCTTGTTGGATAGCCGGTCCGATCTGCTGTCCGGTCGCATTGCCGCCGGAAAATTTTCTGGCTTGGATGGAGAACGAGAGCGATCGGATTCCCCCGAGCGACGGGTCGAGCAAAGCACCGGCCTTGGTGTACTTGTGGAACCCCTGCAAATCATGGCTTGGGCCCACGAAGTTGGTGATTTTCATGCTGGTAGCGGGGTTCCCTTCGATCTGGTCCCATGTCGCCTGAATCATGCTGTCGGTGCCGGTATCGAACTTCGTCGTGAACCAGTCGAACTGGAACGAGCCGTCCGAGATGGTGACGGCCTGGCGTGCGAGAGCGCCCGAAGCGAAGAGCGAGGCCGCGGCGGCGGCCGAGAGAATCGCGAGGGAGTGTTTTCGTTCCGACATGGCTGGGTCCTTCCGTGCTTTGTGAAAGAGGAATGGGGCTGAGCCGGGGTGCGAGCGAACGGATGCACCAGTAGGAACGAAATACACGCGAGTCCGGCGCAAACCGAAAAAGCGAAGACGGAAAGAAACTCGCGTGATGGCGGGCGCCAATTGGGGCATCTCCCGGTTGGGCGTGGTTGTTCCGGCAATGTGCGTACGCGCGGCTCGATCTGAAAAAAAGAAGAGGCCCGGAGCAATGCTCCGGGCTCTCTTCCGTCTCAGTGGATTCTCGCTTGCGCCGTGAGGTTCAAGGGCATTCGAGCAGGTCGTAGGCGGATGCGAACAGAACGAAATCGCTGTCTTCGACGAAGCCGTCGCCGTTGACATCGGCCGGACAACCCGCGGGCATGTTGGGATCGGTGCAGTCGAGGATGTCGTAGGCGCCGGCGAAGGCGACAAAGTCGGAGTCGTCGACGTAGCCGTCGGCGGTCAGGTCGCTCTTGCAGGCGACGAAGGAGACTTCGAAAACGATGTCGTCGTAGTTGACGATTTCTTCTTCGATTTCGACGCCGCCGGCGCCAGCGCCGCGAGCAGGGGCGGTTGCCGGGAAGTCGGTTTTGGGGCTGTATCCGAGCCTTGCGGGCGCCGTGGTGGGGTCCTTCAGATTCGGCTGTCCGGGGCCGCCGTTGCGTTTCTTGAAGTCGGATTCCTTGAGGCGGGGTGTCTTTGTGGTGGTGTACTCACTCTGCGGCACGGAGGTGTCCGGGGTCGAGGAGAACTCGGCCTTGGAGACGTATTCCTCGGTGCCCTGCATGAGTGCCACGCGGAACTTCTGGGGTCCGGTCGTGGGCTGGGGCTGGCCCTTGACGCGCCGGTGCTTGATCGTCATTTGGACGGTTTCGGCTGCGCCCTTTGACGGGTCGACCTGGGCGGAGGGATCGGTCATGACAATGTAGGACTCGGCCGAGGTTGCCGAACCGTTGGACGGCGGGACGGCTCGGGAGTGGGACGTCTGATGCACTTCGCCTTGGGGACCGTCCGAAGCGGGCGCGGTGCTGCCGGTTGTGCCGGGGTCGTTGGAGTCCTGGCTGATATTGGTGCTGCCGGGTGGAAAGTCGCCTTGCATGGACTGGGTCTTGTTGCGGGTGACGGAGACCGAGAAATCGTCGTAGCGAACGATCTGGTTGATGACTTGGCCGGCGTTGAGATTGCCGGTGCGAAAGCCGAAGCGGATGGGTGCGCCGTTTGTTGAGAAATCAGGATTGCCGGGTTGACCGTCGTAGCGGGTGAAGTCGGAAGCGGTCAGGGCGGTGGTGTTGCGGAGCGTCCAGGTCGCGGAAATTCCGGTTGGAGCACTCGCGGTGCGATAGGCGACGCCGCTCTGTTCAAGAGCGAAGCCGAGTCCATGGCCGTTGGTGCCGATGCCGGAAACAAAGCTGGAGCGGATCGCGAAATCGAGCGAGGTGATGGCGCCGTTGGCGGGCTTGATCTCTCCCGCGGCGATGTTGAACTTGTGAAAGACCAATACGTTCGACGAGCCGTTGAGCGGATGGCTCACTTCGCGGCCGGTGCCGACAAAACCGGCAAGGGTTTGGGTGGCCGTGGCGACTCGGTTTCCGAAATTGGTGAGCGTCCAGTCGCTGTTCGCGAAGTTGCTGTCGGAGATGACCACGGTGTTGCCAGCCAATGCAGAGCCGGCGATTCCGGCCAGTACGAGCGCGGCGAGGCTCTTGGGTCGACGGCTTGTGAGGCTGGTGAACATGGCTGCGACTCTTTCTGGCCTGTTGGCCCGTTGGTTGGCCGCGCCGAACCCGTTTCCGACGTGTTGGAGCGGGAATTCGGACATTCCGGGCAATTGGCGGTTGCCGCGGTGCCCTTCGTCTGGAGCAACGGGAATTCCGGGGGGGCGGCGCAAAGGTTTGTGGTAAATTCTGAAGGACCGTCTGGAACGCGTCTTTGGGGGAGCCCGGGCCTCGGCCACGCGACTTTATGGCCAACGAGGGAAGGCCCAACGTCACCGTTTTGCTCGACCGGATCAAGTCTGGCGACGATGCCGCCACCAATGAACTGATGAGCGTCGCCGACAACGAATTGCGGGCGATTGCGGGGCACATGTTCAGGGACCGGCCGGGAGGGCCCACGCTGCAGCCGACGGCCTTTGTGAACGAGGTATGCATCAAACTTCTGAAATCGCACGAAGCCGAACGCTGGGCGAGAAGCACAATATCACCAGGAAGTCGATGGCGAGCGTCGGCGCACTGCTCAAGGCCCAGGGCAAACCGGCCGAGTCGGAGGCGATGTTCCGCGAGGTTCTGCGGCTTTCCCGCGAAGTGCGTGTCGAGGACGCGCCGGGCACCCTGGAGGCGATTGGCGGACGGCAGGCGGCGCTCCAGGGGCAGAACAAACTGGCGGAGGCCGAGCCGCTTGCGAGAGAGTCGGCGGAGAAGATGCGCCGGGTGCTGGGCGACAGCCACCCGCGCACGCTGATCTCGATCAGCGAACTGGACATCCTGCTCCAGTCGCAGGGGAAGTATGCGGAGGCCGAGCCGTTCTCGCGCGAGGCGCTCGAGAAGCAGCGGAGGCTCTTCGGCGACGACAGCATCGACACGCTGATCTCGTACAACAGCCTTGCAGGATTGCTCATCACCCAGAAAAAGCACGCGGAGGTGATCGCGCTGCTCGGTCCCGCCGAGGGTGCGGCACGCCGGATGTTCGTCGGAAACATGGCGGCGCGGCTGGGTCAGTTTCTCACTCATCTGGGAAGTGCCCAAGCCGCGACGGGACAGCGGAGTGCAGGCGAGACGCGGCTGCTCGAAGCGCATGCGATGCTCAGCAAGGCGCTCGGACCCAACAAGAAATCGACCCGCAACTGCACCCGAGCGCTCCAGGAGTTGTACGAGGCGTGGACCGCAGCGGAGCCCGGGAAAGGCTTCGAGGCGAAGGCAGATGAGTGGAGGAAAGTGTCTGAGGCATGTGCCGCTGCACCCAAGTGAGCATGCCACCAAGAGAAAGAGCGGGACCTCGAAGGCCCCGCTCCTGGAGATTTGGGATGTTCTAAACCGATCAGCGTGCCGCAGCGAGTTTCTTGCTGGCGATGTGGGTGACCCGTTCGCGTCCGACTGCGGCGACGGTCTTCTTCGCGTTCTTGATCTTGATCTCGCGGAGCAGGCGCTCGGCCTCCTGCTTGGCGTACATGTCGGCGAACTTGAAGGCCTTGCGCTTCTTCCACTCGGCGCGGTGGTAGGCGTCGCTGGCGAGGATGGGGAAGAGGGCGGAGAGTTCGCCGAAGACCATCTGCTCGTGGACGACATCGACCTTGCCCCAGGAGCAGGCTTCGCGGAGGGTCGAGCCGGAGAGGGCGCCGTCGCGGCTGTCGGCGACGGTCATCTGGATGGCGTACTTGTGCATGCCGATGTCGCCGCGGGCTTTGCCGCCCTTGCGTTCGTTCAGGAGTTCGGCGGCAACCACGATGTCCTGCGCGAAGTTCTTGGGGACGCCGCCGCCCAGCATGAGGAGTCCGGTGTCTTTGCAGGCGAGCTTGATGTCGGTCAGTTCGCGGAAGTCCTTGCCCGAGTCGAAGGCGACCTGGCCACGGCCCTGTTCGATCGCTTCGGTCTGCTGCAGCACGATGCCGAAGCCGGCGGAGCAGTCGCTGAAGGCGGGGCAGAAGATCGGAACGCGCTTCTGGTAAGCGGTCTTGACGAGCGACTCGTTCTTCGGGTGATTCTCTGCGAGGTACTTGCCCATCGCCTCGATGAACTCGCGGCTGCTGTACGCGCCGGGCGCGAACTGGTTGAAGATCTCGTAGGTCGCGGCATCGCAGTCGCGGAGGTCGTCCTCGTTGATGTAGGTGTCGTAGATACGGTCGATCATCCAGTTGCGGAGGGTCATGTCATCGACAGGCGGGGCTTCCGGCGATCCGGGGGCGATGTAGTGCTTGAAGCCCAGGCCCTCGAAGAAGTCCTGGTCGACGATGTTGGCGCCGGTCGAGACGATGGCATCGACCATGTTGTTCTCGAGCAGCGTCACGATGGCCTTCTTGAGGCCGGCGGAGATGAGCGAGCCGGCGAGGGTCAGGATGACGGCGCAGTCCTTGTCCTTGAGCATCATCGAGTAGATGTCTGCCGCGTTGGCGAGCGTGCGGCTGGTGTATGCCATGTCGCGATAGGAGTCGATGATGACGCGGGCATCGAAGGCGGTGATATCGATGTGATCGATGGGGCGGGAAAGGAGTTGTTTCTTGGTCCAGGTGTTCTTGGAGTTCTTGGCCATGGTGCGATCTCCGGCGGTATTCCGCCGATTCTGGCCAAGCCCCCCTGGCCGGTGCGAGATGTCTTTGTGCCGCGGGGGTGACGCGACCGAAAATGATATGCGGCCGGACGAGCGGAAGTTCGCCGAATTGGATCCGGAGTGAGCGGAGAGTTTCAACCCGCAAGGAGCGCGAGGCTACTGGCAGATCAGCCGGTCGTACGCCGCGGCGAAGATCACGAAGTCAGAGTCGTCCACCAATCCATCGTCATTGAAGTCGGCCGGGCAACCCGCGGGCATGGCCGGCTCGGCGCAGTCGAGGAGGTCGTACATGGGAGCGAACAAGACGAAGTCGGCATCGTCGGTGTAGCAGTCGCCGTTGATGTTCGGGCGGCAGTTGAAATTGAACCCGGTGACGACAACGACGTCGCTTCCGCCGCCGAAGGTGGAGAACATGAAGTGGCCGGTGCGTGGATCGCGGGTGCCGCCTTCTGCACCGAAGAGGCCGATCACCAGTTCGCGTCGGGTGGCGACGATCGGGTCGCCGGTGGCGTTCACTTCGTAGCAGGCGACGACGCCGCGTCCGTACTCGGAAATGAGAACAGAGTGCTTGGTGATGCCCGGGTTGCCGGGCTGGACGTACACGATTCCCTCTGGTCCGGTTCCGCCCCCGCCGTCCACAAACGAAATGAGGGTGTTGGCGGTGGTGCCGAGATTGAACGTGCCCAGGCCATCGGGCGAATAGGAGAGGTCCGCCCACTGGCTGAACGTGTACGACGCGATCTTCAGGCGGCCCGCGCCGGGAAATCCCGGCGGCACGAACTGAAGCGAGCCCAGCGAAGGATTCACCACCGTGTCCATGTTTGTGGTCTTGTCGGGACCGGTTGAGCCGAGCTTGAGCTGGCTGACCATGTTGTTGGAGTACGTCGAGAAGAAGAGCACGTTGCCCGGGCCGTAGGTCAGTCCGCCGTCGATGAAGGGAGCCCCAGCGTAGACCACGGCGCTTCCGTCGAACCCGTCGATCGCGCCGTCGACATCGCGCGTCACTCGGATCGAGTAGATCGCGGCGTCGGCGTTGTTGGCGTGGCCGCCGATGAGCAGCAGATCAGGATCATCGTGCTTGAAGGCGATGCCGCCGTAGTTGAAGGGAACTCCGGGAACCAGTCCCAAGTGGCGGATGCCGTAGCAGCCGCCAAAGTCGGGGTTAATGGTCTGGGCGATGGCGGGCGCCGAGAGGCAAAACGCGCCAGCGGAGACAGCGAAAGCACGAATCGTCATGTGTTGGTTTCCCATGCCCCGAGGGGTTAGATTCCATTCTCTCGATTTGGGTCCCCGGATCAAGGGAAAACATGCTTGATTTCAGGGCAGATAACCACGCGAGGGGCCTGTTCCCGCCACGCAGCGGAGAATGCCTCAGGCTTCATCAGAATTCAGCGCTCGAATAACGGGCTGGGAATGAAGCCTGAACACATTCTCACGGTGCCGCTGCTCAATCACAGACGAGCTTGTTGTATGCAACTGCAAAGAGCACGAAGTCAGCATCATCGACGACCTGATCGTGGTTGAGATCGGCAGGGCAACCAGCCGGCATGGCCGGATCGGCGCAGTCGAGCAGGTTGTAAGCCTGGGCGAAGACGACGAAATCAGAGTCGTCGACGAGGGCGTCGTGGTTGAGATCGCCGGGGCAGTTTGCACCCGCGGAGAATCCGCTGACGACGATTACCTGATTTCCGATGGAAAAGGTCGAGAAGAGGTAGTGGCCCGTGCGCGGGTCGCGGGTGCCGCCCTCGGCGGTGCTCAGGCCGGTGATGAATTGGCGCAGGGTGGAGGTGATCGGGTCTCCGTTGGCGTTGATCTGGTAGGTGACGATCTGGCCGAGCCCATAGCAGGAAACCAGGATCGATGGCTGAGGGAAGCCCGGGTTACCTCCCTCGACGAAGACGATGCCCTCGGGTCCGGAGGCGATTGCAATAGATGGACTCGGCGAGCTGACGTCAAAGGTTCCCGAGCCGTCGGGCGAGAGAGCGGTGTCGTACCAGAGAGAAGCGTTGTAGGAAGTGAGCTTGAGACGGCCCGCGCCCGGAAAGCCCGGCGGGACAATCGCAATCGCTCCGACAGAGTTTGCGACGCCGAGGGCGTTCAATTTCACGCTCTTGCTGGGTCCGGAGCCTCCGGGCTTGATCTCCCCGACGGTGTTGTCGGGCCATGTGGTGTACAGGATGACATTCCCGGGCCCGTAAGCGATGCCGCCGTCGATCCCGGGTGCATTGGCGTATTTCACCGCGGGCCCTTCGAAGCCATTGATCTGGCCGCTGCCATCGCGCGTCACTCGGGCGGCGTAGATGGCGCCGACGGTAGAGTTCGCGGCCCCGCCCACGAGGAGCACATCGGGGTCATTGGACTTGAACGTGATTCCGCCGATGGCGCTCGGCACGCCGGGGATCGGTCCGAGGCTCCGGATGGAATAGGACGCGGCAAAGTCGGGTCCGAGGACTTGCGCAGGGGCGCACAAAGCAATTCCAAGCGAAGACAATGCCACCGCGCTCTGTTGGATGATTCTCATGGACTTCCTTCCTTCGATTCCCCGCCCGCTGCACCCAGGCCGGCTCGTGCCCGCCACTCAGGGGCCACCCCTCAAAGATGCCTGAGGGTCCAGGTTCCGTCGCGTTTGCCACGACTCCAACGGCGGCCGATAGGATCTGGCGGAGGAATCAATGCCGAACGCCGCTCTCGATCAGCTCCAGACATTCATGCGAGACAGGCGGATCGACGCCTGGCTGCTCCATGACTTCCGGAATACGAATTCGGTCTTCCTGCGGCTCTTCCCGGGCAAGCGGCACGTCACACGCCGGTCGTTCGCGATCGTGCCGGCGAGCGGGGAAGCGAAACTGATTTCCCAAAGCCTGGATGAAGGCGCCTTCGCGACGGGGGAGAGCACCAAGGGGCTCGGGCGCGTGGTGTACTCGGGATGGAAAGACCTGCACGCCACGTTGGCGCGGGAGGTTGGAGGTTTCGGGCGGATCGCGATGGATTACTCGCCGGGGGACTCGCTGCCGGTGATGGACATTGCCCCGGCCGGCGTGGTGGAGATGGTGCGGTCGCTCGGGGTTGAGGTTGTGTCGAGCGCGAATCTGGTGCAGGTGTCGGTCGCGCGGTGGGGGGCCGAAGTGCGAGCGAAGCACGCGACGGCGAGCAAAGTCTGCGGGGAGATCATGCCGGGGGCGTTTGCGTACATCTCGGAGAAGATGCGCGCGGGCAAGGACGTGTTCGAGTTAGAGGTGGCGGAGTGGATTCGGTCGGAGTTCAAGGCGAAGGGGCTGGAGTGGCCGGACGGGCCGATCGTGAGTGTGAACGGCCACGCGGCGGACCCGCACTACGAGCCGACGGCCCAGACTCCCACCCAGATAAGAAAGGGTGATTGGGTGCTGATCGACCTGTGGGCGCGGGTGAAGGGGGCGAAAGACGGCGAGGAGAATGTGTATTCGGACATCACGTGGACGGGGTATGTGGGCAAGGAAGTGCCGGCGGGGATGCGCCGAGTGTTTGAAAGCGTGCGGAACGCGCGGGACGCGTCGGTAAGGCTGGCCCAGGAATCGTGGAAGGCAAAGAAGACAATTCAGGGCTGGCAGTTGGACGATGCCGCGCGTGGGGTCTTTGAGCGGGACGGGCTCCTGCCGTTCGTAAAGCACCGCACGGGGCATAGCCTGAGCCCGGGCGTGATGGTCCACGGCATGGGGATGAACCTCGACAACTTCGAGACGCACGACACGCGGGAGATGTTGGCGGATATCGGTTTCACGATCGAGCCGGGGCTGTACCTGCCGGCGGATGCCGCGGAGAAGGTCTGCGGCAAGGGCACGCCCTCGTTCGGCGTCCGGAACGAGATCAATATGTATGTTGATCCGGTGAAGGGGCCCGAGGTGACGAGCTGCGTGCAGGATGAGCCGGTTTTGATCGGGTAAGTGCGAGGCACATTGGCAGGGTCGAAGCACTGCCACCCCCAATCCCCTCCCTCGGGGAGGGGGCTTCAGAGGTCCGCTGCACAGTCTGCGCAGGAATGGCCGATATGGGTTTCGCCCGGAGTGGAATCTCCGGCAGGACCTTTCTCGGAGTGCGTTGCTTTGACGGTGTGGAACGCGAAGTGCAGGGTGTACGTCGGTGTCGCTGCGGGAGTGGCGGCACTGGCGGGGTGCGCGGGTTCGGGGAGCAAGGCGCAGGCAAACAAGCCGAGCGATGTAAACGCGGGGCTGAATGCGCTCGCGAAGGGCGATCAGCCGAGCGCCGAGGACCTTCAGAAGTTCATGCAGCAGTCGGCGCTGGACATGGAGGAATTGAAGAAGGCGCAGGCCGAGCGGCAGCGCAAGATGGCGGAGGCGCGGCTGACGCAGGCGAGCCTGCCGGAAGAGAAGCCCGAGCCGGCGCCGGTTGCGGTCGCTCCGGCGGAAGAGCCCGCGCCCGATGCCGGCGCACCGAGTGTCGGTTTGAACGCACAGACGAAACAGGCGGACCAATCGACGCAGGATCGCGTTCGCGCCCTCGCGGCAGAACTTCGGAAGGCGATCAACGAGAAGGCGGGCGATCCCGAGAGCGCGATGCCGCAGTATCTGGCGCTGGCGATGCTCGAGATGCTGAGCGCCCGTGAGCGTGGTGCGGATTCGGCCTCGCTGCCGGCGCTGGAGAAGCTCTCGGAGAAAGAAAGGGCGGCGGTCGAGTCGGTGCGGGAGTTGCTGGAATCGCTGGCCCGAGATCCGAGCGCGGCGGGGGATCCGGCCCGGGTCGCGGCCCTTTTCGCCAAGAGCATGGAGGCGCTCAACAACGCGCAGAGCGTGCGGATCGCACGCGCGGAACTGTGCAGCAAGGTCGAGGCCTTCGGGCGATTCAAGCCCTTCGACAACGCCATGTTCATGGCCGGGCAGTCCAACCGGCTGATCGTGTACACCGAGGTGGAGAAGTACGGCTACCGCGATCTGCAATCGCCCGGCGAGAGCGGGGGAAACGGCGACCGCTGGTCGGTCGAATTGTCGCAGGAATTGCGGCTCTACAACGCCGACGGGAGCATGCTGGCATGGCGTAAGCCGGAAGAATCGGTCACCGAGCGATCGCGGAACAAGCGTCGGGATTTCTTCATCACGCAGATGATCGAGTTGCCGCGGACGCTGACGGTGGGGCCGTACAGTCTGAAGGTGATCATCCGCGACAAGGTGAGCGGCGGAGTGAGCGAGGCGGTGCTGCCGATCAACATCGTCGCGGACCCGGCGCTTGCGGCGGCACCGGCGGAGAAGTAGGGGTAGAGCAGTAGAGCAGCAGAACAGCAGAGCGGCAAATAAAGGCAGCAAAGCCGCAAAGCGACTAGGCAGAACGGCGCCGATCCGGCGGTGGGGCGCGGTAGGCTGTTGGTGTGCCGGAACTTCCTGATATTGAGGCGTATGTGGGGGCGCTTTCGACGCGGGTCGTCGGGAAGGCGTTGTCGCGCGTGCGGGTGAAGGGGCCGTTCCTGGTGCGGACATTCGAGCCGCCGGTTGAGGCGGTGGAGGGGCGGCGTGTTGTCGGCATTGAAAGGCTGGGGAAGCGGATCGTGCTGGCGCTTGCCGGCGACTTGTTCCTGGTGCTGCATCTGATGATCGCGGGGCGGTTGCTTTGGAAGGACGGGAGCGTGCAGCCCCGGGGAAAGATCGACCTTGCAACGTTTGAGTTCGTGGACACGGGAACGCTGCTGCTGACGGAGGCGAGCCCGAAGAAGCGTGCGGCGATGCACATCGTGCGCGGCCGAGATGCGCTCAAAGCGCTCGGCCGCGGTGGAATCGAAGTTCTCACATGCACTCCGGCGCAATTTGCCGAGGTGCTGCGAGCGGAAAACCGGACGCTGAAGCGAAGGCTGACCGATCCGAGCGCGTTCTCCGGGATCGGCAATGCGTACAGCGATGAGATTCTCCACGCGGCACGCCTGAGCCCGATCAAGCTGACGGGATCGATAAGCGAGGAAGAGGCCGCACAGCTGCACACGGCGACGCTGCGTGTGCTGAGCGACTGGTGCGGGCGAATGCGCAAGCAGTTCGAGAAGAAGTTTCCGGGCATCGGCGAGATCACGGCGTTTCGGCCTGAATTCGCGGTGCACGGCAAGTACGGCAAGCCCTGCCCCGACTGCGGCAGTCCCGTCCAGCGCATCGTGCACGCGGAAAACGAGACCAATTACTGCGCGACCTGCCAGACGGGTGGCAAGGTCCTGGCGGACCGATCGCTGTCGCGGCTCCTGAAGCAGGATTGGCCGCGGACGGTGGAGGAGTGGGAAGCCGAGTTGGGCAATTCGGGCGCATGAATTGGGCAGGGGAAAATGAAAACCCCGCGGGAGGCCGCGGGGTTTGCGAGCAAGCCGGCTCCGGAGAGTGAACTACTTCTGCGTCAGCACGCGGTTGCCCTGCATCTGCGCGGTGACGAGGCGTTCCAGGTCGGCGAGGCGGGCCTTGAGGTCGCGGGTCTCGGCTTCCAGCTCCGCGACGCGGGCAGAATCTGCCGCAGGCGGCGCAACGACGTGCGACGCGTTGACAACATTGGTCTTAGTGGTTTCGGCGAGGTTGCCGAAATCCTCCGAAGAGCCGCCGTACCACATCGGGCGGACGAGCACCAGAATCTTCCCGGGCTGCGATGCATCCTCCATGGCGATGCCGAGCGACATGCCGGGCCCGGTCTGCTTCATGGCGTGACCGGCGGTGGGGCTGCTGGTGAGGCGATCACCCGCGCGGATGACCCCGTACTTGGTGTCAACCTTGCAGGGGACGCGCCCGAGCATGGCGATGGGGCGCCATTCCTGACGGACGCGCGTCTGCAGCATGTTTCCGATCGTCCGGACGGCCCATTGGTCGCCGGCGTAGAACATGGTCTCCTGGAGTTTGGCGAGGTCCGCGTCGGACTCCTGGATCGAACTGATTCCCATGCCGCAGGTGAACGCGGGGTTCGTGGATACGACACCCAGAAGCATGGCCTGCCCGGCCTGTGTGGTGCGGGCGACATGTTCCTTGTTCTCGCCCCCGACGGCAAGCGCCACGACATCGCCCGGTTCCATGTCGCACTGGCCGGCGACCGGTCGGAAGGCCTCGGCAAAATCGAACGCATCGGTCGTCACGCCGTTGTCGAGGAGCAGATTCGCCTCGTCGGTGCTCTGAATCTGGAGCAGTGGGGTACCGAAGATCTCGGCCTGGTTGGCGTTGATGCTGAAGACGCCGGCGTTGGCACCGCTCTCGTTGTTGTCGGTGTCGATGCGGATGGTGATGCCGCCGGAGGACTGAATGTCGCTGAAGCCGTCCGGATCCTCGATCGTCACGTTGCCTTGGACGTGGATGCCGTCGGAGAAAACGAAGCGATCGACGGAATCATCCCAGCGGAATTCTTCTCCGGTGTTCGAGCCGTCCTCAAAGAAATAGATGATCCTGTCGCCCTCCCCCGCCGCGTTATATCCGAGAAAGGCCCGGTTCCCCACGGTCAGGTCGTCGCCGACCTCGACCTGTCCCGGGATCACAGTCCGGTCCGCCGCCGTTCCCAGGGTCAGCACCATATTCGTGCCATCGATCTTGAAAAGGGCAGGGTCCCCGCCGACGACAAGCGTTGTGTTGTTGTCGACGTTGAATCCACCCTGCACGCTGAGCGTTGAGGACCCGCTGATCGTCAGGGTGCCCGACGTGTGGGTATCACTGGTGTCGCTCCGCAGGAATGAACCGGAGGACAGGCCGTTCAGGTTGGTGGAATTGAGCGCGTACGGTGCCGCCACCATGCGCTGGCGCGGCAGAACCGGCGTTCCGTTCACCTCCACCTGCATCCACACGATGGAAAAATCGCGAAAGACGTCGCCGTAGTTGGTGTAAACCCCCGCGCCCGCACCGTCGTTGATGATGCTGTTCGCGCCCAGCGTGGTGCTGAAGACGCCGTTGCTGACGGACACCGCGTTGATCCCGCTTTTTCCCTCAACCATGATTTCCGTTCCCGCGACCGAATCCGTGAACGTGCGGAAGACCATTCCGTACGAACCGTTCGCCGGCGCGCCTCCATCCGTAATCCTTCCCTGATAGCTGACGAGAGTCGGAGGGCTGGCGGCGTTGGCGAGCCCCGCGATGGTGAACAGGCACACGGCGGCACTGAGACGGTTCATGGTGAGGCTCCTGGTTGGCCGCGACCGGGCAAGCGGTCCGCGGCGACTCTGTTTCCCGCATCGGGGATGTCGCCATCTCCCGGAATGAGGTGTTCCCAGAAGCTACCGGATGTGGGGGTCGAATTCAAGCAAAACCGGCCGTGCGGCAAGCGATTAAGGCTCCGCCCACACCCGCTCGAAGAGTTCGACGGCCTTGGACTCGAGCGGGGCCGCCGCTCGGTAGTCCGGATGAGCCTCGGGCCCCATTTTCGCGACCGCCTCGGGCGAGAAGACCGTGGGCGGGAGCGAAGACGCTTCTCCGGGCCGCATCGCCGCCTTGGACGAAAGAAAGAGCTTCTGCACGTCGTCGCTCAGCAGGTGCGCGATGAATTTTCTCGAGAGCTCCGGGTTCTTCGCGCCCCCGATCATCCCTGCCGTGTGAGGCATCATGAGCACGATTCCAGCCGGCTCGCCGGGCTTCGACGCCCGGAGATCGCCCGTGCCGCCGCGCGCCGAGATCGGCCATTTCTGATCCTTCCCCGCCTCGACATCGTCCGAATCGGTGAGCCCGGCGCTGATCTCGCCCTGCGCAACGGCCTGGGCCACCGCCGAGTTTCCGTCATAAAGCCGGGCGCCGTTCGCCTTGAGCGAACGAAGGAACGCAACAAGCTTCTCCTCGCCGAACATCGCCAGGAGTGTCGCCATGTGCGTGCGGGTTGTGCCGAACTGGGGACGGGCAAGTCCGATCTTGCCTTTCAGTTCTGGATTCAGAAGATCTCCCAGGCGGCGGGGTTCCTCCCCGGGCTTGAAGCGATCCTTGTGGAAGACAATGACGCGGGCGCGATACGCCAGAGGAACCCAATGCGCCGGACCCGACTTTTCCTGCTGGGCGGCGATGGCAAGATCCTGGAGAACGCCCGCCTGCGCAAGGCGGATCATCCCCAGGGGTTCGCTCGCCCAGAAGACGTCGGCGCGGGGCTTGCTCTTCTCCTCGATGAGCCGGCGGACCAATCCAAAGGTCTTGGTTGCTTCGGTATCGGCGACGACGAGCACCTTGGCACCCGTGGCGGCTTCAAAGGACTGCACGACGGGCCGGTAAAGCGCATCATCGGCAGAAACGTAGAGGACGAGCTCATTCGTGGTAGAGGCCGGGCCGGGGACAATTTCCGATTCCGATCGCCGATCGCATGCGATCGGCAAGATGGCGAGCACGCAGGCAAGGGCGCGGAGTGAGCGGAGGATGGCGGAGGGGATCATGAGCGAATTCACTGCGTGCCGGCCGGCGCTCCGAAATCAGACCTTCGGCTTGCCGGTGGGGGCCGGCGTTGGCTTGGCCTCTGGCGCCGCGTCCGGCTTGGCCTTGGCGTCGTCGGCCTTTTTCTCGAGCGTGCCGAAATACTTCTTCACGGCGTCCTGGTACTCGCGCGGAACGCGCATGGCCTCGAGCGCCTCGGCGGCCGAACCCTTCGCGGTTTCCACGGCCGACGCAAACTCCGCGGCCGACTCACCCCGGACCTGCTCGCCGTAGACCAGGCGCGTGCCGATGATCGGGCCGCCCTGCGTCTGTGAATTTGCCTTCCGCTTCTCGGTGCGGTAATCCGCGGCCTGCTGCTCGGGGCTGCGGCCGTCGCCGTGGCCGGGGCCGCCGGAGCCCTTGCCCTCGCGCTCGGAATCACCCTGTGCCCACATGCCGTTCTTGGCGTTCTTGCAGTCGCCGCCCTTGCACTTGCCGCCGCTCTTGCAGCCGTCGCACTCACCGTCCTTGTCGCACTGGCCGCCCATCTCCTTGAGCTGCTTCTGCGCCTCGCTCATGGCGGCCTGGAGCGACTTGGAGTCCTGCGACAGTTGCTCCATCTCGCTCATCTGCTGCGACATCTGCTGCATGGCCTGCTGGCCTTCCTTGCCCATGCCCTCCTTGGACATGGCCTGCGCCATCTGGTTCATTGACTGACCCATCTTGTCGCACTGGCTCATCGACTTGGCCATGGCCATCGATGATTCGATCAGCTTCTTCTGCTGCTCGGGGGGCATGTTCTTGAGCTGCTCGAGGGCCTTCTTGAGGGCTTCCGGGTTCGATGCCGCCTGCTTGGCGAGCTGCTCGGCCGTCTTCTTGTCCATGCCCGCCTGCTGCAGCTGGTTCTTCAACTGTTCCTGCTTGGCGGCCTGGTCTTGGAGCTGCTTGGACATGTTGTCGAGCTGCTTCTTGAGCTGCTCTTTGTCCTGCGGCGAGAGCGACGAATCCTGCAGCTTCTTCTGGAGTTCGGCGAGGTTCTCTTGAGCCTTACCGAAGTCGCCCTTCGCCAGGTTGCGCGACATTTCCTGCAGCGGTCCGGGCCCCGGCTGCTTGAGCTGCTTGAGCTGATCCTGAAGCGACTGCAACTGCTGCTGGTGCTCGCTCGCTTGGAGCTGGCTGAGCTTGTCGTTGACGTCCGTGAGCTTCTTGACCGCCGCACGCCGGATTTCCTCCGGGTTCACTTCGCTGGCGGGCTTGCCGGTGAGGGCGTCGTCGTCGCCTTCCTTCTTCATGTCGATGCCCGCCTTGGCGAGCATTTCCGCGAGCTTGTCTTCCTTGGCCTTCACCTCGGCCTTGACCTGGATGATCTCCTGGGCGTGATCGTGCTGCTCGTTGCGCTTGGCGAAGAGCCCCATGAGGTCGTAGCGGGGGAGGCTCATCCAGAGAATGGCCACGCCAAGCGCGGCAAAGACCGGAACGTACCAGCGCGACGGCGCCTCGATCGGGATCGCGCGGGCGACATTGAGCGAGCGTGCCTTTTCTTCCGCGCTCAACACGACCGCCTTGGCCCAGGAGTCCTTTTCCTTCTCAACACACAGCGCGGTCGAGAGCGATTCGCGGAGCCCGGCGCGCTCGTCGAGCACGCGTGCCGCGGCCATCTCGCGCTGACGCGTGAGGAGCGACCAGGCGAGCGCGATCACAATCGCCGCGCCCGAGGCGACGTAGAGCGAAAGACGCCAATTGATGGCGACACCGAGCAGGCGGTCGAGCAGGGTGGCGACGAACAGCGCGATGATCGCAACCGTGATCAGTGTCGCGGCACGCGCGAAGAACCGGATGATGAACAGCCGGATCGACGCGGCGCGGACGGCGTTATGCACGTACTTCATCGCAAATCTCCCGGCCATCGCATCCCCGAACGCTCCCCGCTCGCCCACCCTACTTCTACGGCAATCGCGGGGCCTTCGTTTCGCCCATCGTCACGATGGAGCGTCGAATTCTAGGAGAATGTTCGGATATTCCGCCCGGCGGGCCCAAACGGCGTGCCGGGCCCCGATTCTCCGTTCAATCGTCCCCAAAGCTCTGGACCGTCACCAGGCCATAGATCTCCGCATCTTTCCCCTCGTGCGGGACCTCAACCTGGCAAAGCACCAGCACGTCCGCGGCCTCTGTGGCCCAAAACCCGCCGGGCTCGAACGGATCGCCAAACTCATCCCTGAATTCGCCGAGCGGAATCGCCACGCTCTGCCCCACGCCGACCGGCTCCTTGATCGGTCTGCTCCAGCGCCGGTTGAGCCAGATCGTCCCCGGCCCGATCGGTTCGGCCGTTGTGTTGGTGAATTCCAGTGTCTTGTTCTTGCGGAAGACCTGCACATCCAGCACCGGCCCGGGCGGAAGTTGCTTGGGGTAGGGCCGGGCGTAGTCAACGGGAGTTACCGAGTGGCATCCCGGAAGCGCGAGGAGCGTGCAGGCTAGGGAAACCAGGATGTGGGCCGAGAGGTGCATGCGGTGACGAGAGAGTACCCGACTCCGGGCACCGAACCAACCGACCCGGGCGGTGCGAAGAATTGGGCATGGCCTTACCCCACGTGTACCAGATCAGCGTTTCCCAGGGCGGCGTGCCCAAGTTGGCCGTGGCCAGCGCCCGGGTCACACGGGAGGGTGTCGAAGGCGACTGGCAGAACGACCGGAAGCACCACGGCGGGCCCGACCGCGCGGTCTGCCTCTTCGCTCTCTCGGTCATCGAGCGACTGCGGAACGAAGGTCACCCCATCGCCCCGGGAACAGCCGGAGAAAACGTCACCATGGGCGGTGTGACGCCAGCGGAGTGGGCGGCGCTCGTTCCCGGAGCTCGGATCTCTTTCGCGTCGGGCGTCGAATTGGAAATCGTCTCCTACTGCAACCCCTGCTCCACGATCCGCGATTCGTTCCAGAACCTCGAGTTCAGGCGGATCCAGCAGGACGAGAGGCCGGGCGAGTCGCGTTTGTACGCCAGGGTCCTCAGGGAAGGAACGCTGCGCAGCGGCGACACCGCCACGATCTCTGGCGCGGGTGCGCTTTGAGCGACCCGCGAAGTGCAGCCCGCGACGATGACGACGTTTCCTGCGAGGGAGGCGAGGACTCGATTTCGTGCGAAGCGGGAGAGAGCGGCGGCAACGCGACCGGGCCGTCACCGGCCATAGCTCCGGGAATCGAGGCCATCGACGCCCGGCGTGCCGCGGCCGACGTTGGCCGCGCGTTTGGCGGGGGCGGAATCGACCCTCGCATACCGGAAATCGTCCCGGGCTTTAGCGCACCGTTCTTCCAGGCCGGGCTCGCAGGCTACAGCGACGCCGCGATGCGCATCATCGCGCGGCGGCACGGTTGCCCATTCTGCGTGACCGAGGCCCTTCTCGACCGCACGCTCCTCGCCGGCGGCAGGGGCTTCGCGAAGGCCGACCTCGGCGAGATCGCCGACAACGTGCCCGGCGGTGCGGAAGACCATCCCCTCGCCGGACAGATCATGGGCAGCGACCCGCGCGAGATGGCCGCCGCCGCAATCAAGATGATCGAGCAGGGCAGTCGGAGCGATCGCGCGTACCGGGAGATCGCGTACGAGGATGGGAAGTTTCCAGAGCCCGGCGAGCACCTGAGGCTCCCGGGACACCTTGACACCTCGACACCTCGACACCTCTCTCTCCGACACCTCCTTTGAAGTCATCGACGTCAACCTCGCCTGCCCCGTCAAGAAGATCAAGAGCAAAGCCCGGGGCGGTCACTGGCTCGCCGAACCCGACGGCGCGATCCGGATCCTTGAAGCCGTCCGTGAAGCCGTGCCCAAGGAGATTCCCTGCGCCGTAAAGTTGCGCCGCGCCTTCGACGACACGCCCGAGATGGCCGAGAATTTCGAGCGCATCTTCTCCGCCGCCTACGACATCGGCTACGCGTGGGCCACCGTACACGCGCGGACAGTCGAGCAGCGATACGTCGGACCCAGCCGCTGGACATTCTTCCGTGGGCTCCGCGAACGGCATCCCGACAAGATCTTCTTCGGCTCCGGCGACGTCTGGCGGGCCGAGGACATCTTCCTGATGATGAAATTCGCCGGAGTCAGCGGTGTCAGCGTCGCGCGCGGCTGCATCGGCAACCCGTGGATCTTCACCCAGGCCCGCGCCCTCATGCGGGGCGAAGCGGCCCGCCCGCCCACGATCGCGGAGCAACGGGCCGTGCTCGACGAGCATTTCCGCCTGCTCGTCTCGGTCAACCACTCGATGCGTCCCGGCTCGTCGCGCGAGCCCGGAAGCTGGAGCGAACGCCACGCGGCACGCCTGATGCGGAAGTTCGGCGTGCGCTTCAGCACGCACCACCCGCGCGCGGAGGAAGTCCGCCTGCGCATGATCGCCGTCAAGGACATGAGCGATTGGCGTCGCGTGCTTGACGACTTCTACGGCGAGGGCGCGATCTCAGCCCGCACGGACTGACCCCGTCTTGGGCTCGATCTCCGCCGGCTCCGGATAGTCGATCCGGGCGTGGTGGATGCCCGCCAGCGTTCGTGAGATGCTCGCCGCGATCCGCGAGAGGTCCCGCATCGAGATCTCGCAATCCTCGAACTGCCCGTCGAGCAGCCGCTTGTTCGCGATCGTCTGCACCAGCGCCTCGATCCGCGACGGCGTCGGGTCGGACAGCGCGCGGGCGGCGCTCTCGACCGCGTCGGCCACCATCAGGATCGCGGCCTCTCTCGTCTGCGGCTTGGGGCCGGGGTAGCGATACTCGATCTCGTCGGGGACGTGCACGTCCTGCTCGTCCAGCCCTTCTCGCCCGGCCTGGTCGAGGGCCCGCTTGCGTGCCCGGTGATAGAAGAACTCGACGAGCGTAGTGCCGTGATGGCTCTCGATGAAATGCTGGATGGTGCGCGGAATGTTGAATGCGCGGGCCATTTCCATCCCGTCCTTGACATGCCCGACCACCACCAGCAGGCTCATGGCCGGCGTCAGTCTGTCGTGCTTGTTGGGTCCGCCGCCCTGATTCTCGACGAAATATTCGGGCTTGTTGACCTTTCCGATGTCGTGGTACAGGGCGCCGACGTACGCCAGCAGGCTGTTCGCGCCGATCGCGTCCGCCGCGGCCTCGGCAATGTTCGCGACCGCCAGGCTGTGGTTGTATGTGCCCGGCGCACGCATCTGCATATCGCGCAGCAGCGGATGCTTGGGGTCGCGGAGTTCGATCAGCGTCATTCCCGTCGTGATGTCGAACGCCCGCTCGATGGTCGGAAGGATGAAAAGCAAGGACCCCCCGAGCGCAACGGTGCACCCGCCCGCCAGCAGCGCGTCAGAGCAGATCTCCCACACCGCCGCCTTGGGAATCAGGGGTCGCTCAATCGCCCCGACCAGCAACGTCGCGCCGGCGACCGCCAGCGCCGTCACGAGCGACATGCGGATCACCGCCGCCCGGTCGCGGACGTCTTTGAGAAGGAAGACCGCGGCGCACACCGCGAGCAGGATCACCGCGTACGCGCCCGCCCCCAGGCTGAGCGCCAGGCACACCAGCAGCCCGTGCAGCACGCCGAACGCCAGCGCCACCCGCTGGTCGTACGCGATGCACAGCACGATGACCACGAACAGGGTCGGCAGCACCGAGGTCACGGCCGCGAGTTCGGGCTTGAGCGCCGTGCCGATCACTGCCGCGGCCATGGCGCTCGCCAGCAGCACGCACACGCCGATGATCCGCCCGCTGCTGCGCTTGAGGCGCTGGGCGAAGAGCGCCGTGTAGAGGATCATCGCGAGCGTGATTCCCGTGATCAGCACGGCAATCGCTCCGTCACGCAGCCAGACACGCCACTTGTCCGCATCGCGCTCGAACGCCGCCATCTCGGCCTCATAGAGCCCGAGTTGCGTGTCGGTCAGGATGTCGCCCCGCCGGAAGATCACCTGCCCGACAGGGCTCTCCGCGATCACGGGTTTGACCGCGCCGGCCGCGGCATTCTGGGCGTTGGTGGTCGCGCCGGCGTCGAGCCGGAATGTCGGCTTGCCGACGTGGATGATCCGATCGGCCACCAGCGTGCGCAGCGTTCCCGAGAATCCCGCTTCGCGTGCGAGCGAAGAGAGCGTCTGACGCAGGTGCGGCTCGTCACCGAGGTTCAGCACTTCCCGCCGAGACACCCCCTCGACGACCCTGGGCGGCTTGGCGCCCGACGGATCCTCGAACGTCAGCGTGATCTGCGTATGCAGGCCTTCCTGTGTCGCCCGCTGCCAGGTCGCGGCGTCGAGCAGCGGCATCCCCCGCAGGCCGTTCGTCAGTTCCGCCACCATCGACAGCCACTGGGCCGATGGCTCGCCGTTCACCGCTTCCGCCTTCACCGCCGCGAACGACTCGGGCGTGATGCCGAATTGCTCTCGGATCGTCGGTTCGACCTGCTCGAAGGACTGAACGCGGGCCAGGGTGCGCGGCAGATTGTCGAGCGAGCCCTTGAGTTCCTGGAGCACCGGCACGTCCGCCGCGAATATCCACGGCGTCCGCTGCCGGGCCGATTCGCGCGCGTTTTTGGTCGCGTCGCGATCCTCGAGGGCGAGAGGCACGCGCACCAGCCGCGTGTCGGTCATGATCCGCCCGACGGCGACCTGCGGCTGACGCCTGGCCCAGACGGCCAGCGCCGTCGCGACCAGCACGAAACAGGCCGCGACCAGGATCGCGCTCGCTATCCGCGGCTGCGAGAACAGCGGCGAGAGCGACTTGCCGATCGCCTCGACCAGTCGGGAAGACGCCCTGTGCTTCTGGCGGATGATCTCAGCCCGCGAGGATGGTTTGCCGTTGTCGGTTGCCATCAGGCCTGACCCTCCCGAGCCAGCCCCGGCGCCGCATCATCCTCGCCGTACGCCTCGATGACGCGCTGCACCAGCGGATGGCGCACCACGTCCACCCTCGTGAGCTGCGCAAAGCCGATCCCCGGGGTCCGGGTGAAGCGCCGGGCCGCATCGATCAGCCCGCTCTCGCGCGGGTCGGGCAGGTCGATCTGCGTCGTATCGCCTGTCACGATCATCTTGCTGCCGTGCCCCAGGCGCGTGAGGAACATCTTCATCTGCCCCTTCGTTGTATTCTGGGCCTCGTCGAGGATGATCACGGCGTTATTCAGAGTGCGTCCGCGCATGTACGCCAGGGGCACCACCTCGATCACGTCGCTCGCCATGAAGCGCTGGATCGTGCCGAAGTCCATCATGTCGTGCAGCGCGTCCAGCAGCGGGCGGAGGTACGGATTCACCTTCGCCTGCAGGTCGCCCGGCAGATAGCCCAGCTTTTCGCCGGCTTCGACGGCGGGGCGCACCAGGATCAGTTTGCGGCAGCGGTCGGTCTTGAGCAGGTGAACCGCGGTCGCGACGGCGAGATAGGTCTTTCCCGTCCCGGCCGGACCCACGCAGAACACAAGATCGTGATCCCGGATCGACTCGATATACGCGACTTGGTTCGTCGTCTTTGGCTTCACCGGGCGGCCGGCAACAAAGACGGACAGACGACCATCCCATTCCTCGAGCGGCTCGACGGGCAGGGCCGCCGAGTCGAAGGCTTCGCCATTCGTCGTCTGGGATCGCCGTTCCTCCGTGGCCGATTCATCGCTGATGAGATCGAGAACCTGTTGCCGCGTCAGGACTTCCCGGCCCGAGCCCTCACCCAGCCTCTCAAGCACCCGCCGGGCGATCGAGACTGGGCCCCGCTCGCCCCGAAGGTGAACCGTCGCATCGCGGGCGGTAATGCTGACGCCCAAAGCCTCGCGGATCATCTTGAGGTTGCGTTCCGCCGAGCCAAGCACTCCAACGCGGCGGGGGCCGGTCGGCACATGCACCGAGATTTCCATTCTGTCGGGTCGAGCCAAGGACGTCCCGGAAGAACCGGGCTCCGGATCAGGCGATGGGCTGCCCGCGTTGAGGCCTCAGCCCGTTGGTACAGTCTACGGGGGGCGGCAATCCCGCCGCCGCCCGCGCGAGCGATCGGAAGCCCCTTCCTTTATTGATTCATCGGAGCCGTGGATGGAGAGAATCAGGCAAAGGGTGCTGCGGATTGGCTTGGTTATCGGACTTCTGTCCACCTCGAGCGGTTGCCGCACGCGCAGTGATTACACGCGAGGTCCCTACGCGATCGACGGAACGACTCAAGTCATCAAAGGAGATTGGGATGACGTGAACGGGGCAGTGTTGCTGGCCGCCATGCACCGGGCGATGGGCATCATGAGCCAGGACACACCCGACGACCTGACGCAGACCTTTACTCTGCTGACCGCCCATGACGAGACGGTGACGCTCATCGTCAAGCGCCAGCAACCAATCGATCCCAAGATCCGACCGAGCCAGGAAGGTCCGATCGAGATGACGATCTTTTGCAAGGTCGGGCTCTTTGGCGATGCCGGACGGGAGAAAGGGCTTCTCGACGACATGAGTTTTCGGCTGGCGCAGCTGGAAGGCCCCTTCAAAACCGCACCCATTCCGTCCGGCTGGGACCCGTGGGGCACGTAGCGGGACACGGACCCATCGCGATCGATCCGACATCGGGAATTGGTCTTCTTCCGGAGTTTCGGCGCGGCGCATCGGGCATTCTCTGGACGAATGAGTCCTCTACTCCGCGCTCGGCGTCTCGCCAAGGCTGCCGGGCAATTCCACGGTCATCGTTGTGCCCTGCTGCCAGACCGATTCCACTCGGATCGTCCCGCCGAGGGCGCGGACGGCGTTCTGAACAATGGCCAGGCCCAGCCCCGTGCCGCGCCGCTTCTGCGAACCGGTGCGGGCCGAATCTACCTGGTAGAAGCGATCGAAGATCCGCTGCTGCTGGTTGAGGGGGATGCCGATCCCCCTGTCGGTCACCTGCCATCGCGTAGCCTCGTCGATAGCCACAGCGACGACGCGGATGCTCGTGCTTTCGAAGGCAAACTTCGCCGCGTTCTCCAGCAGGTTCTTGAGTATGAGCTCGAAGAGACGCGGGTCTGTGCGGATCACCCGCAGCGATTCAGGCACGTCGTACTCAATCCGGAGCGAGCGTTCTGACAGCAGCGGCTCGAGGAGCGAGCTGATCGAGTCGAGGACCGGGCGGACCTCGACGGGCTCCATCTCCGGCCGGGCGCCGGAGGATTCCAACTGCGAGAGCCGCAAGACGTCGGTGGTCAGGGCCTCCAGACGGTCGGCGTTGACGCCGATCATGCCGAGCAATCGGTCGGACATGATCGGATCGTCGCGCGCGGAGTCGCGGAGTGTTTCCAGCGCGGCTTTGATGGACGCAAGGGGCGTGCGCAGTTCATGGCTGACGCTGGCGACGAAATCCCCCCCAAGACGGAGAGCCGACTGGTGCTCCGTGACGTCCCGGAGCATCAGCAATACGCACCGGCCCGCGGACGGGAGGTCGACAGGCATCGCCGTCACGTTGAAGACGCGCCGCCCCTGCCGGCCGGCGATTACCACTTCCTCCCGGCGCAACTGTCCCACGGCGGCGGCCGCGTACAGATCGAGCAGTTCTTTCTGGGCGAAAAGATCCTCGATGTGACGTTCGTGCAGGGGTGCCGCGCCCTGCGAAAAGAAGTCAACCGCCGCACGGTTGGCCAGACGCACGGTTCCCCGTGGCGCGAACAGGAGCACGAATTCCTCGCTGGCGTCGAGTGCGGCGCGCGCATCGGTCAGCCCGGTTTCAACCTGTTCCACGCGCGATGCCGCGGCGTGCGAGCGTCGAACCAGATCCGAAAGGTCGTGTTCGAGCCGGTCTTCGGAGGCCTCTTCGGCCGTGGCATCCACGCCGGGGTCGTCGCCCAGGCTCCTCCGGAGGCGGGCCAGTGTGGTCCGCAGCCGTTCCTCCGCGCTCCGCAGCGATCGCGTGCGGGCGGAGAGCAGAGTGATCCCGACCAGCGGCCCGAGCGCGCCCAGGCCCAGCACGATCACCGGCGCTGCCCCGAATTTCCAGGCCGCGAGGGCGCCGAGGCCGGGAGCAAGAAGTACCGCGAGGTCTCGGAGCGTGCCGGGCGGTGGAGCGCTCTGGGCCATGGGGCCTCATGCTAGAAAAGGAGAAGGTGTCAGGAGGCCGTGCCGTTGAGGTCACGCGAATTTTCGTCCGCTTCGAGAGACGTGCGATAGCCCACGCCGCGGACTGTCTTGACGACGTGCGAGTAATCGCCCAGCTTCTTGCGGATGCTCGTGACGTGCACATCGATCGTGCGTTCGGTCACGGTGACTCCGGGACCCATGGCGCGGGTCATCAGGGCGTTGCGCGAGAGGACTCGCCCGCCCGCCTGGACAAGGGATGCGAGAATGCGAAACTCGGTGAGGGTGAGCTTGATCAGTTGGCCGTCAAGGGTGGCCTGATGGGTGTCGGTGCTGATCTCGATAGGTCCGAGCCGGATCTGGCCGCTCTCGCTCCCGAGCCGTCCGCTCCGCCGGAGGAGTGCCTCGATCCGGGCGAGCAGCACCTTCATTGAAAACGGCTTCGTGATGTAGTCGTCGGCCCCCACCTTGAGCCCGACGATCTGGTCGGTTTCTTCACCCTTGGCCGTCAGCATGATGATCGGTATGGATGCGGAGGCCGGTTCGGCCCGCAGGCGTGCCGCGACTTCGGTTCCCGAAAGTTCGGGAATCATGATGTCAAGAAGGATGAGGTCTGGCGCGTGACGAGCCACCGTGTCGAGGGCCGCTCGGCCGCCCGCGGCGGTGGCGGTCGAATAACCGGCGCGCTTCAGGTTGTAGACCAGGAGGTCGGAAAGGTCGCGCTCGTCTTCAACGATGAGGATGTGTGGGCGGTCGGCCATAGGGATGCAGGGTGAAGCCGCCAACTGCCGGCAAACGGGGTCCAAGGAAGTGGCTGGACGTATCTAACGGTAACGGGCAGGGGCCGGAAGCAGGGGATTCCGAGTGTTGAGACTGCGCGAAGAATGCCGAACCAGCCGATATTCGTAATTTGTTTGGTATAAAGATTGTTGATAACACCCGGGGTGGGGACGAAAAGAGTTGAAGACAGGGGTGGTGCGACCGAAAAAGTGCAAAGAGAGTTTGGACTTGCTAATATCCGAGGGGTACGCTTTGAGTTCTTCTCCGGATCGAGTTTTGGGACTAGAGATCCCTGTCGGAGTGGGAAGAGAAAACTGTCGGGGTGCGTCAGGGACTGACGCAAAAGGCCGGAGTGCCGCTCGGCGGTGAAGAAGTGAAGAGTCGTGGGCGGTCCGCGGCTCGGAGAATGCGTGGTCCGGAAGACTGGCCTTGGGGCCTGATCTTTCGTTCGGACGTGAAGGATGGATGGGCTTTGAGACGGCCTGTCCGGGAACAAGGAGTCTTACGAGATGGTGCACACGAGCAAGATGTTCTTTATCGCGGGCGCAGCGCTCGGCCTCGCGGCCACGGCGTTTGGCGCGGAAACCACGGACACGAGCCGTGCGTACGCCAATGAGTTGCAGGCGGACGCGGCCGGTCGTACGAGCCTCGCCGCCTCGAAGGGCAGCAACGGCCTGACGATCACCGACGGCTCGGGCAATTTCAGCCTCCGGATCGGCGGGCTCTTGCAGTTCCGCTACACCGCTGACTTCCGTTCGGGCTCGACGGCGAATACCACGCCGGGCGGCTCGACCAACGGCGGCGGCGGCGGTCTGACGGGCCAGGACAAGGCGACGATCGGCTTCAGCATGCCCCGCGCGCAGCTGTACTTCGCCGGTAACGCTGGCTCGCCCGAACTGACCTACTACATCCAGGGCGGTTTCCAGGAAACCAACGTTAATCCGATCAACAACAACGGCGCGGTAGCCGGAAACCCGAACGGTTTCACCACCGTGAACACCGGCCAGTTCCAGCTTGAAGACGCGTTCATGAAGTACGCGTTCGACAACAACTGGGATGTCCGCTGGGGTCAGTTCAAGCTCCCCATCCTGACCGAGGATCTGATCGGCGATGCCTACCAGCAGTCGATCGACCGCTCGTTCATGGCCGACACCTACCGCCAGCAGCGCAGCCAGGGCATCCAGGTCGGCTACACCGCTGATGCCTTCCGCGTCCTGGGCGCGGTCAGCGATGGCTGGCGCTCCGCGAACACGGATTACAACAATCCCAACGAATCTGACTACGCCCTGACCCTCCGCGTCGACGGCAAGTTCGCCGGCGACTGGAATCAGTGGAATCAGTTCTCCTCCTGGCAGAACAGCCAGTTCGCGGCCTTCCTCGGCGGTGCGGTGCACTGGCAGCAGGCGGGTAAGACTGGTGATGGTCTCGACAACGTGACCAATGCCAACCAGAGCAACTTCTTCCTCTGGACCATCGACACCCAGATCAAGGGCAACGGCTGGAACATCTACGGCGCGTTCGTCGGCAGCCATGCAAAGCTCCAGAGCACCGCAACTGTCCCCTTCTCGACCACCAACAACAGCTACGGCTGGCAGATCCAGGGCGGCTGGTTCGCCACCCAGCAGATCGAAATCTTCGGTCGCTACGACGGCATCTGGGCCAACAGCGGCATCGCCGGCGCCGGCACCACCGCCAGCCCGCACATCTGGAACTTCCTCGACTTCGGCCTCAACTACTACATGTTCCCAGAGTCTCAGACGGCCAAGATCAGCGGCGACATCGTCATTGGTCTGAACCGTGACCAGAACCTCCAGGGCATCAACTTCCAGGGCAACGCCGCCACCGGCCAGTTCGTCCCCGGCAGCAGCCTCGCTGCTCCGAACACGAACGCCGGCGTCCTCGGCAGCCCGAAGGCTGGCGAAGTCGCCCTCCGCGCTCAGTTCCAGCTGCTCTTCTGAGCATCCGGTGCTGATCGGAGAGTGATCAAGACGCAAGGGTGAGAGCCTTTGCGATGTCCGAACGAGTTGTCTCACCGGCCGCCCTCCTCGGGCGGCCGGTTTTTCTTTTGTTTCTTTTCTCTTGGTTCCCGGCCAGCACGCCGGATCAGGTTGACAAGAACGGGGCCGCTTGTTATTCCTGATGCCCCTCGCACGCGGGCGCAGCAGAGTCGCCGTTGCCCGGTTGCGCGACACCAGGGGATCTGATGTCCACGAACCGAACTCGACTCGGGGCGGCGGCAAACTGCCTTGTCGCGGCGTGGGCGCTCGCCTCGCCTTCGGACTTGGAGCGGGCCGCCTCGAACGAACTGATCGCCGACGCGGCCTCTCGGACGAGCTATTCGGGCGCACCCAAGCACGCGGGCATGGTCCTCACCGACGACTCGGGCAATTTCAGCCTCCGTGTTGGAGGCCTGCTCCAGTTCCGCTACGTCGCCGACTTTCGAAGCGGATCAACACCGGGCACCACGCCCGTCCCCGCCTCCGGCGGCGTTCTCAACAGCAACGACGATGTCACGCTCGGCTTCACCATGGCCCGCACGCAGTTGGTCTTTTCGGGTGCCGCCGGCGCGCCCGAATTGACCCCGGTTCTCAACGGCCGTCCCGCGACTCCCGGCAACGGCACATTCATGCTCGACGATGCCTTCATCCGTTACGCCTTCAACGAGCAGTGGGATGTGAAATTCGGCCAATTCAAACTGCCGCTCCTCACCGAGTTCACCATCGGCGACGCCAATCAGCAGTCCATCGATCGTTCGTTCATGACCGACGTCTACCGCCAGGCACGCAGCCAGGCGGTGCAGGTTGGATGGACGGGAAACGACCTGCGCGTTCTCGGCGCGATCAGCGACGGCTGGCGCTCCGCGAATTCCGATTACAACGGCGCCGGCGAGGCGGACTACGCCCTCACCTTGCGCACCGATGTCAAGTTCGCCGGGGAATGGGCGCAGGCCACGAGGTTCTCGTCGTGGCAAGGGAGCAAGTTCGCTGCATTCCTCGGCGGCGCCGTGCACTGGCAGCAGAGCGGCCAGACCGGCAATGGGACCGACGCCATCCCCAATGTCAACCAATCCAACTACCTTCTCTGGACTGTGGACGCTCAGGTGAAGGGCGACGGATGGAATCTCTTCGCCGCGTTTGTCGGAAGCCATGCCGATCTGCGGGGCTTCGGCGCTCTGCCGCAGAGCACCGACAACAGCTACGGATGGGAAGTCGCCGGCGGCTGGTTCGCGTCGGCGCAACTCGAGTTGTACGCCCGGTACGACGCGGTCTTCGCGAACCAGGCGCTCGGCGGCGTCGGCCCGCTCAGTCCGCGCCTGTGGAACTGGGTCAACATCGGCGTCTCGTATTACTTCCTTCCCGAGAGTTCCGCCGTGAAGCTGACCGCGGATGTCGTTGTCGGCCTCAATCGGGGACGGAACCTCCAGGCGATCAACTTCCAGGGAAACGCCGCCACGGGCCAGTTCGTGCCCGGCAGCACCGTGGCCGCCCCGGACCCGCTCGCGGGCGTGCTGGGCTCCCCGGATGCGGGCGAGGTCGCCCTTCGGGCGCAATTCCAGCTTGCATTCTGATCTGCTCCCCCGGCGGCCAGTACTCCAAGCCCGTTTTCCGGTCGTATTCAGACGTATCTCACCCAGGCCCGGGATCATCCAATTACTCGGCGCTTCGGGGAATCCGCTCCGGACCCGCCTGCGAAGAGGAGTTATCGAGTGAGAACTCTGGTTGCGATTCCCGTGTTTAACGAATCGCGGCACATCCGTGCCGTGCTGGAGCGTGTCCTCACGCACGCCGGCAACGTGCTGGTGGTGGACGACGGCTCGACCGATGATTCTTCGGGGATTCTCGCGAGCCTCCCGGTGGATGTCATTCGCCACTGCGTGAACCGCGGCTACGGCCGGTCGCTCATCGATGCCTTCCGGTTCGGCGCCAGCGAGAAGTACGACTGGGTCGTGACAATGGATTGCGACGAACAGCACGAGCCCGAACGATTGCCAGAATTCTTCAGGGCGATCGCACGGAACGACGCCGACATCATCAGCGGCAGCAGATATCTCGCGCCCGCCGATGACGCGACGCTTGCCTCCGTCCCCGGCGATCGACGCCGTATCAACCGCCTCATCACCGAAGAGATCAACGCCAAGCTGGGCGCGCGGCTGGGCGCGACGCTCACCGACTCGTTCTGCGGCTTCAAAGCCCACCGAGTCTCGGCCATGAACAAACTCGAACTGAGCGAGGACGGATACGCCTTCCCCATGCAGCTCTGGGCCCGTGCGGCCGCGTGCGGCCTCAAGGTCCGTGAGATCCCCGTCGACCTGATCTACAACGACCCGACGCGCACCTTCGGCGAAGCGCTGAGCGATCCGGAAGCGCGGCTGCGACACTATCGCGATGTGCTCCATCGCGAAATCGCGCGGACCGGCGAGCGGACCCCGTGCTGCGGAGCCCGCCACGACGGGCACGCGAGCGCCTCGCGCGGTGCCGGCCTGATCGAGTCCGCGCCGCGGCGCGTCCTGGACCATCCGACAGACCGACGCAAGTGCGTGGAGTAGGTTCCGGCGTGGTGCCTCCGGGCGTGCGATACTCAGGGTGTTGAACATCCCTCCCGTCCAGATTCGAGTCGATCCGCCCGCCGCGGGCTGGAGTGCATTGGTTGCTAAGGGGTCGCCCTCCGCCTCCAAGCTGCAGTTCCGCGAGCAGCTCGGCCTGCGGGCCGACGGTCCGCTGGTGCTTTCGGGGCATCAGGCGGACCTGTGGCACTGCGGGATTCTCGCCAAACACTTCGCCTCTCTCGCGGTGCGCGACCGATTGCAGCGTGACGGGCGGACTTCCGCCCGTTGCGCCTGGCTGGTGGTCGATCAGGACGAGGCGGGAAGAAGGGGGCTGAGGATCCCTGTGCGCGATACGGGTGGGGCACTTCGGGATTCCTGGTGGGCATTCGCCGTGGAGCGGGACGATGGACTGGCACGCACCGGCGCCGGCATGCCCGCCATCGATGTGATGGAGTGGCGGGCCAAACCGGGAGAACGGGCGGCACATGCGTGCATCAGCGACGGAATTGCCGCGACTCGGAGCGCGTTGAACGATGCACGAGCGACTTCCGAATCCTGGGCCGAGCAGGCGAGCAGAGCGGCGGGAAGCCTGATTCGCCCCGTGGCCGAATCCCCGAATTTCATCTACGAGTCACGGATCTCCGGCACCGATTTCTTCCGGAAGATCATCGACGCGCTGTCGTCGTGCGGCACGGAGTTCCTCCGCACCTACAACGCCTCATGCCGAGGCGTCCCCGATGCGGGCCTGCGTCCGCTCGACGAATCGCGGGGCGAACTGCCACTCTGGGAAGTGGTGGGGGGGAACCGCCGTCGTCTGTTCCTCAGCGATCTGGGAAAAAAGGACCCGGCGAGCCTCGCTCCCCGAGCGCTCCTGATGACCGCCATCATGCGTGCCGCGGGCTGCGAACTCTTCGTCCACGGCACGGGCGGCGGCATTTACGACAGGGCGACCGAGGCATGGGTGCGAGCCTGGCCCGTTCCGCTCGCATCGATCCTCGGTGAAATGGGCGGCGCCCTCGCCCCGATGGTTGTCGCAACCGCCGACGTGCAATTGCCCTTGGCGGATGCCGGTCTCCCCGACGAGGCCGACATCGCGAGGGCGGTCTGGCTTGCTCATCACGCGCGCCACGACCCGGCCCTTCTGGGTGACTTCGAGGCGGCGAAGGAAAAGGCGACGCTGGTACAGAGAATCGCGGAACGGCGTCGGGCCGGGGAACATCCCGTGGCGGAGTTTGGCGCGATGCAAGCGTTGCTGCGGCGCATGCGAACGAGCAAGGAAGCAATGCTGCAGCAATTCACGCAAAGCGGCGTGGCCTTTGCCGCAAAGCGGTCGGAATCAAAGCGCGCCAACGACCGGAGCTGGTCGTTCGCGCTTCACCCGGTGGCGTCGCTCGGCGCGCTGCGGGATGCCTTCGCCGCGGCCTTTGCCGGGTCCTGAACGGCGAGCGCGAAATCGGACTTGGTAAACTCCAAGTAAGCCCGCGTGCAGGGGGACGATGTCTCCCTGCGCGTGACGGCGCCGCGATGCGCCGACGAAAGAAGGGGATGTCCATGTTCGGAATGCTGCTGTTTTCGATCTGCCTGGTGGTCTCGCTGCTCATCCTGGCGTCGGTGCCCAAATTGCCCGGCCCCATGAAGGTGGCCGGCCTGATTGTGTCCTTGCTGGTGCTGGTGTGCGGCATCCTGGGCGGGAGCGTGCGATACGTCGGGTCCAACGACGTCGGGATCATCTCGAAGAACGCCATGGGGCCGCAATTGACCGGCGGGAAGATCATCGCCGTCGACGGCGAGATGGGCGTGCAGGCGGAAGTTCTCGCGCCGGGGTGGCACTTTGGGTTCATCCCGGGGGTGTACAGCGTCTCGAACGTCGAATTGACGGAAATCAAGGCGGACGAGGTCGGGCTCATTGAGACCTCGGACGGCGAGCCCCTGAACGACGGGCAGCTCTTTGCGCCCGAGTTCAAACGGGAAGAGTTCCAGAAAATGCTCGACGCGAAGCACTTCCTGACCGCCGGCAAAGGGAAGAAGGGCAAGCAGACGTCGGTCCTGACGCCGGGCAAATACCGGCTGAACACGCAGCTCTACAAGATCCGGCCGGTGAAGCAGACGGAAGTTCTGCAGGGCGAGATCGCGGTGCTGAAGGCCAACTTCGGCACGCCGCCGACGCAGGTCGTCAAGGGTGTTGCCGGCGCGCTCGAGCCGGGGCAGGACGGGACGAGCCTTCCGGAGGACAAGCTGCTGAAGCTGGCCAGGGCGGGGGAGATGGGCATCCAGGCCGAACCTTTGCCCCCGGGCAAGTACCCGCTGAACACCGAGGCCTTCACGGTGATCGAGGTGTGGACGACGCAGATGATCGCGCAGTTCACCGAGGCGTCGTCGGGGATCGCCGGACCCAACCAGACGGGCGAAGGGATGCGACAGGTCAACCAGCAGAACTCGAAGGTGAACCACGATCCTCTTCTGGAGGAGCGGGCGATCACGGTGCGGACGAGCGACGGCTTCACCTTCCCGGTGGACGTGCGGATTGAATATGTGATCGAGCCGCAGAACGGGCCCATCGTGGTGGCGAAGTTGGGCGACGACGACGGGGCCCGCTTCCGCAATGCGATGAACAGCGCCGTGCGGGCGATCTTCCGCAACAACGCCGAGGGCGTGCGCGCCCTTGACTATGTGCAGCAGCGTTCGCACCAGGAGAGCCAGTCGCTGGGCGCCCTGACCAAGCAGATGGCCCGCTTCGGCGTGACGGTGACGGCCGTTCGCATCGGAAACGTCGGCGACGAAAAGACGCTGGGCACGCTGCTCAAGACGCAGACCGACCGCGAGATCGCCAAGCAGGAGCAGGTCACGTTCGGCGAGCAGCAGAAGGCGGCGGAGCAGAAGAAGAATCTGGCCCGCGTCACGCAGGAGTCCGAGGAAGAAATGAAGCTCGCAACGGCCGCCTACAGCGTGAAGATCGCCGAGGAGGCGCAGAAGCAGAAAATCGTCAAGGCCAAGGCCGAAGCCGAAGCAACCAAGATCAAGGCGACCGCCCAGTCCGACGCCTACCGACTGATCGCGGACCAGATCGGAAAGAGCAATGCGGCGCTGATCGAGATCCTCAAGATCGTCGGCGAGAAGAACATCCAGATCGCTCCGCGGGTGATGGTGGTGGGTGAGAAGGGTGTTGGTGGGACCGGCACGGCCCTGATCGGGACCATGCTGGACAGCATGGTGAGCAAGGACGAGGCGTCCAAACCGTCCAAGTAAGGCCGCCCGAACGGAAAGCGACCGGTGTCTTCGCGGATCTCTCCATCCCGCCCGTGATTTTCTGCGTGCGATCGGGGGAATGTCCGCTTCATCGGGAGGTCTGCGGGAGAATTCACAGCATGCCCGACCTCCATTTGCTCTGCCGCCGGTCGCCAGCGTTGGTGTGCGTTGCGTTCGCCGTGCTGTTGGCGGCCGCTCCCGGTGCCGGACCCTCAAACTCCTCTTCGAGCCGCCAGGCTGCCAAGTCGCCCGAACCGCCAGACTCGCTCCGGGAAGAAGCTCCGGAACTTCGCGGACCGGTGGGAGTCATCGGTTCGTTTTCTGGAGACGGCCCGGAGGCCATGGCCGCGGATTTGGACAAGGCCCTGCGCTGGATCCGCATCAAGAAACAGCCTCTCACATCTTCGAGAATGATCCCGGTGCGGCCGAGGCGGTGAACGCGCTCCTGCGGCTTGAGGCGACCGAGCAGCTCCCGATCGATGTGCGGAACCGGACGCTCAGGGGGCTCGTTCGCTGTTTCATCGCCGACCAGGAATGCCCGGCGGGGCTCGCGATGGTGCGCCTGGCCAGCGGATCGGACGGAAAGGACCCCCACGCCGCGATGGCTCGCGATTTGATGGAGAGTGCGGTCCGCCATTGCCCGGAAAAGCTTGATCATTTCGCGGAGTCGGACGTGACGTTCATCCGGGAAACGGCGGCTCGGGAGATCCGGCGGCTTCGGTCGATCGACAAGACGATGTGCTATCGCGACATCGCGACCGTCGAGGGGTGGAAGCAGGGAACCATCGATGCGCTGCAGGCCAACCTCAAGCAGTTGAACGCCTCGCTGAAAAACGCCCAGGACAAACAGGCGCTCAACCAGGAGATCGCGGATCAGCGGAAACTGCTCGCCGAGGCGAAGGCGACTCCGCTGCCGGAATTCGTCGCACGGGCCGTGCGTCTGTATGACAATGCGAAGGCCGAGGCGGTGCAGGTCGAAGCGGAATCACGTCAACCCGAGCCGCGCCCCGCGTCCGAGGTCTTGCCCGTGGTAACGTACACCGCGACGCACGAGGAGCCGGTGTATCGCAACAATGTCCTGGTGGGGACGCGAACCGTGGAGGACGGAGAGCGGACAGTTGACCTGGGATTCTGGGCGGGCGTGCTTCTGGGGCCGGCAAATACCGACCGGACGAGCTATCGGATACGTGCGGCGGAGAACCTGCGCCGGGCGAAGGAAACGCTCGATCAGCTCGATCCGTCGACGATCGCCGCCGCCCGCAAGCGCCTGGAGCAGACTGAGCCGGAGAAGAGCCGGCGCCGCACCGGCGCGAGACAAACGAAGTAGGCGGGGCGGCGTGTCATACGATTCTGCGTGCAGGACCGCATGCTCCAGACCGTGTGTACCCCGCTGGGGCTGAGCGCCGAGGCGTTTGTGGCACGCGCGCGGACGGAGCTCGGGTTCGCAAGGCCGGCGGCGCTCGATGCGTATCGCCGGTTCTTCTGGACTGGTAAAGGGTTCGAGCGTTTGCGGAACTCCGGCGAACCCGCTCGGTTCGTTCGGGGCTCGTCATCGACGCCCGGGGCAGAGGCGCACGGTGTCGCTCCGATTTCGAGCGTGGTTGTGGATGAAGGCGCCGAGGGAAAGATCTTCAAGTTCACCCAGGACGTCCCCGCGTCCGAAACGAAATTGGCTGGCCAGGTGCAGACGCTCCGCACCGAGAGCGTGCTCATCCCGATGATCGGCAAACGCCGGATCCGAACCTACACGCTGTGCGTCTCTTCACAGGTCGGCTGCGCGATGGGCTGCACGTTCTGCGAGACGGCCCAGATGGGGCTCATTCGCTCGCTCACGGTCGAGGAGATCGTGCAGCAGTGGTACGCGGCGACGCACTACCTGGAACATCCGGAAATCCCCGAGCCGGTGGTGACGCCGCAGGGACTGGAAGGGCCGGTTCGAAACATCGTCTTCATGGGCATGGGCGAGCCGATGGACAATCTCGACAACGTTCTCGGGGCGATCGACGTGCTCCGCGATCATCGCGGGCCATCCATCCCGATCTCGAAGATCACGATCTCGACGGTGGGGCGGATCGACGGCATCGTGAAACTGGGCGAACAGGTTCGCAAGGACGGCTGGCACAGGCTGAATCTCGCCATTTCGCTCAACGCGGCGGATGATGAGATTCGTTCACGGATCATGCCGGTGAATCGGGGGATGCCGCTGAAGGAGCTTCAGAAGGCTCTGATGGAATTCCCTGTGTACGGCGGCGGGAAACTCTGCGTCGAATACGTGCTGATCCCCGGCGTGAACGATACGGACGAGGACGCCCGCAAGATCGCCGAGTTCCTCGCGCCGATCAACGACGACTATCGCGTGAAGAGGAATGCCAGCACGCCGCGGACGATGCTGAACTTGATTCCGTACAACCCGAGGCGCGTGTCGCCTTGGCCGGCTCCGACGGAAGAGAGCGTGGAGAGGTTCTTGGCAAAGCTCATCGAATTGGGTATCTACGCAAAGCGCCGGCGGACCAAGGGGCGGGACCTGATGGGTGCGTGCGGGCAGTTGGGCGCGGAGCACATCCGGGGGCGGAAGGTGGTGGGGGTGGGTTTGACGGTGAGCGGGTAGATTTGCAGAGCAGCAGAGCAGCAGAGCGGCAAATAGAATTGTGCGATCGTCACTTGGTTGCGGATTGAATTAGGGCTGCAGGCGCGTGCAGGTCCACGATCCGCCTTCGAATTCGCTCGCGGATGTGGCCGACAATGTTCGGGTCCACGCCGCCCGGTCGTGCACCCGCCCCGGTCCTCCCAGCCACAGTTCCACCCGCTGAGCCCAGAGTCTCCAGCCGCCCCAATGCGGCGGGCGCGGGATGACGATGTCGTCCCCCTTGTCCATGATGTCCAGAAGCGAAAGGTTGAGTTTCTCCATGGCCTCGCCGACCTTGGCGAGCAGGGCGTCGCGGGATTCGATGGGCTGGCTCTGGTCGCTGGCCCAAGAGCCAAGGCGGTTCTCCCAGCCGCGGGTTTTGAAGTAGGCGTCGCTTTCTTCGGGCGGGCTCTTCACGACCGGGCCCTCAATGCGAACCTGCTTCTCAAGGCCGTCCCAATGGAAGACGGCCGCGGCCCGCGGGTGGGCCGTCAGTCCCTTGCCCTTGCGGCTCTGGTAATTGGTGTGAAACACGATCGCCCCGTGCGGCAGGATCTTCTTGCACAGGACGATGCGGGCGGTGATCTGGCCCGCCTCGTCGAGGCAGGCGAGGGTAAAGGCGTTCGGGTTGGGCGAGAGCTTGGCGGCCTCGGCCTCATCGAACCAGCTCTGGAAAAGAGGCCAGGGGTCGGAAGGCAGAGAGTCCGGAAGCGTGTTATGCGGGGCAAACGCGGCGGAGATATCAAGGGGCTCGGGCATTTGGCAACTCTAGCGGGCAAGCATCCGGTCACGACTTTTGCACATTGATGGGGACCGTTTGTCGCTTGGCACAGGCGTGCGCGTCGGCGGGCTACGGTGGGGTCATGAGCAGCTTCGGAGGACAAGAGGG
>JBGAPK010000014.1:0-90249 GCA_044221315.1 Phycisphaerales bacterium | reverse complement strand
GTTGTAGAAGACCGTGTCGGCAACGGCGTAAGTGGCCATGGCGCTCCACGTGCCCGTGAAGTTGAGGCCCGGCGAGCCGGTGCTGCCGGTCGCGCCCGTGTCACCGGTAGCACCGGTTGCCCCTGTTGCGCCCGTTGCACCTGTGGCCCCGGCGTCGCCCGTCGCCCCGGTCGCGCCCGTGGCTCCCGTGGCTCCGTCCGCGCCGTTGGTCCCGTTGACGCCGTTCGCGCCATCGTTGCCCGTGGCTCCCGTGGCTCCCGTGGCTCCCGTGGCCCCCGTCGCGCCTGTGGCGCCTGTGGCCCCTGTCGCGCCGTTGGTTCCATTGATCCCGTTCGTGCCGTCGGCACCTGTAGCACCCGTCGCGCCCGTGGCACCCGTGGCACCCGTCGCGCCCGTGGCCCCGTTGGCTCCGTCATTGCCCGTGGCGCCTGTCGCGCCCGTTGGGCCCGTCGCTCCGGTGGCCCCGTTGGACCCGTCGTTCCCTGTGGGGCCTGTGGCGCCGGTCGCGCCCGTCGCGCCGCTGGACCCGGTGCTTCCCGTTGCTCCGGTGTCACCCTTGAGCGCCAAGAGACTCCAGTTCACAAGATCCGAGCTGGGCGGGGTGATGTTCGAGTTGCCGCCGCTGATATTGATGTACGCGGAGCCGTTGTAGTAAACACCGTCGCCGATGTTGTATGTGCCGGAATCGCTCCACGTACCTGTCCAAGTCAGGCCGGTCTGGCCGGTGGCGCCTGTCGCGCCGGTGGCCCCATTGGTTCCGTTCGTCCCGTCGCTGCCTGTTGCACCTGTGGCCCCTGTAGCTCCTGTCGCGCCGGTCGCACCCATGGCTCCGTTCGTGCCGTTCGATCCGTCCGCACCCGGAGCGCCCGTGGCTCCCGTGGCACCTGTCGCGCCCGTTGCACCTGTGGCTCCCGTGGCGCCGTTGGTTCCATTTGTCCCGTCGTTCCCCGTCGCGCCTGTCGGGCCGGTTGCCCCGGTGCCGCCGGTCGCTCCGGTTGCACCTGTACCGCCCGTAGCGCCAGTCGCACCGTTCGAGCCGTCGTTGCCCGCGGCTCCCGTGGCACCCGTCGAGCCTGTCGCGCCTGTGTCCCCGGTCGCACCCGTGGCTCCCGTCGCCCCATTGGTCCCATTCGAGCCGTCATTGCCCGTGGCACCAGTCGCGCCTGTGGCTCCGGTTGCTCCCGTTGCACCCGTCGCGCCCGGGTTGCCGTTCAGTGCGTAGAGCGCGTAGGGGGCGGCGCCGACCTTCTGCCGCGAACTCAGCGTGGAGAACGAGCCCGAGCCTGCGGGGGAGCGGACGTCGATCTCGATCCAGCGTTCGTTGCCGGCGAAGATCCCTGCGCCGAAGTCGAGTTCGACGCTGAAGCGGCCGCGGACGAGCGAGAGGCCGGAGACGCCGAGTTCGGGACCGACCTGAACGCCGCCGATGGGGGCGGTGTAGAGGCGGAACTTGAGGTCGGTGGTGGAGACGACCGAGGGGCCGCTGCGCAGTTCGCCCTGGTAGACGAAGCTGGTGCCCATGGGAGTTTCGGGCGGGAGGGGGCGAGAGAGGGCATCCATCGCGCCGGCGCCGAGAGCCAGGCCGCATGTGAGAACAAGCGTTCGAACCCGATTTTGTGAAAGCCTCATCGACAGACTCCTCGTGCAATCTCGTTGCGCGATCCCGACAAAAAAATTTCGATGCATCCCACGCTGCCAATCGGGCTCACCCGGAACGAATAGGAGCCCGCCAAAAAACTCCTCCGAAGGGACCAAGATACCAAGAAGTGGGGGGCGCCGAGCGCGACTCGCGAAATTTTCCTATCGATGGCCATAGATGGGACCCGCAGGTTGTCGGGTCGATCCGGCGCGGAATCCCATACAGAAAACGTACCCAGACTTGTCGTTTGTGGCTATGTGGCGGGCCCGGGTCCTACCCATGTGGAACGGGCTGTGAGCGCGGCGACGATCAAATAGGCAAGCACCTCTCGGGGGAGGCGCCGGGTTCTCGGGCTTGGTTTGGATGTGGATCGCCGGGTCGGCTATTGCTTCCGGTCAACGCAACAAAACAACTTGGAGGAGGCGGTGCGACCTGCGGAGCTATCGATAGTCGCCGTCGTCCCAATTGGCGAGCGACATCGCGTCGTCGGGGCGGACGGCGGCGGCGTGCGAGTCGAAGTAGGCGACGTTGGTCGTGCCCATATGACGGGTGGGGGCGATCCGCTGGGCGGTGCTTGCGGTATCGGCCGGGCCGGCGGCAGAGCCTTTGAGGTGCGTCTCGGTCCAGATGTCGTAGAACTGGGAAACCTGAAGCGTGCTTGAAGAGTTGTTGAACCAGGCGTTGGCCCGGAGCTGGTCGGCATCGTCGTTGAAGCAGGTGAGGTAGAACGTGCTGGACGGATTGCGCACGAGGTCGAGAGGCGAGGGGGGTTTGGTGCCGGCGACGTGACCGGGGGCGGAGAACCGGAAGCCGTTGGCGACGTAATGGACGGTGTGGGTATCGCGCGGGCGTGCGGGATCGTGGTAATAGGGTGCGCTGACGAAGCGGTCGTTATTCATGCCGCCGAGCTTGTTCGTCGTGGTGGCGTGCGGGTCGAGGTAGGGTCGGAGATTGAAGACCCAGGAGAGGGTGACGCGTTCGCCGGCATCGAGGGCGGGCTGGGAGTTGAGGGGAACGGCTGGGATGGAGAGGTCGGACGAGCCGCACTCGCGCGGGATGACGCGCTTGAAGTCCTCTGCGTACATGGGAAGAGCGGTGGAAATAGAGCGCTGGTTGGCGAGGCAGGCGACGGCGCGGCCGGAGGCGCGGGCGTTTTTGAGCGCAGGAAGCAGTACGCCGATCAGGACCCCGATGATCGCGATGACCACGAGCAGCTCGATGAGCGTGAAGGCGCGTGAGAAAGGATGGAACTGGCGCGTGCCCACGGTGCGATCAGCCTATCGGCGAAGGGCGGGCTGGGAAAGTCGAATTCTCAGAAAGCGCCGGCCTGAACGAAATTCAAGCCCCCCGAAGTGGGAGTCGATGCTGCATTACTTCTCGTTCTTCACAACGGTCCCGGCGTGGATGACGGCTTTGACGCGTTCGAGTTCGGTGACGTCCTTGGTTGGGTCGCCGGAGACAGCGATCAGGTCGGCCGTCTTGCCGGGCTCGAGGGTGCCGATTTCCTTTTCGAGGCCGAGCAGTTCGGAGGCGACGATGGTGGCGGCGTGGATGGCCTCGGTGGGGGTCATGCCTCCCTTGACCATGAGGGCGAATTCCTTGGCGTTGTCACCGTGGGGGCTGACGCCGGTGTCGGTACCGAAGGCGATCTTGACGCCGGCCTCGTGGCTCTTCTTGAACATCTCGAGGGCTTTGGGGCCGACGATGCGGGCCTTTTCGGCGACCTGGGGCAAATAGAAGCCGGGCTTCTCGGCGTTTGCCGCGACGGTGGCGGAGGCGAGAAGAGTGGGGACGTGGTAGCAGTTGCGTCCTTTAAAGAGGGCGATCGAGTCGTCGTCGAGATAGGTGCCGTGCTCGATGGAATCGACGCCGGCCTTGATCGCGGCGTTGATGCCGTCGGTGCCGTGGGCGTGGGCGGCGACTTTGCGTTGGAGTGAGTGCGCGGTCTTCACGATCGCGACGAGTTCTTCGTCGAATTCCTGCTGGGCCAAACCGGCCTTGGCCGCGGAAAGAACGCCTCCGGTGGCGGTGACCTTGATCCAGTCGGCGCCGAGCTTGATCTGATAGCGGACGGCCTTCATGCACTCGTCGGGACCGTCGGCGATTCCCATCTCGGGCGTCTGAGGCGGGACGATTTCCGGGCGGATTCCGGTTGTGCCATCGCCGTGGCCGCCGGTGACGCTGATGGAGTGGCCGGCGGCGACGACGCGTGGACCGACGACGTGGCCGTCGCGGATGGCGTCGCGCAGTCCGAGGATCACGGTTGCGCGGCCGGCGCCAAGATCACGGACGGTGGTGAATCCCGCTTCGAGGTTTTTCTTCGCGTATGCCGCCGCGTGCAGCCCGACGTAGGCGTCGGACTCGGTCATGTCGCGCATGCGGAGCGTCTGGTCGAACTCCATCGTGAGATGGACATGGCAGTCGATGAGGCCGGGGAGGACGTAGCGCTCGCTGAGATCGACTTCCTCGATGATCGCGCCTTGCAGTTTCTCTGCGGAGAGGTCGGGGCCTTGGAGGCCGTCGCGTACGGATTCGACTTTGCCGTTTTTGAGTACGAGCGATTGCTTGGACTTGGGCGCTTCGCCGGGCTTGGCGAGGAGAGTGCCGCAGCGGATGATGGTGTAGTGGTCTGGCGCGGGTTGATCAGCGTTCGCCATCGCGCATGGGAATGCGACGAAGAGCGCGGCGGCGAGGAAGTGACTGTGGCAGCGACGTAAGAGCAAGGAGTGGCTCATAAAGATCCTCGTGGAGGGTCAACGGAAAGCTACTTTGGCTTTGAAGCGTCGGGTGCAGGCTTGGCCGGCTGAGGCGACATCACACAGCGGAAGCCGACGTGATTGCTGCCGGTGGTTTGCTCGCCTTTGCCGCGGGTGCCGACCATGTATCGGGTGCAGTACTGGTCGGTGCAGAGGAAAGAGCCGCCCTTGTGAACGCGTTTTTTTTCCTTCGGCTCGGCGGGGTCGTAGGGAGCGGAAGGTCCTTGGGGGTTCTTGATGACGGAGTGGAGGCCGCCGGCCGAGGCGATCTGGCGCGCGTAGGTGTCGGGGCGATACCAGTCGCTGCACCATTCCCAGACGTTTCCGGCGATGTCGTAGAGACCGTAGTCGTTCGGGGGAAATTGTTCTACTGGAGCGATGCCGACGAAGCCATCGCTGCCCTCGTCTTTCACAGGGAACTTGCCCTGCCAGGTATTGGCCATGAACCTGTTGTCGGGGCGGAGTTCGTTGCCCCAGGAGTAGACCTCGCCGGCGCGCCCGCCGCGGGCGGCGAATTCCCATTCGGCTTCGGTGGGCATGCGCTTGCCGGCCCACTTGCAGTAGGCGACGGCATCGGGATAGGCGATGTGGACGACGGGGTAGTTCTCTTTGCCCTTGATGTCGGAATCGGGGCCTTCGGGGTGCCGCCAGTTGGCGCCTTTCTGATAGCGCCACCATTGAAAGTGATCGTTGAGGGCGACGGGTTTGCCGGTGGGAGTGAAGACTGTGGATCCGGCGACGAGGTTTTCCGGCGGCGCGGTGGGGAATTCCTCTTTGGTGGGCGCGATCTCGGCGATGGTGCGGTAGCCCGTTGCCTGGACGAATTTTTCCCACTGGGCGTTGGTGACTTCGGTTGCGTCCATCCAGAAGCCGTCGACGTAGACGCGATGGACGGGGCGTGCGTCGGGCATGGAATCGGGGCCGCCGCAGACGAGTGGAGTTGGATCGTCTGAGCCCATGGAGAACTCTCCTCCGGGGATCCAGACCATGCCTTCGGGGGTTGGGGTGGGGCCGGGGGTGGTGTTGGGGATGGTGGGGCCGAAGCCTGTGGTCGCGACGGGCACGGGAGCAGATGCCGGCGGACGCGCGAGCGCGGCACCCGTCGCGAAGAGCGCGACGGCGGCCGCGGCGAAATATTGCCGGTGTGCTGCCGCGGCCTGATAAAAGAGATCCGTGATTCGGGTTCCGCTTGAAACTCGCGTGACTTGGGCCGTGATCGGGCCGCAGGGAAGTCCGGAGCCCCCTCCGTCATCGCTCCGCAAAGCCTGCGCGATGACACCTCCCCCGTTGGGAACGGGGGAGGAGCAAGCCAACGGTACGACGACAAGAAGTGGATTCCGTATGAAGTGCACGCGAACGCCCTTTCAGAGAATCGAGGCCGATGCGGGGCATACCGCCGTCAAGGGCAGGAGTTGAGTCCGGTCAAAGGGTATCCGAGACTAAGGCGGTGACAGGCGAATGTTGGCGCGAAGGAGGGCGTCGCGCACCGCGCGGGCGATGGCGAGTGCGCCGGGGGTATCGGAGTGAATGCAGATGGTGGTGGCTGTCACGGTCAACTGCGAGCCGTCGAATGCGTTGATCGGCGAACCGGTTGCGATCCGCACGGCCTGATCGGCGGCGAAGACGGGGTCCTCAATCAGGGAGTCGGGGAGGGTGCGTGAGCGGAGCTTGCCGGAGGGCTCGTAGCGACGATCGGCGAAGCCTTCGGCGGCGACTGGGCGCCCCAGTTTGTTCCATGCTTCAAAGCCCGGCGTGCCGGATTGACCGACGAGGATCGCGTCAGGAACGAGCGATCGGGCGGCGAGCGCGATCGCTTCGGCGAGCGGGGGCGAGGTCATCGCGGCGTGATAGAGGGCGCCGTGCGGTTTGATGTGTGAAACCCAGCCGCCTCGGGCGCGGGCGATGGTCCAGAGTTGATCGATCTGTTCGAGCACGCTGGCCTGGAGGGCGGGAGCGGGCATGTCGATGGCTGTTCGCCCGAAGCCGGCGCGGTCGGGGAAGGAGGGGTGAGCGCCGATCGCGACGCCGCGCGTCATGCAGGCGCGAACGAGACGATCCATGGACTTCTCGTCGCCGGCGTGTCCGGCGCAGGCGATGTTGGCGGAGGTGACGAGATCGAGAAGCGCGAGTTCGGTGGCGTCGTCGATTACGCCCTCGCCCAGGTCGCAGTTGAGGTCGATTGTCGGGGCGATGGTTGGGGTGGGGGCGGTCATTTCAGATCTTCTCCCTGAACGTTGGGAAGAAGGAAGATGGTTGCGGCGCCGGCGAGGAAGAGGATGCCGAGGAAGGCAAGTGCGGTGCCGAGGCCCATCGAATCGGAAACGGCGCCGATGATCCATGGAGAGGCGGCGCTGACGCCCCGGCCGAAGTTGTAGCAAAGACCCTGCGCGGTGGCGCGGGCGACAGAGGGGAAGAGTTCCGCGAGCATTGATCCAAAGACGCTGAAATAGCCGTGACCGAAGAAGCCGATGAGCGGGCCCAGGATGAAGAGCGTCGTTTCGCTGCGGGCGCTGAGGCCGTAGATCGGGACGAGAACGGCGGCCGCGACGGTGAACAGCACGAATATGAATCGCCTGCCGAACCAATCCGCGAGAAATCCGAAGCTGAAGTAGCCGGCGAATGCGCCGATCTGCATCGGGATGATCCAGCTCATCGAATTCACGAGCGTGAGACCGGCGCCGCCCTTTGCGGTGGGGGTCGAGAGGAACGCGGGGATCCAGGTGAAGAGGCCCCAGTAGGCGCACATCAGCGAGGTTGTGAGCAGGCACGCCGTCAACACGCGCTTGAGGTACGGCGCGCGGGCGAGAACGGCCAGCGAGGGGAAAAAGCCGATGCGGGCTTCCGAGGCTTCCACCCACGACTTGGACTCAGGGACTTTGTGCCTGATCCAGAAGACGATCAGCGCCGGCGCGGCTCCGACGGCGAAGAGCGGGCGCCAGCCCCAGCGCGGGATGATGAAGGCCGCCAGGATCGCCGCGAAGATGACACCGATCGCCCAGCCCGACTGCATGACGCCGATCGCTTTGCCGCGCTGGCGGGGATGCCAGGTTTCGGCGATGAGGACCGACCCGGCGGCCCACTCTCCCCCCATGCCCAGGCCGACAAGCACGCGCCAGAAGATGAGCATGCTCATGCTTGATGCGGTGGCGCAGAGCGCGGTGCAGAGGGAGTACAAGAGGATGGAGATGACGAGTGCTCGGACGCGGCCGATCCGGTCCGCGATGACGCCGAAGAAAACGCCTCCGAAGGCGGAGGCCAGGAGCGTGACGGCGGCGATCGAGCCGCGTTCGGCGCCGGTGAGTTTGAACTCTTCGCCGATGGTGGTGAGCGCCAGGGCGTAGAGCATGACGTCCATGCCGTCGAGCATCCAGCCGCCGCCGCCGGCGATGAGGGCGCTCCGGGCGTGTGGTGTGGCGCTGGTCCACCAGTGGAAGGGGCCTTCGCGGGATGGTTGGGAGTCGGCGGTGCTCACGCGGCGGGCAACTCCTGAGTTATGTTGGCTTCGCGTTCGGCGAACAGTGCGCGTGCTTCTTCCACGTTGACCTTCTCGAATCGAACCTGCTCGCGCGGGCGGAGTTGGCCGAGAATGGGAAGATCGACGGAGGCGATGCAGGCGATGACGGGATAGCCGCCGGTGGTGGGGTGATCAACGCCGAGGACGATCGGCTGGCCGTTCTCGGGGACTTCGATCGCGCCGTGGGGCATGCCCTCGCTGACCATGCGGCCGGCGCAGAGTGTTGGAATCTGCGGGCCTTCGAGGCAGATCCCGGTGCGGTCGGAGTGATTTGAAACGGTGAATTCGGAATTCCAGAAGAGCGAAGCGCTCTCGGGATCGAATCGACCCTCGAGCGGGAGTTCGATGGCGCGGAGCGTGCGGCGGTGGAGCAGGTCTGTCGCGAGCGAACGGGCATCACGGGGCGGTTGCGGCGGCGGCGCGGAGTCGGGGCCGAATTCGAGAACATCTCCCGCGCGGAGCGAGCGGCCTTCGTGCCCGCCGAAGCCGGCGGGGAGATTGGTGGAGGCGCTGCCAAGCACGGGCGGGACGCGGATGCCGCCGCCGACGCACAAGTAGATGCGGGCGCCGCGGCGGACGGGGCCGATTCGGAGTCTGTTGCCGACGTGGAGTCGTGTCGCCCGCCACAAGTCGGCCGGTCGTGCGTTGCTCCCCTCGATCGCGGCGTCGGCGATGCCGCCGCAGATCGAGATAGGCGCCCCGTGCTCGAATTCGATGACGCCGCCGGTGAGCGTGAACTCAAGCGCCGGGGCGTTGTCGGGATTGGAGACCAGGCGGTTGCCGATTCTCAGCGAGAGAGAATCTGCGGCGCCACCTTCGGGCACGCCGAGGGAGGCATAGCCGTCGCGTCCAAGGTCCTGGACGGTGGTGAGCATTCCCGGCTCGATGATCCGAAGCCGGTTCAATCAATTCCTCCGCTCGTTGTGCGTGTTCGTTGCCTCAAACTCCGCCGTGCTCATCGCAACAAACCGCACTCGGTCGGCCATCGACAGGAGTGAAGGGCTCTCGCGGTGTGCGTCGAAGAGATTGAGCGGTGTGCGCCCGATGAGGCGCCAGCCGCCGGGCGTGGACCTTGGGTAGATCCCGGCCTGGTTGCCGGCGATGCCGATGCTTCCGGCCGGGACGCGGACGCGGGGGCGCTCGAGGCGCGGCACGATCAGAGACTTGGGAATGCCACTCATGTAGGGAAATCCCGGAGAAAATCCGATGAAGGCCACCTCGTACGTTGCACCGGAGTGAATCGTCACCACCTCATCGGTGGTGAGCTTGCAATATTCCGCGACTGCGCTCAGGTCCGGCGCGAAGGGCGCTTCGTAGCAGACCGGGATTTCGATGGTTCGTTCCGGCTTCTGCGCTGCGCCGCCGGCGCTCGCGGCGAGTGCCGCGCGCAGAAGCGATTCGTTCTCTGCGAATGGGGTTCCGGGGCGGAAGCGGACGAGGATTGTGGTGTACGCGGGCGTGAGATCCGTCACGTTCGGGAAGTTCTTTTCGCGGAGTGCGTGGAACGCCGCGCCGACGCGGGCGTGCGTTTCGGGAGAGCTTTCCGGTCCAAACGCGATCCGCAGGCATGAATCCCCGACCCAGGTCAGCGTCGGCGGGGATAGGGGATCAGCCATGGCCCCAGCATAAGCAAAAAGGGTGTGTGTGCTTTGAAAGAAGGGGGTTGACTGCTTCCGGGCGGCCGGTACACTTCTTTCAGCATCAAGAGTTCCGGGAAGGCATATTCCCGGGCGGCAACCGAGCTGAATAACAGTCGCGGTGCCGGAGCCAGCCGAGGGACGAAAGTCCTGAGGAACGATGCGGCGGATGATGGGATTGGCCCTTCATCCTGCAAAAAAGCGGAAACGGCGCAGGCCGGCTCCGCTCCGCCCTTTGGCTCATGACGACTTGGTGCCGTGGAGATCACGGCCATGTCTCGTCGCATTTCAAGAGAGTCCGAAGAAGCCCGCACCGCCGCCGCGCATCGCGCGGAGCCCAGTCGGTTGCCCAGCGCGGGCATTGAAACCCTGGCGATCCGAGGCGGGCGAAGGCCCGATCCGACGACGGGGGCGGTGATCACCCCGATCTGTCAATCGACGACGTACGCGCAGGAAGCGGTCGGCGTGCACAAGGGGCACACCTACTCGCGGGCGAGCAATCCGACGGTGTCGGCGTTGGAGGATGCGCTGGGTGCGCTCGAGAACACGCCGCCGGCGGTGTGTTTTTCGACTGGAATTGCGGCAATCACGACGCTCTTTCTTTCGCTGCTGAAGTCGGGCGATCATGTCGTGGTCTCTGATGTTGTGTACGGCGGCACGGTTCGCCTGCTCAATCTCGTTCTAAAGCCGCTGGGTGTAACGGCGACGTTCGTGGACACTTCGGACGCCTCAGAAGTCGAGAATGCCATCACGGAGACGACGCGGCTTGTCTTCATTGAGACCCCGGCGAACCCGACGCTCAAGCTGGCGGATGTGGAGGCGATCGCGCAGGTGACGAAGAAGCGCGGCGTGCTGCTCGCGGTGGACAACACGTTTCTGACGCCGGTGCTGCTGCGCCCGCTCGACCTGGGCGCGGACATCACGGTCTACTCGACCACGAAGTACATCGAGGGGCACAACACGACGGTTGGGGGCTCGCTCGCGACGCGTGATACGGCGCTCCTGGAGCGGTTCCGGCTGATCCGCAAGACGCTGGGCTCGATCCAGGCTCCTTTTGAGGCTTGGCTGACGCTCAACGGTGTCAAGACCCTGCCTCTGCGGATCCGTCAGCACTCACGCAATGCGTTGGAGGTTGCTCGGTTTCTGCAAGGGCATCCAAAGGTCACGAAGGTCTATTACCCGGGGTTATCGGAGTTTCCGCAGCACGGGCTGGCCCTGCGGCAGAACCGATCGGAACTTGCCGCGAAGAGAAAGGGACAAAACGCCGATTCTGAAGAGTTCTTCGGGGGAATCGTTGCGTTTGAACTCGCCGGTGGTGTAGATTCTGGTGTGACCGTGATGAACAACGTCCAACTCTGCACGCTCGCGGAGAACCTCGGCGCGACCGAGACGTTGATCACTCACCCCGCGACCATGACGCACGGGGACGTGCCGCGCGAGCAGCGCGAGCGCACCGGCGTCACCGACGGACTGGTCCGACTCTCTGTCGGGCTTGAAGATCCGGCGGATGTGATCGCGGACCTCGAGCGGGCGCTCGCAAGGGTCACGACTCCGGTTTCGACGCAGGGCGCCACGCGCACGACGCGTACGACCACGGGTCGTACGACGATCAAGACGCGCGGTCGCGCGCGTCAAACTGTCTGAACCCAACTTGTGTTCTTTTTCTGCCCGCGTCCCGCGGCCACCGCGTGAGTCACGCGATCCGCGATTCTGATTCGGAGTTTCCCATGTCCGTCGCCAATCCCGCTCCTGTTCATGCTCACGACGAGGTCGTCGTGCTGAAGTTTGGAAGCTCGGTGCTGCCGAGCGAAGAGTCGCTTTCCCTGGCCGTCCACGAGGTTTATCGGTACCTTCGGCGGGGCCAGAAAGTGATCGCCGTGGTTTCCGCCATGGGGCCGGCGACGGACCGGCTGCTGGCGCACGCGAAGACCTACGGCGATTCGCTCGACTCGGTCGGCGTCGCGGCGCTCGCGGCGACGGGCGAGGCGCAGACCCAGGCTCTGCTGACGCTGGCGCTTGACCGGGCGGGGATTCCCGCAAACGCGCTCGATCCGGGTGCGCTCGGGCTGGTCACCAGCGGGCCGCTGCTCGATTCCAAACCCGAGAGCCTGAACGTTGAAGCAATCCGCAGAGCACTCGAGGATCGTCCGGTGCTGGTGGTGCCGGGGTTCATCGGGCGGGATTCGCTTGGGCGCACATCGCTTCTGGGCCGCGGTGGCTCGGACTTCTCCGCGCTGTTCATCGCGGCAGGACTTGGGTGCGACTGCGTGCTCGTGAAGGATGTTGACGGTCTCTACGACCGCGATCCGGCGGAGCACGCTTCGACGGCGCGCCGGTATCGGAGAGTTTCGTACGACGACGTGCTGTCGCTCGTTGAGGGCGTGGCTCAGCACAAGGCCGTGCGGTTTGCCCGCGAACATCATCTTTCGATCGGTATCGGCGGCATCGGGCACCCCGTCGGAACGGTGATCGGGCCGGAGCCTTCGGAATTCGCGAAAGGCGTCGGCACGCCGGCGCCGGTGAAGGTGGCGCTTCTGGGCCTCGGCACGGTCGGCCTCGGCGTTTACCGACATCTGGCGCAGCTACCAAAGCTCTTCGAGGTCGTCGCGGTCGGAGTTCGCACGATCAGCAAACACGCGGCGAGCGGAGTTCCCGCTCCGCTCCTGACCAGCGATCTGAATGCCGTGCTGAACTCGAAGGCGGATGTAGTTGTCGAGTCTATCGGCGGGCTGCATCCGGCCCGGGAATTGATTCTTCAGGCCCTCGGCGCCGGCAAGCACGTTGTCACCGCAAACAAGGCGGTCGTCGCGGCGTTTGGCGGTGAGTTGCACGAGCGTGCTCGAAAGCACGGGGTCTCGCTGCGGTACAGCGCCAGCGTCGGGGGCGGCGTGCCGGTGGTAGAGGCGATCCGGCGTGCCCGCGAAGCCGGCGAGATCGTGGAACTCCGCGGCGTGCTCAACGGCACGACCAACTTCATTCTCGGCCGGCTTGAACAGAGTGTCGAGTTTGAGAAGGCCGTGAGAGAGGCGCAGGCCGCGGGATTTGCTGAGGCAGATCCATCGGCAGATCTCGATGGCCTCGATGTGGCCAACAAACTCGCGGTGCTGGCGTCGGCCGGCTTTGGTGCGAGCCTTCCGGTTGAGAAGGTTGAGCGGACTGGAATCCGCGCGATCAATGTCGAGGCGGTTGCCGCAGCACGGGCGAACGGCAACGCGATCCGGCTTGTCGCGACGCTTCGCGCCGAAGGGGCCGGAGTGCTGCGTGCGTTTGTCCGTCCGGAAGAGGTGCCGCTGAACGGTGAGTTCGCACGGCTACAGAACGAGCAGAACGCCGCGGTGATCCGGCTGGCGGATGGGCGGCGGATCAGCGTGAACGGTCGCGGCGCCGGCCGCTGGCCGACGGCCGAGTCGGTCTTCGCCGATCTGCTCGAGATTGCCGGGGAGCGGTTCGATCCGGAGGACGTGCACGATCGCGTGCGGACGCATTCAAAGGCGCACGGTGTGGCGGCGCGGTTTGCGAGCCCGGGCCTTCGCGAGGGTTCGGCCGCGGCATCGCCAACATCGGCACCTTTGCCGGCCCGAGGCGGTGTGCCGCGATGAGTCTGCACATTCACACGAAGTTGGTTCACCCAGAGAAGGCGGCGGATCAGCAGCATCGGCCGACGGTGCCGCCGATCTATCTGTCTTCCACGTTTGATCAGGATTCCGCGACGGAATTCGGCGAATTCGATTACTCCCGAAGCGGCAATCCGACGCGCCGGGTGCTCGAATCGCAACTCGCCGAACTGGAGGGTGCCAAGCGGGCGTTTGCCTTCACCAGCGGCGTCGCCGCGATCGCCGCGGTGACGAGATTCCTCAAGCCGGGAGATGAGATCCTGGCCGCGAACGACCTCTACGGCGGGACGCAGCGGATTTTCTCCACAATCCTTCCCGACCGGGGCGTGGATGTTCGCTATTGCAATGCGTCAAACGCCGATCGATTCCTCGGGGCGGCATCGCTGGCCACAAAGCTCGTCTACTTCGAGCCCGTCGGCAACCCGATGCTCACGATCTACGACGTGCGGGCGATCGTCGAGGCCGCTCGCCGGCGCGACATTCTCGTTGCCGTGGACAACACGCTGCTCACGCCGCTCAACCTCCGCCCGCTCGATCTCGGAGTGGACATGGTGATTCACTCCGCCACCAAGTACATCGGCGGACACAGCGACGTGACGGCGGGAGTGGTCGCCGCAAATCGGGAAGATCTTGCCGATCAGTTGTACAAGACGCAGAACGGAGAGGGGGCCGCGCTCCCGCCGTTTGATTCCTATCAGCTCGAGCGGGGTCTTCGCACACTTGCGCTGCGCCTGGAGCGTCAGCAGGAGAACGCCAAGCGGATCGCCGAATACCTCGCCCGGCGTGGCGGCGTGCAACGCGTGCGTTATCCCACGCTCTCCGGTCATCCGGGTCGCGACATCCTGCTGCGTCAGAGCGCCGGCCCGAGTGCCGGCGGTGGCGCAGTGGTCTGTTTCGAGACGGGTTCGGTTGAACTGTCCAAGCGGGTGCTGGAAGCCATGAAGTTGTTCGCGATCCGTGTGAGTTTCGGTACGGTCTCGTCTTCCGCGAGCCTCCCGTTCTATATGTCGCACGCCAGCGTGCCGAAATCGGAGCGAGAGCGGCACGGATTGCCGCGGGACTTGGTCCGGCTGTCGATCGGAATCGAGCACGCCGAAGATTTGATCAGAGATCTGGAGCGGGCGCTGAATGCCGCGGGGCTTTCAGCGGGCAAACCGGGCGCGATCGTTGAGCAGAAGCTGGAAGGCGAGCCGGTCGAGCCGATCGTGCCCGCAGTACGTGTATCGCGGGGGGCTTTGGCATGATCCCGGGAGATTGTCCGATCGTGGTGGTGGGGGCTACAGGCGCCGTTGGGCGCGAGGCGCTGGCGATTCTCGAATCGCGCGGGCATCACCCGGACCGGATTCGGCTTGTGGCTTCGCCGCGCTCGGTCGGCGCGGAAATCCCGTACGCCGGAACAACGCTGAAAGTCACCGAGGCCGGACCGGCTTGCTTCACAGGCATGAAGGTGGCGTTGTTTTGTGCAACCTCGGATGTGGCCCGCGCTCTGGCGCCGGCGGCGCGTGCGGCCGGATGCGCCGTCGTGGACAATTCCTCGGCGTTCCGGGCCGATCCGAGTGTGCCGCTCGTGGTTCCGGAGATCAACGGTCAGGAAGTACGGGCCGCCAAGGCTCCCGCGCTGGTGGCCAATCCGAATTGTTCGACGATCTTGTTACTCGTCGCGCTCGAGCCGCTCAGGCGGAAGTTTGGCATTTCGCGGATCGTCGTATCGACCTATCAGGCAGTTTCCGGGGCCGGTGCGGCCGCGATCGGCGAGTTGAAGGATCAGGCCGCTGCAATACTCGATGGAAAGGCGCCGCGCCCCAGCATCTTCAAGGAGCCGTGCGCATTCAACGTCTTCAGCCACAACTCGGCCATGGATGAGGCGAGCGGGCTCAACGGCGAAGAAAAGAAGATGATCAGCGAGACGCGCCGGATCTGGAACGATCCCGCGATTCAGGTGAGTCCAACCTGTGTCCGCGTCCCCGTTGAGCGGGCACACTCCGAATCTGTCACCGTGACTCTTGCGAAGCCGGCTTCCGAGGCTGAGGTTCTTGCCGCGTTCGAAGGTGCTGCCGGTGTCGAAGTGGTGGATGACCGCAAGGCCAACAAGTTTCCCACGCCTCTGGAAGCCTCCCGAAAAGACTCGGTCTTCGTCGGCCGCCTCCGCGCCGACCCCGGGGAACAGAAGGACGCGGACGGCAGAACGCGCACGCACTGCCTTTTTCTTGCGGGCGACCAACTGCGCAAGGGCGCGGCTCTGAACGCGATTCAAATCGCCGATCTTCTGTTCTGAGCAGAAGTTGCGCGTCTGTGCACACGATGCGCCGTCGCCGATCGACATGTCGGTATGAATGCGCATTTCGCGATCGCGGCTGGCCCCGTGTGAAATCGTGATTCATATTGGATGCGGAGGTGCAAGGATCGCTGCCTTCCGTTCCGCAGCGCCATCGTGGATGTGTTTTGGAAATGGGCCCGGTCCCTCGGCGTTGTTGCATCCGCGCCGAGACCGGTGCGGAGCAGCACATGACCGAGATCATCAATCCGTGCGGCCGAATCGCGCGTGCATGCGCACTCATGGCTGCTGCGGCAACGGCAGGCAGCGCATTCGCAGCCGCGTCGGCTCTTCCCATCCGCCTGTTCGGCGAGACCTCACCGTCGGTCGCCGGGCTGAATCACCTCTACGTGCTTGCATGGTTTCAAGAGGGCGGCGCTGGGCCGCGAAACGAGGCTCTCGGCGCGTGGTCCATCGGAGATGCGGCGGCCGAAACGACGAGCCCGATCGACATCAACTCGACGATCGATCGCGACGTCGCGCAGGGCATCTTTGATGACCCCATCGTCTCCGCCCGTTACACGGTGATCGGGCTGTACGAGGGCGGCGGAGTCTCACTCTCGCTGCTCGACAGCGCTTTCATCCCCACGTTCACCGCTTGGGAGAGTCTCTTCGCGACCTCCGAATCCACCGTGCAGGGCTGGCTGGAGAGCGGCAACACCTCCGAACTCTACAACTGGTTCCACAACGAGATGGTGCTGCCCGGCTACGCCCCGCAGATGGGCGTGCTCACCTGGCAGGTGAATTTCTCCAACGCAAACGTGAACGGCACGAGCGTGGTTGATTTCGCGGAGATTCCCGCGCCGGGGTTTGCGATCTTCGCGATCTTCGGCGTGTGCGTCGCTCGCCGGCGTCGTTAGCCGATGGTTTCCTGAAGTGCCTGGGCCCGCGGCGTTACCGTTACGTTGAGCGCGACCTTCTTCTCCCGCGGGGCTTCCTGGTGCATCTTGCGGGCACGGTGCAGCGACCAATCCGTGACCCTGAGGTCTGGCGACTCCGGACCGGCGTGCACCTTCAGCACGTCGTATACGTTGTCGCGCTGGGCCGGCATGAACCCCGCCCCGCGGATTAGCCGGCAGAGCACCGCCTCGTCGAGGCAGTAGGTGGTACCGGCGCTGCTGACCACGTTTTCCTCCATCATCACGCTGCCCATGTCGTTGGCGCCGTAGGCAAGAGCCACCTGCCCGATGTGCGGGCCCATCGTCACCCACGAACTGCCGATCGAGTAGATGTTGTCGAGAAAAAGACGGCTCAGGGCCTGGGTGCGGAGGTAGTCGCTGCTGCCGCTCATGCGGACGCGTCGGCCGAATTCCTCGGCGCCGGGCACGTTCTTGTAGTCCGCTTCGGGATTCTTGCCAAAGTCAAAGGTGCGCGCCAGCACGTCGCCCGGGAACTCTGCGTTCAGTTCGTCGTTGTTCAGACCCCAGTCCTTCACACGCCCGAGGGGCGTGTTGTCGCGCTGGAAGGGCCAGGAAATGAATGCCTTGTAATGACCGAAACCGCTCCGGCCCGATGGCGTCGGGCGTCCGCCCTCCAGCAGAGCGCGATCCTGCCAGTCCCGCACAAGCATCATGTGATGAATTCGATCGGCGTATCCCTCGATGTGCCCGAACATCATCGTCGCGCTCGTGAACATGCCCAGCGAGTGCGCCACATACATCACCGTCAGCCAACTCTCCGCGTCGCATTTGCCCAGGCCGATTTTGCGGCGCACCGGCGTCGAGAAGATTTCGCCGCCGCCTCCCGGAACGCTGTCGAGCCCGGCCTCGCGCAGACGCACCATCACCCAGCGGATCTTCTCTTCCAGATTTGCGCCGGGCGGATCGAAGAAGTGCACGAACTCGATGAACTCGGGCGGGCTGAAGCCGTGCACGTGCACGTGGGGGTAGCGGGCCTTGATCGCGCGGAGGAGGTCGAGGTACCAGTCGAGCGGCAGATCTGGGTTCATGCCGCCCTGCATCAGAATCTGGGTGCCCCCGATGGCCGAGAGTTCGCCCACTTTGTCGAGCAGCGCCCGGTGATCGAGGGTGTAGGCGTCGCTGTCGTGCCCGTCGCGCCGGAAGGCGCAGAACGTGCATTTGGCGTTGCAGACATTCGTGTAATTGATGTTTCGATCGATCACATAGGTCCGGATGGCGTCACCGTGCAGCTCGCGGCAGCGTGCGTCGGCATGCCGGCCGAGTTCGGGCAGCGGCAACGCCCTGAAGATCTCGAGAGCTTGGTCCGGCGTCAGCCGCACTTCGCCGCGAGCGACGTCCCGGAGCAGCCCGGCGTCGAGCCCGCTGGCCTTGGGGAAGGAGGAGGGGGGTTGGTAGAGATTGGTCATTTCTGCGATCTTCGGAACTTTCAGGATTCTTTGAAAGCGTAGCTATCGCCGACCCTTCTGGCAAATCCCCTGATATTCGGGCATTCGGGGCCTGAATTCTCGGGCCGGGCTGGAGGGGGTCCCCGGTCGGTCCGATCCAGAAGGCAGTTCTCCGGACCGACGTCGCACCAAGCAGAGAACTCCCCGTGCCGCAAGTTCCTCACACCAGCCTTGTCGCGGCCTCCCCGGCATTCCTTGCCATCCGTCGCGGAGCGACCGTTTGCGCCGTGGCAATCGCGCTGGCGGTCATCGTCCAGGCTCTGATCTTTGCCTGCGTTCATTTCACGCAGATCCGATTTGATTCGCCGAACGATTCGCGGGCGGTTGAGAAGACGACGCTGGCGGTGGTCGAATCTCAGCCGCGAAAGCGAATCGACCCGGCTTCGTTCGATAAGGATGCACCGGCTCCGGAGTTGAAGCCGGGACGGACCGATGCGGTCATGCGCTGTTTCTCGAACCTCGCTTCCGCAATAGGCACGATCGCGTCGGCGGTCTTTGTCGTTCAGTGCTGGGCCGCGGTGGCGATCGGTGCTGGCGCCGGGGTTGTGGGGATGCAACGGACGGTGCGTGCCGCGACCATCGCGACGGTGCTGTTTGCCGCGAGTGCACCGTGGACGACAACGCTGGCGGCGACTCCTTCCTGGGGCGTGTTCTGCGGCTACCAGACGCTTGTGGACGCGAGCGCGGCGACGGCGGCGGGGCAGAGAAGTGAATTCGCCGTGATCGCGATCCACGGGCTCTTGCCGATGGCGTTCCTGGCGGGCGTGGTGTGGGCGGGCTATGCGCTGAGGGTCGGAATCTCCGCCGGGATCGTGCGTCACGAAATCGACCCGCTGGTTGAAGCCGAGATCGCATCGGTGAAGGAGCATGGAACGGGGAGCCTGTACGCGGTACGTTCCGCCGGAGACCTGAACCGGGCGATGGCCGCGGCGCCGGTCACTCCGATCCGCATCGCCGGCGACAACGAAGCGGATCGCGCGATCGCGGAACTGGAGAAGCTTGCGGGACGGCGCAAGACGCCGGAGAACCCGGGATCAACACCCCTTCGGCCGACTGGGACCGAACCGCTGCGCCGGCCGATCTGATCGAAAAGCCACCGATCGACGAGGCATCCGCGCGGATTTCTGTCAGAACACCGCCCGCGCGATGAGCAGCCCGGAGAGAATCGCGGCGACGGTCGCGACGATACCCGGCCTCATGAACGAGTGATTGAGCACAAAGGAGCCGATGCGGGTGGTTCCGGTTCGATCGAACGCGACGGCTGCGACAACAGTTCCGTACGTCGGCAGAAAGAAGTAGCCGTTCACGGCGGGAAAGTACGCGACCAGTGAACTCGCCGACACGCCGAGGGCGACTCCCACCGGCATGAGCGACGTGACGGTCGAGGCCTGGCTGAAGAGCAGGATCGAAAGGGCAAAGAGCGCGCCGGCGAAGAGCCACGGTCTTTCCTGAACAGTGCCCGACAGGGTGGTGAGAATGATGTCCTTATTTCCCTCGAAGAAGCAATTGCCCATCCAGCCGAGCCCCAGGATCGAGACTACCGCGACGACGCCGGCGCCGGCGACCTTGCTCTTGGCGGCGGCATCGGGGGATGCGCCGCAGAAGAGCATCATCAGAGCCGCGGCGGCGTACATGATGATCTGGATCATCGTGTTCATCGCGAGCGTCTCGGTCTGTTCCATAGTCTGGCCGGCGGCGAGATTCTGGAAGAGCTTTCGCGCCTCGGCCTGAGAGACGATGCTGTCTTTGTTTGTGTCGGCCGCGCCGGACTTGATGGCTTCCTGAAGCTTCTCGATCGAGACCGCGGCCTGCGGAGCCTGATGGGCGGGCCGGAGCATCGGGAATACTCCGAAGGCCACGATCGCGGCGGCGGCGAAGAGAAAAATGCCGACCGCCCACGACGCGCGACGCCTCGCCGGACCTTCAAGCTTCTTGAGCTCGACCTCTTCACCCATCGAACCGTTTGCGAGACGCTTCTGATATTCGGGATCATCCGACAGTTCCGGGCCTTTCTTCCAGACGGAGATTGCGCCGGCGATGACCCCGATGAGAGTGGAGGGCACGCAGACCAGCAGGATCTTCGTCAGCGTGACCCCCTGGTCGTCCAGAATGGTGAGGAGCGCCGCTGTTGCGGCCGCGAGCGGGCTGGCCGTGATCGCCTGCTGAGACGCGATGACGCTGATCGACATCGGGCGTTCAGGTCGGACGCCGGCTTTGCGGGCAACCTCGGCGATGACCGGGAGAATTGAATACGCGACGTGGCCTGTGCCGGTGCAGAACGTGAAGGCATAAGCCACGAGCGGGGCGACGAGCGTGATGTAGCGAGGGTGTGCGCGGAGCGCGCGGTCGGCGACAAGAACCAGCAAATCCATGCCCCCGGCCGCTTCGAGAGTCGCCGCGGCCGTGACGACCGCGACCACGATCGCCAGCACGGAGCCGGGAGGAGAAGAGGGAGGGAGCCGGAAGACGAAGACCAGCACGAGAAGGCCGAGCGACGCCATTGTGCCGAGCCCGACTCCCCCGACGCGGGCACCGAGCAGGATCGCGCCGAGGACCACCGCCAGTTCGAGCCAGATCATGGGATGCTCCTGAAGGGCTTACCGACGGGGCGCGCGACGGCGAGGGGCCTGTCCCGTCATCGTTGCGGGGTCCAGCACTTCCTTGATCTGCTTTTCGGTCAAGACCCCCTTCTGGCGGATGAGTTCGATGATCCCCTTCCCGGTCTTCAGGGCTTCGGAGGCGAGCTCCGTGCTCCGCTCGTATCCGATGATCGGATTGAGAGCGGTCACCAGGCCGATGGATCGCTCCACGAACAAGCGACAGGCGGCTTCATTCGCCGTGATGCCGTCGATACAGTGTTCACGCAACGTCCTGGATGCGCGCGTGAGCAGCATCTGGCTCTCAAAGATGCACGACGCGATCACCGGCTCCATGACATTCAGTTGAAGCTGGCCGGCCTCGGCGGCCATCGTGACGGTGAGGTCATTGCCAATCACTTTGTAGCAGACCTGATTGACCACCTCGGGGATCACCGGGTTGACCTTCCCGGGCATGATCGATGAACCGGGTTGCTTCGGGGGCAGGTTGATCTCGTAGAGTCCGGCGCGCGGTCCGGAACTCAGCAGACGCAGATCGTTGCAGACCTTGGAGAGCTTGATGCTGATCGCTTTGAGCACCCCCGCGTAGAGCACATACGCCTGTGTGTCCTGCGTCGCCTCGATGAGGTTGTGGGCGAGTCGGATCTCACGCTTCATGATTCGGGAGAGGTGGCGGGCGCACGCCTTTGCGTATCCCTTCGGCGCGTTGAGCCCCGTGCCGATGGCGGTGCCGCCCATGTTGGTCTCGCAGAGCGCACCCTGGACAACACGCATAGCGTGGACTTCCTCTTCGAGCGTGCGTGCAAAAGCCTCGAACTCCTGGCCGAGCGTCATCGGGACGGCGTCCTGGAGCTGCGTGCGTCCCATCTTGATGACCCGAGCGAAGGCGCGTCCCTTCTCCCGGAACGACCGGACCAGGCTCTCCAGCTCGTCCATGAGCCGTTCGTTGCCGAGGATCGCGGCGATGTGGAGCGCCGACGGGTAAGCGTCGTTGGTTGACTGCGCGAGGTTGACGTGATCGTGCGGGTCGCAGTGCTCGTACTGACCCTTGCGATAACCCATGCGCTCGAGTGCGCGGTTGGCGATGACCTCGTTGGCGGCCATATTGGTCGAGGTGCCCGCGCCGCCCTGAAAGACGTCGACACGAAACTGATCGTGGAGTTTGTCCTCGAGAAGCTCGGTGCATGCCGCTTCGATACCCTTCAAGACCTTGCGGTCGAGATTTCCGACCTGGTGGTTGGCGCGTGCCGCAGCGAGCTTGACGATCGCGAGGCCCCGGATGAGGTCGGGGTAGTGTGAGATGGGCACGCCGGAGATATCGAAGTTCTCCATGGCACGCATCGTCTGAACGCCGTAGTACGCGTTGCCCGGAATCTTCTTGAGGCCCAGCAGATCACGCTCGACGCGGGCTTTGCGGGGTGTGGATTTTGCCATGGTCTGCCTGCCTTTATCAGAAAGAAATCCTGAACCTGCACTCGAACACGCCGAGCGTGCCGTAGGTCGGCTGCCTGCTCGGATTGACGATCAATTGGGCCCCGACGGTGAATTCGGAGCGCAGCGCGATCTGAAACCGTTGGAACGCCTCGAGGATCGTCTCGGCCCGGCCTCCGCCCGGCGGCGCGGCGTACGCGAGGGCGATCCCCGTGTAGTCATCGTCGATCGGGGTGAGGCCCTTAAAACCGAACCCGCCTTCGATCAGTGTGCGAACGGTCGCGACCGAGGCATTCGCGTACGCGGCGCGGAAGAACACCGCGGCCATGGGTCCGAGCTCCTGGTCGATGGAAAAGCTCATTCCCTGGTCCGACGGCCGATTCTTGACCGAACTCGCGTCTGAATGCCAGAAGCTGAGTCGCTGGCGCCCGCTGCCCCATCCCTCGATATTGGTGAGGCCGCCGATCTCCGCGAAAGCGAAAACTTCGCCGGTCTCAAAGGCCGTGTCGAATCCCGTGCGGGTGATGTTGGCGTTGACGTCGCTGGCTCCCGCGAAGACATAGAACCAGTCCACCGGCTTCACGGCGGCCAGCCCTCCGAGTCCGATGCTCGGGTAATTGATGGTGGGATTCGAAGAGAAAGCCTTATTCAGAAAAAAGGTGTTCTGGCTCTGGAGGCGATGGGCGCCCACGTAGTTCTCGGGATCGATTCGTCCGAAGATCCAGCGAAGGTGCCCGTCGGCGAGCGTCTGGTCGTAGAAGAGTTCCTTGACGACGGGCGGACGCTCATTGAATCCGTTGGTGGTGGGGACGAGGGTGCCGATCTGGGAGCCGAGCTGCGAAGGGGTGATCTCTCCGATCTGGAAGCGGTACTCGAAGCTGCTGTTGATCCGCATGTAGTCAGTTTCGTTGAACTGCTTCTTCCAGGAGAGCAAAAGGTCGATGTCGCCGGCCGCCGCGCTCCGCGTCCCGGGAGCGCCCGTGGCCTGCTGGAAGAGCATCGTGTACGCTCCACCCAGCGTGAGATCGGTCTTCTGCTTGAGCAAGTCGGTGAACCGCATCAGCGGGCCAAGAGGATCGTTCTCCGGGGTTATGCCCAGCCAGTTCTTGCGATCGGTCTTATCGACCCGGAGTTGCTGGTTGAATTCGGTGGGGGCCTGACCCTGGACGTCGGGGCTGTTGTCGAGCGCCTGCTGATCGGCCGGCGTGGGCAGATATTCCCCCGAGCCCGCCGGGGGATTCGGATCGGCTTGCGGCTTGGACCGTTCGCCTTCCGGGGGCGGCGTTGCGGGCTGTTGCGCGAGCGTGTGGATTTGCGGCACGATCATGGAGCCGGCAAGACCCATCACAAGACTAAATCGCCCACGGCGTGGCATCGACGCCAGTGTAGTCATTTTTGCGGCAGCCGGGCCCGCGCCGTGCTCTTATGCGCGGTCCGCGGAAATTCCAGATTCCGGCCGCATCCTGCGCTCGCGGGGATGGAATTTTGCATGCACGGCCTTCAGGTGCGATCGATCGACGTGCGTGTAGATCTGCGTGGTGCTGATGTCCGCGTGTCCCAGCAGTTCCTGGAGCACGCGGAGGTCGGCCCCGCCGATCAGCATGTGCGTCGCGAAGCTGTGCCGGAGCATGTGCGGGTGGACGTCCTTGAGTCCCGCGGCACGCGAGTGTTTCCGCACAATCTGCCAGAGCGCTACGCGTTCAAGGGGCGCACCGGAGCGCGAAAGGAAGACACGACCCTTGTCGCGACCGTCCGGTTGAAGCAGGCGGGGCCGGCACTCCTTCAGGTATTCATCGAGCACACGCCGGGCGGGAACGCCGATCGGCACGATCCGCTGCTTGTCCCCCTTGCCGGTGACGAGCACGCCTCCGATCGCAGGATCGACCGCGCGGAGCGTGACCGAGGTGATCTCGCTGGCGCGCAGTCCGCTGCTGTAGAGAAGCTCGAGCAGCGCGCGGTCGCGGAGCCAGAGCGGCGGGCCGGTCTCTTCGTCCTTGGCCGGTGCGGGCGCCTCGATGAGCGAGCGGACCTGCGCGGGAGAGAGGCAGTCCGGCAGGCGTTTCCAGCGGGTGGGGGGGTCGAGGTCCTGGGCCGGATTGCGCCCGATTTTCCCGTTGGCGTGGAGCCACCGGAAGAAGACGCGGATCGTCGCAAGGTGACGGGAGACGGAGGACGCCTCCATCTTCCTCTCGGACTTGAGTCTGCCCAAGTGATCGGTCAGATGCACGCTCGTGACCTGCGCCGGGGTTGCGATGCCTCTTCCGGCAAGGTCCGCGAGCAGGTCACGCATGTCCCGCCCGTAGCCCTCGAGCGTCGCCCGGCTCATCCCGCATTCAACGCGCAAGTAGACGTCGAAATCGTCGGCCGCGGCGTGGAGCGCCCGGGGCAATTCGACAGCCAGGGCCTTCGGGCGGCTCTTGCGCGGTTCTTTCTTGGAGCGGGCGGCATGCACGACCACGTCCGAAATCGACCAGATCATGGGCGGGGCGTGAACGACGGGCTCCAATGAAAAACCCCGGGCGGAGGCGCCCGGGGTTGAAGATTCGGTTCAGGAACCCGTGCTTATCCCAGAAGCTGGAGGGCCGACTGGGGGCTCTGATTCGAGAGGCTGAGCACGTTGGTCGACGCGCTCACCAGGATCTGGTTGCGGGTCAATTTGGCGGTCTCGGTCGCGAAGTCCGCATCGCGGATGATCGACTGAGCGGCGGTCGAGTTCTCGACGGCCACACCGAGGCTGCGGACGGTCGAACCGATGGTGTTCGACTGGAAAGCGCCCAGGCGACCGGACAGAGCCGAGACCTGAGTCAGGGCTGCCGCAACAATCTTCTGGGCCTGGGCGGTGTCGCCGTTCACCATGTTCTGCGACTGGCCGGAGGCGAGGCTGTTGAGGTAGCCGAGCGCCTGGGTGCCCAGAGCCGAGCTGGAGACCGACTGGATGCCGATCGAGACCTTTCCGGCGATGTCCACGTTGCCGCCGAGCTGGAAGGACGCGCCGCCGCCGGTGATCGAGAGTGCGTGCGTGCCGACCGCGCCGAGCGTCTGCGACTGGGAGTCGCTGAGGGTGACCTCGACGTCGAGGAAGTCGGTGCTGACGCGGGCGTTCTTGCCGACGGCCGTCGCGGTGATGCCGTTGATTGTCGCCGAGACGTCCGAGCCCTTGTCGGTCACGGTGTTGTTGGTGTTGGCAAAGGTGCTCACGCGAGTCGTGTTGGCGGCGCCGGTGTTGGCCGCGCTGAGCTGGTAGAGACCCTGCTGGCCGCTGTTGGCGATGGTGCCTGCGTTCACGACCTTGATGCTCGCGTAGTTGGCCGAGCCGAATTCGGTCGCGTCAAGCCGGATGCCCGTGCCCGAGACCGTGGCCTTGGCGCCGGTGATGCTCGTGAAGCTGTTCACGGCCGCCGCGATGTTGGTCAGCGTGGTGCCCGAGCTGAACGTGAGCTGACGCAGGCCCGAGGAGCCGCCGACCTCGATGGTGAAGCTGCTGCCCGTCCCCAGGTCGATCTGCGCGGCTCCGAAGGAGAGGAACATGCCGCCCTTCTGGGCCGAGGCCGTCACCAGAACGTCGACGTTCATGCTGCCCGAGAACTTCGCCGCGTTGATCTTGTAGTCCGAGACCCCGGCGTGGACCGAGGAGGTCTTGAAGTCGAAGTTGCCGTTCAGGAGCTTGATGCCCTGGAACGACGTGCTGTTCGAGATGCGGTCGATGGTCTGCAGGATCGAGTCGATCTGCAGCTGATTCGCCTGCTTCTCAGACTCGGCGATGCCCGAGCCGCTCGAGCTGGCCGTGACCAGACCCTGGAGCTGCGTGAGCAGGCCGGTGACTTCCGTCAAGCCGCCGGCGGCGATGTTCACCACCTGGTCGGCGCGGTTGGCGTTGGAGACCGCGGCGTTCTTGCCCGCGATCTCGGCGCCGAGGTTGTTGCTCGCGATGAGGCCGGCCGGATCGTCCTTGCCGCTGTTGATGCGAAGGCCGGTCGAGAGGCGCTCGAGCGAGCTGGAGAGTCCGAGCTGGTTCTGACCCAGCACGCGCTGTGCAATCAGCGACTGAACGTTGGTGTTGATCCGTCCCATGGAATCGATTCCTCCGTGATTCGTCCCGCACGCGGGTCGATCGGACGCCGCAGCCGCCTTTACGCGCCGGGCGAACGCCCGGCACGACTCGTCGAGACGGAACCCCGCCTCCGACGCCCAAGCGCAGAACCGATCCGCGCCGCCTCCGCCCTCGAGCGTTCACGCAAATGCTCAAGGGGGCCAGATTGGAAAATCGGGAGACGGCGCACCACAACCAAGCTCGTGAGGCGTTCTTCACCGCGAACGCGTCGGTCTGTGCCGCGTGCGACGGACGGACCGCGCTGTTCTCGGCACCAAAGAACAGAGCCCGCGGGTTCCGCGGGCTCCGGATGGGTTTTCGGACCGTTCTGGACCGGAATTAGCCGAGCAGCTGCAGAACCGACTGCGGCGACTGGTTCGCCAGGCCCAATACTTGCGTCGAGGCATTCACCAGAATCTGCGATCGCGTCAGGCCCGCGGTTTCCGCCGCGAAATCAGCGTCGCGGATGGCGGATTCGGCGGCGGTCGTGTTCTCGACCGACACGCTCAGACTCCGGATCGTCGAGCCGACGGTGTTGGACTGGAACGCTCCAAGGCGCCCACGCAACGACGAGACCTGCTCGATCGCCTTGTTCACTACCTGTTGCGCCTGCGCCGTATTCCCGTTCACCAGGTTATTGGCCTGTCCTGCGGCGAGAGAGTTCACATAGCCGATCGTCGAGTTGCCCATAAGGGCGGTGTTGACCGCCTGGATGCCGATCGAGACGCGACCGGCAATATTGACCTGCCCGCTCAACTGGAAGTCGGCCCCGCCCCCGGTGATGGTCAGGGCGTGCGTGCCGACGGCGCCAAGAGTCTGGGCCTGAGTGGTCGTGAGAGTCGCCTCGATATCGAGGAAGTCGGTGTTGATGCGGGCGGTACGGCCGTTCGCGGTAGCGACGATGCCGTTGATCGTGGCCTTGAGATCCTGGCCGTTATCGGTGATGGTATTGACCGCCGAGGCGAACGTGCTGCGCCGGGTGGTCTGTGACGCGTTGGTGTTCGCGGCGTTGAGGTCGTAGATGCCTTCCTGGCCCGAACTGGCAATTCCCGCGGCCTTGACGATCTTGATCGAGGAATACTGAGCCGAGCCGTACTCGGTGCTGGTGAGCTTGATGCCCGTGCCCGAAGTCGCGGCCTGAGTGCCCGTGACCGAGGTGAAGCTATTGATAGCCGCAGCGATATTCGCGAGCGTCGTGCCCGAACTGAACGTCAGCTGGCGCGTGCCCGAAGCGCCCCCGACTTCGATAGTGAACTGGCTGCCGACGCCGGTATCGATCGACGTGGCCCCGAAGGAAAGGAAGAACCCGCCCTGCTGGGCCGAGCCGGTCACAAGGATGTCCGCGTTCATCGAGCCGCCGGTGTACTTGGCGGCGTTGATCCGGAAATCCGAAACGCCGGCGGCCACGTTGCTGGTCTTGAAGTCGAAGCTGCCGTTCAGCAGCTTGACGCCCTGGAAGCTGGTCGCCCCCGAGATGCGGTCGATCGTCTGCAGGATCGAATCGACCTGCAGTTGATTTGCCTGACGCTCGGCGTCGGAGATGCCCGCCGTCGAGGAGGAACTCGTGATGAGACCCTGCAGTTCGGTGAGCAGCGAGCTCACTTCCTGCAGGCCGCCCTCGGCGATGTTCACCACCTGGTCGGCCCTATTGGCGTTGGCGACGGCCTGGTTGGTGGACTTGATCTCGGAGCGCAGGTTCTCAGACGCGATGAGCCCGGCCGGGTCGTCGGCGCCGCGGCTGATCCTCAGGCCGGTGCTCAGCCGCTCGAGCGACGTCGACAGCGAGTGCTGGTTCTGCTGAAGAACCCGCTGAGCAATCAGGGACTGGACGTTTGAGTTGATGCGGCTCATGGCGAACTTCCTGAAAGACCCGAACCCCCAGATCCGCTTCCGTACGGACCGGGTGTTTCCCGGCAACGCTTGCCGCCGAGTAACACAGTCCGGGAATCGGCGCGTCCGGGAAGCACTTTGAGCCGTCTCATAAAAAAGAGTCCAAAAACCTGTAGCGCAAAGAACGCGCTCTGCCAATGGAGAGCCGGCCCCGGGGAACAAGTCCGGGGCCGGCAAGAAGGATGGCAACTACTTGTGATTGCTCGCTTTAGCCGAGCAGCTGAAGAACGGACTGGGGCGACTGATTCGCCAGGCCGAGCACGTTGGTCGAGGCGTTGACCAGAATCTGCGATCGGGTCAATCCTGCGGTCTCGGTGGCGAAGTCGGCGTCACGGATGATCGATTGGGCCGCCGTCGCGTTCTCGACAGCAACCCCCAGGCTTCGCACCGTGGCACCGATCGTGTTGGACTGGAATGCTCCCAGGCGCCCCGCAAGCGAGCTGACCTGCGTGATGGCTTCACCGACAATCTTCTGCGCGGTTTCTGCGTTGCCGGTCACCAGGTTGTTCGCCTGGCCGCTCGCGAGAGCGTTCAGGTATCCGACCGTGGCGTTGCCCAGCTGCGTCGAGGCCATGGATTGGATACCCACCGACACTCTGCCGGCGATGTCCACGTTGCCCGCGAGCTGGAAGGTCGCCCCGCCTCCCGTGATCGAGAGGGCGTGGGTGCCCACGGCGCCCAGTGTCTGAGACTGGCCGGTTGTCAGGGTCGTCTCGACGTCGAGGAAGTCGGTGTTGATGCGGGCGGTCTTGCCGTCGGTGGTCGCGGCGACGCCGTTGATGGTTGCCTTGACGTCCAGACCCTTGTTGGTGATCGTGTTATTCGTACCCGCAAAGGTTGCGCGTCGCGTGGTCTGCGAGGCGTTGGCGTTGGCCGCCTGGAGGTCGTAGACGCCCTGCTGCCCGCCGCTGGCGATGGTGCCGGCGTTGACAACTTTGAGGCTGACGAAGTCGGAAGAGCCGAAGTCGACGGCGTTGAGCTTGATGCCGGTGCCCGAGACCTTGGCATCGACTCCCGTGATGCTTGAGAAGCTATTGATCGCGGCGGCGATGTTCACGAGCGTCGTGCCCGAACTGAACGTGAGCTGGCGTGACCCGGAAGAGCCGCCCACCTCGATGGTGTAGCTGCTGCCCGTACCCAGGTCGATGGCCGCGGCGCCGAAGGAGAGGAACATGCCTCCCTGCTGGGCGGAGCCTGTGACCAGAACATCCACATTCATGCTTCCGGCAAATTTCGCGGCGTTGATCTTGTAGTCGGCGACGCCCGCGTGGACGCCGCTGGTCTTAAAGTCGAAGTTGCCGTTCAGGAGCTTGATGCCCTGGAACGAAGTGCTGTTGGAGATGCGGTCGATGGTCTGGAGGATCGAATCGACCTGGAGCTGATTGGCCTGTTTTTCAGCGTCGGCGATGCCGGCGCTCGAGGAGCTGGCGGTGATGAGGCCCTGGAGTTGCGTGAGCAGTCCCGAGACTTCGGAGAGACCTCCGGCCGCGATGTTCACGACCTGATCGGCGCGGTTGGCGTTCGAGATCGCGGCGGTCTTGGAGGCGATTTCGGCGCCCAGGTTGTTGCTGGCGATGAGGCCGGCCGGGTCGTCCTTGCCGCTGTTGATGCGGAGGCCCGTCGAGAGGCGCTCCAGAGAAGTGCTCAGCGCCTGGTGGTTCTGCCCCAGGACGCGCTGCGCGATCAATGACTGAACGTTGGTGTTGATGCGTCCCATGGCGAATGCCTCCGTGCGAGAGCCCGCGAGGTCCGCTTCCCCGGTGGGGCGATTGCGGACGCTGCGTTTGCGGACCCCGCGTTGGCGGGATCCGCACCCCGGAAACCATTCCGGGGGAGCCGCTGCTTCCGGACCATCCGAAAACACGCGGCGACCCAAGGCGATCGGAGGCATCTCTCCCGCGATTTATGGGCGGAGGTGCGATGTGAAACGGTGAGTCCGTCTGTGCGGGCTGGGAAAGCAGTGACGCGCGCGCCCGGTCCGAGAAGCACAAAGACCCCGGCGGGGTCTGCCCGTCGGGGTCCGGAGGGGAGGATTGATAACGGGCGCCGGCGCTTACCGCTCAATCGGAATAGGCGGCTCTTCGCGGGCGGATCATCCCTGGAGGAGCTGAAGGACCGACTGGCTGGATGCGTTTGCGAGTTGCAGCACCGTGGTGCCCGACTGGCTGAGGATCTGGGCGCGGGTCAGGGCGCTGGTCTCGGCTGCAAAGTCGGCATCGCGGATCGCGGAGCTGCTGGCCGTCAGGTTTTCCAGAGCACTGTTGAGCGAGCGTGTGTTGGGCTCGAGCACGTTGCGCTGGAAAGCACCCAGGCGCCCGCGGAGCACGCTGACCTCGTCGATGGCGCTCTCGAGTATGTCGCTCGCGATCGTGAAGTTCTTGCTCAGGAGATTGGAATTGATGGAGTTGGTGCCGCCGGTCATCAGAGAACTCAGGAACTGCATCGTGTTCCCGACGAGCACCCCTCCGAGGTTGGAGGCGGCGACGCTGGGCGTGCCGAAGCTGGCCTGCTGGAGGGCGGAGACATCCGGTCCGAGCTGGAAGAGCGAGCCGCCGCCGGTGATATCGAAGTTGCTCGAGGTGTTATTGACCGTGGTGGCGAAGGTCGCGTTGAGCTGCAGGTCCATCGAGAGGTTGGGCGAGTTGACCTTGACCTTGAGGCCGTCGCCGGTGGCCAGTGCGCCATTGACGAGGGCCTGGACGTTCTGCCCCTCGTCGCGCTGGGCGACGGCGACGGTGTTGTTCGAGATGAGCGTGGCCCAGCCGAAAGGGGCTCCCGCGGGGGGCGGGGCGTTGTTGGCCACTTTGTAGAGATTGGAGGTGAAAGAGTCGGCGGCCGCGGCGGGCCCCTGGAGGCGCTTGACCGAGACGAACGCGTCGCTGCCGTAGTCGATCGAACTGAAGACCATTCCGCTCAGCGGGTTGTTGTTGATGAGCGAGGCCTGGACGCCGGTGAGGCTGGTCAGGTTGTTGACGGCCGCGACCACGCTGGTGAGGGAGGTGTTGCTGGTGACGGCGATGGTCTCGACGCCGCGGGTGCCGCCGATCTGGAGCGTGCTGGAGCTGAGGATGGTGCCGGCGTTGGTGGGGGGGCGGAAGAAGAGCGAGCCGGTCTGAGCGGAGGCGACAACGTTGACCTTGACGTTGTAGACCGACTGGCTGACGAAGGAGGCGTTCCAGATCTTGGCCTGGACGACCTCGTTGGGGTTGACCCCCGAGACGGTGTAGTCGAGGCTGCCGTTGAGCAGTTTGAGCGAGCCGAAGCTCGCGGTGTCGCTGATGCGGGTGATGCTCTGGATGGCGGAGTCGATCTGGAGCTGATTGGCGGACCGTTCGGCGTCGGAGTTGGCGCCGGTGTTGGCGCTCGCGACAATCAGGGACTTGATCGAGTTGAGCAGGTCGCTCACCTCCGACAGCGAGGCTTCCGTCGTCGAGATGACGTTGGCGGCCCGGTCGGAGTTGCTGATCCCCTGGTTGACGCCGGAGATGTTCGAGCGCAATCGCTCGGAGATGATCATCCCCGCGGGGTCGTCGGCGCCGCGGTTGATCCGCAGCCCGGTGCTCAGGCGCTCGAAGCGCGTCTGCAACTCGGACTGGATGCTGCGCAGATTTCTCTGGGCGAGCACGCTGGGGATGTTTGTATTGATCCGGGCCATGGCAATCCTCCGTGATTGCGAGCGGCGTTCTGCCTTGGGTCAGTCGTGCCGGTAATCCTCGGTGCGGAACAGGTGGACGATTGGTCGGGTGACGGCCGTCGGGGACGGCGCGGGGTTCAGGCGGTTCTGGGCTCGGCGCGCCTCGGAACGGGCGCCGGGGTCGTGATCGACAGCTCGGTCGGTCGGGCCGGGCCCGCGGCGAGCCTTGCCGTCTTCGACGTGTTGATGGTCTTGGCGGGGCCCGGTGAGATCGAAGGGTCGATCGAGCCGATCGCGGCGCCGGGCGTCATCGCCCGGGAAGCCTGGCGGTTTTCCGCCTTGATCGCCTCGTAGACCTCCTTGCGATGGACCGCGATCCGGGTGGGGGCCGTGATGCCCAGCCGCACCTTGTCGCCGCGGATATCCACCACGGTGATCTCGATCTCGTCCCCGATCATGATTGTTTCGTCGCGCTGACGCGAGAGCACCAGCATGAAGAGCCTCCTTGCCGTCTATGGAGCTCGCTTGTGGCGTGCGAACAGAACCGGAAGAGCGTGGCGACCCTCGGCGCTCGTCGCGCCGAATAGCCCGTTGTGTTTGGCCGCCGCGCTTGTGCATGCTTCCGCCCTCGGGCGATCCGTCGCCCTCGGGCAAACCCGAATCCCGAACTAGGCCGACATCGCCCGTCGCATCGGCGCTGCGCCAACGGTCATGAGCGGGTGCCGGACGGTCCAACGCTTTTCGGCGAGCACGACCTGCTCGCCGGTTCTGTTCAATGTGTTGATGACCAGGGGGCCCTGGAGATTGCCCGTCAACTGGCGGTCGATCTTGTTGACGACCACGAAGACCTGCGCGTCGTCGAGCTTGACCAGGCCGAGCTCGCCCATTTGTTCCGGGCGGATCGGCACCGAGTACTCGGGCACGAAGATCATGGGATCGGTGACCACGAAGGCCAGGTCCGGGTCTTCGAGCGACTGGAGCCAGAAGAAGCAGGCGTCCTCCGCCGGCTCGAGCAGGCAGAAGCGCTTGCACTCGGCGAACCCGAGCAGTCCCTTCTGGAACGTGATCACCCGGTCGTCCGAGATATTGACCGTCCCAAACCGGCTGGTGCGAACTTCCATCGTCGCGCTCCCGCGAATCCGGCCTCTGACCTTGGGATCGCGCTCCGCCTCCATGGCGGATGACGTCCTGTCACCCGAGGGTTCCCGCGGCCGAGGCGGGACGGGTCTGTCGATCCAATCCGTTCTGTCCGGCCGCTGGGCCGGAGAATGGTGCGCTCAAAGCGTGGTCAGGAAATCCAGGAGGCTTCTGCTCTGCATGGCGGCGGTGGACTGGAGGCTGGCGGTGAGCTGGGTCTGGAGAAGGCTGAATCTCGAAGCGGCGCTGGCGAATTCCACATCCTCGAACTGCGAACGGACCTTGGTGTCCACGGCGCTGCGGTCGTCCTCGACCTGCTTGGCGAACGTGACGCGTTGTGCAAACCCTCCGACCATGCCGCGGGTCTCCGTGATGGTGCCGCTGACGCGGTCGATGTTCTGTCCAGCAAGCTGGATGCCAGAGACGTCGTTGGCCTGGAGAGAGTCCCGCAGGTCCACCAGATAGCTCATGAGGCTGTCCACGCGCACTTGGGCGGTGTCGGTGCCGTAGAAAGTGCCGTTCCCGAAGTTGTACTGGCCGTCCACGAGACCGAGCTGCTTGCCCGCGGTCGAGTTGTTGGCTTGAGTCACGGAGACCGGAAGGCCGAACGCCGGGTTCTGGACGAGCGTGATCCCGTTCTGGCCATCGGCGAGCTGAGCGACAAGATCGCCCGCGACAAGCCCCTGCCCGGGCAACTGCGATGCGATCTCCGAGTTGATGCGGGCGAGCACGGTCTGGACGCTAACGACATCCTGCGGACGGAGATCGACCTTGACCACCGCGCCCGGGACGTTGTTGCCCAGGGTGATCTTGAAGTCGTAATTGAGCTCCGGATCGACGGTGTTGTTCGAGGGATTGATGACCCCGTCCACCACTTGCACGCCTTTGCCGTTGTTGAAATCGCTCAATTGAGTCGTGGCGGCGAAGGTCCGGATGCCCAGCCGCGTCGCTGTGGAGTTGTTGCCGGCGACCTCGGCGATCGACATCGCCTGCTTGGAGCCCGCAGCCACCTCATTCACAATGTCGATGCCGGTGCCCTGCGGGTTGATCTGGACCCGAAGCCCCATGTTCAGCGATTCGATGGCGCTTTTGATGTCTTCGAGCGTTGTGGCTGCGGAGAGGTCCACGTTCGCCGAGCGGCCCATGTTACTGACCTTGATGCTGCCGAGCGCTCCGCCGGCTCCTGCAAGGGCGCTGACGGGCGTGGTCCAGGTCAAGCGAGGATCGAGACTCGTGCCGTTGGCGTTGCCGGGCGTAAAGGCGGCGGCGCTCAGGCCCAAGTCCTTGGCCGTGATGCCGGTTCCGATGTCGCTGAAGGCCAGGGAGCCTCCCGCGGCAACATTGATCTGGATCGAACCGCCGTTGACCGTCACGCCTGAGCCGGCCAGCACGGTGACGCTGTTGGTCGTCTCGTATTGGTGGATCGCGTTGGTGAGCTTGGTCACGACGTCGCCGGCAGTTTCTGCGTTTGTGAGATCGACGGTCGCGGTCGGGCCAGCGCCGAAGGCGAATTGGATGGTGCCGAGTGAAACGCCCAGGCCGCGGGCGCCGTTGACGTCGCTGAGGCGGGTTGCGGTCGTGAGATTCGGGTTGAGATCGGCGGCACCCTTGACTCGGGCAGAGGTCGCGCCGACGGCGGCGGAGGCCCCGAGCGTAATCGGAACGCTGTCGGCAAAGCCCAGATCGGCGAGCAGGCCGTTGCCCTGGCCGGTGTAGCGGAAGCCGCCGTTCATCTCGACCATCGGGGCGGTGCCGGGGGTGCTGCCCCCGAAGACGTAGCCGCTGACGCCCTGCGTGTTGGCGGTCTTCAGGAGGCCGGTGATGAGTTGATTGACGATTGTGGCCTGCGATGCTCGCTCGGTGGCCGAGGCGGTTGCGCCGACCTGGGCGAGGGCGATCTGCTTGGCCTGAAGGGCGACGTCGGAGACTTCGCTCAGGGCAGAATCAAGCTGGCCGAGGGCGGCGTCGGCGTTGCTGAGGTTGCGCGTGATCTGCTGACCCTGCGCCATCCGACGCGCAATGACCTGTATCCCGGCGTAGCGGACCGGGTCATCGCTGGGACGGGTGATCTCCTTGCCAGTGGAGAGTTGGTTCTGCACATCCAGCAGGGCGAGCTGCGTCCGGTTGATGTTGCCCAGCGAGAGGTTGCTGAGCAACATGTTGGGGACGCGGGCGATGCTGGAGGGGAAGAAGCTCATCCGTCAGTCACGGACGCAAGTTGCGTGCCGGGGGGAGGGAGAGCAGCAGAGCAGCAGATTGGCAGAGCAGCAGATAAGACTTGCTGAATCCCAGACTCTCATCACCCTCTCGCGGGGTTGAGATTCTGGGGAGAACGGACGATTGTGGACGGACCCGCCTTTGCTTGGATCCATCTGCTGCTCTGCCAATCTGCTGCTCTAGATGATCTGCATCAGGCTCGTCAGCAACTGATTGGAAATATCGATCAGCTTCGCCCCTGCCTGGTACTGGCGCTGGTAGTTCAGCAGGTTAAGCGATTCCTCGTCGATGGAGACTCCGCTCACGCTGGCACGCTGAGCGTCGAGGCTTTCGCGGACGGAAGTTGCGGCGGCGGACGAGGTTTTGGCGGCACTTGTCGCGACGCCGACGGCCTGCACCGTGTCGGCCCAGGCCTGGCCGATGGAGCGGCCGTTGAGCTGGCTGAGCGTGTTGTTCTGGAGTTTGGAGAGTTCGAGGGCCGTGCCGTTCTCGACGAACGAGCCGTTCACCATGCGGCCGACCTGGAGCTTGGTGGGGTCGGCGGTCAGTTCGCTCCGAACGCCAATCGTCGAGGCATCCGTGCCGGTGAAGAAGGAATTCACACCGAGCTGGGCGAGGGCGCCGGACGAATCGTCGCTGAAACTGAATGAAAAGCCGCTCTGGGCGCTCACCTGGAGTTTGCCGTCGGGGCTGAACGACGCAGCGAGGCCCGGAACCGCGGCGATTGCCGCACGGATCGACTCTGCCGAGGTGTCGTTGCCGAAGCCGGCCGCGCCCGTGTTGTCGATGCCGTCGAGATCGACGTTGACGCGGACGGTCTGGGTTGCGCCCGTGGCGGACTGCTTAACGGTGACGTAGAAGCCGCCGCTCTTGGCCTGGAAGGGCAGGGTGTTTGTGGCGGCGTTGGCGGGATCGTTCAGCGATCGCGTGCGGTCGGCGGTCGCGAAGGAGAGCGTGCCCGATGCGGTTGTCAGGCCGTCCTTGTTGGTGCCGGTGGAGTGGAGCTTGTTGACCTCGAAGATGAGCTGGCTGGCGATCGAGTTGAGCGAGTCGCTGGTGTCCTGCACGCTCGACTTGCGGTCGCTCAGGAGCGCTCCGATCTGTCCGGATTGAACGTCGATGACCTCGCCGTTGTCCTTTGTCTTGACCGAGACCTGGAGTTGCGTTCCGACCTGCTTTGTCTCGAGCTGGACGCCGCGGGATTGACCGGCGAGCACGAGAGGCGTGCTGCCGACCATCACGTTGACGGTGCCGTCGGCCTGGTCGGTGACGGTCACGTCCATGAGCTTGGAGAGTTCGCCGACGACCTGGTCGCGCTGGTCGCGGAGCGAGTTGGCGATTCCCTGCCCGCCCTCGCTGGTGGAGATCCGGACGTTGAGTTTCGCGATGGTGTCGAGCAGTTGGTCGGCGCGCCCGATGCCGGTGCCCAACTGGGCATCGATCTGCGTCTGGATCGACCCGATGTCCTTGCTCATCTTGCGGAGGTAATCCGCGATCTGCCCGGCCTGCTGCACGACGACGCTGCTGGACTTGGAGAGATTGGCCCGTTCGGACCAGACGTTGAAAAAGCCCTGCAAACGCGAGGAAAAGTCGTTGTCGGTCAGCTCGCCCAGGGTCGATTCGAGCGAGGAGAGTGTCTGGAACTGCTGGCCCGCGGCGGACTCGTCGGCGGCCCCGTTCCACATCCGGTTCTGCAGGGCGATATCGATCTGCCGGCGCACATCGCGGACGTTGACGCCCCGGCCGGAGCGGAGCGAGGCGCTCTCGCCCCCGTCGCCCACGGGCTCGAGGTAGGCCACCTGCCGGCTGTAGCCGGGCGTGCCGACGTTGGCGATGTTGTTGCCGGCGACCTGGATGCCGAGCTGGCTGGCGGTGAGCGCCGAGCGTCCGATCAACATCGCGGCGGTAAGGCTCATGGTTCTTCCTAGAGAAGATTCACCACAGAGGCACAGAGGCACGGAGAAGAGGGATCACGAGTTGGAAAGGAACACAGGCTGATTTCTTTCCTTTCCAATCTCTTCTCTGTGCCTCGGTGTCTCTGTGGTGAACTCCGAATCAGTGGCGAATGTCAAGGCTCGTAACGATCGGTGCGCCGGCGCCGACGGCGCCGGTCTTGGCGTAGGTCCCGGCGTGGCTCAGGGTGCGGGCGACCTGGCGCATCAGGCCTTCCATGTGGGCCAGCAGCACGCGGCTGACAACCCGGACCACGTTCTGTTCTTCCTGCACGCGGCCCGCGAGCGTCCGCAGGCGGGCGATCATGTCGAAGAGGCTCTGTCGCTCACTCTCGGGTGCGCACTGGGCGAGTTCGGAGAGCCTTGCCAACGACTTGGGAGTCGGCCGGATCTCGGCGACGGCCCGCTTGATGAGGGCCTGGCGGCGGACCTCAAGATCGGCGATGGCCGCGAGCGTCTCGCGTTCGTGCCTCTGCACCATCTCGCATCGGCGCGGATCGGCTTGGCGGATGGCCTCGTGATGCTCGGTGGTCAGGCGGAGCAGCCGCTCGTGGCGCTCGAGCAGGGCCTGCAGCAGGGCGTGCAGCTCTTCGTGGATCGGCGTGTTGGGAGGAGCATTGGCGGAGGACATGGAAGTGAGTTCCCGGAGACTCGCCCGCTCTTACTCTGAGGGCGCAAGTCCGGCTTTCTTCAGCATGTTCTGTGCCACCTTGTCTACGAGCGGCCAGTTTGACTTGTGCACCATCCGCCGAGCGAGCTGGGCATCCATCAAAGACTGGAACTGCTGCTCGGCCTTGTTGGGGCCGAAGGGCGCCTCGGCGTGGTTGGTCGAGCGGAGTTGTTTCAAGACAGGCTGGACGAGAGCGACGGCGACAAAGGTCTCGGCCGTCTCGCGGATCTTGTCGGCGTCGAGTTTGCCCGTCTTCGATGCGGTACGCTTGCCGAGGATTTCGGTGAAATCGAGCTGATTTTGCGCGTTTGGCACGCCGCTTCTCGCGTCGTATTGCGATGTTGCGGGCTTCGCTCTGATACCGCTAATGTCCATGACAACAATGGTTTATGGTCAATCCACGATCATCTTGGCGTGCAGGCGTCCGGTCTTATAGAGCATCTGCAGGATCTCGATCTGGTCGGTCACCTGCACGTCGAGCTGCTTCATTGCCGCCATCAGGTCGGCCAGGCGGGCGTTGTCGCTGGCGCGGCCCTTGGTCCGGATTTCGGCGAAGTGCGACTTCTCGGTGATCGGGTTCTGCGGCGTCGGGATCGGCGTCGGGACTGTCGTATTGATGATCAGGTCCTTGTGCGTGACCAGCCCGGGGCTGATCTCGACGTCGCCGGTGATGATGATCACACCGCTGCGGGGATTGACGATTACCTGCGCCGGCAGATCGAGTTCGGCCACGCGGACGCTCGCGGAGAGGACGGCGGAGATAAAGGCCGCCTTGTCGGCCCGCTCGGCGTCGGGGATGACGACTCGGATGGTCCGGTCGTCCACGACGGTCGCGACGGTGGCGCTGGTGCGGACGCTTGAGTCGAAGCCGGTCACCTGCGGGCCCGGACCGGCGTCGCTGTTGATGCAGGTGGCGATCTTCTGTGCCGCGGCCCAGCCGCTGAAGTACGGGTGGATATAGAGGTCGAACGTATCGCCGACGGTGGGGCCGGCGACATCACGCACAAGTTGCGCTCCCAGGCGGATTCTTCCGCTTGTGGGGATGGACGGATCGGGCAGTTCGACCGATCCGCTGGCCATGGCGTAGGCGGGGCTGTTCGGGAGCGGTCCGCGCAGGATGGCGAGCACCAGGCGGCCGCCCTTGAGGCTGCTGGCGGCGTAGGTGGTGGAGATGTACGCGTCGAAGCGGTCGTCGGCCCTGCCGCCGATCTCGGGGATGGTGACATCGACCCAGACGACCGCGACGGCCTTGGCGGCGGCAAGTTCGGCCATGTTTCCGGGTGAATTGCCCTCGTTCTCGAGGAGTTTGGCGAGGGGGCGTGCGAGGATCATGTCCTTGCCGCTATCGCCGGTTCCGGAGAGGCCGACGACCAGGCCCAGCCCGCGGAGCTTGAACTCGCCTTGGCCCTTGATTCGTGTAAGGTCGGAAACCTTGCTGGCCAGGGCGGGCGGAGCGAGCAGGGTGAGAGCGAGCGCGATGAAGAGCCTGCGGAGCATCGACAGGTTCGGACGCAACCGGCGTGCCGGAGGTAGGGGTGGGGGTAGGGGTGGGGGTGGGGGTGCGTGCGATGAGAGGATCTGCGGTAGAGTGAGGCAATTCCGAAGCGTGGATTTGCCTGGGGTGGTGGTGGGGGGGAGCCCAGTTGATCACCTGTGTCAAGTGCAAGTCGAGCCTTCCCGACGGAGCGAGATTCTGCTCAAGCTGCGGCACGCCCGTCATCGACTTCGCCAGCGCCGAGACGGCGGACGTCGTCCGGGCACGCGCGCCGGGCAGCGCGTCACCGGTCAGTCCGAATCAGAGCCCGGCGGGAGCCACTCCCGGTTCGGGTACGAGCAAGGGTCGCGGTGCGCGGTTCCAGCCGGGGACGCTTATCGGCGATCGGTACCGGATCGTCGCGTTGCTCGGTCGCGGGGCGATGGGAGAGGTCTACCGAGCCGAGGACTTGCGGCTCGAGCAGGATGTGGCGCTCAAGTTCTTTTTCTATGAGGGAGTTGATCCCCATGTGATTGCGGAGCGTGTGCGGAAGCTCTCGGCCGAGGTGCGGCTGTCGCGCGAGGTGACGCACCCGAATGTCTGCCGCGTGCACGACCTCGACGAATTCGACTTCGACGCGCCGGGATCGGCCGAGCGTTCGCGCCTGCCGGTTCTGTCGATGGAGTACGTGAGCGGGGAGGACCTTGCCGGTCTCTTGCGCCGGATCGGGCAACTGCCCGCGGACAAGACGATCGACATCGCGCGCCAGCTCTGCTCCGGGCTTGCGGCGGCGCACGCCCGGGGGATCATCCACCGCGACCTCAAACCCGCGAACGTCATGATCGACGGCGGGGGAGTGGCGAAGATCACCGATTTCGGGCTCGCGGGCCTGGCGGCCGACCTGAAGAACAGCCCCAAGGCCGCGGGCACGCCTCTGTACATGGCGCCGGAGGTTCTGCGCCATGGCGGCGCGACGGAGCGGTCGGACCTCTACTCGCTCGGGCTTCTGCTGCACGAGATGATCACGGGCAAGCCTGTCTTTACCGCGGGCTCGCTCGAGGAACTTGCGGACAAGCAGGATCAGCCCATCCTGCCCCCGTCGGCTTCGGTGCGATACGTCGATCCGCAGGTGGAAGCCGCGATCATGAAGTGCATGGCGCGCGATCCGGCCGACCGCCCCAGTTCGGCGCTCGAGGTGATCTCGATGCTCCCGGGGGGCGATCCGCTCGCGGCGGCTCTCGCGGCGGGCGTCACGCCCTCGGTCGCGACGATCGCCGGGGCGACGGCGCTCAAGCGGATGCAGGTGCGGACGATCGGGCTCGCGGGGCTGTCGCTGGTCGCGATGCTCGCCCTGGTGGTCTGGCTCGTGCCCAAAATTCTGCTCGTGAATCAATTGCCGCTGGAGAAGCCGCCGGCGGTGCTGGCGGACAAGGCGCGGGAGATACTCAAGTCGCTCGGCTACACGCCGACCATCGAGAACTCGGTCTACCGCCTCGATGTCTTCGAGGAATACCTCGACCTGATCGAGCAGAAGGAAAAGGGCGTGGGGATGTGGGATCGGCTCGGCCGGCTGCGCCCCGGCGCGATGGACTTTTGGTACCGGCAGTTTCCGGTGGCCGTGCGCCCGGAGATGGCCGACGGCATCGTGTCGTGGGACGATCCGCGCCCGATCGGCGGCTCGATCAGCATGAGGCTGGACCTGGCGGGGCAATTGCGAGAACTGCGCGCTGTTCCGGAGGGCGCTGGGGATGATCTTGCTGCGGTCGAGAAACTGGAGAAGGGGATCGTCGCCCGGCCGACGAAAAACCCCGACCCGCGCCCGCTCTTCGTCGCGGCGGGGCTCGACTTTGACAAGTTCACGCCGACAGCGCCGCTGCGCGTGCCGCAGGTCTACGCCGACTTGTTCCTGGCCTGGGAGGGCGTGTATCCGGAGAGCCCGGACACAAAGGTGCGGGCCGAGATCGCGTGGTACGAGGGCAAGCCGGTTAGTTTCCGCACGCTCGAGCCGCAGTTCGCGACGACTTTCAAGGACTTGGTCGCGAACACGCCGGAGCGGCTCCGCGTCGCGATCGCGATCGAGGCGGCGCTGCGGGCGGGCTCGCTGGTGGTCGCGGCATTTCTGGCGTGGCTGAATTTCCGCTACCGGCGGGGAGATGCGGCGGGCGCGGTGCGGATCGCGGTATTCATGGGCGTGCTGATGATGCTCTCGGTGCTCTGCCGCGCTGATGTGCTCTCGAATTCGTCGGCCTCGATGATAAACCTGCGGCGCGGGGCGATCGGGGTGGTCTTCAGCGCGCTCGAGGGCGGACTGTTCCTTGCGCTGTGGGTGTGGGTGGCGTACTTCGCGCTCGAGCCGTACGCGCGCCGCTTCTGGCCCGAAACACTGATCGCCTGGTCGCGTCTGCTCCTTGGGCGATTCTTTGATCCGGAGGTCGGGCGGAGCGCGGCGATCGGCACGGTGGCTGGCTGCCTGGTCGTCGTGATCCACGCGCTTCAGCATCTCTGCGGGCCGTGGATCGGCTCGGCGCCCCTGCGCCCGATGCTGGACGAGGCCGGCGGGGCCGCGGCGCTCGAGGGCGTGCGCCAGATCGCGGGCGTGCTTTGCGTGCAGGCCAACGACGCGTGCACGTACGGGATGGGCTTCCTGCTGGGGATCGTGCTGCTGTCCTTGCTCCTCAAGAACCGGAAATACGCGATCTCGGTCTATGCAGTGATCCAGACGGTGATCTTCGGCCTCGCGGGCTCGAACAACCCGCTCTGCTGGGCCTTCGCCGTGCTGACGACGGCGATCGTGACGGTGGTGCTTCTGCGCTACGGGCTCCTGGCGCTCGTGGTGGGGGCGTTTGTCTTCAAGGTCTGCACGACATTTCCGATCACGACGAACACCGACGCGTGGTATTTCTCCACGGGAGCGTTTGCGATCGCGCTGATCGGCGTGATGGGGCTTTGGGGGCTGATCGTCGCGGCGAGGAGCCCGGCGCGGGTGGAGTTGGTGCGGGCGGGGTGAGCGGCGAATGCGCGCTTGATGCCTGCGTGCGGATGCGGGCCGTCGCGATATCACCACAACAGCATCTCGTTCGGGGCGGAGACGATTAGGGAATCGGTCACGCTTGCGGCGCCGCCTCTGTCACGCCGGGGTTTTCCCGCTCGCATGTCTTGCATCGGTGCGGATTGGGAGATCGGAGGCTGAGCGGATCGGGGAAAGTTCCCTGTAGCCAAGTCTCGCGGAGTGAGCCACACTGTTCCACATGGCGGGGGAGGACCGGTGAGACAAGCACGTCGCGTCGATGCGCCTGCCGTACGCACCGGAAACTCGGCCGGGATCGGAGGATCACATGTTGCGCAAGACGACGATCGCGTTGGCGGCGGGGATGGCGGCGGTGATGACGGGAGGAATAGCGAGCGGTGCGATCACCATTCAGAGTATCGACTATTGGTTTTTCGCGCACACGCCTCCATTCGGGGATACTTCTGACAGTGGGAGCATTGGATTGGGCGACGGGACGGTCCATCACATCAGCAAGACGTTCGCCGCGACGTACTGTTCCGCGGCGCTATCAATATACTTCGGAGATAACTACGTTTGTGGTTCGATATCCTCACTTGGGCATTTCAATTACGGCGATCTGATCAATGATAACAGATACGTGAGGCTCAATGTTGACATTACGTTTACGACAGATAGCGCAGTAACTTGCAGCATCCTCGGAAGCGGTTGGCTGCCTCAACTCGCGACAGGAATGATTGACGGGATCGACTTGTTGATCACGAATGGTGTAACCGTGGGGCCGGGAACCCACAGTTTTTCAGGCATCGTGAGCACAGGGGGAGAGTATCAGACACCTCTTGAAGGATTCTCTAAACTGGGGTTCGGAATCCCAGCCCCATCCACGGCTATCAACCTGCTGGGCGTCGGATTGATCGCGTCGGCGCGTCGGCGCAGGTCCTGAAGGCGAGCCGGCAGAGATGTTGATTCGTGACTTGAGCCGCGCGCCGAAACCGAGGTGGCAGTGTTCGTTCACACCGTTGCCAATGGCGTTCTGCTACGGACACACCAGCGAGTCGTACGCGACGGCGAAGAACTGGAAATCCGCGTCGTCGCACTGCCCGTCGCCGTTGAAGTCACCGCCGGTTTGCGGCGAGGCGATGATGAGGGCGTTGTAATCGGCGACGAAGAGCGAAAAGTCGGCATCATCGACGACGCCGTCGAAGTTGAGATCGGCGAGGCACGAAATAGTCGAGACGGTGACCTGGCCGGTGGCGAACTTGAGCCCGCCGATGGCGGCGGGCGTGATGGTCACGGAGTCTGCTGTGAACGACGCCACGCCGGAAGCGTCGATCGAGACGGTGAGCGTGGCGGAAACCGTGACGGTCTGCCCGGCGACGACGCTGCTGCCGCTGAAGACCTGCGGCGTCCCGCCGACGGGGAGCGTTCCGGGCGGATTGCCCAGGACGGTGTCGAGATCCGGCGTGGAACCCGTGAGGGTCGTGAGGGCCTGATCGAGCGGGACGGGCGTGGGGAACAGAAGCCAGAGAACGCTGAAGTTGGGCGTGCCGCTGACGGTGCCCGCGGTGACGGCGCGGTATCGCAGCGCGGCATCGAGCGCGGCGGGTGCGCTGGAGCGCGAGACCGAAGCTCCGTTGGTGATCGAGACTCCGGCGAGTGGGATGGTGACGGTGTGTGCCGCGCCGGCGCCGGGAGCGGCGGCGAGGAGGGCCGCGAGAACGAATGGCAGAGATTTCATTTCGTGGAGATTAGGGATGGAGCGGATCAGGGGCAGCGCGTCGTACGGCGCGGCGCGGAGAAGGATCTGCGCTCGGCTCACGAGCACAGCAGCCGGTTGTACGCGACGACGAAGAGGCTGAAATCCGCATCATCAACCAGGCCGTCGCCGTTCAGATCGGCGGGGCAGTTCGCGGGCATGGTCGGGTCGGCGCAATCGAGGAGGTTGTAGGCGATGACGAAGATCGAGAAGTCGGCGTCGTCCACGACGGTATCGCAGTTGAGATCGGCGCCGCAGATGCTCAGCGTCGCGGCGTTGCTGGCGACCGAGCCACAGAGGTCTCCCACGAGACAGTCGTACTGGCCGACATCGAATGCGGATATCCCGTCGATCGTCAGCGTGGGGCTGTTCACGCCGGAGATCGTCGAGCCCGTGCCGGTGGGGCCGTTTGAGAGCGGGTTGCCGGCGCGGCGCCACTGGAAGGTGTGGTTGCCGGGCGCCAGGCTCCCGGCGGTCATCGTGGCCTGCCCGCCCAGGCAGACGCTGACGCTCTCGGGCTGCGGTGAAACGGGCGGCGCGTTGGCCTCGAGCGTGTAGGTCAGGGCGTCGGTCCAGACCACGAAGTTGCTGATGTCGCTCCCCTTCTGGTGCATCCGCACGGTCCGCACGATCGAGTCCCCCGGGCCGACCCCCACGCCGTGCAGATCCACGGCAAAGTCGAGGCCGTTGCCCGGCGAGGGATGGGGGAACGACTGCTCGAACAGGACGTCGTGCGCTCCCGACGCACGCTTCACCAGCAGCACGACATCGGCGGCGTACGTGTTGGAGTTGCCGCCCCACTGAAGGTGGCACGTCCCGGTGATTGCCAAGATCGTGCGGCAGGAAGAGACATTGACCCACCGCTGCCAGGTGGTCTCTTCGTAGTAGAAACCCTGGTACGCGTAGTGCTCGTCGCGGTTGGTGATCGGCACCTTGTTGTGCCCTCTGTTCCAGCCGGTGAAAAAGCCGAACCAGCTCGTCTCCCAGGTGCACTTGAAATAGGTCACGGCGGGATCGGCGATGTACCACGGGTTGGCCGATCCAATCGAAAGAAAATCGGGGGGCGGCGCGGCGTTCTCGTAGACCCACACCGGTCGCCCCGCCTGGTCGTCGTCGGGGTTGCCGTTCGATGTTCCGCCGTCGCCCGCGGGCCTCTCGGTCCAGTCGGTTTGTCGGTTCCATACGAACCCCGGCGGGTAGACGACCTGGCCAAACGCCACGCCCGAAAGGAGAAGCCCCGCCACCGCCGCCGCGAGGCGCGTCCGGCTGATCGAGCCGGCGGTGACGAGAGAGCGGACGTTCGGCGTGGAAGCGCTCGTGCCGGGGCGAGAGGCTCTGTGTGTCAAGAACATGGTGGGGTTCCGGAATTTTTCTGCGGCGGGAGACGCGTTGCGCTTGCCCGTTCTCACTGCGCGCCGCGGGCATTCCGACGCGCCGACGTGTTCACGCTGAATCTGCACTCCGGGCCGACGATTCCAGCACCCGCCTTCCCCGAATCCCTGAAGATCCAAGCGTCAAGACCAAAGGTCGGGTTGATCGCCACGCGTCCGTGGCCACAGGGCAGCTTACCCGATTTCGGCGGCCGCGCAAAGGCGAAACACGCGTCCGAAGCCAACAAGTTTGTCAGGCCGGCTTGTCCAAGCCGTTCGGGGGCGTCGACGCCAGTGGGATCGAGTTATCGGGGACGTCGACTGAGCCTGAGGTGCCTCGGTCGGTAATACAAGATCAACCCCGCGCGAGTGGGGGAGTGAGAGTGTGGAGGAGTGGCGGGATGAGAGTCTGGACTGGATTTCGTTCGGAGCGGCCGCGATCCTGCTACGGACACAGCAGCGCGTCGTACGCCGCGGCGAAGAGGACGAAGTCGGCGTCGTCCACGAGGAAATCTCCGTTCAGATCGTCCGGGCAGTCGGCGGGCGTGCGTCAAACGCCCTTGCGGATTTTCCCGATGCGTTCGAAAATCTGCTGCATCGTGGGACGCATGTCCGGGTCCGCTTCCACGCAGTCCATGACGAGCCGGTCGACGATGGCGGGTACGCGAGGGTTGATCTCGCTTGGCTTACTGGGCCTGGGCACGAGCGAGGCGTCCACCGGGCTTTCGTTGGCGTCCAGTGCTGTCGGGACATATGTACGCGTCAGCACCCAGTACAGAGAGGCGCCGAAGTTGTACACGTCGGTCTTGGAGGTGATCGCCCGGCGGTGCACCTGCTCGGGGGCGATGAAGTTTGGCGTCCCCTGGATGCGCTGCTTGATCGTGCCGACCTTGCAGCTCTGCCCGAGGTCGATGATCCGGGCGTTGAGCTTGTCGTCCACGATGATGTTGTTGGGCTTCATATCCGCGTGGGCGAAGCCCTTGGCGTGCATCGCCGCCAATCCCTCGGCCACTTGCTCAAAGATCTCGAGAGCATCTTCGATCGTCTTGGGCGGGTTCTGCTCGCAACTGCGCCCTTCGACCATTTCCATGACCAGGTACAGGTCGGTCATCCGTCCCCAAAGAAACTTTTTCTTCCTGATGATCTTCTCGACCCGTCGAACCTTGCGGGACCCGACCGCAGCGGCCACCTGGTATTCGCGCTCGGCTTGCTCGAGAAAGCGATCGGACTTTTCGTCGGTCTTTTCAACGTGCTTCAGCGAACGGACCTGCTTGCCCCCGGCATCTTCCACGGCATAGATGGTCGAACCCGCGCCGCGCCCCAGCTCCCGGAGGACGCGATAGCCGCCGATCATGTCGCCGGGTTTGTGCTGCAAAGAGAGTCCTTTCCCGTCCGCCACCATGAATCGTGGACCCGGGCGGCACCGCCGACTGGGAGCGGCCGGACGAGAATCGTGCCGGCCTCCCGGGTCGAAAACCCGAATGCGTCGCAGGCCGACTTCACTGCGGCTGCAGCGAGACGCCCCGCTCCACCGCCGTCAGCAGCGCGACCAGTTGTTTGCTTGTCGGATCGATCTTTGTGAACTCCGCTTCCGCATCCCGCTGCTGCCCCGAGGTCTTCAGATCCACGATCCGCTTTACCACCCCGTGAAGTTCCTGGTGCTTCACTTCGAGTTGCTTCATCTCGGGTATCGAGCCGTACTTGCCAAGTCCCTCGGCGTAGAGCCACCTGCCGAGTTCGCACTGCCGGTGATTTGTGGCCTCCGAAGCCGACAGACCGGGTTTCCCGTCAAGGAAATCGCCGAGGCGGAGTTTCCATGATGTGTGCTTGAGCTTTGCCGCCATGAAATCGAAGTTCATTTTCGTGCTCCCGAAAAGTGCCGGCCGGGTCTTCGAATGGAGCGCGCCTCTTCCCCCGAAGCGGTCGTACGCGTCTGAATGACTCCGCCACAGTGTCCGCGTGCTCCAGACAAGCAACTGACAGGGCCGCCGAATCGATCATAGAGATGCCCGCACCCTCCCGTGCGCATGGGCAAACAGCGTCCGCTCGTGACACATCATCCGCCCCGCGCCGGGAGGGTAAAACCCGGTGCATCCGACCGACGGGGAACGCCGGTTGGCCCTCTTGAGAGCCGGCGAGCGGCAATTCAGAGAAGTTTCTCTTATGCGGACTACCGGCCCAAAACGCTCCAACTCGGATATTCTCCGTCAGCAAGCCACCCGAACTTCTCTTCCGATGGAGGCCGCATGAATCGCTCCGTACGCTCGCGTCTTTTTCTACTTGCGATGACGCCCGTCCTGATTCTTGCCGCCTGCGCGACACCTTCGCGCCTCCCCGCCGTGCCGCGTGAACTCTCCGATCGCGCGACCGTGCTCAACAACCCTGCCGTGCGTTCGTGGGATGACGAACTGAATCCGCAGTTCAGGGAGGAGATGGTCCGAGCCGCCAAGAAGGAGTTTGAACTCCGCGCCAAGGCCGGAGACACCAGCCCGCTGGGTCCGGCGTATTACCTCGCCATATCCGGCGGGGGCGCGAACGGCGCGTACGGCGCCGGCCTGCTCAACGGTTGGACCGCCGCGGCCACACGGCCCGAGTTCAAGGTTGTCACGGGCATCAGCACCGGCGCGCTCACGGCGCCGTTCGCTTTCCTGGGCCCCAAGTATGACGAGCGACTGAAGGCCGTGTACACCTCGGTCACGACGAAGGAGATCGCCCTGCCGCGCGGCTTCCTCGCGGCGCTCTACGACGACGCGATGATGGGCACCAAGCCGTTGCAGACCCTTCTTAAGTCGCTGGTCGATGAACCGATGATGCGCGAGATCGCCGCGGAGTATGCCCGGGGACGAATCCTGTTCATTGCTACGACCAATCTCGATATCAACCGGGGCGTCATCTGGAACATCGGGGCGATCGCCTCGAGCGGGGATCCGCACGCGCTCGACATCATTCACGAAGTGCTCCTCGCCTCGGCCGCCATTCCCGCGGCATTCCCGCCGGTGATGATCGATGTTCAGGTCGATGGCAAGACCTACCAGGAGATGCACGTGGACGGGGGCTGCAAGGCCCAGGTGTTCCTCTACCCGCCGAGCCTTGCGCTCAAGCAGGAATCGGAAGCGCGGGGAATCCACCGCGACCGCGTCGCCTACATCATCCGCAACGCGCGCCTCGACGTGGACTGGGCCTCGACCGAGCGCCTCACCATGTCCATCGCGTCGCGCGCCATAGATTCGCTCATCCAGACCCAGGGCATCGGCGATCTCTACCGTCTCTACCTCACCACCAAGCGCGACGGCGTGGACTTCAACCTGGCGTACATCCCCGCGACCTTCAACGCCAAGCCGACCGAATCGTTCGATCCTGTGTATATGACCAAGCTCTTTGATGTGGGCTACAGGGCCGCGACGCAACCGGGCGGCTATGTGTGGGACAAGATGCCGCCGGGGTTCGTGGAAGGCGAGCCCAAGCCAGTGGCGGCGATGGGGGAGGGGGTAAGCGCAGGTTCATTGACTAGGTGAGAGTCGCGTTCGGGCCCAGATGATCAACCCTGTGCGAGCGAGGGGCGTGGAGGGTGAGAATCTGGTGTGTTCTATCCCGCAATTACCCGCGTGCTCGCGCTCAGCACCGAATCGACCTTCGCCCTGAAATTCTCAAACCCCTTCTTGCCCATGAGCCCGAACGTCGCCTGCTTGCCGAGCTCGACGGCGGGCTGGTCGTAGGCGTCGATGTTCAGCATCAGGCCGGCGTACGCGGTCGTCATCTGCCAGAGCCAGATGAACTGGCCGACGTGGTAGGCGTCCAGCCGCGGCAGCGAGATCGTGAAGTTCGGACGCTGGCTCTCGACGAGAGAATACTCGGTCGCACGCTTTTCGGCGGCGATCAATTCTCCCATCGTCCGGTTCTCGAGGTAGTGGAGCGCCTCGACGTTGAGGCCCGACGGGATGCGCACGTCGCCGTGCACGCCCCGCGGGTGTTCGTCGAAGTTCTCGATCTCGACGAGGCCGATCACCTTGTCGTTGGGTCCTTCGCGGTAGAGCTGGATCTGGCTGTGCTGATCGGTCGTGCCCAGGGCCTTGATGGGCGTGAAGCCGGTCGAGAGGCTCTTGCCGGTGAGCGTGAGGCGCTTGCCGAGTGATTCGGCCCAGAGCTGGCGGAACCAGTCCGCGAGCGAGTAGAGCGCGTTCGAGTAGGGCATGAGCACGTGGTTGATCTTGCCCTTGGTCTGGCCCAGTTCGACGAGGAGCGTCGCGAGCATCGAGGCCGGGTTGGCGGCGATATCTTCGCGCGAGCAAACCTTGTCCATATCGGCGGCGCCGGTGAGGAGCGAATCGATATCGATGCCGCACATCGCGGCGGAGAAGAGGCCGACCGGGCTGAGCACGCTGAAGCGACCGCCGACACCGTCGGGCACGGGGAGAGTTGCGTACCCCTCGCGGTCGCAGATCTGGCGCATCGTGCCCTTGTCGGCGTCTGTGATAGCGACGATGTTTGGCGCGTAGTTGGTGCCGATGGCCTTCCTGAGTTCATCGCGCACGATCATGAACTGTGCCGCGGTCTCGGCCGTTTCGCCGGACTTGCTGATGATGTTGAACAGTGTCTTCTGAATGCCGCCGGGCTGGCTGCGGCAGAAATCGAGCACGGCCCCGAAGTGCGCCGGATCGACGTTATCGACGACAAAGCAGCGCGGGCCGGGACGCTTGCCGGAATCAAGCAGGTTGTAGGTGGGGGGGTTGAGGGCGGTTTGTAGCGCAATGTTCCCGAGCGCTGAGCCGCCGATGCCCAAGACGATCATGTTCTCAAACTTGCCGCGGCAGCGCTCGGCCAAGGCCTTTACGCCGTTCACGTGATCGCGACGCATCGGGTCGAAGGGCAGTTCGCGCCAGCGCTCCCAGCCCTTGCCGCGGGTGGAGGCGAGCTTCTTCGTATTCGCGACCGCGGCCTCGGCCCCCTCCGACCCCGCGTCGATGTGAGCCGGATCGAGCCCGTGCTCGCCTACGCGATCGGAAAGGCAGTTGGCGTAGGAGAGCTTGAGCATGCGGAGGGATGATACCGCAGAGGAAGGGGAGAGCCGGGGGTGGAAGAACGGCAAAGCCGCACAGCAGCAGAGCCGCGGAGCAGCAGATTAAGCCAGGCGAAGGCGGGCTCGTTCGTCCCTGCCAGGATTCGTCCCAGAATCTCAACCCCGTGCAAGGGGCTTGAGAGCCTGGGATTTCAGTCGCCCTGTTTGCCATTTTGCGGCTTTGCGGTCTTTTCTGCTGCTCTGCCGCTCTACTTCTCCATCCCCAGTTCCTTCAGGAACGAATCCAGTTTCGGCTCCCGCCCGAGGTAGTCCTTGAGCAGATCCGACGCGTCCCGCGTCCCGCCTTGGCTGATGATCTTGCTCCGGTAGTACATCCCGGCCTCGGGGCTGAGCAGTCCGAGCTCCTTGAAACGCTGGAACATGTCGCTCGCGAAGACCTTTGACCACATGTACGAGTAGTACCCGGCGGTGTAGCCCATCAGGTGACCGAAGCTGGCCTGATAAAACGTCGCCTCGGGCTTGAAGGGATAGCAGGTGACCTTGGGGTAGAGGTCGATCGCGACTGTGGTCGTATCGACCTTGCCGTCCTTGGTCGTCTCGTAGGCGAGATCGGTAAGGCCGTAGTAGAACTGGTTCTCGGTATCGAGCCCGCTGCCGAGGTTCTTCGCGGCGATCATGCCGTCGAGGAGCGCCTTGGGCAGGGGCTCGCCGGTTTTGTAGTGTTTGGCAAAGGTCGAGAGCACTCCCGCATCCCAGACCCAGTTCTCGAACATCTGGCTCGGGGCTTCCACGAAGTCGAGTTCGACGTTCGTGCCCGAGAAGCGGTTCATTTTCGCCTCGCTCACGATCGTGTGCAGGCAGTGGCCGAACTCGTGGAAGAAGGTCTCGACCTCCTCGTGCGTGAGCAGGCTGGGCTTATCACCCTCAGGCTTGGTGAAGTTGCACACGAGTGCCGCCAGCGGCAGCGTCACCTTCCCATCGCTCCAAACCTTGTGGTTGACGAGCGACCACTGCGCGAAGTGCGTGTACTTGTTGTCGCGGGGAAAGAGATCGAGGTAGAACTCGCCGATCAGAGCGTGCGACTTCTTGTCGTAGACCTCGAAGAACTTGACGTCCGGGTGCCAGAGCGGGCGTTCCTTCGTTCCGGCCTTGGTCGCGGTCGCGTCCTTGAATTCGAGCCCGTAGAGCGACTGCGTGATGTTGAAGAGCCCCTCGACCACCTTCTCCATCGGCAAGTACTCGCGGACCCTCTCCCCATCAACCGCGTACTTGCTCTTGGAGAGTTCGTTCTTGATGTACTGGTAATCCCACGGCATGAGCGTGGCCTTCTGATCGCCGGTGAGTTGGCGCTTGAACGCCGTGAACTCGGCCATGTCCGCCTCGGCCTTCTTTCGGACGAGGGGTTTCAGCGTCTCGTAGAACTTCTGCACGGTGGCGTAGTTCTTCGCCATCCGCGTCTCGGTCTGGAAGTCGGCGCAGTGCGCGTACCCGAGGATCTGTGCCTGCTCGGCGAAGAGCTTTATTGCCTTTTCGAGCACTTCGACGTTCTTCTTCCCGCCGCGGCGCTTCTGTGCCATCCAGAGCTTCTGCCGCGTTGTCTCGTTCGAGCAGCTCTCTATCAGCGGCACATACGTTGGGTTCTGCAGATTCACGACGTAGATGCCGTCGTTGAACGGCAGCGGCTTCAGGACGCCCTCGGGCGCTCCCTTGAGTTCGTCCTTGGTGAGATACACGACCGACTGATCGTCCGCGATATTGCGGTTGAACTCAATGCCGAGCTTGGTGATCTCCTTCTGCACCTCGGTGAGTCGCTCACGCTGCTTGGGGTCGAGCTCCATTCCCGCCCGCCGGTAATCGCGGAGCGTGAAGTCGAGAAAGCGCTTCTGTTCGCCGCTCAGCTTGGCCACTTCACTCGGGTGATTGGAGACGTAGTCCTTGACGGCCTTGTACAGGTCTTCACGCTTGCCCAGATCAACGAGGAAGTCGCCGGCTTTCTGCTCGGCCGCCTCGGAAGCCTCGCGCACCGACTGCTCCGGGTGCACGTTGCTGAGGAAGATCAGCATGCTCGTATCGGCCTCGAAGTTGGCGAGAGCATCGTCGATCGCGCCGACGGTGTTGTCGTAGGTGCGATCGGCGGAAGGGATGGCCACAATCTTCGAGATCGCGGCGTTGGTCTTCGCGACGGCGTCGTCGATCGTCATGGACGGCGTGGCGGTCACGAGAGTGGGGGCGGCTGGGGCCGCTTCGAGGCATGGTGCCGCCAACACACACAGCCCGGCCATCAGCACAAGCGCGCGAGACGATTTGATCATGGGCGAAGGGTATCAGCGAAGAGTTTTCAACTCAAAGGGTTTGAAGAGCTCCAAGGGGAGAGAACGCGGAGTCAGCGGAGAAAGCGGAGTTTCGCGGAGGGGGAATTCTGATGGGGTGGAGTCGTGTTCTCAGGTCGGTCATCCAACCCCCATAAGGATGGCCCGCAAGATTGAGTCGCCCCAAGGCCAACTCATCCCGTCTTTGAGTACGTTGAGCCCTTTGAGTTCAATTCCCCTTGCTTTCCTGCTCCGCGCAGCTCCGCCGCCTCCGCCAACTCCGCGTTCTCTCCCCTTTCCTACCTTCCGCCACATACCCTCCGCCATGATCCACCCCTGGCACGACGTCACGCCCAGCATCGAGGGATTTGAACTCCCGTCCCACTTCCGCGCTGTGGTCGAGATCCCCAAAGGCTCGAACCTCAAGTTCGAGATCGATAAGGGGTCCGGCATGCTCAAGGTCGATCGCGTCCTCTCGAGCGCCGTCTATTACCCGGCCAACTACGGCTTTATCCCGCAGACCCTTGCCGAGGACGACGATCCGCTCGACGTCCTCGTCTACAGCACCGAGAGCATCCCGCCGCTGACGATCTGCGACGCTCGCGCTGTCGGCCTGATGTCCATGATCGACCAGGGCGACCCCGACCACAAGATCATCGCCGTGATGGTGCAGGACCCGATCTACTCCGAGTTCCACAAGGCCAGCGACTTCCCGCGTCACATCTTCAAAATGCTCAAGCGCTTCTTCGAGGATTACAAGACGCTCGAGGGCAAGGACGTCGCGGTGGACGAGGTCATGCCCGCCGAGGCGGCACACGCGATCATCGAGGATTCGCTCCAGCGCTACTTCAGCGCGAGAAGGACGGGCGCGATGAAGGGGCTGTCGAGGTAGATCAGCAGATTTGCAGAACAGCAGATTTGCAGATAGGACCCGAAGGCATTGGTTGGCATCGTTCGCTGTACGATGCTCTGCTGCTCTGCCCTCACTTCACCTTCGTCATCGTGAACGTGAAGTCTTCCACGACGACCCCGTCCTTGAACGATTTCCAGCGCTGATCCACCACATCCCGGTCCTTGAACGTCAGCCACATCTCGCCCATGTACTGTTCGTCCGCGCTCCGAAAGTTGCTCACGCTGTCCATCGTGAATTTGATCGTGTCTCCCTCGGCACCGTGCGAACGCAGGTGGGGCTGGTTCCCCGAAGCGCAGTAGTGCGCGCACACGATTGAACGCCCGTCGAGGTGGTACATGTTCGTCATCTCGTGCGCCGAACCCGGGAACATCACCTCCCGCACATTCGAACCGCCGCCGCTCACCGTGAAGATGCTCTGCCCCTTGCTCTCCCCCTTCTCGTCCTTGAGGTTCCACGTCCCCGCCATGCCCTTGATGCGGTCGATCGTCGATTGCGTCATCGCCGGCGTCGCGGCCTCCACCACCTCACGCGACGAAGCTGCGGGCTTGGATGTCTGGCACCCGCCGACCAGACACCCACCCAGAACGACGACAGCGAAGAGAGACTTGGTCATTGAGAACTCCTTTTGGACCATCTTATCTGTTCATGCCTGCGATGTTGCAGCTTTCACCCACCTCATTCCAGACTCTCACCCCCCCGTGCGTGTGATGCGCTTCTGGATGTCGAGAGCGGACAGATGAAAGCAAGAAGATGACAATCGTCCCCATTCCCCGGCACGCCCTTTGCGATCATCCCAGTCGGCAATCTCCGCGCGAGCCACGCATGAACTACGGCATCCAGATCTCCAGCTCGGGCGTCCTGACCTCCATGTACCGGCAGGACGTCTACGCCAACAACCTCGCCAACATGGACACGATCGGCTTCAAGGCCGACATACCTGCCCTCATGCAGCGTTCCGCCGCCCGGATCGAGGACAACCTGCCCAACGCACCCTCCGACGCCATGCTGGAGCGCCTCGGCGCCGGCGTGCTTGCCGCGCCCACCAAGATCGACCTTGGACAGGGTGGCACCAAGATCACCAACAACGCGTTCGATCTCGCCATCGAGGGCGACGGCTATTTCCAAGTCCAGGGCGGCCCCAAGGACACCGGGCGCACCGCCCTCCTCACACGCGACGGACGCCTCACCCGAAGCGCGCAGGGCCGGCTCGTGCAGGCCAGCACCGGCGCACCGATTCTCGACCGCGTCTCACGCCCCATCACGCTCCCGCCCGGCCCGGTCAAGATCGCGCCCGACGGCCTCGTGACCGTGAACGGCACCGAAGTCGCGACCATCGGCGTCTTCAATGCCGCGAACCAGAACTCGATCACCAAGCGTGGCGGCAGCATCCTCCAGGCTCCGGCGGCCCAGGTCACCCGCATGAACCGGGGCGCCGGTCTCGTCAAGCAGGGCCAGCTCGAGGAATCGGGCGTGGACGAGATGAAGGCGCTACTCCGCGTGCAGGAAACCTCGCGAGATGTGGACGCCAACATCTCGATCGTTCAGGCCCAGGACCGCATGCTCGACCGGGCGATCAACACGTTCGGCAGAATGGCCTGAAAAGCAAGGTGTCGAGGTGTCCAGGTGACGAGGTGTCGAGGGAAAGCCATTCGACGCCCAGGTCGCCGTCTTCCCTTGACACCTCGAAACCTCGACACCTCGACACCTTTCTGCCGCGGCGGCACGCCGTTCGCGTAACCCACTTCCGCTATGGCTATCAACGCTCTTTATTCGTCCGCGTCGGCACTGTCTGCGCTCAACACGTCACTCGACGTGACGGCCAACAACCTGGCGAACCTGAATACAGTCGGGTTCAAGGCCAGCCGCACCAATTTCCAGGACCTGCTCTACCTGCACAAACTGCAGCCGGGCGTGGAAAATGCGATCGGCGACAAGACGCCCACCGGCATCCAGATCGGCCTTGGCACCAAGGTCTCCAGCACACAGCTCGACTTCACCGAGGGCGCCCCCCTCCAGACCGGTCGCCCGCTCGATGTCCAGATCGACGGCTTCGGCTTCCTCCAGGTCGGCATCGAGCCCAGCCAGGGGACGACCGGCTACACCCGCGCCGGCAACCTCGCCCTCAACGCCGACCGCGAGATCGTCATGGCCAACGACCAGGGCCGGCGACTCCAGCCCGTCATCACCATCGACCCCAACGCGACCGCCATCTCGATCGATAACGCCGGACGCGTCTACGCCACCATCGCCGGCAGCACCCAGCCCCAGTTGCAGGGCCAGATCCAACTCGCCGTCTTCCCCAACGCCGGCGGCCTGCTCCAGATCGGCGAGAACATCTACACCGAGACCGCCGGCTCCGGGCCGCCCATCACCGGCGAGCCCGGCACCGATCAGCGAGGCGAGATCCGCCAGGGCTTCCTCGAAAACTCCAACGTCGATCCGACCCGCGAGATGGTCGATCTCATCCGAACCCAGCGGGCCTTTGAGTTCAACAGCCAGGTCATCCGTGCGGCCGACGACTCCCTCCGCGCAGTCTCCCAGCTCCGCCGGTAATAGCCATGGTCTCCTCGGCGATCAAATTCCTGCTCATCGGCGCGGCAACCCTCCTTGCGCAATTCGTGCGGGCCGACGCGATCGTTCTGCGCTCGTCCGTCCGCGTCGCCTCCGACGCCCCCGTCACGCTCAAGGACATCGCCTCCCTCGAAGGCTCCGACGCCCAGTCCCTCGGCGAGGCCGTCATCATCGCCGACCCCGTCGCGCGCCGTTCGGCCACGGGCACGTTCGATCTGTCCATCGATGACGTCCGTCAGGCCGTCTCCACCGCCAAGCCCGAGGCCCGCTGGGGCAAGATCGCCCTCAGCGGCGACACCTGCACCCTTCGCGTCGCCGAGCCCAAGCCCCTGGTGATCGATATCGCGCCGGCTCCGGCTCCGACGCCTCCAGCACCCGGAAAGCTCAAGCCCATCGGGCCGGATTGGCGTCTGGTCTCCGAGCTGAAGGAAGACACGGTCCGCTCCGGCGTCGCCTCGCGACTCGCGAGTTTTCTCAAGGCGGAGCCGGCCGACGTCCGCGTCGCCTTCTCCGACGCCGATGCCAAGCTGCTCGACACCCCCGGCACCGGCCGCATCCTCGATATTCAGCCGACCGGCCTGGGCGCGCTCGTCCCCGTCATGGTCCGCGTGTTCGAGGGCGAAAAAGTCATCGCGGCGGGCACGGCCAAAGTGCAGGTTGAGCAGAAATTGAATGTGGTGGCCGCGAGCCGGGCGCTTCATCGGGGCGATGTTGTGTCGCGCGACGTGATCATCGCCGAGTGCCGTTGGACCGCCCCGGGTGAGCGGCTCATCCCCGAATCATCCGTCGTGGGGTTTGTCGTCAAGAACCGGATGCAGGTCGGCCAGCTCTTTGTCGAGGGCGATGTCGAGCCCGCCCTGCTCGTCAAGCGTGGTGACATCGTCAACGTCGCCTGCCTTGCCGGCTCGGTCGTGATGAACACCCGCGCCCGCGCCCTCTCCGCCGCCCGCGAGGGCGAGACGATCGACTTCGCGCCCCTGCGCAATCCCAAGAGCAAGGTCTCCGCCCGAGTCGTCGCGGCGGGGCAGGCGGTCATCAACGCCGCTCAGCCGGAAGACCAGGTCTTCGCCAACGAACCGGCGCCCCAGCCGGCCCTCCAGCACCCACCCCAGCCCGCGCCGGCCGACGTTCCCCAGTCTTCCAAGCCGCAGCCATCGTCCACGGCGACAACCAAGGCCACGGTGGGCGCCATCAGCGTCGAAAAAGTCACGACCCGTCCCGACGGCACGTTCGTCGTCGATGCCCGCACGCAGGACCCCAAGAAGCCCCTCAAGAAGATGAAGTTCACGCCGCTCGATGTCCCGTGAGTCTCTACCGAAAACCGCGAGCCCTCTCATGCGAACTCTTCCTCTGATCATCGTCGCCTCTTTTCCCGCCCTCGCCGGCGCGCAGAGCCTCCTGCGCGACGAGCAACCAGCCGCCGACGCCGGCGCGAATTCCGAAGCGGCCAAGGAACAGGCCCAGATGCCCCTGAAGGAGGCCAGCCTCTTCTACGTTTCCGCCCCCAAGCCAAAGAGCTTCAAGAAGAACGACCTCGTCACCATCCTGATCGACGAGCAAACCACCAGCACGTCCGACACCGATGCCAAGAGCGAGAAGAAGCTCAACTTCAACGCGTCCCTGAATCACTTCCCGGCGCTCCCCGAGCTCTACGGCCTGCGCCTCGAGAACTCGCCCCGCAACCCGATCGCCCAGGTCGAACTCAACGCCAACCCCAAGTGGGAGGGCAAGGGCAACTACGACCGCGCCGACAAACTGAGCGCCAAGATCACCGCGACCATCATCGACGTCAAGCCCAACGGCGTGCTGGTCCTCGAGGCCAAGAAGACCGTCACCCGCGACGCCGAGGTGACAACCGTCGTCCTGACCGGCAACGTCCGCACCGAGGATGTCACCACCAGCAACACCGTTCTCTCGAGCCAGTTGGCCGACATGATCGTCAGCGTGAAAAACGAAGGCGACGTCCGCAACTCGGCGAAGAAGGGCTGGATACCGCAATTGCTGGATACGGTGTTTGCGTTCTGAAAGCCTGCCCGTGGCCGCGTCATGCTGATGGGGCGAGGCTAGTTGCAGATGTTCTCGAGGTACGACCGGAGGAAAACGACGAAATCTGCGTCGTCCACGAGGCCATCGCCGGTGAGATCGGCTGGACAGCCCGACGGCATCTCCCAATCTGCACAGTCAAGCAGGTCGTACGCAAGCGAAAATATCTGAAAGTCACCGTCATTCACCAGGCCGTCGAAATCCAGGTCTGACGGACAGCAATCCGGCCCGGCGATCGTGAGAACCGCAGAATCGCTTGTCGTGCCCCCGCATGAATTTGAAACAACGCACCGAACGGCCGCGATGACCTCAAGGGTGCCGAATGGCGGAGCATCTCCGGCAACTCGTACCGTCGGCGTGTGTACGCCGGTCGCTATGAATCTGGGCGCCCCCCCGGAATCCACGTTTCCGCCCTCTTCGACGTCAGACCAGCTACCCGGGGTGCCCGTCTGTTCCCATTGCCATTGGAAGCGAATGGGTGTGGTGCCGCTAGCGATCAGTGAAAAGGAAATGGGGCCGGACGAACAGCCGATCGCCGGCCGCGGTTGGGCGGTAATCGTCGCAGCCGAAGGGTCCAGGGAGTACTGCGCGATAGACGCGGAGGCGATCCCGCCGGCGACGGTGAAACTGCCACCGGCAACGACGTCGGCGATCCCTCCATCCGCAAGCGCCGCGAGAGCAAGGACCCGGTGGTTGCGTGCGCCGGACATCCCTGATCCGAACGCAAAGCAGTCTCCCGTGACGGGGTGAAACCGGGCAATGTTGTTCGCGTCGGCTCCGGCCGTTCTGAAAATGAAATCCCCGCCCGCGATGATGGCGCCACCGGGGAGCACCGCGAGCGAGAAAACCACCGGTGCACCGTTGCCTGTTACAGCCAGCGAATTCAGCGGCGACCAGCTTGCGGTTCCGGTTTGGAACCGGGCGATGCAGGTCGCGTCCACGTCTCCGGCCCGATGGAAATAACCACCGGCAATCAAGTCTCCATTCGCCATCGTTGCGAGGGCGAGAACGGCGCTTGTTGTGCCGGCGCCAAGAGACGACCAAGCATCAGTGTTCGGAGAATACCTCGCAATGTGAGCCATCGAGGCGCCGCCCGCGACGGTGAAATACCCTCCGGCGACGATGCTCTGGTCCGGGAGCACGGCGAGCGCCATCACATTCGAATTCGTCCCCGAGCCCAGAGCTGACCAGCCGCCCGAATCCGCGTCGACTCGAGCGATGTTGTCGGCCTTCACCCCGCCCGCCAGCTTGAATCCTCCACCGACGTACAAGTCGCCGTTCGGAAAAACGGCGAGCGCAGAAACGCCGCCGTCAGTCCCTGAACCCAGGGCGGACCATGCATGGTTGCTCGGTCTGTAGCGGGCGATGTTGTTGGCCTGTTCCTCTCCGGCCGTGGCAAACGTGCCTCCGACTATCAAGTCCCCGCCTGGCTGCACGGCAAGAGCCGCGACAGCGCCGTTCACTCCGGATCCCAACGCGGTCCACGCCCCGGTCATTCGGTTGCGCCGGGCGACGTTTTTCGCGGCAACTTCTCCCGTCGTCGTGAACGCCCCACCAACGACCATGTCGCCGTCGGGGAGGATTACGATGGCATTCACCGGACCATCGAAGCCCGAAGCAAGTGCCGACCAGACCTCGCGATCAGAAAAAAACCGGGCGATTCCGAATGCGGCCTTTCCGCCCGCGGTACCGAATTGGCCGCCCGCCAGGATGCTCCCGTCCGGCAGAAGAGCGAGCGAACTCCCGATTCGCCCCGTTCCCGCATCCAGGCCGGACCAGAGGCCCGTCGCAGGGTTGTAGCGGGCGATGTTGTTCGCCGGCTTTCCTCCGGCCGAGTCGAAAGAGCCGCACACAATTACTTCTCCGGTCGGGAGCGCGGCTAATGCGGCAACATCTCCGCCGGTGCCCGAATCAAGTGCCGCCCACTCCGCGGTGCTCGCGCGGTAGCGAGCGATGCGGTTCGCGGGCAGTCCACCCGCCGATGAGAACCTTCCACCCACAACCAGATCGCCGTTCGGCAGCACCGACAACGCCGAGACCTGGTTGTTCGTCCCATCGCCCATTGCGGACCATTTGCGGCTGCCGGAGTCGTAGCGAGCGATGCTGCTTGCCGCGACTCCCCCCGCATTGGAGAAATCGCCGCCCGCCACCATGCTCCCGTCCGCGAGCACTGCGAGAGCGTACACGTTGAAATCCACGCCCGATCCGAGCGCGGCCCACACGTTGGACGTGAAGCTGAATCGCGCGATCGACCTCACCAGCGTGCCGCCGGCATGGGGAAACGCTCCCCCCGCAACCAAGTCTCCATTCGGAAGCACCGCGAGCGAAAACACGCTGTGATCGGTGCCCGAGCCGAGCGCGGACCACACGCCCGTTGTGGGGTTGTAGCGGGCGATGTTGTTCGCCGAGAGGCCGCCTGCCAGGTTGAAGAACCCGCCCACGATGACATCTCCCCCGGGCAATACCGCGAGGCTCAACACCGAGGGGTGGTAATAGAAATCCGAACCGATTCCCGATCCGAGCGCCGACCAAAGCCCGGTCGCGGGGTTGTAGCGTGCGATGTTCTGAACCGAGGCGGTACCGGCGATGGTGAAGAACCCGCCCGCGATCACATCTCCGTCCGGCAAAACCGCGATGGCGTTCACGGTACCATCAACGCCCGGCACGCCCTGGCCCGGCAGCCATTGAGCTGGGCACGCCTGCGCTCCCCGCGCAACAGCGCCGAGCAGGAGCGCCAATGTTATTCCGCACGCCAGCACAACTTGAGCGGCAAACACTCTGTTCATGGCGAGTCTCGATTCGCAGTCTAGCCGGATTCTTCTTCCGGTCGACTCACCAATTCGTGATTTGTGCGAAAGCAGAGGCGTGCGGCATTCCGACCCACGCCCTATCCACCGCGAAGCAGTCGCACGCCCGAGAACACCCGAATTTACAAGCCCGTCACACCCTCCGCGCCTGCCCCATCCCCAGCCCCAGGCTCGCGAACGCGCCGAACCCCGCCAGCGCCAGCACCACGCCGATCGCCGCCAGCGAACTCGCCATCGTCCATCCGCCCCCGAGCGAGACCGGGAAATCCCAGAGCAATCCTGCGACGAAGAATGCGATGAGCAGCGTGAGCAGCCCCAGGCGCGTCAGGATGAGGCCGGCAACAGCACCGCCCACAAAGCCCGCGACGGCGACCACCGGCGAACCGGCGGCGCCCGTCTGCGCCATCATCACCCACGCGAAGAAGACCGCGAGCAGCGCGAAGACCGCGGCGCTTGCCGCGATGTGGTTGCCCAGCACAAACCTCGGCAGCGTGCACAAGAACGTGAGCGAGAGCGTGAACAGGATCGCGCCGATCACCGACGAAAAGAGCACGGACAGCGCCGGAAGCGGGCCCATCAGCGTGAGTTCGTTGATTCCGAGCGCTGCCCCCGGAGGTGGAACCCCGCGGTTGAGCCACAGCGCAACGCCCTGCACGGCCAGAATCCACGCTGTTCCCGCCAGGCAGCCGATGACGACATCTCGCCCGACCCGCGGGTCTTTCCACGAGCCCGCCAGCAACCGGCTCCAGCTCACCAAACTCTGCGGCCAGCGCTTGCGGATGATCGGTTCGAGACCAACGTACAGCAGCCAGACCATCACGCCGAGGTACGCCGACCACGAGAGCGCATCCTTCACGGTGTCCACAAGCGATCCCTGCTCCTGCGAGAAATGTGCCCGGCACAGAAAGGCAAGCGATGAGAATGCGAACGTGGCCACGGCCAAGCGGCCGGCGCCCTTGCGGTCCGCTTTTCCCTGCCGAAGGCTGTAGACGGCCATCCAGATCGGGATGGCATGCAGCCCAAGGAAGAGGAGCCCGAGCGACGCCGCGATCACCCACGTCGACCCCGCCGCCGCCGCGCTCGGCTTGGACTCTGCCGTGTGCACAACCGGCCCAAGGCCATCGTGCACCGAAAGATACGTCACCAAATTTCCGACGTTTGCGATATCGACACGCACAGGCGACGGCGCGGCACCGCGTGCACCCGAGCGCACGCTCTTGTAGGAGTGGCGAGCCGTCGAAAAGGACGCCGGCACGAAATCGGCCGATTCCATCGGTTCGAGCCTCGTCGCGTCGGTCAATTCGACGATGCGACGAAGGTCGGCGTCGGAGAATTGCGCTGTCGCGGAAACAGTCGATCCGGCCGCGACGGGCGCGCTCGCCTCGATCACCTTGCCCTTGAGGTCCATGAGGACGCTGCGTTCACCTGTGGCCGCCGGGGGCGGATTCAGTCGCGTGACCTGCCCGCCCGGACCCGCCGGATAGGGATGATCGCTCTCGCGGTACCAGAATCGCATCTTGGGAGCGACCGGCGATTGCCCCTCGGGCGTCTCCGGCCGCACCTCTTCCAAACCGTACGCGCTGTCCACACCCCGGTAATTGTGACCGAGCTGCTTGAGGGCGTCGCGAGCCTTGTCCGCCAGCGTGACCGGCGCGTAATCCATCGTCGTGCTCGCGAACAGTTTGACTTTGCCGTTGAGCGACGCAGCGCCAAAGACCGCCAGCACGCACGAGAGAAGCAGCGCCGCCGCAATCGCCGGCGCCAGCGCGCCCCGCGAGCCCGACGCCGCGACCAGTTCCGGGCTCGGAGTCTCGCCCGCCGCGAGCGCCGCCGTCAGCGCGTCCCCGCCAAGCAGGTTCGCCACGGCGAGCGCCGACGCCGGACGCAGGTCCGGGTCGCGCTCCAGGCACTTCATGATGACCTTCTCGACGCCCGGGTCGATGTCCGGAACAAGCGTCGAAATCGTCGCGATCGGCTGCTTGTGCAGACGCGCCAGGTCCTGCATCGACTCGGGCCGGAACACGGGCCTGCCCGAAAAAACCTCGTAGAACAAAAGCCCGATGGCGTAGACGTCGCTCTTGGCCGTCACGCCGCGACCCGCCAACTGCTCCGGCGCCATGTACGCAGGCGTGCCCGCGCGCCCGGTGTCGCCCTTGAGTTCCTCCGCGAGCCCCGCCAGCCCAAAGTCCATGATCCGCACATGCCCGCGTCCGTCGATCATCACGTTCGCAGGCTTCAGATCCCGGTGAAGCACGCCCTTCTCGTGCGCGGCGGCAAGCCCCGCCGCCAACTGCCTCGAAATCTGCAGCGCCTTGTCCCCCGGCAGGCGCCCGATGCGCCGGAGCAGGCTCGACAAGTCCTCGCCGTCCACGTACTCCATCGAGATAAAGTGCTGCCCGCCCTCATCGCCCAGGTCGTACACGCGGCACACGTTCGGATGGCTCACCGCCCGCGCGATCTTCACCTCATTGAACAGCCGGATCAGCGCCGCCCGATCCTGCCCCAACTGCTCCGGCAGGAACTTCATCGCGCACGGCTGGCCGAGCTTGATGTCGTCGGCTCGGTACACATCGCCCATGCCGCCCTTGCCCAGGCGCCCGATGATCCGGTAGCGCTGCCCGAAGACAGTTCCGGGCACGAACCTCCCCAGTTCCGCGCCCGCGAAAATCGAAGTTCCCGAAGTTGCTCGAACCGAACCCCCGGTCCCGCGCGGCGGCTCATACGCCGGCATCGCCACCGCCGATTCGGGCGCCGCCGGCGTCCCCGACCCGGGCGGCCCCGATTTGTTGCTCGGGCTCGGGATCGTCGCTTCCAGCTTCTCGTCGCGCGGCGGGATCGCCCCACGCATCGGAGGAACACTCACCGGGCGTGAGACGGCCGAAGGCAAGATCGAAGGAGACGATCCCACCCCCGCCATGCCCGATCCGGAGACCGTGGGAGGGAGGGTCGCCGGCCGCGTTGGCGTTGAGAGATCCGCCGGCCGGGGCTGCGTCGCGGGCGAAACCGGCGGCAGCGAAACCGCCGTCTGCATCATGTCCTGCGCGTCTCCGAACGACTGCTCGGTCGGCGACGGGCCTATGGACATCGCCCCCCCGCACGATGGACAGAACTTCGCCGCGGCAGGGACATCAAGCGAGCAGGATGGGCACTTGGGCATGGGTCGGTTCCTCACGAGACAATACCAGCGCAAGAATGTAGTGGATAGCCGAGGACCACACCATGCCCCTCTACGAATACCAGTGCGAATCCGACGGAACCGTCATCGAACTGATCCGCCCCATGGCGCAGGCGGACGACCCGGTCCCCGACCCGGACGGAAAAGGCCGAAAGTTCCTGCGAAAAATGTCGACGTTTGCGCCGAAGGGAGCGGCCGCGTCCCTTCCGATCGGAGCCGCGGGAGGGGGTTGCTGCCCTTGCGGCAAGTCGGGGGGTTGCGGGTCCGGGCCCGGGTAGATCGACCTGATACCTTCTCACCATGGTCGCCGACGTCGAAAATATCCTCATCGATCGTGCGCAGATCGCGATGCGTGTTCACGATCTCGGCCGGGAACTCGGCAAGGATCTGCTGGCCGAGCTCCAACAGGAGGGCGCGCCCGACGACACCGGGCGCATCGTCTTCGTCCCGATCCTCACCGGCGCCCTGGTCTTCACCGCCGATCTCATCCGCGAACTCACCCTCAAGCTCAGCCTCCGTGTCGTCGCCGTCTCGAGCTACCCCGGCACCAGCGTCGAGAGCAAGGGCGCCATGCTCGCCGGTGAACTCCCCAAGGACCTCGAAGGCAAGCACGTCGTGCTGGTGGACGACATCCTCGACAGCGGCCAGACCCTGGGCCTCATCGACGAACTCGTACGACGCCAGAACCCGGCCAGCATCCGCATCTGCGTTCTGCTCAGGAAGCCCCCCGAAGTCCGAAAGCGCGAGGTCCATGCGCACTACGTCGGCTTCGAGATTCCAAGCGCTTTCGTCGTCGGCTACGGGCTCGACTACGACGGCTATTACCGAAATCTGCCGTACATCGGCGTACTCAAACAGGAGGCGATCGGGCGCTGAGGCATAAGCAAGCCTCCGGGAGCCCGGCCCCGTTTCGTACACTCCGCTATGCCCGCCGAGGCCGACACCACGCACCACCGCACCGAGCGCACGATCCTCTCTTTCAGGCCGTCGGTGGCGTCGATTGTTCTGCGGCCGCTCCAACCCATCCTGATCTTCATCTTGGGCTTCGGAATCCTCTGGTGGTTTGCGCCGCCCTCCGGCAATCGTGACGTCGGCCTTGCGCTGCTGCTTGCTCTGCTCATTGCCCGTGTCGTCTGGCAGGCCATCTGGCGTGCCTGCGTCACCTATGAACTGACCGACCGGCGCGTGCGATCGATGTCGGGCGTCTTTTCGCGATTCGGCGTTGAGATCCCGCTCGGACGAGTGCAGAACACATTTCTTTCACAGTCATTCCCGGAGCGCCTCGCGAGCGTGGGGACCCTCGGCATCGCTTCCGCCGGGACCGACATGATCGAGATCTCCTGGGAAATGATCGACGCTCCGCACGACGTCCTGGCGAAGGTACGCCAGGCGGTTGATCGCGCCGGCGCAGGAGAAGGCTTAGGCCCCGACCAGCCGGTGCCGGTCAAGGACTTACCGACGATGCGTGCTGGATCAGGCCCTTCCGGCCCACCGTCCGATCCTCTCATTATCCTCGGCCTCGTCGGCGGCATCGGCTCGGGCAAAAGCACCGTCGCCGCCAAACTCGGCTCTCACTACGGCGCGCTCGTCCTCGATTCTGACACACAGGCCAAGCAGATGCTGGATCGCCCCGAAGTCCGAGACACCCTGGTTTCCTGGTGGGGGGCAGGCATCCTCCAGCACGGCGGCAGGATCGACCGCCGCAAGATCGCCGACATCGTCTTTGCCGATCCCACCCAGCGTTCCCGCCTCGAAGGGCTCGTGCACCCGCTGCTGAAAGACGCCCGCCAGAAGGACTTGCGTGAGGCTGCCGCCGCCGGCCGGCGCTTTGCAATCATCGATGCGCCGCTGCTTCTTGAGGCCGGCGTTGACAAGGAGTGTGACGCCGTCGTCTTCGTTGATTCGCCCCGGGAGCAGCGTCTAGACCGCATTCGCGGGCGCTCCTGGGACGATGCGGAACTCGACCGCCGGGAACGGGCGCAACTCCCCCTCGCCGAGAAGCGGGTGCGAAGTCAGTTCATACTGACCAACGACGCCGATGAAGCAACACTCGACAAGCGCATCGCCGCACTCGTGAAGGAAGTAAGCGACAGGTTCCGGTAGCCGGCACCGTCCTACCCCTGTTGCCCCCGCTCGGAGAGTGCGGCTATACTGGTGCGTCCGCGAACGCGGGGGCTCGGCCCTCGCCGTTTCCGCGGCCGACCTCGCCCTTTTTCAAATTCGCGATTCCGGGCGGCCTTCTTGCGTGGGGCACGCGCGCTCGGAGGAGCGGAACAAGACGGGCGGTATTTCCTCTCTCTTTCCGGCGTGCGACTCTCTCGCCCAGCGCCGGTCCGCATCTTCTCTCTTTGGCGCTCCACCCACGCGCCCCCAACCCACAACACAATTCCAAGCGACTGCTCCTTCGTAACGAAGCGCACCAGCCAACACCCGGAGTTCCCCGACCAATGGCAAAGTCCTCAGGCGATTCGTCCAAGCCCGACGCCAAGACCGAGCGTTCCGGAGCCAAGTTCCGCCCCGTCGGCCCGCGCCGCGACACCAAGAAGAGCGCGACCGCCGTCGCCGAGCCCGCCCCCAAGCCCGCGCCAGAGGTGCCCGCCGTGCGCCCCCCCGCTGAACGTGCTCCCGACCAACGCCACGCCGAGCGCCCGCAGTTCCGGAACGACCGCCCGGTGACGCCCCGCTACGAAGACGTCCCGCCCCCGGCCCCGAGACCGCAGGCTCCCGTCCAAAGCCAGGCTCCGATCTCGCCGGCTCCGCACGGCAATCCAACCTCATCGCCCTCTCAGTCAAACTCCGGCAACGCCCCATCGGGCGGATCAACCGGAGCCCCCTCGCAGGCGCCCTCACCCCCCGGCCAGTCTGGTCAGCAGCAAGGAGGCCAGTACGGCCCCGGGGGCGGCCAGCAGCAGGGCGATCGCGGTCATCCTTACAACGGCGGATATCCCGGCGGGGGGGGCGGGAATTGGAACGATCGGGGTGGTCGTCGCAAACGAAAGAAGCGTCGCGGCATGGGCTTCGGCGGGCCGCCCGGGCAGGGTGGCGGATTCCAGCAGGGTGGCGGGGGGTTCTCCGGTCCCAGTCCAGGTCCGTCGGGCGGTGGCGGGGGCGGCTACCAGAGAATGAATCTGGGCGATTTGCCCAGCGATGAAGAGCTTGAACGGGAGGGAATTGAGCTCGAGCGGATCGCCAAGAGCGCTGATCCGTCGGCGCTCAAGAACGCGATCAGCATCAACGAGCTGCAGCTCAAGGAAATCGACGACCTGTTCAAGATCGCGGAGAAGGAAGGGCTCACCGACTTCCATCAGCTCACCAAGCAGGACATCATCTTCAAGATCCTCAAGGCCCGGGCCGCCAAGCAGGGCCTGATGTTCGGCGAGGGGACGCTGGAGATGCTGCCGGACGGGTTCGGCTTCCTGCGCAGCCCGGAGCAGAGCTACCTGCCGGGGCCGGACGATATTTACGTCAGCCCCGGCGTCATCCGCCGGCTGGGCCTGCGCCGCGGTATGACCGTGCGGGGCATGGTCCGTCCGCCCAAGGAGAGCGAGCGGTATTTCGCGCTGCTGCGCGTGGACACGGTGAACGGCAAAGATCCGAAGGCGATCGCGAACATCGTGAACTTCGAGGACCTGACGCCGCTGCACCCGGAAAAGCGGTACGTGCTGGAGACGACGCCCGACGAGATCGAGTGCCGCGTGATGGACCTGGTCGCGCCGGTCGGCAAAGGCCAGCGCGCCCTGATCGTCGCGCCGCCCCGCACGGGCAAGACCGTGCTCATGCAGAAGATGACCAAGGCGATCACCCGGAACTACCCGGACGTCAAGATCATCGTGCTGCTGGTGGACGAACGGCCGGAAGAAGTAACCGACTTCAAGCGTCACTGCGCAGCGAAAAACGTCGAGGTCGTGGCCAGCACCTTCGACGAGCAGAGCCACCGGCACGTCCAGGTGTGCGAGATGGTGATCGAGAAGGCCAAGCGCATGGTGGAGTTCGGCGAGGATGTGGTCATCCTGCTCGACTCGATCACGCGCATGGCGCGAGCGTACAACGCGGAGATGCCGCATTCGGGCAAGATCATGACCGGCGGCCTGGACAGCAACGCGCTGCAGCGGCCCAAGAAGTTCTTCGGCGCCGCCCGCTACATCGAACGGGGCGGTTCGCTCACGATCATCGGCACGGCGCTGGTTGATACCGGCTCGAAGATGGACGAGGTGATCTTCGAGGAGTTCAAGGGCACGGGCAACAGCGAATTGCACCTCGACCGCAAGCTGGTCGAGAAGCGGATCTGGCCGGCGATTGATGTTGCCGCGTCGGGCACGCGCCGCGAAGAACTTCTGCTCGATCAGAAGGAACTCGAACTGGTCCACCGCCTGCGCAAGGTGCTCAGCGACATGAACGTCGTCGAGGCGATGGAATTGCTCAAGGGCCGTCTGAAGAAGGTCAAGACCAACGCCGAGTTCCTGATGACCATGGCGCTCGGATAAGGATCAGGGGCACGTCAGCCGGTCGTAGGCCTGAACGAACATCGAGAAGTCGGTGTCGTCGGTCATGCCGTCGCCGGTCAGGTCGCCCTTGTTATCCAGCAATTGGTCGTACGCGCCCGCGAACAGCGAAAAGTCCGCATCGTCCACGACATTGTCCAGATTCAGGTCGGCGGGGCACAGCCCCTGCAGCAACGCCCGCACGGCGAGAAGTCCCTCGCCTCCGGACGGAACAATGGAGTAGGCGGGAGGTGAAAAGCCGCCTCCGTAACGGTTGTTCATTTCCATGGTGAAGGAGATGCAGCCCGTCGTTCCGTACGACCAGTCCGGCGCGGTTCCCGACGCCAGGTACAAGACCTCCGGTCCGCCGACGGTGTAGTTCACATTCGTGCCGTTCTTGACCGCCGAAGACATCGCCTGACCGACGCGCGTGAGGGCGTTCAGGCCGGGCGGCGTCACGTACTGGTACGACCAGGGCCGGAGGATCAGCGACGCGTAACTGTGAAAGTCGATGTGCGCCGCGAGTTTGGGCACCGAGAGCATGTAGTTGCGAAGAGCCTGCGTCTCCGGCTCCGAGAACGCAGCCAGTCCGCGGTACGTTTCGCTGTTGTAGGCCGGGCTTGAGCCGTTGTTCAGTCCCCAGCCGACGCTCCAGTTCCGGTTGGTATCGACGCCGGCGAGCGTGTTGTATTTGGTCACGGTCCGCGCGTTCTTGCGCCAATACCGATCGAACGACCAGGTGATGTTGAATCCGTCCGGATTCGTGAGGGGCACCACGACGATTTCGTACCGATCGAGCCCGGCATGGATCACGGGATCGGTCGGGTACAGGGCGAGCAACTGCGTCGCGACGTAGAGATTCGTCGTCAGCGTGATCCACTCCCGCGCGTGCTGCAGGCTGTTCAGGAATATCACGGGCTTTCGGGGCGAGCCGCCGATGGGAGGCACCGGGCTCGTGATTCGGATGCCATATATCTCCCGGCCCTCGAGCGACTGACCGAGCGATATGCGGGTGACAAAGTCCGGGTTGCTCGTGGCCAGGCTGTTGACATACGAGTCGGTCGCTGCGGCGTTGGGAAAGGAATCAAAGAACCCTCCCGCCCGGACCGGGCTCTCGCGTTCGGCCCGCTCCGTATCGATCAGCGTCTGAAGGTCCGGGATGACAACTTCAAAGGCAACTCCGGCCACGCGGAGAGCGGGCAGGTCGGACAATGAAATCCGATAGTCCACTTCCCCGGTCGGCCCGCCCGTGCCGCAGGACCAGCGGTCGCCCGAGATCCGCTCAAGCAGGCGTACGTCGGCCATGCCTCGAGGCGCGACGCGCACAACCAACTGGCCGTCATAACGGATCTCCGGAATCGTCGCAGTCTGGGCCATCGCCGGAGCGATTGCCGGCAGCAGGAGCGTTGCGAAAACGGTCGTGAATCGCATTCAGCGCCTCCCACCCCCGGGGCGAGGCCGGAGTTTATCAGATGCCCCGCGCCCGTGCGCATAGCCTCTGGCGTTCTGATGCCCGAGGCGCGATGGAGTGTGCCGGATGACCCTTCCTTCCACAGTCCTGGTGACGCGAACAATCCTCTTCACGGTGTGGTCCGCCATGCTGGCGGTCGTCGGTCTGACGGCGTTCTGCGGCCCGGTAACCGGGGCATGGATGCGTTCGCACGCCTTCTGGCTGGGCCTATCCGCCCTCTGCGCGGGCCAGTTCGTGTTCATGGCGGCCGTCGCGGACCGATGGTTTCCGTACGCCGACCGACGGCTTGTCGGCCTGCTCGAGGGCGGGGTTTTCCTCGGCCTGATCCTCTCGGGCACCCGATTTGTTCTAAGCCTGTGGTAGCGGGCGAACCCCCGGCCGTCAGCGAGCGAACCAATCACGGAGACAGCGATTGAAATCATCGACCAATGACGCCGGGACACGCCGAATGCGGGCGCTCATTCTGGCCGCCGGATCCGTTGTGTGTGCCGGCGTGCTTGCACAGTCGCCTTCCGCGCCCACCTCCCCGGCCGCGGCGGTGACAACGCGTTCCGCGCCGACCCTCAACACGCCCGACACCCGTCCTGCGGCGCCAGAATGGACCTTGGACGACTTCACGGCCCGGTCGCTCGAGCGTCTCGCGGTGGTCGATCTCAGGCTCTCGCCCGAGCCCGCTCCCCGCGACTACAAGATCGCGGCCTCGCTGCTCGCTCTTGCCTCCAAGCTCCGGCCCGAAGACGCCGACCTTGTCCGCAGGCGGATCGAGAGCGAATGGAACGCGGGCGACGAGACCGAGGCCCTGAACGCAACACAGCGCCTTCTAAAGCTCGATCCCGCCGACACCGTCGCTCAACTCCGGTACGTCTCGGCGATGATCGCCAGACTGCAGACCGCGGAGGCCAGGATCGCGGCGTACGAGCGGTTCCTCGGCCCCGAGGGCAAGAGTCTCGACGCCTCCATCCGCAGCCGCCTCGCGCTCGACGCCGCGCTGATGTATCGCGAGCGGAACAACGAGGACAAGTTCGCCGAGAAGCTCAAGCAGGCGACTGCGCTGGATCCGACGAACAAGGACGCGGCGCTCATGGCCAAGTCGTACTACGTCGGCGCGATCGACGATCCCGTGGGCCGGATCGAACTGATGAGCAACCTGCTCTACAGCGACCCGCTTGACCCCCGCATCTATATGGACATGGCCTCCGAACTTGCCTCGGGCGGCGCATTCACCGGGGCCAGCCGGATGTTCCGGATCGGCGAGAGCATCCTGACGGCCGCCGGCACTCAGTTGAGCGGCATACAGCAGATGCACCGGCTGATCCTGGCCTGGCAGGTCGCGGGCCCCAAGTCCGTTCGGGAGCAGCTCGAGAAGACGCTCAACACAGAGCGCCACACCGCCCGTCAGATCGCGGATCGCCAGAAGATCATGAATGTTCCCGGCGAGGAGATCGTCGACCCGCAGGCGATCCGGCTCCCCCGCGCCGCCGAGCAGGTTCGCGCCCTGGCGTGCTTCGCCGAAGGGAACGAGAAGTCGCTCGAGACTTCGATGAACGACCTGGCGCAGACCGTTGCCAAGATGGCCGAGGAAGCCCTCGACGATGAGAAACGGCCGAAGGAGTTGACAAAGGAAGTCGCCGTCGGCGTTGTTCGCGATGCCGTCGTCGATCTCGCTCTACTGCGTGCTTTTTTCGGTGTGCAGCTCGACAAAGTGGACCCCGCCTTGGAGAACCTCGCCCCGCCGCCCCCGGAGACCGACCACACTCCCGACGTCGTCCGCGCGATCATGAAGGAAAACGGGGGCGATCACGCGGGTGCCCTTGCGGACCTGACCCGTCTCGGGATGTCCGAGATCGCACTCGACGCCTCGGTGCCGGAATTTCAGATGTACGCCGAGGTGGCGCGCGGCAAGGTCTTTGCCGCGATGGGCAGGTCCGCCGAGGCCGCGGCCTGCTACCGCACGGTTGTGAAGCACGCGCCGCTGACCCCCCAGGGCGCTCTCGCTGCATCGATGCTCGAGAAACTCACGGGCAAACGGGAGGCCATCTTCGGGCGCACCGCGGAATTGGAGAGGCTCGCCGCGGGCATTCCCCGCTGGATCGAGGACATCGTCTCCCAGCCGCGGAACTTTGTCGGCGTGACCGCGGATGTGGTCTCGACGACGCAGGATCCGCTCTCGCCGATGCTGGTCAAGATCAGCGTGCGCAACCTGGGCGCCGTGCCGATGGGTCTGGGGAGCAACAGGCCCATCAACAGCCGCTTCCTCTTCGCGCCCAACATCGACCTCAAATCGCTCGACGCCAGGCGGTTCGCCCGACCGGAGATCATCGACCTCGACCGGAGGCTCCGCCTCATGCCCGGCGAGACCGTTGAAGCCCTTGTCTGGGCCGACCCCGGCTTCGCCGGATGGTTCAGTGAGTGCATTTCCGCGCAGGTGATCCGGGCCAAGTACCGCATCGTCCAGGGGTTTGTCACCAGCCAGCACGGCGTGCTCGACCCCGGACCCGGCTGCATCCAGACCGATCTTCCGATCGTTGTTCGCACCACGCTGCGGGAGGCCACTCTTGGCACGCCCGACTTCGCGGCCGAGGCGGCCAACGCAAAGGAAAGTTCGGTCGTACGCCTCGCGGCCGCCGCCCGGGCGCTGGTGCTCGGAGAGGACTTCAACAGCCGCAAGCTCTCCACGGTCGATCGCGCGACGATCGCCCAGGCCCTGGCGCGGCGATACCCGACTCTGTCTCCAACGGGGCGGGCCGCGCTCGCGGCGACCGTTCCGCACGCCCGCCAGGCCCCGGAGTTCATCGAATTCGATCAGGTCGCGCTTCAGGAGACCGATCCGTCGGTGCTTCCGGTCGTACTTCTGACCCGCCCGGGATCGGCCGATGATCCGGCCCTCAAGGCCGCGCTCGATTCGAGCGACGAGCGCGTCAAACTCGTCGCCACGCTCCAGAGCGAGCGCCTCGAATCCAAGGCTCCCTGCTTCGCGATGCTCGGGCCGTACATCGATCAGGCCTCGGACTGGAGCGTCGGCGTGCAAATGAACCAGGCGGCCGGAAGGACTCCGCCGACGGCGCCGGCGACCAAGAAGGCTGAGAAGCCGGCGGACAAACCCGCGGAAAGCGCTCCGCCCGCCAAGCCTCCGGAGAAGGGCGGCAAGTGAACCCGGGTTCGGACGCACCGGTCACGGTGCTGCCCGCCGCTCTCCGGCGGCGATCGGTCCGCGTGGTCCTGTTCGCGATCGGCCTGACCCTTTTTGCGGGAGCGCTGATCGCGGCGTTCAGGAATTCGTCCGGAGGGTTCGTGGCGTTCGGGTCGGCCATGCACCGGCCCGGCGCGCTCGCGGCGCTTCTGCTGCTGCCGCTGATCTGTCTCGCGCTCGCGTCGGCGAGTTTCCTGGTCCTGACGACGCGGTTCGGCCGCATGGGCGCGCTCGAGATGTTCGCCCTCCTCGGCGCGACGTGGCTTCTCAACTATCTGCCGTTCAAGCCGGGTGTCGCCGGACGGGTGGCCTATCAGAAGGCCGTGAGCAATATTGACGTGCGCTGGTCGGTCCTGATCGTCGTGCAGGGCATTGTGATCGGGCTTGGGTGCTTTGTTCTGCAAGCCGGGATCGCCACAATCGCAGCGATGCTCGGGCTCGGCGAACTTCATCGCGCCGGCCTGGTCGCGCTGCCGCTTGGCGTGGCGCTCGCGTGCGCCTGGGTGCTGCCGCGTTCCGGCGCAACCGCGCACTGGTGGCGCTACGCCCTCTCGTTCGCATTCCGGTACGCGGATTCGATGGTGTGGGCTGTCCGGTACTGGGTGCTTTTCCATCTTGCCGGAAAGCCAATGGGGGTCAGCGAGAGCGCGGCCATAGCCGGGATAAGTCAGTCGGCCTCGCTTATTCCCCTCGCCGGCAACGGTCTGGGCGTCCGAGAATGGATGGTGGGCTTCGCCGCGCGGACGCTCCCGGCATGGTTCGGCAGTGGTTCCGATATGCCGGTGGCGTTCGGCATTTCGACCGAACTGCTGAACAGGGCCTGCGAGGCGGCCGTGGCGATCCCGACGGGGTTGGCCTGCGTGTGGTGGCTGGTGGGGGCATTCCGGCGATCGGCGGCCGATCGTGCGCTCGGCAAAGACACTGAAAGAAGCTGAAACCGTTTTCGGCCGATGATCGTGGGTCGGTCCCGAGCGGTAGTGATTTTGGCGAGGATGATCGACTTTTCATGCGGCCCGCATCCGGACCGACTCCGGCGGCGCATCGGTTCTCAGAGAGCGCCCCGCGCGCACGGCCGCGTGCGGGAATGCAGGACGCAGCGGCTGGGATAGGGTGGGGGGTATGGTCAGCAAGATCGAACAGGACCATCAGCGCTTCCGCCAGATCGTGCAGGGCAAGATCCGTCGCGATCTGCGCAAGTTCCTCTCGCGCGGCGAACTCATCGGGCGCGAGGGCAAGCGCTTCGTCTCCATACCCGTCCACGACATCGACATTCCGACCTTCCGCTACGGCGACAACTCCGGCGGCGTCGGCATGGGCGAGGGCCAGGAAGGCCAGTCCGTCGGCGGACAGAAGGGGCAGGGTGGCGAGCAGGAGGGCAAGCACATCCTCGAGGTCGATGTCTCGATGGAGGAACTGGCCGACATTCTCGCGGAGGAACTCAAGCTCCCGCGCATCAAGCCACGCGGTGAGCATCGCATCACGACCATCCGCGACAAGTATTCCGGGATCCGACCCGTCGGTCCGGCGGCGCTGCGTCACTTCAAACGCACGTACCGCGAGGCGCTCAAACGCCAGATCTCGATGGGCACCTACGACGCGGGGAACCCCGTCATCGTCCCCATCCGTAACGACCTGCGCTACCGCAGCTGGAACGAGATCAAGAAGCCGCAGAGCAACGCCCTGATCGTCTACATGATGGACGTCTCGGGTTCGATGGGCGACGAGCAGAAGGAACTTGTGCGTCTCGAGGCGTTCTGGATCGACACCTGGCTCCGGCGGAATTACGAGGGCGTCGAGTGCCGATTCATCGTTCACGACGTGCGTGCACAGGAGGTCGATCGAAAGACCTTCTTCAGCGTCCGTGAGGACGGCGGCACCCGCATCAGCAGCGCGTTCACCGCATGCCGCGAACTGCTCGACACCCACTACGACCCGGGTGACTGGAATACGTACCTGTTCCACTTCTCCGACGGGGACAACAGCTCGGATGCCGACAACCGGCTCTGCGTCAAGATCCTCGAGGAGCAGCTCCTGCCCATCTGCAACATGTTCGGCTACTGCCAAGTGACCAGCGCGTACGGCAGCGGCAGCTTCATCAACGTGCTCAACGAGGCCTTCAAGGACGGTGCGTCCGACGAGCTCGGTCCACGCTTGATTACCAGCAAGGTGAACGGGCGCGACGACATCTACGATTCCCTGCGGACGTTCTTCAAGGCCGGTCGCTAGCCCCAACGGGGTCCACCGGTTTGCGAACACATGGGCCCGCCCGAAGGGATCTTGATCCGGAGATGATGCTGTTCGTCGCCTATGCCGTGCTGGTCTGGTGGGCCGCGCTCAAATGGCGCCGGCACTGGATCGGCTTTGCCGCGGCGGGGGCGGGTGTCCTGGGCGTCTGGTTCATCGGAAAGTTCTATCTCTGGCTGGGCGGCATGTTCGGCGTCGTACGCACCGAGTCGTTCCTTCTGCTGCTGATTCCTTTCGGGGGCATCGTTGGGCTCATCGGCGTCTACATCGCCATGCTGCCCGTCCGGCGCGACGAGGCCTGCCGGCGCTGCGGCTACAGCCTCAGGGGGCTCGAGCCCCAATCCACCGGCGGCGCGCTCGTCTGCCCCGAGTGCGGAACCAGGCACGCGATCGCCGACGCGGGTTCGGAGACCTGCGGCTTTTGCGGCGGTCCCGTCCGGCCGCACGGCCATCGCGACTGGGTCTGCACGTCCTGCGGCATGCACCTGCTCCACGCCCCGATCGAGTCGCCTCCGGAGCCCGGGGCACTCTCAGCCGAACAGCGCGCGATGCACCACGCCCAGGGCGAGCACGCACAGCGGAATGCCCAGCACGATCAGCAGGCGCAGCCAGAAAAGGCGGACGGGATCGATGGCGCCGATGAGCGGAACAGCGCTCGATTGAGGGCTTTGCGCGATCAGATCATCCGCAAAGCTCAGCCAGTAGATCGCTGAGTCGAAGAGTTCCTGGTTGCCCGGGAAAGGTGCGAGCACGCGCCCGTCCACCTGCGCCGAAGGCTGTGTCAACGAATCAAAGAACCACCCGTTGGAGCCGACGACCACCAGTCGCTGGACCCCGCGACCGGATTCGGATCGCTCCGCGCTCACTGCCACAGTCCAAGGCCCACGCTCGTCCTGACCCGCATCAAAGCGCGGCGTTTCCGCGATGAGCGCCCGCTGCGAGCGCGGCGTTTGCCAAACCCGGAGCCAGCGCGTCTCGCCCCATGCAGAATCCTCCGCAGGGATCGTGAGCATCGGCACGATCTGTGCGGAGGTCTGCCCCGACGCCCGGGGATCGGGCCGGATACCGATCGGCCATGGCAGGATGGTTGGCAGCCCCCGCAGTGCTCCCGTGAGCGCCGATTCGGTCTTTCCCGTCGAATCGGCGATGACCGAGCGGTCGGTTTCAACCTCGCGCTTCCCATCGGCGAACCTTTCCGTGAACACTGGGCTCCCGGTGCTTGCCTCGAGTCCGAACCGCTTGAGCGCCGTGCAGATCGGATCCGCGTCGCCGTAGGTACGCTGGATCGAGGGGTTGAGGCAGAGGAGAATGTTCTTTCCCTCGGCCGCAAGACGATCGACCGCCCCGCCGAGTCGCTGCGACCGATCGATTCCGCCGCGCTGCTCGCCGGGCCGTGCCGCGGTCGTTGAATCGGGCGGCATGGCGATGAATACGGTCGGCCGCGACCGGGCTGGATCCAGCCGTGTCAACCCCGACGGCTCGGCCTCGAGCAGCACGGCCCATTCGACCATGTCGATGCCCTTCATGGCCAGGTTTTCCCGCATCTTCTCGAGGAACGGCGCGTCGAGCACCCAGGGCTTCTCTTCGGCGTGCATGAACACGGCGATCGGCTGCTTGTCCATCAGCGACGACGCGAGTGCGGCCGTCAGGATTTCCTCGACTCGGCGCCGATTGTCAGCCCGCGCACCCGCGGAGAGCACCAATTCCTGCGCCGGGAAGAACTCGTTCAGCGGGATCGCCGAAAGCCGTCCGCCCGACGGCGGCACAAGGATCGCGGCCGCCGACTGGCGCAGGGCCGACGCGATCCGCAGTACTCCGGGCCTGGCGAGGCGGGAGAGGGATTCGGCGAGCACGCTGAGCCGATCTCGCTGCAACGCAATCTGGTCCGCGGCGTTGGCGGCACGCTGCGTGAACGCATCGCCCAGTTCCGTCTGCTTCGAGAGCCGGCGTAATTCACCGACAATCTGGCTGATCTGGTCGGTCGCGCCGCGTATCTCCTTGCGGAGGGAATCCGCGGCCCTGTCCGTCGCGGGCAGTTCGATGTCGCCGATTTTCGCGGAGAGCAGTTCTTCCAGTTTTCCGAGCGACGCCGCCAGGTCGCGCCCGGCGATCCGGGCGCCCGCCGCACGCTGCTCGAGCGCCGACTTGGCCTGCTGATTCGCGGCCGAGCCGCCCGCGGGCAACGCGGCGCGCAGGTCGTCGAGCGAGCGGGAAAGCGAAGTCTGGCACCACGCCGATAGTTCACCGGCCGTCGCGGCCGAGGCTCGGATCGCCGCCGCTTGCGCATCGATCTCGCCCCGATCCCGCTCCACGAGATCGGCGAGCACGTCACGGTACTGCCCCGGCCCGGCGGGCGATCCGATGTCGATCATCGCCATTTCGAGCTTGCCGCTGCGCACGAAACGGTCGAGCACATCCGTGGTGTCGCGCAGCGCCTCCGGGCTGACCCGATGGAGGTCCGCCGCGACAATGAGCCGGGCGGGGGCCGGCAATCGCCCGAGCACCGCGCTCGCCCGAGGGCTGAGCCGGTGTTCCCCGGTCGCCGTGACATCAAAGCGGGGGGCAAAGCGTGAAGCCAGCACGTCCGCCATCGCGATCGAGGCGACGGCCGCGAGCAACCCGATCAGGGTCCATGTCCAGAACGACAGCCGGCGCATCATCCAAGCCTCCGGGCCCGCAGCGCCACGCCCGCCAGCAGAATCGGAAAGACGCACGCCGTCAGGAAGAACACCACGTGGCGCAGATCGATCACGCCCTTCGCAAAGTCCTGAATTCGAGCGTCGAACGACAGCCATCCAAGCCAGGGCTGCACCCACGCGGGGGCCACCGAAGGTCCGAGCGCCGATGTCAGCAGCAGCGCGAGCAGGATGAACAGCGTTCCGAGAAACGCCAGGGTCTGGTTGTTCGTGAGCGCCGAGCAGAGCGTCCCTACGGACAGGTAGAACAACCCCGGCAGCAGTAGGCTCAGGTATCCCGCCACCAGCGGCCCGATCTCCGGCGGGCGCGGCGACACCTTCGCGATCACGGCGGCGTACAGCAACGTCGGCAGCAGCATCATCGCCAGCATCGCCGCCGCGCCCAGGTATTTCCCGAGCACGATCGACATGTCCCGTGCAGGCGAGGTAATCAGCGGCTCGATCGTCCCGCTCCGCATCTCCTCGCTGAAGAGTCTCATGCTCACCGCCGGCACGACGGGCAGCAGAAGCCATCCTGCCGCGCCAAAGAAGGCCCGCAGGCTCGCCACCCGCCCCGGGGCCAGCACTACCAGGGCGAAGACGCACCCGCAAAGAAACAGGAATAGCGCCACCGTGAACCACCCGACCGGCAGCCGGAAGAACGACGAGAACTCCCGCCTCGCGATGGTCAGGGCTTTGCTCACGCCGCCGCCTCCGCTTCCGCCGATGATTCCAGCAGCAGGTGGAACACACGCTCAAGGCTCGGCGCATCCGGCGCGATCAGGCGGGGCACGACGCCCACCCCGTGCAGCGCTTTCGCAACCCGCGCCATCACTTCGCCGCCGCTCTCGGCGCCGGGGCGACTGCGCGCCCGCAGCGTTCGCCATCCGTTCTCGCTGCGGACCGACTCGACCGACGCGATCTGCTCGGTCGAGCGCACCGCGATTGTGGCGGCTGTGGCTTCGTGCTCAGCGACCTCGATCAGGATGGATCGGTCGGGGGCGTGTCGTTCGCGCAGTTCCGCCGGCGTCCCGTCCGCGAGAACGCGCCCACCGGCGATGATCACCACGCGATCGCACGTCAGTTCGACCTCGCTCAGGATGTGCGAACTGAGGAGCACGCACGCGTCCTTCGACAGCGACCGGATCGTCTCGCGCATCTGGCGGATCTGGGTTGGGTCAAGCCCGTTCGCGGGCTCGTCCAGGATCAGCAACCCGGGACGGTGCAGCGCCGCCGCCGCCAGTCCCACGCGCTGGCGGAACCCTTTCGACAACGCCCCGATCCGCTTTCGACGGACGCTCTCCAGCGCCCCGATGTGCATCGCTCGGGCGATCAGGCCCTTTCGATCGCCCCGCTCTAGGCCGAACAGCCTTGCCCGGTAGTCCAGGTATCCCGCGACGCTCATCTCCGGGTAGAGCGGAGCCGACTCGGGTAGATACCCGATTGTTCTTCTGCTTTCCTCTCCGCCGGTCAGGATGGACGAGCCATCCACCTCGATCTCGCCTCTGGAAGGCGGAAATACGCCGGTCACAAGCCGGATCGTCGTAGTCTTGCCCGCCCCGTTCGGCCCGAGCAGCCCGACCACCTCGCCCCGTTCCGCCCGAAAGGTCACCCCCCGCAGGGCGTGAAACGGGCCGTACCACTTGTGAATATCACGGACCTGGAGCATGAGGGCGGCAAATCTGCGGGTGCAGAGGTCTGGACCGGTTGGCCCGGGGGTGGATGCCCACCCGGGAATTCTCGGACGGCTGAAGCCCTTTGCGGGCCCCAGACGATATCAGACAGGAGTTCGGTGAAGCATGGAATCGGCAACATGCAGTATTTGCGGCCAGCGGATTCTTGATGGTGCGGGAATTGCCCCGTCGGTTACACTCGGTCGCAACGTGTTCGCGTTTGCCATCGAACAGATTGCTGGCCCGGATGCCCGATGACCGGCCAAAACTCGTGGTCTTTTCCGGCGGCGGCGCCGACGCTGCCCGCTTGAAGAACCGGCTCGGTCACGCCTTCGATGTGACGCTCGGACCGGTCCAGAATACCGGCTCTCAGGGGGTTCGCCCGTTGGTCGCAGACGATCACCAAGCACCGCAAACGCACGCGACCGACCCCGGCGCCGCCTTGGCCTGGCCCATCTCCCTCCTCAACGCCATCGGCGAGGGGGTCGCGCTCTATCGGGTTGGGAGTGGGGGGAGTGGGGGAAGTGGGGGTGGTGGTGGGGGCGAGCGGGTTTGGGCGAACGACCTCTTCCTTGGGTACGACCAGCGCACTCGCGAGTTGCTGGAGGTTGCGGCGCGCGAAGTCGGGGGCGAGATGGTGGAGCACCGGCGGCTTGGCCTTGCCGAAGCTCCCGGGCCGCGGTCCGCCGGGCAGCGTCTCGAACTTTCCTCCGGCGACGGTCTGCGTTATTACGACGTGTTCCTTTCGCTCGTGGAAGCCGAGCAACCATCACCCGCTGCTCCGGGCGACACGCTCGTGTCGGTGGTCGTCCGCGACGTGACGGCCGCCAATCGTGTCCGGCTCCGCATGGACGCGATCGACCGGGCCGGTGCGGAGCTTTTTACGCTCGACGCCGATGCGGTTCGAAAACTCAATGCCGCGGAACGGCTCAAGGTTCTGGAAGACAAGGTCGTGCGGTTCTCGCGCGACCTTCTGCGTTTTGACCACTTCGCGATCCGCCTGCTCGACGCCCGCAGCGGCAGGCTCGAACTGGTCATCAAGGTCGGCCTCCCCAGTGAGTACGAGGCCTTCGACATCTTCGCCAAGCCCGACGGCAACGGCATCAGCGGGTATGTGGCAGCAACGGGCAAGAGCTACATCTGCGACGATACCAGCAAGGACGAGTTGTTTCTGCCCGGCCTGCACGGCGCCCGTTCGAGTCTCACCGTCCCGCTCCGCCTGCACGACAAGGTGATCGGCATCCTCAACATCGAGAGCCAGGAGGAAGCGGCGTTCGACGAGGACGACCGGCAGTTGGCGGAGATCTTCGCCCGGTACATCGCCATGGCCGTCCACATGCAGGAGAACCTTGTCGTCGAGCGCACGACGACCAATCTAAGCGTGAGCGGGCGGGTTGAGGGCGAACTGGCCGAGCCCCTCGCCGACATCGTGCAGCAGGTCGAGTTCCTGCAGCATGTGGTCGCCGGCGATCCGACCACCAGCGCACACGTGGCCCGCATCCTCCGGGATGTCGAGGCGATCCGGTCCCGCGTGCGCGAGGTCGCCACCGGGCCGCAGACGCTGCTGGGCGTCGAAAAAGCCCTCGAGAACCGCACGCTCGACCCGGTTCTCCAGGGCCGGCGCGTGCTCATCGCAGACGATCAGCCCAAGATCCGCCAGATCATCGGCAGCGTGCTGCGAAACCGCGGCGCGCGGGTGACGGTTTGTCAGGGCGGCACCGAGGCGATCAAGGCGCTCGAGACCGCCGCCATCGAGCAGGAAGTTCCGTACGACCTCGTTCTCAGCGACATCCGCATGCCCGACCACACGGGCTACGAAGTCTTTGCCGCGGCAAAGAAGTACCGGCCCGATGTCCCCGTCATTCTCATGACCGGCTTCGGATACGACCCGCACCACTCGATCGTCCGCGCCAGCCAGGAGGGTTTGCAGAGCGTGCTCTTCAAGCCGTTCCAGATCGAGCAATTGGTGGACACGGTGAAGAAGGCAATCAAGGACACGCCGCGGATGTGATTGGCTCAGCCCGCCTTCCGCGCCACGATTACCCGGGGCAATCCTTCGAAATCACGCACAATCCGCACGTCTTCCAGCCCGGGCGTGTTCTTCGCCATCGCCTCGGCCTGCTCGGCCCGTGAATCGGCGACCTCGATCAGGATCAGCCCGTCGACGCGGACGAGAGCCGGTCCGTCCTTCAGCAGGCGCCGCACGTATTCGAGACCGTCGGTGCCGCCACGCAAAGCGAGGTGCGGCTCGTGGTCTTTCACGTTTGGCTCGACCGCTTCCCATTCATCGTCCGGGATGTACGGCGGGTTGCTGATCAGGTAATGAAGCGATCCGTGCGAGCGAGCGATCGGATGCTCTGCCAGCGGCGCCAGTAGATCACCCTCAAGCAGTTCGAGGCGGTCGATCACGCCGTGTCGGATAGCGTTCAGCTTCGCCACAGCCAGCGCCTCGGCCGAAACATCCGTCGCGATCGCCCGCGCGTTCTTCATCGAGAACAGAAGCGAGCACGCGATGCACCCCGAGCCCGTGCAGATGTCCGCGAGCAGCAGGCCCTCGCCGCTCGCGCCCCCGAAGCCCGATGCGTTGCGCGCGTGCTGGAGCACATGCTCGACGATCGTCTGCGTCGCCGGGCGCGGGATCAGCACCCGCTTGTCCACCGTGAACGCCATCCCGAAGAACCACGCCTCGCCGACGAGATACTGCACCGGCTCGTGCTTGAGCGCCCGGGCCACAAGATCCCGCAGGTTTGACCTTTCCAACTCCGTCGCCGGCCGGTCCGGCTCCATGTACAGGCGCAGCCGCTGACAGCCGAGCACATGGCTCATCAGCATCTCGCTCATCAGGCGGGGTGAATCCAGTTTGTTCTGCGTGAACGCCTCGCACATCCAAGCGAGCAGGCGGCGGGTGGTCCAGGTTTCCGTGGCGGTCGAACTCACTCCCAAAGTGTACGAACGCGTATCTGAAGCCCCCTCCCTGAGGGAGGGGGTTGGGGAAGGGAGGATTCCTCAGCGGACGCCGCGCTACTTCCCCTCAAACCAATTCTTCCCCGCGTTCGCGTCCACCTTCAGCGGCACGCTCAGCGTCATCGCGTTCTCCATCTTCTCAACGACCAGCTTCTTCGCCGCGTCCGCCGCGCCTGTCGGCACCTCAAAGACCAATTCGTCATGGATCTGGAGCAGCATCTTCAGGCCCTTGGGCGCCTTGCCGGCATCGATCTCGCGCTGGATGTTCACCATCGCGAGCTTGATGAGGTCCGCCGCGGAACCCTGCACGACGCTGTTGATCGCGATCCGCTCCGCGAACGCCCGGCGGGCGGGCACGTTGCTCTCGATATCCAGGATCGGCCTGCGGCGCTTCATGATCGTCTCGACGTAGCCGTAGCGCTTGGCCTGCTGGATGCACTCTTCGAGGAAGGTCGTGATCCCCGCGAAGCGCTTCTTGTACCCGTTGATGATCTCCGCCGCCTCGTCGTTCTCGATTCCGAGGCGCCTCGCAAGGCCGTACGGCGTCACGCCGTAGACAATCCCGAAGTTCACCATCTTCGCGCCCGACCGCTGCTCCTTCGTCACCTGCTCGATCGGGATGTGGTGCACTTGGGCCGCGACAGCCGTGTGAATGTCCGCCCCCTCATGGAACGCCTGCGTGAGCGCCGGGTCCTTGGACAGGTGCGCCAGAAGACGCAATTCGATCTGCGAGTAGTCGGCCGTCACGAGCAGATTTCCCGATTCTGCCACGAACGCCTTGCGGATCTCACGCCCGATCTCCGTCCGGATCGGGATGTTCTGCAGATTCGGATCGCTGCTCGCCAATCGTCCCGTCGCGGCAACGGTCTGATTGAAACTCGTGTGCACCCGTCCGGTGCTCGGATTGATTTCTTCCTTCAGCGCCACCAGGTACGTCGAAACCAGCTTCGAAAGCTGGCGGTATTCGAGAATCAACTTCGGGATCGGCGTTGTGAGCGTCGCGTCTTCGCCCAGCTTCTCCAGCACTTCCGCATCGGTCGAGAATCCCGTCTTGGTCCGCTTGATCGGCTTGATCCCCAGGCCCGGCGTTCCATCCTCCGGCGAGTTGAAGAGTGCCGCGGACAACTGCTTCGGCGAATCCGGATCGAACGCCCGTCCCAGCGCCCGCTTCGATTCCGCGTCCAGCGTGTCCAGAATCTGGGTCAGTTTCGACTGCAGACGTGCCCGCTGGCGATCAAGCTCGTCGCCATCCACTTTGACCCCGTTGAACTCAAGCTCCGCCAGCACATCCACCAGCGGCATCTCGAGGTCATAGAACAAGCTCATCATCCCGAGCGCCCGCAACTGAGGCAGCATGACCTGCATCAAAGCCAGAGTCAGGTCCGCATCGCCGGCGGCGTACGGCGTCGCCAAATCGACCGGAACCGTATCGAACGTCCGCTGGTCCTTGCCGCTTCCGATGAGTTCAGAAATGGAAGACTTGGTTCGCCCGAGCAGCGCCAAACCGAGCGGCTCCAGGGCGTGCGACGAGCGAGAAGCATCGATGAGGTAGCTCGCGACCATCGTGTCGCCGGCGCCGAGAGGATCGCCATCTCCCGCACGCGTGTCGAACCCTCGCAGCCGGATTCCCGCCTGCCTCAGCACGATGATGTCGTACTTGAGGTTGTGCCCGACCTTTGGCTTCTTGGCGTCCTCCAGAATCGGCTTCAGCACGCCGAGCACCGTCGCCTCGTCCAGATGCGAAGCGGGCTCGGGCGAGCGAATCGGGATGTACACACCGGTCCCGACCTTGATGCTCAGGCTGATGCCGCAGAGTTTGGCACGAGTGGGGGAGACATTGGTTGTCTCTGTATCGATCGCGATCACCGGCGCCGACTTCAACTCCTTTGCCAGCGCTTCGAGTTCCTTTTTCGTCTTGATGCACCGGTATTCCCCGCCGGGATTGGTGATCGTCTTCGGCGCTTCGAGTGACGAGAACAGGCCGCCGTCAAAGAGCCCGCCGCCCGATGAAGACTGTTTCGCGCTCGGCTTTGCCTCCCCCGGCGTCGGCCGCGGCAAGTCCAGCGGCATCGGTGCCGCGAGCCCCTCAGGCAATGTTTCTCCCCGGGCCAGCAGCAGCGCCCGCACATCGTCCTGATACCGGTTGAACCCGAGTTCTTTCAGGATTGGAATCAGCCGGTCGAGCCGGAAGTTCTTCGCGTCCGCAATCGCCAGCGGCAAGTCCACCGGCGCATCATGGCGCAGCGTGACCAATTGCTTTGAGAGCGCCAGGCGCGGAATCGCCTCGCGCAGCTTCTCGCCGCGTTTGCCTTTGATCGTGTCCGCCACGGCGATGAGCCGGTCGAGCGATCCGTGCTCGGCGATCAGCATCGCCGAGGTCTTCTCACCAACTCCCTCCACGCCCGGCACGTTGTCCACCGTGTCGCCCATCAGCGTCAGGTAGTCGATGATCTGCGAAGGTGCGAGCCCCATGTCGGCCTTGAGTTCCTCGACGCCGATCTTGAGATCGGTGTGCACGTCGAACAGCTCGACATTTGGGCCGAGCAGTTGCTTCAGGTCCTTGTCCTTGCTGACGATCCGCACCCTGAGGTCCGAGTGCTCCCGCTTCACCTTCTCGACGATCGTCGCGATCGCGTCGTCGGCCTCAAACTCCGCCGCCCCGATCGTCGGAACGCCGATCTCTTTCAGGATCGCCAGCGCCCGGTCCACCTGCGGGAACAGATCTTCCGGCGGCGGCGACCTCGTCGCCTTGTACTCCGGATAGAGTTGCGACCGGAACGTCCCACGATCCCCCGACACATCGAGCGCGACCGCCACATACTCCGGCGGCCCACCAAGTTTCCCTTCGCCCCGGAGCAATTTGAGCAGCATCCCGATGAAGCCGAACGTCATGTTCGTCGGCTCCTTCGTGACCGGGCTCGTCATCGGCGTCCGGATGGCGTGGTATGCCCGAAAGAACTGCGCGTAGCCGTCGATGAGGTAGAGGGTGGGCATTCGCGTTTCGACCAATGTCAGGATGCGGACGGATGCTGCGCAGTCGCGGAGTTGTGCATCTCTCTCAGCCGTTCCACCATCGCCCCGTTCAACTCCACCTTCCTTCTCGCCATCGCCGCCTTCGCCACCTCCAAGAACTTCTCAAACCGGAACGGCTTCCGTCCCGCGTCCGTCGACCACGTGAAACCCGGCACACACCCGCTCACCGCCGCCGTCTGCGCGAACATGCTCCCCGAATGCAGCACCGCCCCGGTCATGATCCGTGTGCAGATCGCCGTCTTCACGTGGTCGCCGATGATCGCGCCGAAAAACTGCAAGCCCGTCCGCTCGTTGCTCATCCCCGGCGCCGCGACGGATATCACCTCGCCGTAGGTATTGAGCAAATTGCTGTTCGTCGTCCCCGCGCCGAGATTCACCCATTCCCCGATGTACGAATCGCCCAGGTGCCCATCGTGCCCCTTGTTGCTGTACCCCTGAAAGATCGTGCCACCCACCTCGCCCGCCACCTTGCACGATGGCCCGATCGCTGTATTCCCCTTGATCAGCGCCTTGTCCAGCACCGTGCAACCCGGCAGAAACGCGCACGGCCCGATCAGAACCGCCCCCGGCCGAATCGTGACTCCCTGCCCGATCGCCACCGGTCCGTGCTCCAGATCGATGATCACGCCCGGATAGATCTTCGCGCTCGGATCGATCGTCAGCCCGTGCTCGCCGAAGACCGTCACGCCCGCGGGAATCTCCGGCGCTTCCGCATCGCCCAGCAGTTCCAGATCGCTCGCGATGCAGTCATCCCGGAACGTCCGCACATGCCACGGCCGGCTCAGGAGCGCCGTCCCCGGCAATTTCGCCAACACCTTCGCCTCTACCGACCCGCTGGCCATGAACGCTGCGGCCGCGGCCGGCGAAACCAGCGCCGCCACAACATCCCCCGAGCTCTCCTCCACAATCGACTGCCCCGACGCCAGCTCCGCGATCGGCTCGTAGCTGATCGGGCAGCGTCCATTGAGCAGCAGCACATCCCCGCTCGGCGCCCCCGGCTTCCACTCGTTCACCGGGATCGCCGCGTGCCGCTCCCGCGTCAACGCCGCCAGATGCCCCGGCGTCCGAACCGCAACCACATTCAGATCGAGCGCCAGTTTCAGCCGCTCCAGCGTCGTCAGCGCGCCCGTGCGGATGTCAAAGCTCGCGCGGAGGTCCGTCAGCGGCGAAAGCCTTCCCCCTCCATCATCAAAAACGATTGCCGGAATCATGCGCCGAGAGTGTAGTGTGTGGCGCCGTCCGTCCGGGCGGCGTCTTCTCCTTCGACCACCAGCCGCTTCGTACACTCGCCTCAGGAGCCCCCTTGCCCGGCATCATCTTCGATTTCGACGGCGTCATCGTGGACACCGAACCCCTCCACGAGCGGGCGCTTCTTCAGGGCGCCCGAAGCCGTGGCCTCTCCTTTACACACGATGAATACATGACCCGTCTCATCGGCCTCGCCGATCGAGACTGCCTCCCCGTCGTCTACGCCCTCAACCAGAGAGTGCCGAGCCCGGCCGACCTTTCCGAGTACTTCAACGAAAAGAAACGACTCGTCCACGACATGCTCGTCCGCGGTGAGGGCAAAGGCTTTCCCGGCACGCTCCGCCTCATCCGCGAACTCTCCGGCAAGGTCCCCCTCGCCGTTTGCTCCGGCGCCGTCCGTTCCGAGATCGAACTTGTTCTGGGCCTTCTCGAAGTCCGCAAGCACTTCGCGGCAATCGTGAGCGCCGACGATGTCACCCACAGCAAGCCCCATCCCGAGGGCTATTCAAAGGCCGCCGCCACGCTCGGATTGGACGGTTCCCAATGCATCGCCCTTGAAGACACGCCCACCGGCTGCCGCGCAGCGTTGGCTGCCGGCGTACGCGTCATCGCGCTGGGCCACTCGCTGCCGCGCGAAGCCTTTCCGAAAGAAATCGCGGCCTTCATCGAGAGTTCCGATTCGCTCATGCCAGAATTCGTGCGAAGCATCGCTCGATAGAGCGCAATCGAAGCACTTCACGGGACCCACAGGTCCCATGGGTCCTGTGAGACCCATTCCATTCTTCTTCCTCAATACACCGGCCGCGAATACCGTCTCTGCGCCGGCTGCTGCAGCCCCAGCGCCGAACTCAGCGGCCCGGCGAAAATCCCCACGCACAGCCCCAGCACTCCCGTGCTCGCCGCGCCCACCAGCCGCGAGATCAACTGTTGCGTCGGCTCCCATCCCAACTCGGGTGAATATTTCGACCGGAACGTATAGAGCGCCACGACCACGATCTGCGCCACGGCAAACCCCGCGAAGCACAGGAACCCGACCGAGAGCGGGTTCCGCTTGAACAATTGCGACCGCAGCAACAGCACGAACTGCCCCGCGATGAGGTATCCGAGCGCGTACGGCCCGATGATCGTCACGCTCGTCACGCCGCCCGCCAGTTCGTGCGGCCAGGTCAGATCCGTCAGCAGCCCAAACACCAGGCAAGTCCACAGCACCATCGACGCGGGCGACCCGACCGCGATCACCATGCACAGCACGAACACAAAGCTCGGCGCCGACGCGCCGCTGCCAAAGGTCAACGCGTGCCTCATACCCAGTTCCAGCGAGAACGCCACATACCCCGCGACCAAAACCGCGATGAAGTTCATCGGCCGCTCCCTCCACCCCCGCCCGTCCCATCAACCCCGCGGGGCATCTCATCGCCCACGATCCGCAGGATCACCTCGCTCACGCGGTCAACCGTCAACGTCGGCATCACCGTGATTACCTTCCGCAGCGGGCTCGCCGGGTCTTCCTGCACGCTCTCTACTTTCCCCAAAACAAACATCTGGGCGCTCGCCGGCCAGCGATCGTCCGACAAGCGCACGGTCTGCCCGACCTCCGGCGGGGGCGTCTGTGCCCCGCCCTCCGGCGATTCCACCTGCCCTCGCAGCCTTCCATCCCCGAGCGGATCGAGCAGGCACCGCAGCCCGATCGCATTGGGCTCATCCACCATCACCCGCCCGCCGATCTTCCCCGCCGCCCTGCTCGTGAACGGCTGCACCAGCGACGTCGCCGCGCCCACGCTGGTCACACGCCCCACCAACTGCAGCCCGCTCGCCACCGCAACCGTGTTCGACGTGATCCCCATGCTCTCCCCGCCCCGCACACGCAGCAGTCCGCTCGACAGGTCCGAGGATGTGCCCACAACCGGCACCATCACCTGCCGCACCGGAAGGTCCGACACAAAGGGCGCCATCTTCTGCAGGTCCGCGATCTGCTGGCGCAGCTTCCGGATTTCTTCCTCATCTCTCAGATAGAGCAGCCGCGCGTGCTCGAGTTCCTCGCGCGCCAGCTTCTCTTCCTCCGTCTGCACCGGCCCGCGCCTCGCCGGCATCAGCCAACGCGATGCCATCGACACGACCGCGCTCCCGGGGGTCAGCACCGCCGTCACGATGTCGCCAAGTGGCTGGAGCCTTCGCACCCATTCCAAGGGCGCCAGGCTCATCACGATCAGAACAAGCACCACCCCGGGGAGCATCAGGCGGCCGGTACCGGATTGTTGCGGCAGTCTCGACATGCTCCCTGTCAAGATCTCCGAGAAAGGTTCCGCCGGAATCCGTTCCGACGCCCCGTCCTTTCCTCATCCCTTTAGCAACCTTCCATCAAACCGCTACCGCGCCATGTTGTCTTCGAGCGCGTCCTTCCACTCCTCGATATGCTCGAGGAAGACCGCCGTCCCGCGCGCCACGCACGTCAACGGATCGTCCGCCAGTTTCGTTTCCAGCCCCGTCGCCTTCTGAACAACCTGCGGCAACCCACGGAGCAGCGACCCGCCGCCCGCCATGGTGATGCCGTTTTCCACAAGGTCCGCCGCCAGTTCCGGCTCGGCCTTTTCCAGCGTCCGCGTCACCGCCTCCACAATCGCCGTCACCGGCTCCTGCAGCGCCTCGCGGATTTCTTCGCTCGTCACCACCGTCTTCCGCGGCAGGCCGCTGATCATGTCGCGACCGCGCACTTCCATGGTCGTTTCCGGCCCGGTCGGCGACGCGCTCCCGATCTCGATCTTGATCCGCTCGGCCGTCTGCTCGCCGATCATCATGTTGTACGTGCGCTTCATATGCGCGATGATCGCCTCGTCCATGTCGTCGCCGGCCACACGCACCGACTCGCACGTCGCCAGCCCGCCCAGGGACAGAATCGCGACCTCCGTCGTGCCGCCCCCGATGTCCACGATCATCGTGCCCGTAGGCTCGGTGAACGGCAGCCCGGCCCCGATCGCCGCCGCCAGGGGTTCTTCAATAAGGAAAATGCGCCGCGCCCCGGCGTTCTCCGCCGACTGCAGCACCGCCTGCTTTTCCACTTCGGTGATTCCCGAAGGGATCGAGATGACAACCCGGGGCCCGAAGATCTTGCTCTTCCCGTTCACCTTGCGGATGAAGTAGCTGAGCATCGCCTCGGTGATCTCAAAGTCGCTGATCACGCCGTCCTTGAGGGGACGCACGGCCGTGATGCTCCCCGGCGTCTTGCCGAGCATTTCCTTGGCCTTCCAGCCGACGGCCTCGCCGTTGTGCAGGACCTTGTTCGTGCCCTTGATAACCGCCACCACGCTGGGCTCGTTCAGAACGATCCCCTGCCCACGCACCGCGACCAGTGTGTTGCACGTGCCCAGGTCAAT
>JBGAPK010000061.1:0-2173 GCA_044221315.1 Phycisphaerales bacterium | reverse complement strand
CGCCACACTTTGCGGCTGTGCAATCTGCATTCACGAGATCCGGATCGGTCGCACCGACCTTCACGGTTTCACGGCAAGCAAAACCCGGAATTTGGCCTCCCAGACCTGAATTCCCTGTACGAAGAGTTCTATTGGCGTACTGTCGCCCTGACTTTTTGCGAGATCAAGCCCTTCGGCGAGCGCGTCGAGGGGCTCTGTCGTTGTGGCGCCGTGGGTTGCCATGAGCGCGTGTGGGTCAGACGATTGCTACCCGGCACCGCTCGGCCGTGCAAGGTCGGGGAGTTTCGGCAGGACTTGAGCCATACCGGTGCAGGAAGACACCTTCAAAGTCGCGCGGATCGACTCGGGCGTCGGGAATCGATGGTGACCATCGTGAAGCGCTTCTCTATGATGGACTCGGTGTTGCGTCCGAGCCGGCGTTCGACGAATGCCTCGATCCTCACCTCACGTACCCGGTAAGGAGATGTCCCATGAACCTGCGCCTGACCTTGGCCTTCGCGCTCCTCGCATTCTCATCATGCCTCGGTGCAGCTCAGCCTGCGGCAGCCCCGAGCACGCCCCCTGCTCAGGCCACAGTTCAGGCCAAGCCCGAAGGCATCCGCACGCTGGGCGGGGAGTGGATCTACGTTGAGGATCGCACCGAGGGCCAACCCATCGAGCGGCTGGGCCCGCCCATGGCCTCGAAGTTCTCGATGCGCGTGGAAGAAGCCGGGGACGCCGTCATCCTGAACGGTCACGGCTCCGGTCACCGCGACGTGCGCATCGCCTTGGACGGCTCGCTCACCGAAGTCGCCGAGCAGAGCAAACGAGTCGTGCGGTACCGCGGCTCGTGGAAGGACGGCACATTCGAGTACGAAGTCGATTTCGGCCGCGAACCCGGCAAGCCCGGGATCGGGATGATCCGGCGGCGCTTCCAGGTCACGCCCGAGGGGCTGATCGTGCGTGTCGCGGTCGATCCGCCGGCGGGGGGCGGGGGGGCCGAATCGGTCGGGCTCTACCGCCATGCCGAGGACATCCCGCTGCCGACGCCGGCCAAGGCCGCGATCGCCGATGTGGCCTGGATCGCCGGCGCATGGGTGGGGACTCGGTCCTCGGGGTCGTCGATAGAGGAACGTTGGAGTCCGCCGCTGGGCGGGGCGATGCTCGCCGTATCGCGCACGGTCAACACGAGCGGCAAGATGGTCGCGTTCGAGTACCTGCGGATCGTCGAGCGCGAAGGCGGGCTGGTCTACGCCGCGCAGCCCGGCGGCGCGCCGAAGACCGAGTTTGTGCTCACGGAGTTTGGCCCGACCGAGGCCGGCGGCACACGCGCTGTCTTCGACAATCCGCGCCACGATTACCCGAAGCGCATCGTGTACGAACTCTCGGCCGACGGCAAGCTCTCCGCCACCACTGGCTATATGAAGGGCGGCACGCCGCGCCGCTACGAATTTACGCGCGAAGGCCAATGAGCCTGGACCTCTCTGGAGTCAAGGCGCACCGATGGACGGCGCCGCCGTACGTGAAGAGCGCCCGGGACCGGCGTGTCCTGCACCATGCCTCGAGAGAGGCTTCTGATCCGACGAGAGCCCTGACTCTGGAATCCCAAGAGCGGACGCCAGCCACAAGGAACTCAACTCGCGTACTGTGACCCTGATTCAGATCGCTCAAGAATCGTTGCGAGTCGCTCTCTTCGCGTGCGCGCCCTGGCGGGGCATCGCAGCAGGTGGAGGGTCGGGTCATGAAGACCAAGGGTCTCAAGCTCGCGGCCGCTCGCGTCGCCTTCACCGCCGCACTCCTGTCCCCGAAGAATTCGAGCGGGAAGCGGGTCTCGTGGGCGTTCCTGACCCTGCCGATTGAATCAAGCGCGGTTCTTCCATCCCGGGGCATGGTCTCGGTGCGTGGGACCCTGAACGGCACTCCGTTCCGTGCGACGCTCGAACCCGACGGCCAAGGTGGCCACTGGATGAAGGTAGACCGAAAGCTGCGCGAGGCGGCGGGTGCGCGTTTGGGAGAAGTCGTTTCCCTCGAGATCGCGCCCGCCGAAGTGGAACCGGAACCCAAGGTGCCGCCCGATCTGCGAAAGGCTCTCGCTGCCGCGTCATCCAAGGTTCGGGAGGCGTGGATGGATGTCACGCCTGCCGCCCGCCGAGATTGGATTTTCTGGATTGCCTCCGCCAAGAAGGCCGAGACC